>CAZHFU010000004.1:0-46499 GCA_964531975.1 uncultured Anaerolinea sp. | reverse complement strand
AACTCGACGCTCTGACCGCCGACATCATCTCCGGCAAGGTCAACACCTCGGCAACACCCAAGTAATCGCGGGCTAACCACCGCACGATGAATTGAACTTCTGTGGGGGCGGGTCTCAGACCCGCCCCCACATGATTCTCGCACCCCCACGATGGGGCGCGGCTGGCGCGACCGTCTTAATCAAGGCGGTTGGTTTGGACGACGCTAACTTGCCTATTCCCCCCTTCGGCTTGTTATAAACCGGTTTTTATCCTTTATAATTCTGTCTATGTCAGATATAACCGCCACCCACCTGCCCGTTCTCCAACAGACCCGCTTACCCGGGCTGGATTTGCCGTCCGATCTCGTCGTCCCCGCCTACCAGGGGCGTTCGATTATTAACATCCCCTCCCGCGTTTGCCGCTGGCTGGGGGCCGATACCCTGTTCATGCCGGCCCTGGACGAGGCGCTCACCACCAGCCTGGCGCAGCGCTATCAGCGCGTGATGGTGATTTTGATGGACGCCCTGGCGCTGCACCGCCTGCAGCGCTGGATGGGCGATGGAACGGCTCCGGTGTGGGGCAGGCTGGCCCAAAGCGGTGTTTTAGCCCCAATCACCTCTATTTCGCCCAGCACCACCGCGGCTGCGCTCACGGCGTTGTGGAGCGGGCGCCCGGCGGCGCAGCATGGCGTGACCGGCTACGAAATGTGGATGAAGGAATACGGCGCGGTGGTGAATATGATTCAGCATTCCCCCATGTCGTTTCGCGGCGGCCCGTCTGGCAGCCTCGGGCAGGCTGGATTCAACCCCGAAAGCTACTTGCCTTTTCCCACATTGGGCGTGCATTTGAACGCCTCCGGCGTAAGAACTTACGCCATGCAGCATCACACCATCGCTGATTCAGGGCTGTCGCGCATGTTTATGGGCGCAGCCGATATACGCACCTTCAACACCGCCGCCGACCTGTGGATCGACGCGCGTAGGCTGATCGAAGACAAGCCCGATGAGCGCATGTACCTGTGGGTGTACTGGGGCGAGGTGGATCACCTGGGGCATATCTGCGGCCCCGACGACGAACGCACCGTGGCCGAGTTTCACCTGTTTAGCTACGCATTTGAGAAGTTTTTCGCTGAAGCTCTGCCCGACAGTTTGCGAGACGATACCCTGGTGATCCTGACTGCCGATCACGGGCAGCTGCTCACGCCCCCCGACGATCATTACAACCTGGCCTATCATCCGCACCTTACGCGCCGTTTGCACATCTCTCCCACAGGCGAAAACCGGCTCGCCTTCTTGTATATTCGCCCCGGGCAAAGAGAAGCGGTGCATGAATATATCGGGCGCACCTGGCCCAACCAGTTCCTGATCCTGGATTCGGTTTATGCGATGGAAGCCGGGCTGTTTGGCCCTGGCCCCCACCACCCGGAACTATTCAACCGGGTGGGCGATGACGTGGTGCTGGCCTTGGGCGACGCTTATTTATGGTGGGGGGGTAAGCGCAACCCGCTGCAGGGCCGGCACGGCGGCTTACACTCGCAAGAGATGCTCGTCCCCTTCCTGGCATCTTCCTTGTAAACGCGGGCAGTGCGGGTGAGCGAATGCATAGCGCGGCCGCGCCGCGCCCGTCCAGTTAAGCCTGCGGTGTTGTGGCCGTTTCGGCTTGAGCGGGCTAAAAGCGCAGCCCGGCGATTGATCCGCGCCCGGCTGGGTGAAGCGCGGCTGCGCCGCTCTTATGCGGTGTTGTGGCTGTTTCGGCTTGAGCGGGCTAAAAGCGCAGCCCGGCGATTGATCCGCGCCCGGGTGGGTGAAGCGCAGCTGCGCCGCTCTCATCTTGGCCGGCATAAAGCGGGCGCGCCGTGCTCACCGCGCCGCGCCTGATGCTAAAGCCCGCCTGGATAGCGAAAACCGCGGCGCGGCGCGGCCCTGGCCCGTGGTAGACCTAGCGAATATAGTCGTGTGGGTTGACTTTTACCCCGTTGTACATCATCTCGAAGTGTAGATGGGGGCCGGTGGAGTTGCCGGTGGTTCCCATGGCGGCAATGCTGTTGCCCTGGTACACGCTGGAGCCGCAGCCCACGTAATAGGCGCTCAGGTGGGCGTAAAGGGTTTGCCATCCGTTGCCGTGGTTAATCACCACCACGTTGCCATAACCCCAATTATTCCATCCGGCGTACACCACCACGCCGTTATCGGCGGCGTATACGGCGCTGCCCTCGTCGCCGTCAATATCGATGCCGGGGTGATTTGCCTCGGGCGAGTAATCGAAGCCCGAAAGGTAGTGGTTCGCCGCCGGCCAGATAAAGCCGCCGCCGCCCACCGCACCCGCTGCCACGCTCTCGCATGCTCCCGGGCCTAACACTCTGGCCACGCCTGGGTTATCGAGCGGGATGACCGGCGCGCTCCAACTCACAAACTCGCGCCGCCCGCCCGGCACGATCAGCATTGTTCCGGCTTCGATGTTTGGATAAGAGAAATCCCCCAGGAGGGCGCGGTCGAGGTGGTTGCCTGGAAAATCGACGATGGCGTCGGGCGTAACATGGAAGAATTCGGCCACCGCGTTCAGCCCATCCCCAGCCGACCAGCGATGATAGACCCCGTCCACCGGCAGAATGTTCAGGGTTTGCCCAGGGCGCAGGCTGTGAGGGTTATCGCCCAGGGTCTCCTGGTTGGCCCACAAAATGGTTTCGGGCTGCAAGCCAAACTTAGCGGAAATGCCGAACAGCGTATCGCCGGCCTGGACGATGTAGGTAGCCGCCTCTGCGCGCCCACGTGAGGGGATATCGGTGTGCAGATCGGCGGCGCGCTGCACCCCTTGGATCGAGCGCGCGGCGCGCGGTGCGGCGTCGGCCAACGAGACTGGCGGCAGCGCCAGGGGCTGCGGGCTGCTGGTGGGGGTGGCGGCGGCCGCCCATTGGAACTCACCCTGCGGCGAGATCAGCGCCGCGCTTTGATAAAAGCTGCGCAGCCCCGCCGCCAGGATGAAGATGAACACAATCAGCAGGGCGTGCGTGCCCAGGCGCGCCGCCCATTCCATTGAACTGGCCTGGCGAGCCGTCGGCTGGAGGGGGGAGAGGGTTGATTTTTCCGGCATGGGTTGCGCAGTCGTTAGGGATTATTGAGACCTGCGGCGGCCGATTGCGCGGCCACGGCGGGTTCGCTCTGCCCTTTGAGCACTTCCATGGCAGCCTGCCATAATGGGCCGCTCAGGGCGGCGGCCACGTCTACGGGAGGCGACACTTGGGCGCTGCGCGCCAGGTTTTCCAGGGTTGCGCGTAAAGATGGGTTTTCCCACTGCTTTAATGCGCTGGGGCGCGTTGGCAGCAGGCCGGCGGCGGAGGTCCATTCGGCCAGGAAACGGCTCTCGGTTAAATATTCGGCTAACTCGATTGCGGCAGCCTGGTGACTGCCATTGCGCGCTGCCAGCCCCCACACCCACCCGCCGGCCGGGGTGAAAGGCGCACCGTCTAGCGTGGGCAGCCCGGCCAGGGCGGCGTCGTTTTCGGGCATGGTCAGATACCGCCCCACGCTAACCACCGCCATATCGGCCCGGCCTTGTTGATAGGCTTGCCACACCTGGTCTTCGGTTTGCAACTGGGTTAGCCATTCAGGCATGGCCTGGCTGCTTTCCGATTGGGCATAGAAAGTGAAAACCTGTGTAAGCAGGGCGTTATCCAGCCGCGGGCGGCCTTGATCGTCGCGCAGCGCCGGCGCCAGCGATTGGTACAGCGCCAGGGTGAAGCGCGCCTGGGGGTCGGCTGCGGCGAATACCAGCGGTTTACTTTGGGTAATCACCTCGCTCCACTGCGTGGGCGGCGTGGCAACCTGGGTAGGGCGGTAGGCCAGCGCCAGGGCGTCGCCGGCGAAGGGCAGGCCGTACAGGTCTTGCTGAATTTTGCCCAGCTTACGGGCGTAATCGAACCAATCGTTGTCTTCCAGGGTGTTGGTTAGCCCGTTGTAGGGGTGCAGCATCCCTTTCAGGGCGGCGGCTTCGAGGACGTCGCGCGGCAGGGCCACCAGGTCGGGCAATGCGCCGGGGGCGGCGGCTCCGGCTGTGGTGAGCGCGTCTAACAACCCGCCTGCGCCCGCAACCGCCTTAAGCCGCACCTCCAGGGTGATATTGGGGCGCTGGGCGCGGAACTGTTTCAGGCGGGCGTTCAGCACCGACGCGGCGGGCGTGTTGCCTTTGGGGTCGAACTGCGGCGGCAACCATACGCGCAGGGTTATGCCGGCGGGTGGGGTGGGCGTGGCCGCGTCGGTTTCCACCGCCAGGGTGGGCGCAGACGCAGCCGGAGGTGTGGCGGAAGCAGCCGGGGGTAGGCTTACCCCCGGGGCCGATGTGCAGGCCGCCAGACTTGCCAGGCTTACCAGGCTTATCAGGCGGCGCAGCCCGGCGCGCAGGCTGCGCCCCATCTTATTCGTCACGCGTGGGCGATCTTGGGTTGAATCGGGCACTAAGATTCCTGATCTAAATTGGCGGGGCTGTTGAGCAGGGCCTGCACCAATCGGACGGTATCCTCAACATCTTGCAGATCCAGCATTTCGGACGGCGAATGAATGTAGCGAGTGACGACCGAAACACACCCGCTGGGCACACCGGCGCGGCTGAGCTGGATGGTCATGGCGTCGGTGCTGCCCGCGGGCAGCACTTCTAGCTGATAGGGGATGCGCCCCTTTTGCGCCACGTTCACCATCCAACGCACCACACGCGGGTCGGCGATCATACCCTGGTCGCGCACTTTGATGGCCGGGCCGCCGCCCAGGGAGGTGTCCATCCGTCCGCCGCGCGGGGTATCCCCCGAGCCAGTCACATCAATCGCGATGCCTAAATCTGGCTCCACGCCGAAGGCAGCGGCGCCTGCGCCGCGGCAGCCCACTTCTTCTTGCACGCTGAACACAAAATATAACTCGTGCGGAGATGGGTTAGCCTGGGCGTGAAGCCGCCGCATAGTCTCAATGAGCACGGCCACGCCGATGCGATCATCCAGGGCCTTGCTTATAATGCGCCCGCCCAGGTCAACCAGGGGGCGCTCGAACACCGCAAAATCGCCCACGTTTACCGGGCAGGCCTTTTTGTTGGCTGCGCCCAGGTCGATGAACAGGTGCTCGAAGGTCGGGTTCTTATCGGCGGCCAGGCGTTCCAGGCCAATTACGCCTTGCGCCCCGTTTAGAAAGCGCACCCGCCCACCGATGCATGTGCGCGGACTGACGCCGCCGATGGGCAAGAAGCGCACGAAGCCGCCGGCGTCAATGTGCGTGGCGATGACCCCAATTTCATCCATGTGCGCCGAAAGCAGGATGCGTTGGCCGTTTTCGGCGCGGCGGCCCATGCGGGCGATCAGGTTGCCCAGGGCGTCTACGCGGACTTCATCGGCCACGGCCTCGATTTCGGCCCGCACCGCAGCGCGGATAGCTTGTTCGTAGCCCGAAGGGCCGGGAATAGCGACGAGTTTTTCAATTAACGCTTTCATTATCGATCCTCATTGAAAACAGCCGGCGAGAGGCGGCTTAGGGCGGCGTGAATCAGCGCCAGCTGATTCTTCCAGTCGTCTAGCCGCACCAGGCCGGCGGCGGTGTGCATATAGCGCCCAGGGGTAGACAGCGAAACGGCGGGAACTCCGGCGCGGGCTTTATGAATGGCGCCGGCGTCGGTGCCACCCCCGCCCGGCTGGCGAAATTGGAAGGGGATGTTCAGCGCCTCACCGGTTTGGGCCAGGTGACGGATCAGCCGGGGATCCGACAGCGTTGAGCTATCTTGGGTGTAGATGGCTGGCCCAGCCCCCAGGCGCGTATTGTAGCGAAAATGCTCCACGCTATCGCGCTCATCTACGGGGTAGCCGGTGTCGTAACCAGGCAGGTCGTGGGCGGGTGTGCAGTCTAGAACAAAGGCGGCCTGGGGATCGAAGGCATAGGCTGCCACGCGAGCGCCACGCAGGCCGATCTCTTCCTGCACCGTGAAGGCGGCTTGCAGGTCGATGTTGGGGGGGGCGCTGCGCAGCAGTTCAATCAGGCAGGTCACTCCCAGGCGGTCATCCAGGGCTTTGGCCCGCAGGCTTGGCCCCAGGCGGGTGAACGGTGTGGCGAACGTGGCCCAATCGCCCACTTTAACCTTTTTGGCATTCTCTGCGCCCACATCGATGCGCAAATTCTCGATTGAAATCGGGTGGCGGCGTTCTGCGGCGGTGGTAAGGTGAATGGGGCGCGCCCCAATTACGCCGGGGGTATGCTGCTTGCCCACCAGCACCGGTTTACCGACCAGTTGGCGAGTGTCGATGCCGCCCACCAACTCGAAGCGAAAAATGCCGTCATTGTCATCATCCACCAACATAAAACCCACTTCGTCCATGTGAGCAGCCACCATCACGCGCAGGCGGTTTTCGCCCTGCCCGGGGCGGAAAGCTAACACATTGCCCAGGGCGTCCACCTTAACTTCGGCAGCCAGGGGGCGCACCTGCTCCAGCACAATCTTGCGGACTTCGCCTTCATCGCCCGAAACCGCCACGGCATTACACAGCGATTCTAGGAGGCGCAATTGCGCATTTCCAATTTTCGGCGCATCATAGCTCATTTCATTCATCCCATGTAAGCTGATCCATGAAGGTTTCATCCAGGCTGGCGGCGAACTCGGCCAACAAGCGGCCGGCGCGGCGCACATCCTTCAGCGAAACCATTTCCACCGGCGTGTGCATATAGCGCAGCGGAATGCCGATCACCATCGTGGGCACACCCTCGGCCACGATTTGCAGAGCATAGGCGTCGGTTCCCGAATGGCGCGGCATCGTTTCGATGGCGAAAGGTATTTCCAGCCGTTCGGCCAGTTTTTTAACGGCGCGGTGCAGCCCAGGATGGATGTTCGGCCCCCACCCCAGGGTGACGCCCTTACCGAGCGGGAAGGTGCGATGGTCCTTGGCGCCTGGCCCCTCGGCGAAAGTCACGTCGATGGCAATCGCCAGGCTTGGGCGCAGTTGGTAGGTGGAGGTGAACGCCCCGCCCAGGGTCTCTTCTTCTTGGGCGGTGGCGGCAGCCCACACATCCCAGTAGGGAGGGTGGCTTTGCAGCAGTTCCAGGCAGGTTGTTACAGCCGCCACCGAGGCGCGATTATCCAATGAATGGCCCGCGAGCAGCTCGCTGCCCAGGTCGATTGGCGGCTGAGCAAAAGATACCAGGTCGCCCACCCGCACCAGGGTTTCAACCTGGCGCGGCAGCAGGCCCACGTCTACCAGCAGATATTCTAACGGCACGGCCTCGTCGGCAACGTCGTTGGGCAGCAGGGTGGTGGGAGGCTGCACAATCACGCCGGGCAGGTCTTGGCGGCCATGCACAGTCACCAACTGGCCTGGCAGCACGCGTGCATCCAGCCCGCCGATTGGCCCCAGGCGCAGCCAACCATCCACCAGGCCGGTGACCATCAGGCCGATGGCGTCCATGTGGGCGGCTAACAGCAAGCTGGGGCGCGGGTCTGGCCCACTGCCGCGCTTGAGGGCGTGTAAGCTGCCTAAACGGCTGAGGTAAATTTCGTCGGCCAGCGGGCGCCAGGCGTTTTCGATAATAGGGCGCACCCCCGATTCGTAGCCCGAAAGGCCAGGGGCGCGCAAGAGATCTTTCAGAAAAGGAATCAAATCATTCATGTGAGTTCCGCGTCAACACTCCCTACTTGGTGAGGTGGGGAAATTATAACACCACTACGGGTTGGGCGTGTCGGTTGGGGGAGGTTCCGGGGTGTTGGTGGCGGAGGGCGATCTTCATCTCCCTGGTTGAGCTTCTTGCCCAGCGCCAGGGCTGCTTTCAAGCGCACAGCAGTTTGTGGACCGATGCCTTTGACTGAGCCGATCTCAGCATGGAAAAGTCCTTGACACTTACATTTTGCCAGAAGGTTTTCATCGAAAAGATGGATTAACCGGAATCGCTCTTGGAAATGATGGCAGTATCCTCGTGGAACAAGAGGGAGGTATAAAAGTTACGCGATTTATTTCCCCTTCAAACGAAATCAAACAAGAGACTCTTGACGGCTATGAATTCCTTGGAAAGGCATATTCTTTTCAGCCCGGCAATTTGAAGTCTGCCAAAGATTCATCTCACGGCTATATTTCAGTTGGGAACATGCAAATTAACGTGAATGTAGCCAATAATCTGGGCAGCTTAAGCATCCTGCATATAAATACGGATGGCAGTTTTCTTGTTGAAGTACAAGAAATGGTTATAAACGGAGCAATTCAGGTAGATCAGAAGGTTTATCGCTATGATGCTTTTGGCAATCTAACAGGAATGGCTCGTATTCCACTGGTAGACCAATATATACCTGTATTACACAGCATTGCTGTTGGCCCAGATGGTAAAGTTTATACTCTAATAACGAAGATAGACCACGGGGAAGTTCAGAAATTAACCTTTGGTACTACGCTCTCTCCCATATTAGCAACACCAGAAGGAGAAGAGGAAAACGAAACTGCCCCAAGGTGGTTAGATACTACCGAGCCTTGTCGATCTCGCTCGGCGATGCTTTCGGTAGCCTCAGAGTATTACAATAACATAACCAACCTCGATTCGTATCACATCAATGATCCGAGTCATGAATGCGATACTCGTACTAAACCACCTAATTTGACCATTCCAGGTAACTATTCAAGTGTTCCTTATGCTTGGAACATGTGGGACACCATAGTGGATTATGAGGACTTTATGAGCCTGCCTTACAACCATTTTTTTGCAGGTGATATCGATGATCCAAATTCAAATTGTGCTAGGGGAATAGATTGTTCTGGTCTGGTTAGCAGAGCATGGGATTTGGCAGATAAATTTGGCACATGCTCATTGGAAACAATCTCCGATCCGCTAGGTGTAGGTGCTTTCTACAAATTACAACCAGGGGATATTGTGAATAGATGCAGTACAACTCCGAGGCATACGGTCATTTTTGTTATGTTTGGTAACGATGGCAGTGGGCAAGGTATGTATGGATATGAATCTACAATAACTACTGATGCATATGGGGTAGATTTCACATTCCGACGCTTTGATACCCTTTCAGCTTATAATCCCAGGCGTTACCAATTAGCGTGTCAATTGTTGCACTTGCCGATGATCAGTAGATCAGATGCATTATTCGAACAGGAAAACGTATCCCCGAATCCATATCCTTTTCCACTTCAAAATTCCTACGAACTCCAAAATCCTTATCCAAATCCATAACCCGTTGAGAACACGGCCCCGACATTTTGTGAAAGTCCCCATGTTGATTTCTGATGAAGGTGGAAGATGACAAAAAAGGTCTATTACTCCATTTTTGTAATACTGCTCCTGACAGCCTGTCAATCTCAGAATGTTACGACCGTGGTCTTACCAACATTACAGTCACGCTCAGTACCATCGGTAACATCGACCCAGGTGGTAGAAACACCCACTATCGTAACATCTCCCACGGTAATGGCGCCGACCCCTACAATCACTGCATTTCCTACATCATCTCCAACATCTACTCCTACCACATCACCTTTTCCCATCATCAAACAAAGGGTCAATCAACAGATGGGAGATTTTTATGAAACTATATTCAGCATTTCGGTTGGCCCAGGTAATCCAATTAGATATTTAGGAGGAGGTGATACAGCAATCGTTGGACCAAATGCGATTGCTGTTCTTCCCGATGGTAGTTTCATGATTGCAGATCCCGTGAGTAATTGCCTGTTTCATTATGATCAGGCAGGGAAATTGTTGAATACTATAGAACTTGAAAAACTAGGAATTAAGACGGTCAGAGATTTGCGCGCCAAAGACAATGAATTGTTTTTACTTGAAACTGGAACAGGGCCCATTCCCCAAAGATATTGGGTTCGTCACTTATCTATAGATGGCACCCTCATTGGTAGTGATGAAATCCCGATTAATTTTCCCCTCGGTCCGAAGCCCGAATTTGGAGAACCGGTATGTGTCAATGATTTGAAACAACTCATCCTGAAAGATTAGGGGGCATGTCGGCCCCGGTGAACCGCTTCCAGCCGGCGATTTTATCCCTCCGGCCACCCTGTCAAGGGGTTTCGCAAAGAACGCTCAACCCCTTGTCATTGCCGGTGATATAAGTCACTAAAATCGCGGTTTGAAAAGGGGTCTGACCCAATTTATGTGAATCATGGCTGCGGCTTCGGGTAATCACATGATTTTGGGCGAAATTCATGACGAAAACGCACTTTTAAGCAATGAAAACAAATTACTTCTGCTAGGTAACGCGGTCTTTCACACAAAGTGGGTCAGAACCCTTTTTATTCCGCCCTTGACATCTGAGTATGGCATCCACCCAAACCAGTTATACAAGTGGAAAGCTCAGGCTCTGGATGGGTTGCCAAAGCTGTTCGATGACGAACGCAAGACGGAGAAAGCGTTGAAGGCGACCCATGAGCAAGAGCTTCAGGAGTTGTATGCCGAGATTGGCCGGTTGACTACCCAGCTAACCTGGCTCCAAAAAAAATCTGGTCTCAACTACATCGAGAAGTGAACGTTACCAATGGATCGAGCGGGATAACCCGGAGCTGCCGGTCAGTGTACAGGCCGAGTTGATCGGGTTGAACCGCAGTCACATCTACTACCAACCGGATGGGCCAACGGCAGAAGAAATTGCCTTCAAACACCGCATCGATAAGATCTATACAGATCATCCTTATTACGGCTCCCGGCGGATCGCAGCTCAATTGTGCCGAGAAGGGCATGCCATATCGCGCCCTACTGTGCAGCGCTATATGCGAAAGATGGGGATTGCAGGCATCTCGCCTGGCCCGAACCTAAGCAAGCGCGCTGCGGCGCATAAGGTGTACCCCTATCTGTTGCGAGGGCTGGAAATCTGCCGGCCCAACCAGGTATGGGGCATTGATATCACCTATATCCGGCTGCGAGGCGGCTGGATGTACCTGGTAGCGGTACTGGATTGGTTTTCACGCTATGTCGTCAGTTGGCAGGTGGACCAAACCCTGGAAATGCCGTTCGTGCTGAGAGCCGTGGATCAGGCGTTGAGCACCGCACACCCAGTTATCTGGAACAGCGATTAGGGCAGCCACTTCACCAGCCCTCAGTACACCGAAAAGCTGATGGCGGCTGGGATAAAGATCAGCATGGATGGCAAAGGCCGGGCGCTGGATAATATCTTCACCGAGCGACTGTGGCGCACGATCAAGTACGAAAACGTGTCTATGCGCGACTATGTTTCACCGCGTGAAACTCGCCAGGGCTTAGCTGAGTATCTGTCCTTTTATAATCAAGAGCGCTTGCACCAGTCACTGGGCTACCGAACGCCGGCAGAGGTCTATTTCAAGAGCCAGGTCGCGGGATGAGCAAGTCAATGCGTTTAGCGCTTTATGGGCCTCCGGCTGGGCGGGAAAAAACGAAGCGAGCAGGGAAAGGATGCACTTCACATGCAGCTTTCCCTGCCCAGCCGTCGGCCACTACCGTCAGCGCTCGGGGTCGCTCGCCAGCGTTGCCCCTACCCTCCGCGATAGCATGAAGATTGTATCATGTGGCTGGCGATGGCATTGTGAGTTTTTTAAGGTTCGAAAAGCGAAGTGAAATGTTAAAGAATTCAGAAAGGAGAATCCACCTTGAAATTTGACCTTTTTTTGTCGAAAAGCCTTTACCACCTTAGTCCATCATGGACGTGCCTCCAGTTGATTGAAATGTGGAGGGTGGGGATTTAGAAAACTCCGGCCCTCACCGCTGAAGCCTGCTTACTTCACCGGCCAAGACCGGAGTATAACCTTCTCCTTGAACTTGCTGGCAGCGATAACTAGAGTTCAGTAAACGAGATCGAACATTGGTGGAAAATAGGATAAGGTTGGTTTCTTTCTTAACAGTGCGAGAGATGCCAATCGTGTTTTTCTTCACAACCATGCTATAATTTTTCGTGATAATTGACGACCTTCCCTGAAACACTCATTTGACGGGCTTTCAATTAGTCTGGCGAGAGAGAGCGAATTATGAAGGTAAAAATATTAATACTTGTCTTAAGTCTGCTGCTTGCGTTTGTGTTCACTGCTTGCGATAGTGTGAAGCAAACGGTCGAAGTTACTCGATTGGTTCCTCAAACTGTTGAAGTTACTGAAATTGTCACCCAAGTGGTGGCAGCGCCCCAAATTATTCAGGCAACCGCTACTGAACTCTCAGAACCAGTTTCTTCTATCCCCCAAGGACCTCTACCCGATCTAGATACAGCATATTACGATGGCATTATCACAATTACCCAGTATTATACTTTTTTGGGGCAGGGTCTATACGAAGAGGCTTATCTCCTACTAAGTTCCTCTGCACAGGCATACCCCTTACAAGACTACATAAAGTACCAAAAGGATTCTTTCAAAATCGTCAAGATTATTTCCATTCGCCCCTTTAATCTTCGGGCTAACCCGCTCCGATCTACGCCAGATCCGAAAAACCGCAAGTGGTTTTCTGTGACGATTTATGCTGAAGGCGAAGAAGGTTGGTCTGGTTCCGTGCCAAATGGTGAACAATCTTTTTACGTAGCAATAATACAGGAAAGTGGTATCTGGAAAATAGATAAGTGGGCAACAGGGATAGCGCCCTGATGAGATGTTCTTATGCATGTTGAGCATTTGCATCCGGAGTAATGTCAATACAAATTGCATAGCATAACAAAAAGGAAAGAAGCAGAGGATTTTTCTATGATGAAGGCGAAACGTTTGCTTCTAGCCATCGCGGTGGTTATATTCGCAACAGTGGTCTTGGTTTTCTGGACAGTGCAAGCCCGTGCAGTAGTTAGCCAAGAGTCAGCCAATCCTCAAGAACAGCAAGAAATTGAAGGAATAATCAAAGCCTATTTTGAAACCCGCTATCGTTCCTTACACAATTTGAAGTTGGAAGATTTGGGGAAACTGATTGACAGGTCCTCTCGTGGATGTTCTTTTCTACGTTCAGAGTCAGACAAATTAGAAGTTGAAATCCATCATGCAAAGCTATATCATCTTGGATATTCGCAGTACAAATACTTCTTGGATTTCAAGAAGATATCGATAAACACGTTCTCTCAGATAGCGACGGTGTCCGTTACTGAAGGACATGATGTAATATTTCAAATCTCCGAGGAAATTTCTGGTGATAAGCCTATAGTGTCGGCTATGCGGAATTTACAACATACGATAGTTCTGCAAAAAGGGGAAGATGGTTGGAGGATTGTCTCTGATAACTATGAAGACTATTTGTGGCGTTTGATTACAACCACAAAAATGTCCAAAGAGGAACTATTACAAGAGATGCTCCCCAGTTCAATGGAACTGCCGGGCTCAATAGAAGAGCCACAAGCCACACTGACAAATGAAGATGGCGCTCAGAATGTTTCTGTTCTGTGCCCATCATTACCAGAAGATCAATCAACGCACCCTTACAATCGTGATGGTGCTATAGCTTATGCACATCTATGGGCAACTGCCACCCCACCCTATAATGATCCTCCTTATCACGACTTTACTTCTGAAGGTGGTGATTGTACTAATTTTATATCTCAAGCCATACATGAGGGAAGTAATGCTAAGATGGCCTTTGGTGGCGAACACGGGATAGGCAAAAATGGATGGTATTATTACAGCACGAGTGATCGAGCCGCGGCTTGGGTTAACGTAGAAAGGATGCATAGTTTCATTACAAACGCCTATGAAATTAATCTATGGGATTCGGGTCCTGAAGGATGTGATGTGGAGCCCTATGAGGCCTATGAGGGAGATTTGGTTCAGTATAACTGGAAGGTTAATCAACAGGGAACGCCAGACCCGAACGACGAGGTATGGGATCACGGCGCAATTATTGTGAGAACTTTATATTTAGGTCAATACAACCGGTATCACTTTGTGGCTGCACATTCAGTGGATGTAGATGATTACCCTTATACGAACTATATCTACGCATATCCTGATATGGTTTATCGATTTGTCCACATAGATCGGATAGATGGATATTATGAGCTTTATCTGCCCTTAGTTATAAAGAACTTGGGTTCAGGAGCAAACCAGATGCTAAATCTCTATCAGAACCCTTATCCGGCGCCAATGGACTCTAGTACATCTTCATCATCACCTTATCCTGTGCCATAGTGAATAAGAGTGGTAAAAAATCTTGGGAGGCAAGGATGTTGCCTTCCATGCGTATCAATTTTGAATCAAGCCAGACTCTTCAGCAAATTGCCGAGTTTGTCAGGTAAGTCGTTGTTGGAACTGATGATCAGGTGGGGGAAAAGCCGTTTGAGCTTTACGATCAACTCACTATCATCGCCCAGGTAAATGCCGATGACCGTAATCCCGGCGCGTTCCAGGCGGCGAATGTGCGTGTGACTGAGCGTCAGATCATTGCCTTCTGCGCCTTCATATACCGGGTCGCCATCGTGCAGCACAACGATGAATTTCCGGCGCTGCGGGCAGTTCTGCAAGGCCGTTTCGGCCAGCTTCAAGCCCCAGTCCAGGAACTCGTAGTGTGTTCTCCCAGTGAACCCGGCGATCAGCGCCTTGACCGTCTCAGAAGAGCGCACCGTCAGTGGGGCCGCTTCCAGGACGCGTTCGCGATCGAAATCGGAGTGCGCCCCGAAGAAGGCCAGGCATGTCGGGATTTCGAGTTCCATCGCGGCCAGGTACAGGCTCATCAGCGCCAGGCGCACCTGGATATCGCAGTCACGCATTGAACCGAAGCGGTCCACCAGCAGGTAGAGCGCCAGGTCACGCGGGTCTTCGGCGATGGATTGCGCCAGCAGGTGCGGCGTTTCCGGGGTGCGGGCCTCCTGGCGGAAGCTGTAACGTCCCAGGCTTTCATGCGGCTCGGGGCGGGTATCCGGCGTGGGCAGGCGCAGCGCTTCGACCAGTTGGCGGGCAACAGGCCTGGCGCGATCCTCCAAATCCACGTAGGGTGCAGGTTCGGAGTAGCGATCTTCGAACTTGAGTGGTAAAGTAAATTCGGACAAAAAAAGGGCCAAGTTAAGGTGGTACACTGTGCAGATGAAGAAGCGTTACACTGCCCAACAGAAGGCCCAGATCGTCCTGGAAATACTGAAAGAAGAGCGTCCGATCGCGCAGATTGCCTCTGAGTATGGCATCCACCCAAACCAGTTATACAAGTGGAAAGCTCAGGCTCTGGATGGGTTGCCAAAGCTGTTCGATGACGAACGCAAGACGGAGAAAGCGTTGAAGGCGACCCATGAGCAAGAGCTTCAGGAGTTGTATGCCGAGATTGGCCGGTTGACTACCCAGCTAACCTGGCTCCAAAAAAAATCTGGTCTCAACTACATCGAGAAGTGAACGTTACCAATGGATCGAGCGGGATAACCCGGAGCTGCCGGTCAGTGTACAGGCCGAGTTGATCGGGTTGAACCGCAGTCACATCTACTACCAACCGGATGGGCCAACGGCAGAAGAAATTGCCTTCAAACACCGCATCGATAAGATCTATACAGATCATCCTTATTACGGCTCCCGGCGGATCGCAGCTCAATTGTGCCGAGAAGGGCATGCCATATCGCGCCCTACTGTGCAGCGCTATATGCGAAAGATGGGGATTGCAGGCATCTCGCCTGGCCCGAACCTAAGCAAGCGCGCTGCGGCGCATAAGGTGTACCCCTATCTGTTGCGAGGGCTGGAAATCTGCCGGCCCAACCAGGTATGGGGCATTGATATCACCTATATCCGGCTGCGAGGCGGCTGGATGTACCTGGTAGCGGTACTGGATTGGTTTTCACGCTATGTCGTCAGTTGGCAGGTGGACCAAACCCTGGAAATGCCGTTCGTGCTGAGAGCCGTGGATCAGGCGTTGAGCACCGCACACCCAGTTATCTGGAACAGCGATTAGGGCAGCCACTTCACCAGCCCTCAGTACACCGAAAAGCTGATGGCGGCTGGGATAAAGATCAGCATGGATGGCAAAGGCCGGGCGCTGGATAATATCTTCACCGAGCGACTGTGGCGCACGATCAAGTACGAAAACGTGTCTATGCGCGACTATGTTTCACCGCGTGAAACTCGCCAGGGCTTAGCTGAGTATCTGTCCTTTTATAATCAAGAGCGCTTGCACCAGTCACTGGGCTACCGAACGCCGGCAGAGGTCTATTTCAAGAGCCAGCCGCCTTCGTTTGGGGCGCCGGTATTTTACCGTACCCTTAACCTGGAGAGTTTTAATTTTCACCCTGGGCAGGTTCCGGCGTGGTGGTAGCGGATGGCGGCGGTGTTATGGGGGTGTCGGTGGGTGGGGGCGGCAGGGTGATTGTGGGTGGAGGCGGCAGGGTGGCCGTAGCCGTGGGCGGCGCCGGCGTGGCGGTGGGCGGTAGCGGCGTCCAGGTTGGCAAAGCTGTCCAGGTCAGGAAGATGGTGGCGGTTGGAGGCGGTGCGGTTGGGCTGGACGGCAGGGTGGCGCTGGCTGGAGCAGTAAAGCTGGGCAGCGGCGTGAAGCTGGGCGGCAGTCTGAAGGTGGCCGTGGCGTTGGGAGTGGTGAAGGATGTGCGCATGGCGGTGGGGCTAGCGGTGGGGCGACCGCTCTGCGCTTGGGCGATCTGAACCACCACATAGCCCAGGCAGTAACAAGGCAGGCTGGCAAGAATGGCGACCACCAGGATCACCCGCAGGCGGTAGGTTTGTTCGCGTCCCATCCCTTCAATTCTAATCAAAAAGAGCGCTTTGTGGTAAAACTGGCCTATGAATTGGATCTTTATTTCCCCCCATTTTGACGACGCGGCGTTTTCTTGTGGTGGTTTGATCTGGCAGCTGACGCAGCAGGGCGATAGGGTGGAAGTTTGGACGATCTGCGCCGGCGATATGCCCCCTGGCCCCTACTCGCCCTTCGCCGAAGAACTGCACAACCGCTGGCAGTTGGGCGAGGCGCAGGCGGTGGCGCTGCGCCGGGCTGAAGACCGGCTCTCGTGCCGGCGCATGGGGGCCGGGCTGGACTGGCTCGATCTGCCCGACTGCATCTACCGCACCGGCGCGGATGGGGCCTATCTCTACCCCAGCCGCGAGTCCATTTTTGGCCCGCTGCACCCCCAAGAAGCGCCCCTGGTGCAGCAGGTGGCCGCCCAACTGGCGAACCGCATTCCGCCGGGGGCCAGGGTGGCGGCCCCTTTGGCGCTGGGCAACCATGTAGACCACCAACTGGGGCGCGCCGCCGCCGAGTTGGCTGTCCCCACGGGCCTGCTGTACTACGCCGATTACCCCTATGTCGATCAAAGCGACCCCGACGTGGCGGCGCGCCTGCCGACCGGGGCGCAAGCGCACCGTTTTACGCTTAGCGACGCGGCTCTCGACGCCTGGGGCCACGCCGTGGCCGCCCACGCTTCGCAAATCAGCTCCTTTTGGCCCAGCGATGCGGCCATGCGCGCCGCGCTGCGCGATTATTATGCCCGCTGGGGGGCGGCTCAGTTATGGCAGGCCGTTCCGCCGGCAAAATAGCAGACGACTAGGCCGAATCGTTCCTTTTTGCTTCAAAATTTGTGCGTACAAGCTTGCAGTTATGCAAATTGTATGCTAAAATAGCGCCGCAACGGATACGGGCCGAGACCCCCCCAGTATTCGCCAAAAGTCCCCGTCACTTTTAAGGGTGTTCCGTTACTTCGCTCCGTTGGGAGTGATTTTTTTATCAAGAAAATAGTCTTAGGGGTAGGAAAAATGCCTCCGTCATACCTGACCCGTCAGGGATATCAGAAGTTACAAGAAGAACTCGATTACTTACGCACCACCAAGCGTCAGGAAGTGGCCGATCGCTTACATGAAGCCATGGAAGGCGGCGAGCTAATCGAAGACGCCGAATACGAAGCCGCTAAAAACGACCAGGCGTTTCTTGAAGGCCGCATTATGGATCTGGAAATGCTGCTGGCCAATGCCCGCGTGGTTGAAGATTCGGTTAAATCGGATGTGATACAAATTGCATCGAAAGTGACCATCCAGGAAGGCGATGAGGAGCCGGAGCATTACACCATTGTCGGCCCAGCCGAGGCAAACCCGCGCGAAGGGCGTATTTCAAACGAATCGCCTTTAGGGCGCGCCTTGATGGGCCACCGCGCCGGCGAAACGGTGTCGGTAGACGCCCCCGATGGGTGTTTCACCGTGCGCATCGTCAAGTTGGGCTAACCTGGGGCTATGGATTATCGCCCCGCGCTGAAAACTTTAGCGCGGGGCTTTTGTTTTTATTCACCCTTTAACTTGCACCACCGCCGCCGGACAAACCAAACGATCTCGGGCGGCAGAGAGAGGCCACTATGAACTATACGCAGCTTGAACAAAACCGGCTGGAAAAACTTCACCGCCTGCGCCAACAGGGCATTGAGCCTTACCCCACCCGCGCCGAGCGCACCCACACCGCCCTGCAGGCCGTCGAGGCCTTTGAGGAAGCCGAAAAAGGCGGCCAAACTATTAGCGTGACCCTGGCCGGACGCCTGCGTTCTACGCGCCTGATGGGCAAGATTATCTTCGCCCATATCGAAGACGGCTCTGGGCGCATCCAGCTCTTCTTCCGCCAGAACGATCTGGGCGACGAAGCCATGCAGCTTTTCAGCCGCGAGTACGACCTGGGCGATTTTATGCAAGCCAGCGGTGAGATGTTCCGCACCAAGACCGGTGAAATTACCCTTAAAGTCTTAAGTTACCGCATGTTGGCAAAAGCCATCACCCCCCTGCCCGCCGCCAAAGACCAGGTGGTGGACGGCGAGGTGGTGCAGTACGCTACCCTATCCGAGCCGGAAGTGCGCTATCGCCAACGCTACGCTGATCTGGCGGTGAACGCGGATGTGCGCACGCTGTTTAAGCGCCGCGCCGCCATCACCCGCGCGGTGCGCAACTTTATGGACGATCACGATTTTATTGAAGTGGAAACGCCGGTCTTGCAGCCCATCTACGGCGGGGCGGCGGCGCGCCCCTTCACCACCCATCACAACCAGTTGAAGCAAGACCTGTTTCTGCGCATCTCGTTTGAGCTGTACCTCAAACGCCTGCTGGTGGGCAACCTGGAGCGGGTGTACGAAATTGGACGCGATTTCCGCAACGAAGGCGTGGATCGCTCGCACAACCCCGAATTTACCATGTTGGAGTTCTACTGGGCGTACGCCGACTATTTGCAGGTGATGGAATTTACCGAGCAGATGGTGGCCTATACCGCCCAGCAGGTGCTGGGAACCACCACGATCACCTTTAACGGCATGGAGATTAACCTGGCCCCGCCCTGGCGGCGCTGGGAGCTGCGCCAGGGCATCATCGACACCACAGGCATCGACATTAACGCCCACACCACCGGCGATGAGTTGGCCGCCGCCATGCGCGCCAAAAACATCCCGCCTAAGCCCGGCCCGCGCGGCAAGCTCATTGACCAACTGGTGAGCGACTTCGTGGAGCCGGCTTGCATCCAGCCCACCTTCCTTTACGATTACCCGCGCGAGATTTCGCCCCTCGCCAAGAGTAAACCGGGCGACCCATCCACCGTTGAGCGTTTCGAGGGCTTTGTGGCCGGCATGGAGCTGTGCAACGCTTTTACCGAACTCAATGACCCGCTGGACCAGGAGGCGCGCTTCCTGGAAATGGGCCGCGATTACGCCGCCGATGATGAGCAGCGCCACCCCATGGATGAAGATTACCTGCGCGCCTTGCGCTACGGCATGCCGCCCACCGGCGGTTTTGGCATGGGCATGGATCGCCTGGTTATGCTGCTCACCGATAGCCCCAACATTCGCGAAGTGCTGTTGTTCCCGCACCTCCGGAAAGAAGAATAACCCATGACCCCACCCCCGCTGCTGTTAGACGGCCAATCGCTGACGATTGAACAGGTGCTGGGCGTTGCCGGAGGCGGTTTGGCCGATGCGACGACCACCGAACAGAGGCGTGGCTCTGCCGAACAAGGCTTGCCGGTGGCGCTGCACCCCGAAGCCGCCCTGCGGGTGCAGCGGGCGGCGCAGGCGGTGCAAACCCTGCTGCAGCGCGGCGAGATCGCCTACGGCATCACCACCGGCTTTGGGGCCTTCAAAGATCGCATCATCTCGCCCGACCTGGTGGAGCAGCTGCAGCACAACATCCTGATGAGCCACGCCGTGGGGGCCGGGCAGCCTTTCGACATCCCCACCACGCGCGCCATCATGCTTATTCGCGCCAACACCCTGGCGCGCGGCTATTCGGGCATCCGCCTTGAAACCCTGCAACTGCTGCTCGATATGCTCAACCATGGCGTGCATCCGCGCATTCCCGAAAAAGGTTCGTTGGGGGCCAGCGGCGACCTGGCTCCCCTGGCGCACATGGCGCTGCCCATGATCGGCCTGGGCGAAGCCGAATACCAGGGCGAGCTGCTGCCGGGGGACGAGGCGCTGCGCCGCGCCGGCCTGACCCCGCTGCGGCTGGCCGCCAAAGAGGGGCTGGCGCTCACCAACGGCACGGCGGTGATGACCGCCCTGGGCGTGCAAGCGGTGATGCGCGCTGAACGCCTGAGCCGCGCCGCCGATGTGGCCGGCAGCCTGAGCCTGGAGGCGCTGCATGGCACGCTGCTGGCCTTTGATGAGCGCATCCACGCCCTGCGCCCACACCCGCGCCAGGTGGAATGCGCCGCCAACTTGCGCAGCCTGCTGCAAGGCAGCCAGTTCACCCGCCCCTTCGACCCCGCTAACGTGCAAGACGCCTACACCCTGCGCTGCATGCCCCAGGTGCATGGGGCGGCGCGCGACGCCATCGCCTACGCCCGGTGGGTGATTGAGATTGAGCTTAACGCCGTCACCGATAACCCGCTGCTGTTCATCGAACCCGCCCCCGACCCAGCCGACGATCAGATTAGCGTCATCTCGGGCGGCAACTTTCACGGCGAACCTATCGCCATCGCCATGGATTACCTGGCGATTGCCGTGGCCGAGTTGGGCAACATTTCGGAGCGGCGCATCATGCGTCTGACCGATGGCGACAGCAACGGCATGGTGCTGCCGCCCTTCCTCACCCGCGACGGCGGCTTGAACTCCGGCTTTATGATTACCCAATACACCGCCGCCGCCCTGGCCACCGAGAATAAGGTGCTGGCCCACCCCGCCAGCGTAGATACTATCCCTTCTTCGGCCAACGTGGAAGACCACGTGAGCATGGGGGCCACCGCGGCGCTCAAAGTGCGCCAGGTATTGGATAATGTGGAGCATATTCTCGCCATCGAGCTGCTGGCCGCCGCTCAGGGGGTCGATTTTCGCCGCCAGGTGCTAGGATCGGGAACCCGTCTGGGCCAGGGCACCGCCCCGGCCTACGCTCTCGTCCGCCAGGCGGCTCCGTTCATCGAGCAAGATCGCGTGATGTACGGTTATATCGAGGCGGTTAAGCGGTTATTCTTTTGATGTAAAGCCTGGTAAATTACATTTCGGCGAATTTGGCAGAAGCCTCCCTATACACGGGGTGTTCGCCAGAAAAGCCCGAATATAATTTAGTAGAGTATTGACAGGACGCAGCGCGCTCAATCCAAGCGCGCTGCGTCCTGAAGGTTGCCTTTAACGAGCGGTTCCGTCTGCAAGGGATAGTGTGCGGAACGTGGGCCGCCGGCGTGAAAAGTGTGTTAAACGCTTATGCTTAAGGCTGCGGCAAGGTGTACCAGATATCTTCAATGAAGCCCTGCTCATCAACCGTGAAAAACGGCTCGCCTGCTGTGGCGGTATCATTCTCGCAGCGCCAGGCGTAGATGGTGTCGTGGCCGGTGATATATGCGGGTATGCCATCGGCGCCAGGGTTCTCTTTGCAGAAGGCGATCTCGGCCTCGGTGGGGGTGGTGCTGGTGTTAGCGGGGGAGGTGCAAGGCAGGTTAGCGCCCACCGTGCAGGCTTTGAGCGCGCCGTTCACGCAGCGCCATGCTAATCCCGTTATGGGGGCGTCGGCGGGGGCGTTGAGGACGGCACGCAGCGCCTGTTCCACCGCTTGGGGTTGCTCGGGGCCGGTGTAGCGTTCGTCTGGTTGGTCGATGGTCCCTACCGCCTGGCAGTAGGCGAAGGGGTCGGTGAAGCTGTCCGGAGCGCTGGGGGCGGCGGCCGGAGCGCACGCTGCGCCTAACAGGGCCGCCAGCACCAGAGCAGGTAAGATGCGTATCACAATGGGAAAAGTTTTCATAGTGAGGATCTCCTTCAAGTTTTTATTGTATGCGTCTTGTATCCCATAAGACAGACGAAAGCCCAACGGGAGAAGTTCCCATCCAGGCAAGCCTAAGCAGCGCGGCAGGTTGGGCGGATATGCTGCCATGTAAACGGGCGGTGCTTTGTCTGGTGTGTCGGATTGGCTCGTCCGGCGGCGAGGTTAATCCAGGGTCGGCCCGCCGCGCTGGGGGAAGACAAAGCGCAGCAGCGAAGTATTGGGGCCGGCATTCAGGCGCGCTAAGGCCAGGCCGGTCTGAGGCAGGCTTAGAGGGGAGGGGTAGATGAGATACTGTGGCTGCCACTGGGGGCGAAACTTGGTCTTAAAGTGGGTAAGCCCCTGGAAGGCATAGATTTTTAGATGCGCATAGACGAAACCCAACAGCCGTTCAAAGGCCGAGCTGCCCGCCGCCTGCCCCACCCTATACAGCGGGCTTAACCCCAGGTTGAAGGTGTTATAGCCCTGGTTGCAGGCCCAAAAGAACATGGCCGTGAATAGAAAATCCATGATCCCCGTTTCGGCGGCGGTGCTGCGGCGCATCAGATCGAGGCTCAGCTCGCGCTTGCCGGGCTGCGGCTGATAGGCAGGGATGAGGTTGACGAAGGCTTCGACTCGGCCCTGTGGGTTGATTGCCAGCGCCAGGCGTTCGTGAGAAACATATTCGGCGTCGAAGCAGGTGAGAAAAAAGCCCTTTTCTTCCCCCTTGCCTTTGCCCAGCCATTGGCGGCTGATGGCGCTCAACTCATCCAAGATGGGGGTAGGAACCGGCGGTTCGACGATTTCCAGGTGGTAGCCCAGGCGGCTGAGGCGGTTGAAGCGCCGGCGGATGGTTTTATGCTCTCCGCCTTCCAGGTTGAAGCTCGCCAGGTCGATAACGGCTTCGTAGCCAAGGCAGGCCGAGTGGTAGCCCAGGTTCTGGAAAAGTGGCAAGGCAAGGGCGCTGGTGAGGCAGAAGGCCGCCCACCAACCCTGCTGCGCCGCCCAATTGGCAAAGTCGGTAATGGCGGCGGGCAGGTCGGCTGGTGGGCCAATGGGTTCGCCCAAGGCCACGGCGCAGCCAGCCCTCATGCCAAACGCCGTCACAGAGCCGCCAGGACTGAAGTGATAAGTTTTATCGTTAAGCAAGCACAGGTGCGCCACGGAGGTGCAGCCGTACTGCCGGATGATGGCCGCCGCCAGGGCGCGTGCGGTAGTGGATGATGGCGGCGGCGCACGGTGCGGGCGGCTATGGGGGTGAGGGGTGCGGCCAGGCATCTATGCAAACCTGCCTTTTTCACAACACGGTTAGTACCTGGTCGTTGTCGGCCAGCTCTTGATACACGGCGTCGAATTGGGCGCGAGTGGCGAGGGTGAGCGGGATGAGCAGCGAGATAAAGCGTCCATCGCGGCTAAGATGGCTGACAATGGCTTTGGGGTTCAATTCGGGCGCATGGGGGCGCAGCAAATCTACCACCAGCTGCGGAAACTCGGAAGTGTTGCGACCCATTACCCGCAGCGACAGCGCCAGCGGGAATTGGATTTCCGGGGGGCTATCTGTCACAGAATATCTCCTTGACCGGTGACTGCAGCGTGCTTTCGGATAGCCTGATGATACATGGCCTCATATTGCAGGACGCTTTCTTCCCACGAGAAGTTTTGCTGCATGGCCTGGCAGATCATGTTGTGCATGTGCTGCGGGCGGTCGTAATAGGTGCTAACCGCCCAGCCAATGGTGTAGTAGATGGCGGCTGGACTAGCTTCCTGAAACTTGAAACCGGTTCCGGTTCCGGTGGTTTCGTCATATTGCACCACGGTATCATCCAGGCCGCCGGTGGCGCGCACAATGGGCAGTGTGCCGTACTTAAGCGAATAGATTTGGTTCAGACCGCACGGTTCGTAAATAGACGGCATGATGAAAAAATCGGCTCCGGCCTCGATCTGGTGCGCCAGGGCTTCGTTATACCCGATGAAGCTGCCCACGCTCCCCGGAAAGGCCAGGG
The DNA here is from genome assembly GCA_964531975.1 of uncultured Anaerolinea sp. Taxonomy (GTDB): domain Bacteria; phylum Chloroflexota; class Anaerolineae; order Anaerolineales; family UBA4823; genus RBG-16-57-11. The sequence goes on along the minus strand of CAZHFU010000004.1, from coordinate 22,462 downwards.
GCAGCTGCCCGTAGAAGGCCTCCAGGCTCTTATCGCCTGCGCCTAACACCACGAACTGCACGATCATATCTTTCAGCACCTTTTCGATGGTCTTGGCGAGCAAATCGAGGCCTTTTTGTTCGGCTAACCGGCTGATCACACCAATAATCGGAACCTTGGGATCGACGTGCAAGCCGAAACGCTCTTGCAGGGTGCGCTTACAGATCGCCTTACCGCTCAGGTCGTTAAGGCAATAACGGGCGGGCAGCAAGGCGTCGGTGGCCGGGTTCCACAAGGTGTAATCCACCCCGTTTAAGATACCCAGGTAGTCGTCGCCGCGGTCGTTCAGGTAAGGAGCCAGGCCGTAGCCGCCGGAGGGGGTGCGCGTTTCCCAGGCGTAGGTGGGGCTAACCGTGTTGAGCATATCGGCGTATTGGATGCCGCCTTTTAGGAAGTTGATATACCCGTTCGATTCAAATTTGTCGGGTGTAAAGTTGCCTGGCTGCAGACCCAGATATTCGTAATCGGCTTTGGGGTAGACGCCCTGGTAGGCCAGGTTGTGAATGGTGAGTATACTGGCGGCCTGGCTCAGCACCGGGTCGTTCCAATGCCAAATCTTAAGGTAGCCAGGCGCCAGGCCGGCTTGCCAATCGTGACTGTGGACGATATCGGGCTTGAAATCGAGCGCCCGGCACACTTCCAGCGCGGCGCGGTTGAGCAGGCCGAAGCGGCGGGCGTTATCGGGATAATCTAGGAAGTTGGCGTCGTGATATATCCCCCAGCGGTCGTAATATTGGTGAAATTCGATAAAATACACCTCGATGCCATATTTGCGGGTCATGTGAACTTTAACCCACTCGATTTGTGTGCCCATCCAAACGCCCAACGAGTCGATCAGCGGGTTAATGCCGTGGCGGGCATAGTCGATGAGCGAGTACTTGGGCATCACCACGATGGCGCGATGCCCCAGGGCGTTCAGGTAGTGCGGCAGCGCCCCCACCACATCGGCCAGGCCGCCGGTTTTGGCAAAGGGAACGCATTCCGAGGCGATCATCAAAATATTCATGGAGGTTTACCTGATGTACAGCGAAACCGGGCAGTGATCCGAGCCAGGCACGTCGTCGTGAATCACCACATCTTGCACGTGAGGCAGCAGCGCCGGAGAGATGAGGAAGTAATCGAGCCGCCAACCGGTGTTGCTGGCGCGGGCGTTGGCGAACTGCGCCCACCAGGTGTACTGCACCCGGTCGGGGTAGCGTTGGCGGTAGATGTCGATAAACCCGTGCGAGAGGTAGCGGGTGATCCAGTCGCGTTCTTCATCCAGGAAGCCGGTGTGTTTGCGATTGGGGCGCGGGTGGCGCAGGTCGATCTCTTGGTGGCAGGTGTTGAAATCGCCGGTGATGATGACAGACTGGCCCTGAGCGTGCAGCTCGTCGCACACTTCCAGCAGGCGTTCATAAAAGGATAGCTTATATGGCACTCGCGCCAGGTCGCGCCCGCCGTTGGGGAAGTAGATATTGAACAGCCAAAAATCGGGGTAACGGGTGGCGATCAGGCGGCCTTCGTTGTCGAATTCGGGCGCGTCCAGGCCCAGGCGGGTCTCGTGGGCGGGGGCGCGTGCCAGCGTGGCGACGCCGCTGTAACCGGGGCGCTGAGCCGGGTTCCACAGCGCGTGCGGATACAGGTCTTGCAGGCGTTGGGCGTGTTCGGGCGGGATCTGGTGGGGGTGGGCGCGCACTTCTTGCAGGCAGAGCACATCGGGCGTTTCGGCCTCGGCCCATTCTAGCAGCCCTTTGCCCAACACCGCACGGAGACCGTTGACGTTCCAGGTGGTGATTCGCATGTTTGAATTATAATGGCGAATCGCCCTCGGATGGATCCAATCGAGAAAGCGCGGCTGGTTTTTGGGGAGGCGCGACGGCCGGTGGGTGGGCAGTGGGGTTCCGCCGCCGGGCAAGCCTCCAGCGCGGCCATGCATCTGGCTGTGTTGGCGCGAGGCGCTAATAATGATAAAATAGAAGCGCAAGCTTTTCTCCGCGGCGTGCAGACGCCTATTCCAACCTTTCCTTCATTGAGCTAAGAGATGAAACCGATCATATTTGATTTCCTTCACGCCACGGCCCATGCCAATTTGTCTAGATCACCACAAGATGCGGGGATGCAGCAGCCGCCTTTGGAGCTGCCCCTCCCGCCGGGGGCCGAGCCGCTGCCCTTGCCCCACCCCGCCGCGCTAACCATCGCGCCGATCGATCTGCGCAACGCCATTGAGCAGCGCGTGAGCGTGCGTCGCTACGCCGAGCAACCGCTCAGCCTGGAGGAGCTTTCGTATCTGTTGTGGCTCACTCAGGGCGTAAAAGCGGTGACCAAGCGCCCGGTGACGCTGCGCACCGTGCCTTCGGCGGGAGCGCGCCACGCTTTCGAAACCCTGCTGCTGGTCAATCGGGTGCAGGGCCTGGAGCCGGGGCTATATCGCTACGCGGCCATCCAGCATGGCCTGTTGCCCTTGGCTGCGGCGGCGCCGCCCAGCGCCTACCCGCATCTCTTGGCCCAGGTGACCCACGCTTGCCTGGAGCAGACGCAGATTAAGAACAGCGCGGTCACATTTATGTGGGTGGCCGTAACCGAGCGCATGACCTGGCGCTATGTGGAGCGCGGCATGCGTTATTTATACCTCGACGCCGGGCATGTGTGCCAAAACCTGTACCTGGCTGCCGAAGCGATTAACTGCGGTGTGTGCGCTATCGCCGCCTTTGATGACGACAAGCTGAATGACTTGTTGGAACTGGATGGGGAAAATATGTTCGTGATTTACCTGGCTTCGCTGGGTAAGCGCGAAAAGAAAGTCTAGGGTTTTAATCGATGCCTCCAACCTCTGATCTCATTTCACCTGAAGTGCGTTTGTCGTGGAAGGGTATTGTGGCGAAATATACTCGTCCCGATCAGCCGCGCTCGTGGAAACAATTGGCCACAAGTCTGATCCCCTATTTCATTTTATGGGGCCTGATGGTGTGGGCGCTGCAGCTCTCGTATTGGCTCAGCCTGCTGCTGGCAATTCCTGCGGCGGCTTTTTTGGTGCGCGTGTTCATCATCTTTCACGATTGTGGGCACGGATCGCTCTTCAAATCGCAGCGGCTGAACGTGTGGGTGGGGCGCATCACCGGTGTGATGACGCTGACCCCCTTCTATCACTGGACGCGCGACCACGCCATTCATCACGCTACCGCCGGTGACCTCGACCGGCGCGGCGTGGGCGACGTGATCACGCTGACGGTGCAGGAGTACCAGGCCCTGCCGTGGTGGAAGCGCCTGGGCTATCGTATCGTGCGCCATCCCCTGTTTCTGTTCCCCATTGGCGCGCCGTTCACCTTCATCGTCAGCCACCGGTTTGTGATGAAACGCGGCGCGAGCCGTAAGGAGCATCTCTCGGTGCTAACCACCAACGCCGCTCTGGTGCTGCTGGCGGTGGGGTTGGCGCTCCTGCTGGGTTGGAAGCAAGTGCTGCTGGTGCAGCTGCCGATCATGTGGTTGGCGAGCATGGCCGGGGTGTGGCTGTTCTACGTGCAGCACCAGTACCAGGGCGTGTATTGGGCGCGTCACAATGAGTGGGATTACCTATCATCTGCGATGCTGGGGGCCTCATATTATCGCCTGCCACGGCTGCTGCAGTGGTTCACCGGCAACATCGGCTTTCACCATTTGCATCACATGGCCCCGCGCATCCCCAACTATCGCCTGGAAACTTGCTATAACGAAAATCCATCGCTCAGCGGGGTGCAGCTCACACTGCGATCTAGCCTGGCGTGTATGCGCCTGGCGCTGTACGACGAGCAGCAGCGTTGCATGGTGAGCTTTAGCCAACTGCGCCGGGCGCGAGAAAAGCTGGTCAGGCAGGGAGTGTAAAGCGCGGGCACACGCGGCGGGGGCGGTTTGCCGCGCCAGTTTGCAAGCCGGAAACCATGGCTTCATCAGTCGATCTGATGGGCGAGGTTTCCGGCTTTTGGCTTGGGTACGAAAAGTTTGATGCGGCGGGGGTGGGGAGCGCTTAGGGAATTTTGAATTAATTCTTCCCGGTTGAAATCTACACTAACATCATCCTCTATATCAGATTGCCTTAAGCCTATTGACTTTCATTCAATAATCTGCTAACATGTTGCGTGAGCGGTAACGTGACCGCTCACGTTACCGCTCACGAAAGAATCCTCAAATAAAACAGGTTATTTTGGCAAACACAAAGAAAACCACCATTTACGATGTAGCTACCCAGGCCGGCGTTTCCAGGCAAACCGTCTCGCGGGTTCTTAATAATCGCCCAGACGTTTCCGCTGAAACACGAAACCGAGTTAAACAAATTATGCTTTTGATGAATTATCAACCCAATGCTGTGGCTCAAAGTTTAAGCCGGCAAAAAAGTTACTTATTTGGGGTGGTTACTGCAGGTTTGAAATTTATTGGCCCTTCTCGTACCCTGAGTGGTATTACCAGTAAAGCTGAAGAATTGGGGTATGGGTTACTTCTAAAAGAATTGGCAAGTTTTAACTCGAATAATGTGAAGCCTTTGTTACAGTGGTTTAAATCTCATCAAGTAGATGGGATCATTTGGGCGGCGCCTGAAATTGAAGATAACCGATATTGGATTAATGATATTTTACCTGAACTTGAAATCCCTATTATCTTCCTAACTATGGAAGACCAAAGAAAAGTCTCTATCGTAACAACCGACAATTTCAATGGCGCTCGCTTGGCAACGCAGCATTTACTCGAACGGGGTCGTAGAAACATTGGTCACATATCTGGCCCACTAGATTGGTGGGAAGCTCGACAGCGAAAATCGGGTTGGGAAAGTAAATTAAACGAAGTGGGCATTCGGGTTACCGACCGTATGTGCGTTCAAGGAAACTGGTCATCAAAAAGTGGTAAGAACGCTCTGGTAGAGCTATTTGATAAATTCCCAGAAATGGATGGTGTTTTCGTCGGGAATGACCAAATGGCTTTGGGGGTTTTATTATGCGCACGAGAAATCGGCAAAAAAACTCCCCAAGATTTATCGGTGGTTGGCTTTGATGGTATCTCCGACTCGGAATTTTATTGTCCCCCTTTAACAACGGTTTATCAAAATCAGGACGAATTAGGAAGGCTGGCTGTGGCTGAATTGGTTTCACAGATAGAGGGAAATTCAATCGAAAAGAAAACTGCCCAACCAAAGCATCTAAAAATACAGCCTGAACTACTCATTCGCCAAAGTTCATAAAGAACAGGAGGTGGTACGAGAATTAAAAAGTGAATGCCCTGCTTGATTTGCGGTTAACCAGGGCATTCAGAAAAAAGACCTGTAAACCCGTAATTCTTAATGAGTTTACCCGATCCACTAAATTCTAACGCATAACTACCAAGATATACAAGGAGAAGGAAAAATGAAGAGCAATAAGTTGTTTACGATTGTTGCAATCCTGATGGTGCTAACTATGCTCCTCAGCGCATGCGCTCAAACACCAGCGGCCCCTGTAAAAACTGCAGAACCAGCAGCACCTGTGGCGCCTGCGGCAACGGCTGTTCCTGCAAAAGTTTATACCTATAAGGATATGACAGTTGGCTTCATTCAGACTGGGTCTGAAGGCGGATGGCGTGCAGCCAATACTGCTTCCTTTAAGGAAACCGCAGCCAAATTGGGCATCAACCTGAAATTCTATGATGCCCAGAATAAACTCGAGAATCAGGTATCAGCTTTTCGTAATTTCATCGCCGATCCGGAAGTCAATGTAATTGTCTTGGCAGCTCTCGAAACTACCGGATGGGATGATGTTTTGAAAGAAGCCCAGGCTGCCGGTAAAACGGTTGTTATCGAAGATCGCCGTATTGACGCCTCCAGCGATTTGTACGCCACGTACATTGGGGCCGACTTCGCCCTCGAAGGTCAAAATGCTGGCAAAGAAATGTGCGTTTTGTTGAAAGATAGCCCGAAGAAGAATGTGGTCGAGCTGGTTGGCAATGTGGGGTCATCCGCTGCCAAGGATCGTGGTGTTGGTTTCCGCGAAACAATGACCGAGTGCGGTATCACCATTGTCCAATCTCAGACCGCAAACTGGAGCGCAACCGAAGGCAAGGATGTCATGGCCGCTTTCCTCAAGAAGGATCCAGACATCCAGGGTGTATTTGCTCAGAACGACGAAATGGGCCTTGGCGCTGCTCTGGCGATCAAAGAAGCCGGCCTGAAGCCCGGTACTGATATCAAGATCATCACCGTTGATGGCACTGCTGGGGCTTTCAAAGGCATGATTGCTGGCGACATCAACACCGTTCTTGAGTGCAACCCTCTTCTGGCTCCGCAGACCTTCGAAGCTGCGCTGAAAGCCCTGAATGGCGAGAAATTACCCGAATGGATCCCTTCGCAGGAAGGTATTTTCTACCAGAAGGATGCAGAAGCAATATTCCCGAGCCGTACTTACTAGACCTTATGCCTGCCTGGCAGTCAATTAGGGGTTGCCTGGGCAGAAACGAATCTTGTATCTGGTTGAGAAGCGGCAAGTAACACCGCTTCTCAACCAGCCCCCACCAAACTTGTAGGCAATAATAAAGCACCGGGGTATTCTCATGGAAAAATCTGATAATGAGATTTTAAGGATGAGCGGAATCAGCATATCCTTTCCAGGGGTGCAAGCTCTTGAGAAGGTTGATTTTTCCCTCTATGGAGGGGAGGTGCATGCTCTTTTGGGGGAAAATGGCGCCGGAAAATCTACCTTGATAAAAGTGCTCACAGGGGTAGAGCATCAAGATGAGGGAACGATCACCTATCAGGGCAAAGAAGTTTCGATCAAATCACCACAAAATGCTCAACAATTAGGCATCAGCACTGTCTATCAAGAAGTCAATCTTTGTCCTAATCTTACGGTTGCTGAAAATATTATGATTGGTCAAGCTCCTTTAAAATATGGGAGTATTGACTGGAAATCGATGAATGACCAGGCCAGAAAGCTCCTTAAAGAATTGGACGTTGAAATTGACGTGACCAAGCTTTTAGGTTCGTATTCGGTGGCCATCCAACAAATGGCGGCTATCGCGCGTGCTCTCAAAATATCGTCTGCCAAAATTCTTATCCTTGATGAACCCACCTCCAGTCTTACTACCCATGAAACTGAGCAACTTTTCTCCGTTATTTGTAAGCTAAAAAGCGAAGGAATGGCAATTATTTTTATCACCCATTTTCTAGATCAGGTGTATGAAGTTGCTGACAGAATTACGGTGCTTCGCAATGGGAAGTTAGTTGGAACGTATGAAACCAAGGCGCTGCCACGGCTAGAATTGATCGCAAAAATGATTGGTCGGGTATTAAATGAGCTTGATGATATGTCAAAACTCAAGCTTGAAAGCGGTCATCGCATCAATACAGAACCTCTGCTGGTTGCCAAGGGTCTTAGTCATGCAGGATCGATTAAGCCCTTCGATCTTGAATTACACGCCGGTGAAGTAGTGGGATTGGCCGGCTTGCTTGGTTCGGGTCGCACTGAAATAGCCCAGCTTTTATTTGGTATTGAGAAGGCGGATAGTGGTTCTATTACGCTTGATGGCAAGAAGGTGGTAGATTCTTCACCGCTAAAATCGATTGATCGCGGTATCGCTCTTTGCCCGGAAGATCGCAAGGCTGAAGGCATTGTGGGAGACCTTACGATCAGGGAAAACATTATTCTTGCGATGCAGGCCTGTCGGGGGTGGATAAATTTCCTGAGCGCAGAAGAACAAAATTTGATCGCAGACAAGTATATAAAGCTTTTGAACATTGCCACGCCTTCCGCCGATCAGCTCGTAAAAAACCTTAGTGGAGGCAACCAGCAGAAGGTCATCCTCGCTCGTTGGTTAGCCACCAACCCTCGCCTTTTAATTCTAGATGAACCCACCCGAGGTATCGATGTGGGAACCAAAGCTGAAATTCAAAAACTTGTGCTGAGCCTCGCCGAGGAAGGCAGATCATGTATGTTCATTTCATCAGAACTTGATGAGGTATTACGCACAAGCCACCGGATTGTTGTTCTGCGAGATAAAGAAAAGATCACCGAATTTAGCGGGGAAATAACCGAGAGGAAGATTATGCAAACAATGGCCGGGAGCGAATAATCATGAAACATTCTAGATTTACCTTTGAATGGAGTAGGCTTACAGAGAGCAGACTCTTTTTCCCTCTCATTGCTTTGGTGTTGGTTCTACTTTTTGATCTAATTTTTATTCCGGGCTTTTTTAGTTTTGATGTGAGGGATGGAAATATATATGGGAATTTGATTGATATCCTGCGCAGTGGATCAACCGTCATTTTGTTGGCCCTGGGAATGACGCTCGTTATTGCCACAGGTGGGGTAGACCTCTCGGTTGGCGCAGTGATGGCGATTGCCGCTTCCATTGCGGCATTAATGATGAACCCATACGTCATGGCAAAGGAACTGCCGGAAAACCTTCAAAAGTTGGTCAGCGATCCAAATTTCACCTATGCCCCACTTTGGGCGGTTTTGTTGGTAACCCTGATTGCCTCTGCCTTATGCGGGTTATGGAATGGAATTCTGGTTGCCTATGCAAAAATCCAACCGATGGTGGGGACATTAATTCTAATGATTGCCGGACGTGGCATCGCCCAATTGATCACAAACGGGATCAGAATCCAGATCTTTTACGAGCCTTACGCTTTTATTGGAAATGGCTGGGCAATTCTACCCATTCCTTTTTATATTGTGATAGTCGTTTTTATCCTTCTCTGGCTTCTCACCCGCAAGACATCCATAGGTCTGTTTATTGAATCGGTGGGTGTCAATGCTCGCTCTAGCTACTTTAGCGGTATTGATGAAAAGAAAATCAAACTGTTGGCTTATATGCTGTGTGGGCTTTTCGCAGGGATGGCCGGCATTTTAGCCAGCGCAAACATAAAGACTTCCGACGCTAATAACATTGGTTGGGCGCTCGAACTTGATGCAATTCTAGCCGTGGTTATTGGGGGCACCTTGATGACCGGCGGTCGCTTTTCATTATTTGCCAGCATCATCGGCGCACTGGTGATGCAGGCCACTACAACTTCGATGTATGCCATTGGTGTTCCGGCAAACGCCGTTCTGGCAGTTAAAGGCCTGGTTGTTATTCTTGTGCTTCTACTATATTCGGAACAAGTAAGAAGCCTCCTTCAAAGAAATACAAAGCGCAAACAGGAGGTTAAATTATGAAGCACAAAATAAGTGTAATGATTTCGAACAACCTCAGATTTTTGCCTGTGTTTGCAACTGCGGTCCTGTTTCTCATCGCTTATACAGTCGGAGCAGGTTTCTATAAGGGGATGCGAGATCCCCAAATATTCCTTAATCTTTTCAGAACCTCTCCCTTTTTGCTAATTGCAGCCATCGGCGGGACCTTCGTAATTCTTACCGGTGGTATCGACCTTTCGGTGAGCGGGGTTGTGGCATTGACGACGGTTGCGGCCTCAGCATTGATTCGGGAAGGTTGGAATCCTTGGGTCGTCATTCTTTTGATGCTCGCCATGGGGATGACTCTCGGCGCCATCCTGGGCGCCTTCATTACTTACATGAAAGTGCAGCCCTTTATCGCTACCCTGGCAGGGCTATGGTTTGCGCGTGGACTGTGTTTCTTCATCAGCGATGACGCTATCGCGGTTGATAACCGCGTTTATAAGATACTTTCTCAAACAAAGATTTTTATTCCCGGATTAAGTGACCCGGTTAAAAAAGAAGGTGCGTTCATCTCACTGCTGGTTGTTATTGCCCTGGTCGTTCTGGCTTTGGCGGTTTACATTGCCCACTTCACCCGTTTTGGCCGCACGGTTTACGCGCTAGGTGGCAATGAGCAGTCTGCTCGATTGATGGGCCTTCCCGTGAACTCAACCAAGGTGCTTGTATATACACTGGCAGGATTTTGCTCTGCCCTTGCAGGTCTCACTCTGAACATCTATGTTGGTTCTGGGCATGGGCTGTATGCCACAGGTTTTGAGTTAACCGTTATTGCCGCCGTCGTTATGGGCGGCACGATGTTAAGCGGCGGGAAAGGTTATGTGTTTGGCGCCTTGTTGGGGGTGCTGGTACTGGGTCTCACGCAAACGTTGATCCAATTCAACGGCAGGCTTAGCTCTTGGTGGACTAATATCGTTGTAGGGGCGTTGACCCTCATCTTTATCGGAATTCAGAGTTTTTTGGCAAGTCGTAAAATTCGGACAGAAACTCTAGGGAGTAGAGAGGAGAGTGTGGTCGATAAGCTGCGCCGAAATCGCATGACTTTCTTATATAGCGGGGGGCTGATTGCCGGGATTTTGCTTATTACGGTTGGCGTAAAAGCATTTATGCCGAATATACCCACGAAATGTACCCTGAAACCCTTCCAGCAGGAGCGTGCTGCCGCTATGCTGAGTGAAGGCGCGGTGATTGTCTATGAACATAATGGCGGAGCAGGCTGCGTTGATGAATTGTACGCAATTTATCCGGATGGAAAGATCACTGCAGAAGAAGGTGTGAATGAACTTGAGAAACAGGTGACACCTGAGGACGTGGAAGTGCTGCTTTCGAAAATAAACGATATGGGTTGGTTTACCGATATTCTCTATTCAACGGAACACGAACCATGCGGGCAATGCTACACTTTCTTCCTTACCGTTTCAGATCAGGGTCAGATAAAGACAGTTAAAGCCGTAAATGGTGGAACAGACACGCCGCCAATCTACTGGAAGGTTATTTCACTGATCGATGAGATCATTCCTCATTTTGCACCCTAATTGCAAAGCAAATGGTGAGTGAAGGGAAAAATAAGAAAATGCAAATAATCAAGCCATTATTAATCCCCATTGTCGCTTGTATTCTGGTTCTCCTGCTGGGCGCTGCCGGGTACGTGGTCGTGCCGGAGTGTGATCCAAACGATCATGGCTGGGGATGTGTAAATAACGAAGCCCAAGCACAAGGTTGGATGGCCCTGGCGACCAACATTGGCACATCGGGCGCTGGGGATTTGCATATTGATCTGACAATTCTGAATGAAACTTCCAAATGGAGCGCCATGCAAGCGGTGGCGGGAAAATCTACCGTGCTTAAAACTGCAGATGGTAAAACCACCAACTGTGATACCGTCTTTGTTAATACAGGTGGTCATTACCTGGCCCCCGGTTTCCAAATGAGAGGCTATACCACCGGAACCAATGCTGAGCCAAAAACACAACTGATTTATGTGGAGTGTAAAGGCGCGAAACTATCCTCTGGTTCCAAACTTTCTATCAATGTGAGCTATGTTACAGGTCAATATAACTACTATGACAAAACCGCCAATGAAACCGACACAACCCTGGTGGTAGACCTGGACAACGTTGAAGAAAATTTAAATTATCCTATTGTGACCGCAGTCGAGGGTCTGCTCCAAAAACCTGAGGATGAAATTTCTGGTCTTAACGATGTTAAGCTCACCCTGGACGGGGTTACCCGAACCGACACAGGTCTTGAATTTTTGTGGCAAGCCTTCAACGCCAGCGCATACCCATCTGCTCTCCATGTTGGACCGCCACCAATCATTTGCGAGGATGGCATCTTATATGGAGTTTACAAAGACCCAGGGAGTGTTTCCTCGCCTCTCACCAGCCCTGGCAAGACTACCGAGTGGACCACACAAGTACAGACTCCCCAAGATATCAAAGGCTGTATCATAATGGTCAGTGTTGAGACGGGTACCAGACTCTTTACGAGTTATGCTATTGCGATCCCGGACCCATAAGCCTGTTGCAATAACCTTAAAGGGGACCGATAGGCTTTACAAGGTTTACAGCAGCACACAATACACGGTTCTAACCGGGGTGATGAACTGACAATATTCATTACCACGGGTAAACCAATCATTTGGCTTAAGACGTTTGATGCTTGCGCTTCGGAAATGATATTCTTTGGGAGTCAAAATAAAATGGACCGTGATCGTAATCAAAAAGCAATTGCGATGGGTAAGGTTGTCCTCGGGATCGAATTTGGCTCCACGCGGATTAAGGCAGTCCTCATCGGTGAAGACCACACGCCGCTTGCCTCTGCAAGCCATGTATGGGAGAACCGCTGGGAAGATGGCGTGTGGACCTATCCCCTCGAAGACGTTTGGTTGGGATTGCAGGATAGTTACGCAAAGCTCAGCGCCGAGGTTCTGGCGAAATACCATACTCCCCTCCAGACCATTTCCGCTTTGGGTTTCAGCGCCATGATGCATGGTTATTTGCCTTTCGATAAAGATGGAAACTTGCTGGTCCCCTTCCGCACCTGGCGCAACACCACCACCGGCCCGGCAACCGAGAAGCTCACCGAATTATTCCAATTCAATATCCCCCAACGCTGGAGTATTGCGCATCTTTTCCAGGCAATCTTGAACCAGGAAGAGCATGTGGGGAAAATTGCTTACCTGACCACGCTGGCAGGCTATGTGCATTGGAAGCTGACCGGGGAAAAGGTTTTGGGGGTCGGCGAAGCCTCGGGCATGTTCCCTATCGATAGCCGCATGAATGATTATGACAGCCATAGGATCGACCTGTTCAATGCGCAGCCGGAGGTGCAAAAGCAACCGTGGCGGCTGCAAGAGATCCTGCCCCAAGTGCTGCCGGCTGGTGAGAAGGCGGGCGCGCTGAGCGAAGAAGGCGCTCGGCTGATCGATCCCACTGGCGCCTTGAAAGCGGGCGTTCCGCTCTGCCCGCCGGAGGGCGACGCCGGAACAGGTATGGTGGCAACCAACAGCGTGGCTGAGCGAACGGGCAATGTATCGGCGGGCACCTCCACCTTTGCCATGATCGTTCTTGAAAAGGCGCTGTCGCAAGTTTATCCAGAGATCGATATCGTAACCACGCCATCCGGTAAGCCGGTGGCGATGGTACACAGTAATAATTGCACATCCGATCTCAATGCCTGGGTGGAGCTATTTCGTGAATTTACCCAGACCCTGGGCGTGGAAGTGAGCCAATCCAGGCTGTTCGATGTGCTGCTTCAACAGGCATTACAAGGAGATGCAGACGCCGGCGCTCTGCTGGCCTACAATTATCTTTCCGGCGAGCACATCACGCGTTTAGAGAAGGGATGCCCGCTGTTTGTACGTACCTCGGAAAGCCATTTTACACTGGCGAACTTCATGCGCGTACACCTGTTCTCCGCCCTGGGCGCATTAAAGATCGGGATGGATATTCTCTTTGAAGGTGAGCAAGTGAAAATCGAGCAGATCCTGGGGCATGGCGGCTTCTTCAAGACCAGCGATGTGGGCCAAAAGATGATGGCCGCCGCGCTGAACGTTCCGGTGTCTGTGATGGAAACTGCCAGTGAAGGCGGCGCATGGGGGATTGCATTGCTGGCAGCCTTTATGCTTCAAACCGGGGGACATGAATCTTTGGAAACTTATCTTGGCGAAAAGGTTTTTGCCGGCCAAGATTGCACCACGATATCCCCTGATCCAAAGGATGTCGCCGGTTTCTGTAAATTCATGGAGCGATATAAAAAAGGATTAGAGATCGAAAGAACGGCTGTGGCGCTATTGGGATAAGCATCCACGACCAGGCGCTAAAATCTGAAAATTGATAAGCGGGAGCAGATAAAATGTTAAAATTAAAAGAGCAAGAGATATGGTTTATTGTGGGTTCGCAATTATTATATGGGGAAGAAGTTTTGAATACCGTGGCGCATCGCGGTAAGGAAATGGCCGAGTTTATTAACGCCAATCCCCGCATTCCGTGCAGCTTTGTCTATAAGGGCACGATCAAATCGAATGCAGAAGTTACCGCTTTCATCAAAGAAGCAAATTACAGCGATAAATGCGCCGGCATCGTAACCTGGTGCCATACCTTCTCGCCATCCAAGATGTGGATCAATGGGCTGGCGCATCTGCAAAAACCATTCTGCCATTTCGCCACGCAGTATCATGTGGAAATTCCTAACGATGAAATTGATATGGATTTCATGAACCTGAATCAAGCCGCGCATGGGGACCGCGAGCACGGATTCATTGGCGCTCGAATGGGCTTGCATCGCAAAGTGGTTGTGGGTCACTGGAAAGACGAAGTGGTATTACGAGAATTAGGCGATTGGATGCGCGCGGCGGTGGGCTATCTGGTCAGCCAGAACTTGTCTGTGGTGCGCTTTGGCGACAATATGCGCGAAGTGGCGGTGACCGAAGGCGATAAAGTGGAAGCGCAGATCAAATTTGGCTGGAAAGTCAACACCTGGCCGGTAGGTGAACTGGTTCATGAAATCGGTAAAGTTACCGATGCAGAAGCGGGAGCCAAAGTCAAAGAGTATCAAACCGCCTACGAAGTTAAGACCGATGAAATCGGCGCAGTTTATTACCAGGCTAAAGTGGAAATTGCCATGGAGCGGATTCTACTGCGGGAGCATGCGGATGCATATACCAATACCTTCGAAGACCTATGGGGGATGGATGAACTTCCGGGGATTGCGTCCCAGCACTTGATGACCAAGGGCTATGGCTACGGCGCTGAAGGAGATTGGAAGACCGCTGCCATGACTCACATCATCAAAGCTATGACCCAAGGCTTGACCGGCGGCAGCTCCTTCATGGAAGATTACACCTATCATTACGAGAAAGGCAATGAACATTCTCTGGGCGCTCATATGCTTGAGATTTGCCCATCGATTGCGGCAGCCAAACCATGGATTGAGGTGCACCCATTGGGCATAGGCGGCAAAGAATCTCCTGCCCGCCTTGTGTTCGAAGGCCACCCAGGAAATGCCGTTGTGGTTTCAATGATCGATATGGGTGGGCGGCTGCGTCTCATCGTGCAAGATGTGGAGTGCGTCAAACCGATTATGGAAATGCCAAACCTGCCCGTGGCGCGGGTGATGTGGAAGGTCAAGCCGAATCTCCGTGAAGGTATCCGGCAGTGGATCACCGCCGGCGGCGCGCACCACACAGTTTTGACTTATGACGCCACAGCCGAGATGCTTGAAGACTGGGCTGAGATGATGGGCATCGAGTTTGTCCACCTCACTGAAAACACCACCACCGAGCAATTAAAAAAGGAATTGCGGGTCAACGACCTGCTCTGGAAGTTGAGGTAATATGCTGGAAAGCTTAAAGCAGCAAGTGCTGGACGCCAATCTGCTTCTACCCAAATATGGGCTGGTTACCCTAACCTGGGGGAATGTTTCAGGAATAGATCGCGCCAGTGGATATGTGGTGATTAAACCATCGGGTGTTAACTATGCTGAAATGTCTGTAGATGACATGGTGGTTGTCGATCTCGATGGGAATATCATCGAAGGCAGGCTTAATCCCTCCTCCGACACACCCACCCATCTGCAATTGTATAAAGCTTTCCAGCACATGGGCGGCATTGTGCACACCCACAGCCGTTGGGCAACCAGTTTCGCCCAGGCGGGCAAATCGATTGAGCCAACCGGCACTACCCATGCGGATTATTTCAACGGGCCGGTGCCATGTACAAGACTTTTGACCCCTGCGGAAATCTCAAACCATTATGAGATCGAGACCGGTAAAGTGATTATCGAGACCTTTAAAAATCTCGATGCCGAGGCCATCCCCGCGGCGCTTTTCCAAAATCACGGCCCATTCTGCTGGGGAAAATCGCCCCACAAAGCAGTGGAAACCGCCGTGGCTTTGGAGGAGATCGCCTTCATGCAATATCATGCGCTTGGGCTAAACCCGCGCCTTAAGCCGCTGCAAGCCGAATTACTGGAAAAACATTACCTGCGCAAGCACGGAAGAGATTCGTATTACGGTCAAAAGTAAAAGTTTTCGAGCAGCTGGTAATGATGTTAACGTGAATCTGGATTAGGCAGACAAACCAGTAAGCGTACCCCAGCCCTATGGGGGTTCTTGGGCCGATGGGTATGCGCCTGGCGCTGTACGGCGAGCCGCAGCGCTGCATGGTGAGCTTTCGCCAACTGCTCTCTCGATAAATGAGGCGGCGATGGCGCCGGCTCGTCAGCTGCGCAGGCGGGGTTCGACTCCTGCCTGGATGACCTTCAGCAAAGCCCCGCTATCAACTTACCTGCGTTTACTCACTTACATACTCTTGAACATAGAGGGGCCATTTGCTTTCATCATCCCCAAAAATCTCGCGGATAGGAACAGCTTCTACCCCATCCATCATATTTCCACACTCATCACAGCGCCCCGTGACCCCACAGCGTGGACAATCCTTATAACTCCACGGGCCACAATGTATTTCCCCCTCCCCATCACATTTAGGACATTTCATGGTTCCGCCACAGGTACGACAAGGGGTTTTTGTGCCTTTATAGCAAATCAGTTTACTCGACATAATTATTCCTCCCCGCAGCATCCATCAACTGACAAAAGCGCAATGTCTGTCTTGGTTTTTCATAACTCCGAAGTGTTTGTTAGTAAGCGTAAACCGTTCTCATCGAAAAGCAAGTTTTCACCGCTTAACGGTTTGCCGCTGAGTCTCTCCTCTGTTGAAAAATTGCGGCGTTTGTTCGTTTCTACAAAGTTATCGCTCCATGATGGGCGGTATTCTTGCAATGGCTGGATCCGATTCTCTTGAAAGCCTCGGGCGGCTGCCAACCATGTATCCGGCCCGTTCTCGATGATGTTTTGTGCTGGTCTTACAACTGAAAAGCTGCCGGATTCGGTATGATAGTTTGTTTCCACAGTGTGTACCTCTCTTGTTCGCTATCCTCAAAGCCATTCTTCTCAATTTGCGCCTGTCGGTTACAATTGTTCTACTTGAACAGCTTTGTTCTCGCTGACAGGGAGTATTCTATGCTCCACTGTTTAGTGTTGAATGAGTTGTGGGCGTTCTTCTCAGCGCCCACAATGAGCGGGGCTTGAAAAGTTGTAATCTGTTTTACGCCTTTGTGTTTACAACTATACCGTTTACAGTTCAAATGTGCCGGAAGGTACATTCCGAAAGATTCCGAAATTTCTCGGAATGTGCTTTCCGACTCTTCTAAACGCCCAGGTGTATTATGACTCTTGAACAATTTTCAGGATTGCTTGTAAAAGGCATCCACGCCATTAAATCCAAGGAACACAAAAGCATTCGCATCATCCAAGATGAGATTGGATACGCCTTGGAAAGAACGGGCGGTTCTATGGTCGAACACTGGTGTAAGCCTAAGGGAAGTATTCCTCAATCTATAACGGATATCGAGAACCTGGCAAAAATAATTATCGAACGCAGCGGACTAGATCGGCAGTGGCTGCTTGCCTTCCTGGTTAGCGCTGGTCATCCCCAGCCGGAGGCCTTTTGTCGCCAGTTATTCCCTGGCTTTTCGTGGGGAGAGTTGCGCCAGGCTTGTTCCCGAATTACTCAAAAGCGCACCGAAGCTCTGAAAAACAAATACGACAAGGCCCTATACCAACCGCGCCAAAATTTGCGCGCCGAGTTCGAAAGTTTTCTGACCTCGGATAGCCAGTTTTTTGTTTTGATTGGCAAAACAGGAATTGGCAAGAGCAGCTTTCTGTATAATTTGCTCGATGAACAGGCTGCATGGAAAGATGAAGCCAGTGTCTTGATGTATGAGGGGCGTTCATTTTTACCCCTTCATGTGCAAGTTAGCGATACGTTTATCAAGACTTGCTTGGTGTTTTGCCCGATTTACCCCAAAATGCACAGGTTGCCTGGATAGAAATCGCCCAGACGATTACGCGCAGCCAGGGCAAGTTGATTCTATTTATTGATGCGATTAATGAAAATAGTGATTCTTTCGAGCTGCTGCGCCAGATAAATTATTGGGCCGACTCCTTGCCGCGTCTCGCTCCCATCTCTGTTCCCTGGCTGAAAATTGTCCTGACCTGCCGTACAATGGTCTGGCGATTGTTGGTTGGGCAAACCGGTTTGGCTAGTCATAGGTTCAAGTTCTATACTCCCAGGAAAGGAAATTCGCCGGCCGACCCCGAAGGTAATGATGTTGACAAATTGACCATAACGCTGGATCGCTTTACTCTTGATGAGTTACAACCCGCCTATTTGCGCTACCAACAGCGGTACCGCCTGTGTTCCGACTTCATCAGCCTGCCCGAATATTTGCGCAAACTGATCAGAGACCCCCTGGCGCTGGAAATCGTTGCCCAAACGTATGCCGGTCGAGAGATTGGCGGGTTGCAGCAAGTCTATAAAATTTATGACGATTATGCAGAAACGATGTTTGAATCCCGGCGCATGCATCCGAGCGATCTGTATATCCTGGAGAACGAGATTGTTCCCCGCATGGTGCGGAATCTGACCAATCAACTGAAAGTCGATGAGCTGGTGAACGAGCGCACCCAATCGGGTCAGCTGTTATACGATCTGTTCTTTGGCTATCGCCTGTTATCAGATGCGCTCCGGTCGGATACCCCGTTTGCCAACCTGGTGGATGCGGGGATTCTCTCATTATCTGATCCAGAGCCGGGCGGAGTGGTGCGCTTCCAACACGAAAGTCTGTATGATCACTATATAGGCAAACATTTGGTTCGCCAGGCAGATGTTGAAGCTGTGGGCGGCTTGCGATCTACCTGGTATGCCGGCTTCATGCATCAGGTGCAAGACAAGCCCTATCTATGGGGTGCACTTAAGCAAGCATTGTTGTTGGAGGTGATAGAGCACCAGGAAAGCGCCTTACTCCCGGCCCTGCTGCATGATAATCAGGAACGCCTGACCAAAATGCTGATTACAAATGTTCTGGTACAGGCCGGGCATGATGACCTGGCTGTAGTTCAATCGGTGTTGGAAAACTTTCTGCACCCGGGATACTCGGCAGCATCGCATCGGAATGGCCTGTTGTCGCGAAGGATCCATTTGAGTGGCGCAGCTGCCCCCGTTGGTAAACTTGAGGCGATTCTGTCTCAGCAGATTGCCTCCGATACCGCGCGGCAGTTAAGCATGGATCATATTCTACTCAACCAGGCGGTGTCTGAGTGGGAGGTTGTCCGTCTAGAGGCTGTGCGGCAGATGAACTTTCTGTGGCATGACGATGAGGCACGCTGTTTGCAGTTATTAACTGACCTGTGCGATTTGGTACAGCCTCTCCATCGCTTGACCGCGGCGCGGTGCAGCTATCGGGCCTTACGCAGTGCAGGTCACACCTCGTTGTTTATTTTGATTTCCAGCTATTTGTTGGTGGATGAGCGCCAGACCGAATATCTTCAGCACTTACAACACCTCTGGAAACCAGTCATCGAGCGCCTGCTTTATTATCGTCCGGGTCTCGATTTACGTTCGCGAGCAGTTGGCGCGCTATCGAGGCCAATCCGCCAGGGATTGTTGTCCAGTACAGTTGTAAATATTGTGTTGCAGACTTTACGTGATCCGAGCGGCGCCTCGATCAACGGCAATCTGAAAGCAGAAATGAGCGCCTTTTATCACCTTTCCGCCGTCCAGCGGGAGAAAGCTCGCTTTATTCTGGATATGATTACCCCGGAATGTAACCTGGATGTTCACGAGTGTTTTCCCGAAATGTTATCCATCGCCCGCCGCGGTGAGCGTCTGTCTAACCTGCTGCTGGAATTTGGTATTCGTTTCCAACATTTTTCGCGCCAACAGGATATGGTGGCTATTGTTCAGCAGCTATTCGATGTATCTATGCAGACCTCGCCGCCCAATCTGGCGGCCGCCTCGGCGCTCGAAACGATGTTCACTTTGGCCGATAATCTGGGCGGCCCGGTCAATGCCCCGGCCCTGGCAGCTTATCAGGAAATGATAGTAAGGTTCTACGATCAGGGGGATGGGTTGTGGGTGCAGGGCTTACACGGAAAGTATAAGATCAATCATTTTGGTAAGTATGTCAGTTTGTACCAGCGTTTACACCACCAACTGCCAGATGATCTGATCGAGAAATATACAACTCGTATGCATAGCGAGAAGACCACTGCCTTTGCGTATCACTTTCTCGGCGATATCCAGGCGTTACTACACGACCCTGGCGGCGCATGGGAAAGATTGGGAATTCTCAAATGGGCCATTGATTTCGATGGGCATAGTGAGGTGGATGAACAAATTCTGATCTCGTTAGCCCGCTTTGGTGAGATGCATCCAGAGACTCTGCGTTCATTCCTGGAGGAGAATAACATCCCGTCCGAGTATAGAAAGCGTATCGAGAACAGCGAAGCGCCGGAGCATTTGAGCTATATACTCTTTCCCTATGGTATAACCGGTGGCGCGGTGATTGAACGCACCCCAGCGTTGTGGCAAGAGTTGAGGTGGATTGTCCAGGTCGCATTCGAATGCACCAGTCTGGCGCAACTTATTGGGCTGATAGCAAAGCGGGCCGTTAACACTGTCTATGCTGGGCCGATATTCAAACTGCCCGAGTAATATTAGCGCCTCTCAATTTTTTGCGAAGCCATTTGAGATAGATCAACTAAGAACAGTACAAGGTCGGCAGCATTACTGCGCGCCACAATCGCCCGATAAAGAAATTTCCCGACGCTCGTCCTTTGCCATCCATGCTGATCCTGACCTGGGAGGCGTTTCCGGCTTTTGCATCGTGCGCGAAAAGGTTGTCTCTGAAGCGGCGGGAAGGCTCTTGTCTCACTCACTCAGACTTTCACTTCAACCAGGCATAAAAAGCGGGGCGGGTGAGGCTTTTTATTACACGGTTTACACGGGTGAAAAACCATAAATCACCTTCAGGGCTTCAACCATTCCCCAGCTATATGTCGCCGGCAGGGGTCAGGTGGAAAACCAATAATTTGTCATTCGCCCGTTTACCGCGTTTTGGCACAAAATATTCCCACTGATCATCCACGACAGCGAGCCCGTCTTTTGCACCCGCACCGTAGACCGGGGTCTCTCTGGCGCACTTGCGTTCCTTGGAGTGCGCTGGGGGCATCCCAATCGGCGTTCACCTCCGAAACGAGAATCTCGAAAAGCTGCACAAGCTGTTTCCCCGCCTGGTCAACTGCCAGAACGGGGAAGCGATGCCTGATAAGCTGGGCAGTATGCTGAGCAGCTTGGCGTAACAAAACATGGGAGGCGGCTAACTGCCGTCTCCCAATCTCTCATCTCCCCTAAAAAACGAAAGGAAGGTTTTATGGCCTCTGCAATCCCCAAAGTACCCGTACACCAGCCAGCAACCAGGTTGGAACAGGAACGCGACAAAATGTTGGTTGCATTCGAAAGGGCTACCAGGCGCAATCATATTTTGAGAAGTTTCCCCATCGTTCAATCTCAATATGTGCAGTGGAATAAGGATCATCCAGATTATGTCGAGTGGCTGGAAAGAATGCACATCTGGGAAAAGATAATTGAAGATACGCTCAAGATGCCCGCTGCTGAACGTGGGCGCGGTAACTCGCCGTTGAAAAAGATGATTGATACCAGATGGTACCCCGATGTCGAAGAACCAAGGGTTATCACTTCGGAGTTTGAATCTTGCCCTGATATACAATATTGCTGGAGCGAACTTCGTGATCCGCCTGATGGTGAAATCCTTTTCACCGAGGATGAGCTTTTGGCAGCGCAATCTCGTCTCAGAAACATCATATCTGATCCTCCGTCAGTTCCTTATTTCAAAGTAAAAGGGCGTATCTCTTGGGCGCCCTATCTCACTCACAAGGTATTCGCCGATTTACAACTGTCGCTGCGTTTTTCGCGCACATTCAGATGTACACCAGCTTCCCTGGAAGAACTGTTCTCCGGAAGCAGGGCCACGTGTGAAGACGCTGAAACCGAGTCTGCCGATATCTATATTTGGGCGTATCCACAAGGATTATCGATATCAAGAGTCACCCGCTTGATGGCTGAAATTCGATTCGCCCAGCGCTACGAATATTGGAGAGAAACGCGGATGTATGTCCTGACGCCCGACCTGACATATCTTGAGCAACTGGCCCAGGATAAAATTGGCGTGATCGCCTATGACTCACAAAAAGACAGGGTCTATATTCCTGAAGGATCGTATAGAGCTATCGGTGCTTGTGGTATCAGCGAGCTGGCATGAATTAAAGCCCTGGTTTTTTCACCAGGGCTTTTTGTTTGGTTTAAGATGTACTAAATTTTGGTTCTACATAAGGAGCGTCAATCGTTCGCTCTATCACCAAGATCGGTTGATTTGACTAGAACTGGCGCGGAGGATATTTGCTCTTGTTAGATGTGGCTCTAATTAGTTTTGACTAATTGCTCATTATATGTTAGTCTGTTGGGCGTGCTATAATTTGTACGACCTAACTAATGAATGCAAATTTGTCAAGGATAAGGATTGAATCCTTAAATCATGCCTGTTACCCAACCACAGTCTTGCCATGTAGTCAATAAATTTGAAGGTGCTTATGCTCAAAGATTTGCTCAACTCTGCGCATCACTCTCTGAGATGACATCGAATGAGGATAAAAACCGAGAAGCTATTCACACTTTGGTCGGGGAAGAGCTTGTTTGGGTATCCCAGCAAAAGGGGAACGAACTAGATAATTTGCGTTATAGGGCCTTTGTCTTGCTCATGCGCGATTTACTTGACGTTTCCTGGAGGGTTTTTTACTTTAGTTTCCGCTAACTGAGAGGAGGTGAAGAAGGAGTAATGGGTCCAAAACG
>CAZHFU010000003.1:0-214734 GCA_964531975.1 uncultured Anaerolinea sp. | reverse complement strand
AGTTCGCCCAGCGTTGCTTCGACCTCCGCTTCGGGGGCGGCGGCGGTTGGGGCTTCATCGTCCGTGGCGGACAGCCAGTCGGGCAGCTCGCCCAGCGCCGCTTCGACCTCCGCTTCGGGGGCGGCGGCGGTTTCGTCTGCGGCGGACAGCCAGGCGGGCAGTTCATCCGCCTCGGCTCCGGTTTCGGCTTCGAGCGGGGTTTCGTCTGCGGCGCGCAGCCAGTCGGGCAGTTCGCCCAGCATCGCTTCGACCTGCGCTTCGGGGGCGGCGGCGGTTGGGGCTTCATCGTCCGCGGCGCTCAGCCAGTCGGGAAGTTCGCCCAGCGTCGCTTCGACCTCCGCTTCGGGGGCGGCGGCGGTTTCGTCTGCGGCGGACAGCCAGGCGGGCAGTTCATCCGCCTCGGCTTCGGTTTCGGCTTCGAGCGGGGTTTCGTCCGCGGCGCGCAGCCAGTCGGGCAGCTCGCCGCTGCCGGCATCCTCCGTTGCTTTCATTTCTGCCGGGGGAGGAGCATTATCCCCGAAAAGTTTATCTAGCCAGGGGGTTAAATTTTCTTCATCTTCCAGCGGCGCGTCCAGGTCGGCTTCTACCGCCGGGGCGATTGCTTGCAGCCAATCTGGAATCTCCGTGGAAGCAATCGCTTCGCTATCCCCACCAGGCAGATCCTCTATCGGCGCTTCATCGGAGTGAAAACTGGCTTCTGCCTGTCTACCTTCCTCAGTTAACGACCCCCAACCCATATTTTTCATCCACTCAGGTATCTCTGCATCGTCGCTTGCCGCTTCGGGGATGACGCTGGCGGGTGTTTGGGGTTCTTCCACTATAAAACTCTTGCTGCTGCTAAAATTAATCGACTGGTCTGACAAGGCCTGTTCACCCGAAGATGAAGGGGGGAGCTGAGACAGCCACTCGGGCAGCTTTTCGGCGCTCGACCCTAACCCCAATCCTTCACCCAGGCCGGCGCCAAGGTTGGACGCCCAACTGGGCTGCCCCGGAACAGCCGCAGATGAACTGGGTTTGTAGTCAAGTTTGTCTAGTTTAATGGCTGAATCAGGTAGGCTTTCGGTAGTAGGCGCAAGAGCAGAGATAAAAGCGCTGTATGGCTCTAATTGATGTAAGCGTTGTAAGTAGGGATGGGCTTCTTCACTGCGGTTACTATTGGTCAGCGCATCGGCGATGATACGATTTGCCGATAGGCAGTAAGGCAGGCGCTGCAAGATCTGCCTGGCGATTTCGGATGCTTCAGCTTTTTGTCCAGCCTGGAAATAAACCTCTGCCAGCAGGGTTTGTAAGTCGAGGCGGTCTGGGGTTTCAAGCAGCGCGGCGCGCGCCTCGGCGATGGCCTGCACGTATAGTTCGCCCTTAGCATACATTCGGGTTAATGCGCCGCGTGTCAGGCGAATCTTGGGCGGCTCCATGTGATCGCGCTTGCCATACAGCCGGCGCAGCTCTTCTTGAATGGCTCCGTTGGATGGCTGTACATCAAAGGCGCGCTGCATGTGCCAGATGGCCTCATCTAGATTGCCTTCATCTTCACGAATGAGGCTCATACCGACATGCGATACAAAATCATCCGGTATGCTTGAGAGAACACGTTGAAAGATGTCGCCGGCGTCGCCAAAGCGTTGGCTTTCTAGAAAGGCTTTACCCAGCAAACGGTAAGCGGCTACATTCTTAGGATAATTTTCTAGAATATAACGGCAGTGAGCGATGGCTTCATCTATTCGCCCCCCCTCAATTTGTTTCTCAACTTCTTGAAGATAATCACGCAGCGCAATTCCAGCCATAGCACGTGTACTCCTACCCTATAGTATGCCTTATTCTATAAAATTATGCAAGCATTATGTGCCAAGTTCTATTTTGTTACAAAAAAAACCAACAGCATGATGAGCATTATATTAGACTTCCAGGGGCTACTTGACTTGGCTGCAATTTTAATCTATAAACAATTTCGGAGTATTGTATTTATACTCACAAGTAAATGAGCACGCCGCCAGCAGGCGCTGTGCTTTTTGTTGTCTTGACGCTGGAATTTTACCATTTAGGAGCAATACATGATCCGTGTAGAAGGGTTAACTAAAGATTACGGATACCGTAGGGCGATTGATGGGCTGTCCTTCGACGCGCAGCAGGGGGATATCTTGGGTTTCTTAGGCCCGAATGGGGCCGGCAAGACCACCACCATGCGTATTTTAACCGGTTATATGCCGCCTACCTTGGGCCGGGCTGAAGTGGCTGGTTTTGATGTGGTCGAGAATTCGCTGGAAGTGCGCAAGCGCGTTGGCTACATGCCTGAAACCGTTCCACTTTACCCGGAAATGACGGTCTTCGAATATCTAAAATTTATGGCCGACTTACGACGTGTGCCGAACGCTGAAGACCGCGTGGACGAGCTGCTCGATATGCTTAACCTGGGCGACCGATCCGAAAGCACCATTGGCAAGCTTTCAAAGGGCATGCGTCAACGCGTGGGCCTGGCCCAGGCGCTAATTCACAGCCCCGAAGTGTTGATCCTGGATGAACCAACCATTGGGCTGGACCCGGGTCAAATTATCGAAGTGCGCAATCTCATCCGAGAAATTGGTAAGCAGCACACTGTACTACTGTCTACCCACATCCTGTCGGAAGCGCAGCAGGTTTGTAACCGTGTGCTGATTATCAATAAAGGGCGAATTGTGGCTGAAGATACACCTGAAATGCTGCAAGCGCGCCTGACTGGCGCCCAGCGAGTGATTTTGCAGGTGGCCGGCGATAGTGATGGCCTGGAAAGATTGGTGGGCCAGGTGAGCGGCGTTACCCAAGCTTTGCGCAATTTGGATGGCCGTTTAGAATTTGAGACGATGCCTGGCAACGATCCACGCGCGGAAGTGGCTAAAGCGGTTGTCAATGCCGGGTATGCTCTGATCGAGATGCGTACCCAGGGTTTAAGTTTGGAAGATATCTTCTTGCAATTAACCCGCGATGAACCCACACCGCCCGAAACCATGGGCGATGATTTCATAGATGAAATCTATCACCACAATGCACTGGGTGCAGAAGAAGTGAAAGAGGACTAATTCCTATGCACAATATTTGGACGATTGCAAAACGCGAATATCAATTGTATTTCGCCAGCCCAGTGGCCTATATGCTGGCCTTCTTTTTGCTGCTTATCTTGGGGCTGTTCTTTTACGCCTCGGTTTCTTACGCCGTCAACCCGATTGGCATGCAAAGTGGTTTTGTACCCCGCGTCGATTCGATATTGCAGCCCCTCGGGGTGCTGTTAGTGTTATTGACACCCGCCCTCACCACCCGCCTGCTGGCCGAAGAGCGCCGCCTTGGAACCATCGAGCTGCTCATGACCGCCCCTGTGCGCGATTGGGAGCTGGTGGTGGGCAAATGGCTGGGCGCAATGCTGCTGCTGCTCACCTTTATGGCGATTACGCTAATCTTTCCTTTAATCCTTAATCAGATGGTTAGCCCTGGCATCGATCAGGGGCCGCTCATCACCGGCTACCTGGGCTTGATATTGTTAAGCGCTTCTATTATCGCGGTGGGGGTCTTGATCTCGTCGTTTTTTTCAAACCAAATTTCCGCCTTCATCACAACCATGGGCGTGGTCATCTTCTTGTGGTGGATCATTACCGTGATTGTACAGGTGGCAGGCGCTTTAGGGAGCGCTCCATCCTGGCTTGGCTACCTGGATTACAGCGGCCACTTTTACGATAACTTTTTGCGCGGGGTGCTAGACCTGCGCGATGTCGTCTATTATCTTTCCATCACCGTCTTGGCGTTGTTCTTTGGCTCCTTGTCGGTGGAAGCGCGGAGGTGGGGATAATGAAACCCGAATGGCGTCGTTACGCTCCGTTTGGTTTGTACCTGGCCGGCCTGGCGGTTGTTGCCTCGATTGGCTTGTATATCTATGAGCGCCAGGTGAACTTGCCGGTGCAAATTAGTTTAACTATGATTGTGTTAGGCGTGGCTGCCTTTTTGCTGCTCGATCCCGACCGGGTGCGGCGGGCATTTTCTGGCAGGCAGGCGCGCTATGGCAGCAACGCCCTGGTCCTGGCGGTGGCGGTTGTGGGTATCGTGGCGGTGGTCAATTATGTCGTTTACAATAACTCTTGGCGCTGGGACCTTACCGAAGATAAGGAGAACACCCTGGCCGCTGAGACGACCGACACCCTGGCAAAGTTGAGCCAACCGGTAACGGCCAAAGCCTTCTACACCAGCCGCACCGCCAAAGACAGCGCCAAAAGTCTACTCGATTCCTTCCAGCTCGCTGGAAAAGGTAAGTTCAACTATACATTTATCGATCCTGAAAGCGACCCCGTTGCCGCCCAGGCTGCTAACATCACCCAAGACGGTACGATTGTGCTAACCATGGGCGAACGTTCTCAACCGGCGCGCTCGGTGAGCGAGGGAGAGCTTATCAACGCCATTGCCCGCCTTGAGAACCCACAGGCGGCGGTCATCTACTTCCTCACCGGTCATGGTGAATACAGCCCCGACGATACGGGCGATAAAGGCTACTCGCAGGTGAAATCTACCCTGGAGAACCGCAACTATGTCGTTAAAACGCTTAATTTGCTGGCTGAAAATGCGATTCCTGAGGACGCAAAACTCCTGGTAATTGCCGGGCCGCGTGACCCAATCGCCCCGGCCGAAATAGCCATCATCCAGAAATACCAGGAAACGGGCGGCTCGCTTATCGTGATGGAAGAACCCACCCTGCTCACCAATATCGATCAAGCCGCCGACCCCCTGGTGGATTATTTGCAGCAGAATTGGGGCGTTACCGTGGGCAACGATATTGTTGTAGACTTGACCTCGCAGCAGCCATATGCGCCCTATGCGGCTTCGTATGGCAACTCACCCATCACCGAGGCCATCCAACGATCAGCCACACAGTTCCCCACGGCGCGGACGGTGCGCGCCGGCAGCGCCGCCCCCGGAATCAGCCAGGTGGAACTGGTGCTGACCGCCCAGCAATCGTGGGCCGAAACCGACGTAGATGCGTTGAAAAATGAACAAGCTCAGCCGAATTTCGACCAGGCCGCCGACCAGCCCGGGCCGGTCTCTTTAGCGGTGGCGGCGGAGAATTTCACCACCAAGGCTCGCCTGGTGGCGTTTGGCGATGCAGACTTTGTTATCGATGCCAATTATGGCGCTTACGCTAACAGCTCACTGTTTAGTTATGCCGTAGATTGGGCCGTGGGCCAGGAAAACTTGATTAATATTTCGCCTAAGACTTCTACCCAACGTATGGTTGTCCCGCCGCAAGCCGCGGTAATGAACCTTATCTTCTTGGGTACGGTAATCCTACTGCCTGCGTTAGCGCTGATCGGTGGAATCGTAGTATTCATTCAACGGCGGCGGCAGGGCTAGGAGGCGCGGCGATGCTACGTAGATCGACATGGGTTATGTTGGCGGTGTTCGCCATCGTGCTGACCGGGGCGTATTTATGGTCACGTAAAGAGGCCGAAAAGCCCCCCGAGGCCACTCCTACCCCTGCTCCTACAGCCGGTGGACTGTTGTTTAAGTTTACCGGGCCAATCAAACAAGTGCGCCTTGAAAGGGTGGGCGGAGCCAGCCTCGAGCTAACCGCCGATGAGCAGGGCGGCTTTCAGATCACCTATCCCGCCGGGTTGCAAAGCGACCCACAGGCCGCCGGCGAGGCTGTGGCCCAATTGGCAGCCCTCGCCACCGTCTCGCGCCTGATTGATATTCCCCCCATGTCTACCATGGGTTTGGATCCTCCAGCCTATCGCCTGGTGGTGACGACCACTGAGGACCAGCAATCTTTGGTGAGTGTGGGCAGGTTGACACCCACACAAAGCGGTTATTACATCCTTTCTAGCGATCGCAACGTATATATTGTTAGCACATATGCGCTTGACCCACTGCTGCAGTTGATCGACTCGCCTCCGGTGCTGCCTACGCCCACCTCCCCGGCAATGGACGGCCAGGTTTATCCATACCCGTCCGGCGAAACCCCAGTGGGGACGCCATAACATGCTTTTTACGACCGTTTTGTACTAGGATGGGGTTTATACGTGATGCATTTGTAGGAATTTGGCTATTGCAATTCGATTGAAAATTGTGTATTCTGAACGTATGCAATACCCAATTGTATGAGAAAGACAGGTAAAAGAAACCTATGATCGATGATGAGTTGTTGCATGGAATTGACGAACACGATGACCACAATGCCATCGCGCGCTTGATTGAGCTTGGTCGGCAAAAATCTTATGTCACGATTGACGATATTCTGGGCCTGTTTCCGGATGCCGAGCAGGATGTGGATCAGCTGGAAGAAGCATTTGCGGCGCTGCTAAGCGCGGGTATTCCTTATTTGGATGAAGCGCAGGTTGGCGGCCCAAGTGAAGAAGACTTGGTAGAAGAAGAGGAAATTGAAGAAGTTCGTCGCGATCTGGCGGTGGATGACAACTACCTGGCAAATATCGATACGGATGACACCATCGGCCTGTATCTAAAGGAAGTGGGCCGTGTACCGCTGCTAACCGCAGAAGAGGAAGTGGAGCTGGCCCAACGCATCGAGCGTGGGCGGCTGGCCCGCGAAGAATTGGCGCGCGGCAATGTTGGCTTGCGCCGCCGCATGGAGCTTCAGGCTCTGATTGAAGATGGCTGGGCAGCGCGCGAACACCTCATTACAGCTAACTCACGCCTGGTTATTAGCGTGGCGAAGAAGTATATGGGCCGCGGCGTACCCTTCCTCGACCTGATTCAGGAAGGTAACATTGGGCTGATTCGCGCCGCCAAGAAGTTCGATTATCGCCGCGGGCATAAGTTTAGCACTTACGCCACGTGGTGGATCCGCCAGGCGGTGACGCGCGCCATCGCCGACCAGGGCCGCACCATTCGTGTGCCGGTGCATATGGGCGATCAGATTAACAAGCTGCTGCGAGTGCAGCATCAACTCACCCAGCGCCTCGGCCGCGATCCTTCGGTTGAGGAACTGGCACAGCAGTTGGATGTGACTCCGCAGAAAGTGGAGAATATGATCCAGGTGGCGCGCCGTCCGCTTTCTTTGGAGACGCCTACCGATGATGAGGAAGATAGCGTTTTGGGAGATTTCATCCAAGATGAAGAAGTTCCCGCTCCCGATGAAAGCGCCACCTATAACCTGCTGCGCGAACACCTGGAATCGGTGTTGAACGGCTTACCGCCGCGCGAAGTGCGCATTCTGCAGCTGCGATATGGCCTGTTGGATGGACAAGCCTACACCTTGGAAGAGGTGGGGCGCAAGATGGGCGTAACCCGCGAGCGTGTGCGCCAGATTGAAGCCCAAGCCCTAAGCCGCCTGCGCCATCCGGCTATTAGGCGTAAGCTGCGCGAATATTTAGGTTAGAAGCTAATGCTCAGAAAACGGCTCTGTTGGCAGGGCCGTTTTTTGTTTAACCGGCCTTGCGAAAACCAGGCTTTGCCACAGCGCCGCTAAAGGGACCAATGGCACCACATAACGCTGCCAGGGTAAGGGCACAATCAGCAGAATGCCGCTCAGTAATGCCAGGGTGCATAACAGCAGCAGCGCCAGCGCGCGGCGGTGGGTGGGGCCGGCGCGCGGTAGACCCCACAGGCTGAGCAGCACACCCGCCAGGGTGAGCGTTAGCAAAAAGCCACCGCCCCATAGGCTGCGCAGCCCGGTATGCCAGGGGGCGGCCAGGTAGGCCAGTTCGGCAGATGCGATTTCTTGGCGCACGTTGCCAAACTCGCCGAACTGCAAGGGGGCGAAATATAGGTTCACGGTTACGGCCAGCAAACGCTGACCGGGCGAGTGTAACACTAATTCCGGCGCCATGCGCTGCACATCGGCGGTTTGGGCGGTCACCAGCGCCTGGCGTTCATTCAGCGCCGCGGTAAGAGCGTTGATCGGGCTGCGCCACATGAACGGATTTAGGGCCCACGTAACCAGGGTAAATACGCCCAGATATTGAACCAGCGCGCTGGCCGCCTTGCCCCAGGTGAGCTTGCGCTCCGGGATCCAAAGCACCGCTAGCAGCCCCACCGGCAGCAGCGGCAAGGCGGAATGCTTGCTGTTGAAGGCCAGCGCCATACATAAGCCCGCTAACCAGGCTCTGCGTCCGCCTAAAATAAAACCAGCTGTCGCCAGGATGATGCTAAAAGTGAGCGAGGCCTCGCCCATGGCGCGGCGGGCGTGCAGTTGGGTGAGGGCGCTCAGGCCGAATAACAGCACCGCCAATAAACCAGTGACCTCGCCACCCAGTCGCCGGCCTAGCAAGTACAGCAAAGCCATGCCCGGAATGAGCAGCAAACTCAAGAAAAAGCGTCCCGCCCACAGCTGCCCCGGCGATGGCAGCGCCCCGGCCTGGCGGTTGGCGGTATAGCTTTGGCCCCAGTTCCAATCGATGGGTAGGGGAGACTGGCCCGGCAGCATCAGGCCTGCGCCCAAAAGGTAACGCGTGACAGGTGCATCCACCAGGCGATAATGCTGCATTAGATTACCAACGGCCTCCGCTCGCCAGGCCAGGGCGCCCGGAGAAGCCACCAGCCGCCCGAAATCTTGCGCCAGGTACAGGTTGGTGCTTTCATCGGGGTGGAAGGGAATCGTTTCTATGCCAGAGAAAATCGCTGCCAGGCAAACGCACATCACGGCAAGGCGTACTATCCATTTTAAGAAAAGGCGCTGGCGGGGCATATAGCAATCATACGTTTAGGGATGCAGTTTGTCAAATGCCAGATATAATCAGCTTTGTAACCTTCTCACCTGGGCTACAATAACCATATGAAAACCATTTTACAGCGCCCCATTTTTTGGTTTATATTAGCCTTACTGCTTGCCGCCGGTTTTAAGTTGTGGTTGGTGAGTGGCGACCGTGTGCCTTTTAATGCCGATGAAGCGATTGTGGCTTTAATGGGCCGTCATATTCTCCAAGGTGAACGCCCCGCGTTTTTCTACGGGCAGGCTTACATGGGCAGCCTGGACGCATGGCTGGCGGCGGCTGGTTTTGCCATGTTTGGACAGCATGTGTGGGTCATCCGCTTGATCCAGAGCTTGCTCTACCTGGCGACTTTAGCCACCACCGGCTGGTTGGGGAGGCGAATTTTTGGGAATTGGGCGGTGGGCGCTTTGGCGATGCTGCTGTTAGCCATCCCCCCGGTGAATGTGAGCCTGTACACCACCGCCTCGCTGGGCGGATATGGCGAAGCGCTGCTTATAGGCAACTTGATCTTGCTGGTGGGGTTTGGCATTGTTGAAGATGTGCGCCGTCAAAATTCACCGGCGAGCCGATGGCGGTGGGGCGTTATCGGGCGTTGGTTCGCGCTGGGCTTCTTGGGGGGGGTGGGCCTATGGTCTTTTGGGTTGGCCTTGGCTTATGCCGTGCCGGTGGGAGCCTGGCTGCTGTGGCGCACCTGGCAAAGCATCCGCCGGCCGGATGGAGCCGGACCGTGGGCGGCGGCATGGGCGGTTCTATTAGCGGGGGCGGGTTTAGGGGCGCTGCCTTGGCTGCTTTATGCTGGGCGGCATGGCCTGGGCGCTCTCCTGGTAGAGCTGGGCGGTGGGGCCATCGCCGGGGCGGAGCGCTTACCCTGGATTTTCAGCGTGGCGCAGCATGCGTTTGGATTTTTGCTGCTGGGGGTTTCCGTCACATTCGGCTTTCGCCCGCCCTGGAGCGCGCAATGGTTGGCCCTCCCATTGCTGCCGGTTATGCTGCTGGTGTGGATGGGGGTGCTGGGCCATATGGCCCGGAGTTTCCAACCCGGTCGGTCGCGGCGCCTCTTACCAGGCCTTGCGGTGGGGGTAATGGGCGTGCTGGTGATGGCCTTTATTCTCACGCCGTTTGGCGCAGATCCATCGGGGCGCTATTTTGTTCCATTATCCATTTTGTTGGCTTTATTTGCAGCGCAGGCGTTTCTGCAATGGAGTAGAGCGCCTGCTCGCCAGGAGGTTCCTCCGCCGCCTCTCCCTGAAGAGCAAAGCCATTTGTCGCAGCCGGCCCTGGCGAGCCGTGGGCCGGCTCGATGGTCTCAGCAGCCCTGGTTAGCCGTTGGCTTAGCGGTGTTGATGATTGGTTTCCAACTATGGGGCAACGTGCAAACCGGCTTGCGCATTCCTCCCGGCGTCACCACCCAGTTTTATGCGCCCTCACAAGTGGATATGCGCGCCATGGATGAATTGATTGCTTTTCTGAAACAAAAAGGCGAGCTGCGAGGGTACACCAATTACTGGGTGGCGTATCCCCTGGCGTTTCTTTCGCAAGAAGAGATCATCTTCACGCCGCGCCTTCCATATCATCTCGATTTTCGTCACACCGAGCGAGACAACCGCTATGCCCCTTACAACCAGGTGGTAGCGGAGGCCGGGCGGGTGGCGTATATCACCACCCATCATCCGGAATTGGACGAACGCTTGCGCTTAGCCTTCCGCACCCAGGGGATCACCTGGGAAGAAGCGCAAATTGGCGATTTTCACATTTTCTACCAGCTGTCGCAACCAGTCCGAATAGAGCAAACAGGTTTTGGAGTCAATAACAACCCATGAACACACGGCGCTTAATCATTCTTATCACCTTTCTAGCGGTGTTCACCATGGCGGCGCGCGTCTCGGTGGATAGCGACACCTTTTGGCATTTGCGGGCCGGGGCCTGGATCGCCGATCACGGGAAGATTTTACAATACGATCCATTTTCATACACCCGCTTAAACCAAGCCTGGCCCTATCCTGGTTGGCTGGTTGAAGTTCCCATGATTCTGATATTCCGCGCCTTTAGCTATGGGGGCTTAAATATTTGGACCGGCTTAATGGTTACGCTCACCTTCGCCTTCATTTGGCCGCGTTTGCGTGGCGGAGCTTTTTTGCGGGCTTTTTTGCTGATCTTCGCCACGGTCGTTTCTGGGGTTTACTGGGCCGCCCGCCCGCATTTGATGACCTTCCTTCTTTCGGCGGTCTATTTGTGGGTTTTGGATGGAGCACGCTGGGTGGGCAGTGATGACGAACCAGCCACTCCGGCCCAGGTGCAGGCCATGCGCCGGCGCATTTGGTGGCTGCCGGTGTTGATGGTGGTGTGGGTCAATAGCCATGCCGGTTTCGCGGTGGGCTTTATTTTGCTAGGAGCCTATGGCCTGGCGGAGGTGATGCAGTGGGCGACGGCGCGCATCCGGCGACAGGCCTACGATACACGCTGGCTGCTGCAGATGATCGCCGTGGGTGTGGCGATGCTGGTTGCCATGTGCATCAACCCCACCGGTGTGCAAATGCTGTGGTATCCGTTCAAAACGGTTTCAATCATCGCTTTGCAAGATTATATCGCCGAATGGCAGTCGCCTAATTTTCATCAGTTGCATGTTCAGTTGGCGTTATGGATGCTCATCGCTCTTATCGGCGTGTTGGGGGTGTCACGCAAGCGCCTGGCGCTGAGCGACTTCTTGCTGTTAGCCATCTTCACCTACCTGGCGCTCATGGCCGGGCGCAATATCGCCTTGTTCGCGCTGGTAGCCGCCTTAGCTATGTCGCGTCATCTGGCCCCGGTAATGGCTGAGGTAGGCGCTCGCCTGGGCTTTTCGGGCGCTTCCAGCGCGTCGCCCACACGCCTGCAAGCCTGGTTCAATACTGCCATCCTGGCAGTGGTGCTGTTGGCGGCATTTGTAAAAGTGGCTAACGACGCTTTGCCCAAAACTAACACCGACGCTATCGCCAAAATTTTGCCGGTGCAAGCGGTGGATTATATCCGCCAGACCAAGCCGCCGGGCAGGTTGTTCAATTCCTATAACTGGGGAGCTTACCTGCTGTGGGATTTGCCCGAATACCTGGTATATGTAGATGGTCGCACCGACTTGTATAACGATGAAGTCATTGGCGAATGGCTGCAAGTGGTGCGTGGACAGGAAGGTTGGCAGGCCATACTGGATAAATGGGATGTGCATGTGATCTTACTAGAACCGGCAGCCGCCCTGGTGGGCCAGCTGCCCTACCAGGGCTGGCGCGAAGTCTACCGAGATGACCTGGCGGTGGTATATCAGAGGCCGTGAGTTAGGGTAAAATCCAGCGCATGAAACGTTACCGTCAACAAATTGTCATCATCTTAATGATTGGCTTGTCAATCGCCGCCTTAATTTTGATTACCCAGGCCAATTACCGTTTCGCCAGGCAAAATCCGGGCGGAAGCGATTTCGTTAATCGTTGGGTTGGGGCGCGCATGTTTCTGATGGAAGGCAAAAGCCCCTACAGCGCCGAAGTAACCCGCGCCATTCATCAACGTTTCTATGGTAGACCGGCCACGGCGGATGAAGACCAGGTGTTATTTTTCTATCCGCTGCATTCCCTCGTTATTTTCGGCCCATTCGGACTGATACCCGATTATGAAGTTGCAAGGGCAGTTTGGATGACGCTTTTGGAAACTGCGATTGTGGCGTTAGTATTCGTGAGCATATCGCTTTCACGTTGGCGCATGCCCCCTTGGCTGCTGCTCTTGCTAATGCTGTTCGGTACACTGTGGTACTACAGTATTCGTGTTTTAATCAATGCTAACTTAGGTTTGCTAATCGGCTTAATTGTAGCCTTAGCTTTCCTTGCTATTCGCGCAGAACATGACGGCGTGGCGGGGTTTCTATTAGCCTTGGCCACGGCCAAGCCCCAGATGGTTGTTGTTTTACTAATATTTGTGTTAATTTGGGCGCTCACCTGCCGCCGGTATGTTTTGTTTTGGTCGATTATTGGCAGCACGTTTTTGTTAGCTGCGGCGGGGATGCTGTTTATACCGGACTGGATTTGGCAGAACCTGGTGCAGATGGTGGAATATCGCCGTTACGCGTCTTCATCGGTAGTGCTGCCCATTAACCCCGCAGATATCTTCAAGCTTTGGGTTCCCGGGGTGGGTCAACGCTTGGGGGAGATCCTCACGGTAGGGATTGTGGTGATGCTGCTGTTTGAATGGTGGGCGGCGCGTGGTAAAGAGTTTCGTTGGTTTTTTTGGACTGCCTGCCTGACTTTGGCGGCAGCGCAGTTGATCGGCATCCCCACCCAAACCGAAAATTATATGGTCATGTTCCCAGGGTTGGTGCTGGTGTTTTCGGCATGGGATGAACAATGGGGTGGCTGGGGTCGCGGCCTGGTAGTTGCTAGTGTGCTGCTGTTGTTTTTTGGCTTATGGGGGTTATTTTTGGCAACCCTGGTTCAAGATGTTTACCCCATCCAATCACCGGTGATGTTCTTCCCGCTGCCGATATTCTCGTTAATTGGGCTATATTGGGTGCGGTGGTGGGTGCTGCGGCCAGAGCAGCCCATGTTAGAGCGGTTAAAGTATTTTCGGGGTCTAGGGAGGCGCAATCTGCGCTAATCAGCCTGGCTCGCGATAAGGTGATGTATGCAGCCGTTATCCCCACGCCAAAAAACGCTTGGGTTAGCCGGTTTTTTCTGCCTGCTGCTGTTCATTCTTACATATTTTATCTATCATAAGCCGCTTGCGCCGGAGGGAATGCTCAGCCTGGGGAAAGCGGGGGCGCGCCTGGGGGCGGCGGGGCTACTGATGGCTGCCGGCGGCGGGTTGGGGGGCTGGATTTGGCGACAAGCTGTTCGCCGCCTCCCGGTCTTGGCGAATTGGGAAGGCGGCGGGCTGCCGGCCGTGCAGGCCGCGCTCGGGCTGTACGCGTTGGCGCTGCTTTGGTTGGCGGTCGGGTTGGTGGGCGGCTACCGGGCCTGGGCGGCGTGGGGGCTGCTGGCGGCGCTGCTGGTTTGGCGGCGCTCCGATGCGCTACGCTGGGGGCGCATGGTTGGGCGTATGCTCCCGCCGATTGAAGGACGTTTTGAAGGGCTAATCCGCTTTTGCCTGATATGGATGGCTGGGCTAACCCTGGCGACGGCCCTGGCTCCGCCCCTCAAATTTGATGCGTTGGTATATCATCTGGCGCTGCCAGTAGAATATCTCCAGGCGGGGCGCTTTATGTTTGTACCGCATAATATATACTGGGGTTGGCCGCAAACCGGGGAGATGCTCTATACCTGGGCCATATCTTTGATGGGCGTACAAACGGCGGCTGTGTTGGGCTGGATGATGGCGGCCTTGGCGCTGGTGAGTGTGCTAGACGTGGTGAACCGGGCCATGGGCCGCTTTGCAGCCTGGGGCGCCGCTGCGGCGCTCATGGCGGGCGCCAGCCTTGCGGGGGCATGGAGTTGGGCGTACGTGGATTGGCTGGCGATATTGTTCGGTCTGGCCTGCCTGGCAGCCTGGAATAGTTTGGCGGGCGATGCGCGGCAGCCCTCGTCGGCGGCGCTGATGTTGGTGGGCGGGCTGGCGGGGATGGCGATTGGCGTGAAATATACCGCCGGCGTGGTGCTGATTTGCGCCTTGGGGGTGGTAGCCTGGCATATGGGCCGGCATCCGCTAGCAGGGCTGCGCGCTGCCGTTTGGATGGGCGCAGCCGCCGCCCTGGCGGCCTCTCCCTGGCTGATAAAAAATGTGGTGGCCACTGGAAACCCGGTCTATCCATTGCTGTTTCCGGCCGGGTCGATGACAGCACTGCGCCTTGCCACCTATCAATATCACGCCACAAAGAATTTGTTGATCAACAGTCTGCTGCTGCCCTGGCGGGTGGTATACCTGGGCTTGGAAAGCGCCCCTACCTACTCTGCGGATATTGGCGCGCTGTTATTTGGCTTGCTGCCAGGGGCCTGGCTAGCCCGGCAGCGCCAGGCAGGGCGAGCGCGTTGGCTGACCGAGGACGCCCTGGTAATGGCGCTCACGGGCGTGGCGGCGTGGATGGTTTTAGGGCAGGTGTTTTCGTATCTACTGCAAGCGCGCCTGTATTTTGCCATGTTCCCGATGTTGGCAGTGGCGGCTGGAGCCGGGCTGTGGGGCTTGCAGGGGTGGACCATCGCCCAGGTGCGGATTGGCCGGCTGGCAAACGCCTTAGTAGGCTTGGTACTCCTCTTTAATGCGGTTTACCTGAGCGCCGATGTGGCCCAAAAGGCCCCCATGCCGGTGCTGCTAGGTTTGCAGAGCGAGGGGGCCTATTACGCCAACCAGTTGGGGTGGGCTGCGCCGGCGCTCCAGGCAGTGAAAGCACTGCCGCCAGGCAGCCAGGCGCTGTTGCTGTTCGAGGCGCGTTATATGCTGTGCCGGCCAGGTTGCGTTCCAGACGAAATATTAGACCGCTGGCTGGTGGCTCGCCGGCTCGCCGATGGAGACGACGCCGCGCCGGAGGCGATATTGCAGCAGTGGCGCGCGACTGGTCTTACACATTTGTTGGTGCATTTGGATGGGGTGCAGTTCTTGAAGGATGACCCTTACCTGCCCTATACCCCAACAGATTGGCAGGCCTTAGATTCCTTGCTAAACAGCTTACCTGTGCAGCAAGATTTTGGCGGGGCTTATCGCCTGTATCGATTAGCGCCATGACAATGCGGTTGCGCCTTTCCCTGGCTTTATTGGGTTTATTGGCGGTGCTGCTGCCGGCGGCTTTTCAACTTGCCCCCGGTTACATGGACGCTGAATATTACCTGATTGGCGGAAAGCGCCTGGCGCTGGGGCATGGGTTCACCGAAATGGTGTTGTGGAACTACCTGGACGACCCGGCCGGGCTGCCGCACCCCTCGCACGGATATTGGATGCCGCTGCCTTCGATGCTGGCGGCGGGGGGGATGTTGCTAACCGGGCGCGCTGATTTTGCTTCTGGCCGGATATTGTTTATCCTATTCGCGGCGCTGATGCCATTATTGACGGCCAAGTTGTGCTATCGCCTTACGGGATCGCTTAGCCAGGCGCGGCTGGCCGGTCTGTTGGGGTTAGCGCCCGGTTATTACCTGGCCTATCTGCCCACTACCGACGCGATTACATTGGTGATGATGATCGGGGGGCTGTTTTTCTGGATTGTGCTTGGCATAGATAAAGAGATGGGCGTTATCGCCCGGCAGGCGGCCGCATTGGGCGGTTTAGCCGGGTTAATGCAGCTTTCCCGCGCCGATGGCCTGTTGTGGCTGGCAGTGGCCGGCCTGGCTGTGTGGTGGGGGGCGAATGGATGGAGGCGAGCGCTGCATCTCCTGGCGGCCATGGCGGGCGGCTACGCGGCTGCGTTTGGCGGCTGGGCGCTGCGTAATCTCGTGGTGTTTGGCACGCCGTTGGCTCCTGGTGGGGCTAAGGCGCTGTGGCTGCTAAGTTATAACGACCTGTTCGTATACCCTTCGAGCCGGCTTTCCTTTGGTCGCTGGCTCGAAGCGGGCGGGCGCGCGATGGTTGAAGCGCGTGGTTTTGCCCTGGGGCAGAACCTGCTCGCGACCTGGGTGGTGCAGGGGCTGATCTTTCTGCTCCCGCTGATATTGATCGGGGCCTGGCAATATCGCCGCAGCCTGGCGATGCGCAGCGCCGCCGCGGCCTGGACGGCGATGTTTTTGGCAATGAGCGTGGCGTTTCCCTTCCAGGGGGTCAACGGCGGGTTTTTCCATTCCGCCGCCGCCTTGCAACCCATGTGGTGGGCGCTGGCGCCGGTGGGGTTAGAACGTTTGCTGGCATGGGGACGCGTCCGGCGTGGATGGCAGGTTGAGCGCTCGCGTCCGGTTTTTCAAGGCTTATTATTCGCAGCTGCAGCCACCCTCACTTTAGCGTTGGCCTACGGGCGGGTGATTGGCGCGGATAT
This sequence comes from uncultured Anaerolinea sp., assembly GCA_964531975.1. Taxonomy (GTDB): domain Bacteria; phylum Chloroflexota; class Anaerolineae; order Anaerolineales; family UBA4823; genus RBG-16-57-11. The sequence continues at coordinate 198,147 of CAZHFU010000003.1, read as the reverse complement.
GCAGCAGCCCGTCTGGAACGCCGACTGGCGGCGCTATCAACAAGCCGAGGCGGCTTTGCAACGGTGGGGGGCGCAGCCTGGCGAAACAGTCATGGTTAACGACCCCCCCGGCTATTTTGACGCCTCGCAGCGCCCAGCGGTGGTCTTGCCGTTTGGCGATATAACTTTTCTGCGGGCGGCCGCGCGGCGCTACCAGGCCGCCTACTTGCTTATCGACATCGATCAGGTTTGGGACGAAACCCTGGCCTCTCAGCCTGGCTCTCGCGTCGGGTTAACCTACATGGGCGCAGTGGAAGATTTGCAAGTTTATCGTTTTGAATGGCCCTGATACAAACCTTGCCGGAGACCGTATGAAAGCCGTCTTAACTCATCGCCGTACCTGGATCGTCGTCTTGTGTGCAGTTATATCATTGGCGGGCTATCTCTTTGCCGCGCGGCAGACTAACAGTCTGGGATTTCCGCTGGACGATTCCTGGATCCACCAAACCTATGCCCGCAGTCTGGGCCAGCGCGGTGAGTGGTCGTTCATCCCCGGCGTCGTATCGGGCGGCTCCACTTCGCCGTTATGGACGCTGCTGCTGGCCCTGGGATATGGGCTTGGCCTGGCTTCGACTGACAACCCTACCGCCTGGGCGTACTGCTTGGGTTGGCTAAGCTTAGTGGGCGTGGCAGCGGGGGGATTGCGGCTTTTCCAGGCGCTGCGCCCCAAGCGGGGCCAGACTATGCTGTGGGTGGGGTTGTTTCTCGTTTTTGAATGGCACATGGCGTGGGCGGCAGGTTCAGGTATGGAAACACTGCTTCAGGCGGCAGTGGCGCTATTTATCCTGAGTGAGTGTTTGCGCCCGCAACCTTCCTGGTGGCTGCTAGGGATGGGGGTGGGCGTTAGTATGTGGGTGCGCCCCGACGGTTTAACGCTGCTTGGCCCGGTGTTAGCTGCCTGGATGGTTCTGCCAGGGTCGCTGCGCTTACGTCTGGCCCGCTTGTGGCGCTTAGGCATAGGTTTTGCTGTGATGGCTACGCCTTACCTGGTGTTTAACCAAATTGTGGCTGGGGCGATATGGCCGAATACTTTTTTTGCTAAGCAAATGGAATATGCCGCCCAAACGCTGATTCCTTACTGGCGACGTTGGCTCAATTTGAACAGCCTGCCTCTGGTGGGGGCAGGCGCTTTGTTGCTGCCGGGGTTTGGCTTGTGGCTGTGGCGCGCCGCGCGGCGTAGGGCGTGGCGGGAGCTGGCAGTGGCGGCCTGGCTGCTGGGCTACCTGGCGATCTACGCCTGGCGACTGCCGGTTGTGTACCAGCATGGGCGCTACGTGATGCCCGCCATGCCGGTCTTTTTTGTGCTGAGCCTGGCTGGTATGAGCGATTGGCTAGACCTCCAGGCGCGCTCGATGCTGCGCCGGGTTTTTAGCCGCTCGTGGGCGGCAGCGCTCATATTGGTGTCGGCGGTTTTTTGGCTGAGGGGCGCAATGGCTTACGCCCAAGATACGGCGATCATTCAAACCGAGATGGCGACTACGGCGAAATGGGTCGCCTCGCACACCCCGGCCAACGCCCTGGTTGCTGCGCACGATATTGGCGCGCTTGGATATTATGCGCAGCGCCCGCTGGTAGATTTGGCGGGCCTTATCTCTCCCGAAGTCATCCCCTTTATTCGCGATGAAGCGCGTTTGCGAGTGTATCTTAACCAACGGGGGGTCGCATACCTGGTCGTCTTCCCTGGTTGGTACAACGAGTTGACCAACGCGGGCAGGCTGGTGTTTCAAACCGGCGGGCGGTTTAGCCCGGCCCAAGGCGGCCAGAATATGGCGGTGTATGAGTGGCGGCCATAGCAAGGCTTACAATCTGAAAATGAATATTTATGTGCTATACTCGGATAAGGTCAAATAAATATCCATGTCTTCCAATATCACCATTTTAGTTGTTGACGATCATCCCCTGCTCCGGCAAGGGGTGGTAGATTCTTTGTCTCTGGAAGGTGATTTTACGATTGTGGGCCAGGCAGGCAATGGTGAAACGGCGCTGCAAATGATCCGCCGGCTGGAACCAACCGTGGCGGTGGTAGATATTAATTTGCCTGGCATCAATGGACAGCAAGTGGCGCGCCAGGTGGTGGCTGAGAACCTGGCAACGCGCATTGTTCTTCTCACTGCTTACGACGATCAAATGCAGAAAACGCAAGGCATGCGTGCTGGAGCGTGGGCTTATTGTACAAAAGATATTCGCCCAGAGCTTTTGATCGAAGTGGTGCGGAGCGTCGCGGCAGGCAACTACGTGGTAGACGGGGTAGAATATGATCTTGAAGGCATTCGCATCTGGATAAACATCCACATGGAGAAGAGTCAAGAGGTGGACCCATACACCGGTGATATCAAGGAACCCCTCTCGCAGCGAGAAATGGATGTCTTGATGTGCCTGGCGCGCGGCTTGAGCAACAAAGAAATTTCAAGTCAGCTTGGCATTAGTCACCAGACTGTCAAAAACCATGTTACCTCGGTGTTGAGGAAATTAGGTGTAGAAGACCGCACCCAGGCCACATTATACGCATTGCAAAAGGGCTGGGTGCGCTTGAATTAATAACCGGCGCAGTCGATGGAGAATAACAGGCATGGCAACAGACACTAAAGCAGAACAGACCCCTTGGGCGCAGTTAGTGGGAGTGGTACAAGAAGAGCTAGATCAAAGCCGTCGCGAACTGAAAGAAGTAGCGCTTATGTTAGAGCAAAGCCAGCTAGAAGTGAATAAGCTGGCCCAACGTAACGCCTCCATTACTACCCACATCCAACAAATTCAGGCGCAATTCGATACCCTGCCCCGCGCCGATATACGTATGGCGTATGATTCTGCTTTGGATGCACAGCAGCGCTTGTTCGTTATGCGCGGCCAGGTAGAGAAGCTGCAGAGCGACCGTACCCATGTCACGCGGTACATTGGAATATTGGAGAACGTGCTTCGGGTGATGGGTGGGGGTGTGGAGCAAGATAGCAGCCAACCCGCCGCGGCTGCCGGGCGTACAGTGGAAATGATGATCCAGGCGCAAGAGGCTGAGCGGCAGCGTCTATCTCGCCAAATGCACGATGGTCCTGCCCAAGCGCTTTCCAACTTTATTCTACAGACAGAAATTGCAATGCGCTTGTTCGATGTGGATCAGCAGAAGGCGCGCGAAGAGTTGGAGAGCCTGAAAGCTGCGGTAACGATCACTTTCAAAAAAGTGCGCGACTTTATCTTTGAACTGCGCCCGATGATGTTAGACGACTTAGGGTTGATCCCCACGCTCAAACGCTATGTAGACGCCTGGAAGGATCAATCGGGAATTGAAGGGCGCTTGATATTTACGGGCAAAGAGCGCCGTCTGCAATCCTATGAAGAGGTGATGGTCTTTCGAGCTATCCAGGAACTGCTGCATAATGCCGCGCGCCACAGCGATGCCACAAGCGTGAAAGTGCAAGTTGACTTGGGTGAAAGCGATATGAAAGTGGTAGTGGATGATGATGGCAAAGGCTTTGATGTCGAAAAACTGGACACAGCCAGCGGCATGGGGTTAAAATTAATTCGCGATCGGGTGGAATTACTCGGAGGCAACCTCGAAGTTGACAGCACACAGGGGCATGGCACACGGGTAACTTTTGTGCTGCCGGCGTTAGATATGCCAAAACAGTAGAAAATGGAAAAAGAATTGACAACTTGCAAAACATTGCATAATTGAAAGGAAAAATTCCGCTTCCAGCTATTGCATTTTCCCCCAACTCGCCTATAATATATTTAGGCTTAAATAAACAAGCACTCATGAATGGGAAGGAGGTGAAATACAATGTTGTTCGCTCCTAAGGAAAAGGGACAGGGTTTGGTTGAATATGCGTTAATTCTTGTTTTGGTTGCCGTAGTCGTGATTGTTATTCTTGCCCTGCTCGGACCCGCCATCGGTAATGTATTCAGCAACCTCGTAGCCAACATCTAACATCTAACATCGGACATTCGGCTGTTTGGTCGAAGCTAAAGTTCAGGCCAACAAAAGAACATTTGATAATAAAGGTCTTGCCTGACTGGCAAGGCCTTTATTATTAGATAAGGTTTAGCGGATAGGAAATAACTATCCTCAAATTCAAGTAATCATTTACGCCAAAACCTCAATTTAACTTGACTTTTGTTGTTTAAAGTGTATGATTGATTAAAACCCAACCCTACACCTGGAGGCGATTTATGCGCGGTGGGCGTGTTTTTTTTATCCTGGCATTCGTGCTAATTTTAGGCTTGATAGGTTTGTTTGTAGTCTGGCGATTTTTTCTGTCCGGCTCCAGCCAACCAACTACCGAAGCTCCCCCAACTCCCATTCCTGTAGAAGTTCTCGTTGTTACTCAAAATATTTCTGCGGGCACAAAACTAGATGAAACAACGCTGACAGCTGCGCCTTGGCCGCAGGACAGTTTCCTCCCTGGGATGTTCCGCTCCGACCAATTAATTGAACTAAAAGGGCGGGTTGTAAAATACGATGTGTCAGCCGGCCTGCCGATTTTGGATGGCATGTTGTTGAAAGACACAGAACAAATTCCCACCGAGGGATCGCCCTGGGCATTTTCTATTCCTCCTGGGCAGGTAGCCATCTCTTTGCCCATGTCGCGTATCGGGTTTGTGGCCTATGGGCTGCGTCCTGGCGATCACGTAGATGTCATCGGCAGCCAGAGTATGATCGATGTGGATACCGATTTTCAAACCACCTCGCCTAACTTTACCGGTATCGCGCTTTCAGCCGGTCCGCCAGACCCTGAAACGAAAGAGCCAAATCCACTGACGGTGGGGGTTAGCTCCTTAGGGCCTAGCTCTGGAGCAGACCCGGTAACTGGTCAATTACAATCGCCGCCTATTCTAAGCCCAGGTATTTCCGGTAAGGTTGTGATCAACCCCCAGCTCGGCCAGGCTGTGTTCGAAGTGCCTTCTGAGTTACAGCGCCCGCGCATTGTAAGCTACATGCTGCTTCAAAATGTGGTGGTTTTACAGGTTGGTAATTTCCCAACCAGCGCCGCCGCCCCGGTTGAAGGGGACGACCAGGCTGTCGTTCGAACGGTAGAGCCGGGCATGGAAGGGGGGCCGACGGGAAGTTTGCCCGATGTGATTACCCTGATTGTGCGTCCTCAAGACGCCGTAACCCTCAATTATTTGATGTTAGCCCAATCGCAAATGGCCGCCCATCTTTCATTGGTGCTGCGAGGGGCGAACGATAATTCACGCGAGACGGTGCTGCCGGTAACGTTGCAATTCCTGCTCGAGCAATATCAAATCCCTGTGCCGGCTCGCTTACCTTACAGCCTGAGTCCTCGCCTCGATAAACTTGTGCCGCCGGCTGAAGCCGTCGCCACTCCGATCCCATAATTGTTGATCTAAAAGGCGGCCCGCTGCGAAAGGGTCGCCTTTTAAACAATTCTAAAAACACATCATGTTAGGAGCGTTTGTTGAGGCCTGGCCCTCACCAGACCATCAGGTCGTGAAAAATTTAGGTCTTAAATAAGTAAATGGAGCGCAGGTATGGCCGGCGTTGACGTTAAAATCAAAGTTTTGCTTGTTGATGATGAAGCCGAAACCCGCGAAAATATTCGCAAGTTACTTCAATTTGAGAATGATTTAGAGGTGATTGGCGCCGCCAATTCGGGGCGGCAAGCAGTTGAGCTGGCGCGCACACTTAAGCCGGATGTGGTCTTAATGGATATCAACATGGAAGACATGGATGGTATCACGGCCACCGAGCTGATCCGCCAATCAAACCCGGCCATTCAAATTGTTATTTTATCAGTACAGGGTGATCCGAATTACATGCGCCGGGCTATGTTGGCCGGGGCGCGCGATTTCCTTTCTAAGCCGCCGTCGATCGACGAACTGACGGGTGCAATTCGCCGGGCGGGGAAAATGGCTGCGGCAGAACGCGCCAAGAGTGCGGTTAACATGGCCGCGAGCGCTAACGCAGCCGGGGCGTTGATGGCCGATCAAGGCAAGGTCATTGTCGTATACAGCCCTAAAGGCGGCACGGGTTCAACCACCATCGCGGTAAACCTGGCGGTGACGTTGCAAAGCGACGAAACGCCCACCGCCCTTGTGGATGGCAACTTGCAGTTCGGTGATATTACCGTTTTTCTCAATGAGCAAGCCCGCAACAGTATTCTAGACCTGGCGCCTCGCGTCGATGAACTGGATAAAGAAGTGGTCAACGAGGTAATGCTTACCCACGCCGCCTCAGGCGTGCGGGTATTGGCCGCCCCGGCGCGCCCCGAATACGCCGATAATGTGACTGGTGAGCAGTTTACCAAGGTGCTAAAATTTTTGCGGAGCATGTATTCATATATTATCGTCGATGCCTGCTCTCACCTGACCGATGTGGTTTTAGCGGCCATGGACACCAGTGATCTGATTGTGCTTATTACGACACAAGATATCCCGGCTATTAAGAGCGCTCGTCTCTATCTAGATTTAGCCGACGTCCTTAATATTCATCGCCAGCGCATTTTATTTATGATGAATAAATTTGATAAACGCATTGGGATTATGCCTGAAAAAATTAGCGAAAGTTTCAAGCACGAAATCGTGGTGGTTGTTCCCTTTGAAGATCGGGTTATTCTCCCCTCTGTCAATCGGGGTGTGCCGTTCATGTTAGGAGATCGCAGCCGACCGATTGCAAAAAGTGTACAGGCCCTGGCTGAAGAGGTGCGTAAGCGCATTACCGCACTGCGTGACGCCGCCGAGAAGGTCGCCGAGAAATCACCTGCGACAGGCCGCAAGTAAGCCAGGCGAGCAGGTTTTTATCTGTATTTGGAGGTTGTAAAGGATGTCATTACTTAAAAGAATTGAACAAGGGCAGGGGAAAACACCGCAGCAACCAGGCGGTAACCCGGCTCCGGGTTCGGGCGGCGACGCCGGCGGTTCGCGCTTGGGCGGTTTGCAGGCCCGTCGGGTGGCTGCGCCTGGCGTGAGTTCTCAAAAAGATACTTACTTTGACTTAAAAACGCGCGTCCAGAATCGCTTGCTGGCAGAACTCGACCCCGGCATGGATATTTCGCGTGTGAACGATGTGCGCCAAACCATTCAAGAACTATTTGAACAAATCCTTGCAGAAGAAAACATTGTCCTTACCCGTCCAGAACGTCACCGTCTGTTCGAACAAATAGCCGCCGAAATTTTGGGCTTTGGCCCACTGCAGCCCTTGCTGGAAGATGAGACGACTACAGAAATCATGGTCAACGGCTGCAAAAATATTTATGTTGAACGCGCCGGCAAGATTTTGCGCGTTCCTGTGACGTTTGAGAGTGATGAACATGTGATGCGCATTATCGACCGCATTGTAGCTCCTATGGGTCGCCGCATTGACGAATCCAGCCCGTATGTAGATGCACGCTTACCAGATGGCTCGCGCGTGAATGCCGTCATTCCCCCCATCTCGTTAGTAGGCCCAGTGTTAACCATCCGTAAATTCTTTAAGAACCCCATCACCATCGAGCAGTTGGTGCAATATGGTTCCATAAGCCCCGAGGCGCTGCAATTTCTGAAGGCCTGTGTCGAAGCACGTTTGAATTTGGTTATATCTGGAGGCACCGGTTCGGGAAAAACCACGCTGCTTAACATTCTGTCGCAGTTTATTCCGGGTGATGAACGCATCCTCACCATTGAAAACGCCGCAGAGTTGCAACTGCGCCAGGAACACGTGGTGACGCTGGAATCTCGCCCGGCAAATATTGAAGGCAAGGGCGAAATCACCATTCGAGACCTGGTTGTGAACGCGCTGCGTATGCGCCCCGACCGGATCATTGTGGGAGAAATTCGCGATGAAGCCGCGCTAGACATGCTGCAGGCTATGAACACGGGCCACGATGGTTCGATGACTACCGCCCACTCGAACGGCCCACGCGATACCCTGGCCCGGTTGGAAACCATGACCATGATGGCCGGTATGGAATTGCCGGTGCGCGCCATTCGTGAACAAATCTCGGCTGCTATCGATGTAGTGGTGCATCAAGAGCGGATGCGCGATGGCACGCGGAAGGTTACCAACATTACAGAAGTGAGCGGCATGGAAGGCGATGTAATTACCATGACCGATATCTTCCTGTTCGAGCAAACCGGGTTTGAAGGCAATAAAGTGGTCGGTCGTTTGCGGCCAACCGGCTTGCGGCCTAAGTTTATGGATCGAATTGAGGCGGCCGGTATTCACCTGCCGGCCTCAATCTTCGGTATTGGCGACCGCCGCCGCTACTAATCTAACCAGGTGCAGAAGGGTTCGTTATGGATCCACTTATACTCATATTAATCATTGGCGCAGGTATAGAAGTGGCGCTGCTAGTAGCCGGCATCGCGGTAACTGCTCGCAGCGAGCGCGGCTTGGTGGAGAAACGCCTGGGAAAATACCTCGATGAAGAGCAGTTTGACGCGCTTAAGGGGAGCAAGCCCAAGGCAACGCCGGTTGGCGATTGGTTCAATGCCCGCCTGGAAGGGTCGAGCTTAGGAGGCGGTATTGCCCGCGACCTGGCTCGGGCCGATTTGAAAATTAAAGCGGGCGAGTATATTGCCGCTCGGGTGATTTTAGGTATGGCAGGCGCCGCAATCATGTGGTACCTGAACCGTGACTCAGGCATCATTGGTGTGGTTCTGTTTACCATCCTGGGTTTTGTAATAGGCTATATGGCGCTTCGCTTTTGGGTCAAGAGCAAACAAGGCAAACGCCTGGTGCGCTTTAACGACCAGCTTGCCGATATGCTCAACCTGATGGTGAACGGTTTGCGGGCCGGTTATTCAACCATGCAAGCCATGGAAGCCGTCAGCCGGGAAATGCCGCCGCCTATCTCCGATGAATTTCGGCGGGTGGTGCAGGAGAATCAGTTGGGCATTGGGATTGAACCGGCATTGGAAAACCTGCTGCGCCGTATTCCCAGCGACGATCTGGATTTGGTCATCACGGCCATCAATGTGCAGCGCGAAGTTGGCGGTAACCTGGCGGAAATTCTCGATACCATTTCTTACACCATTCGAGAACGTGTGCGCATTAAAGGTGAGATCCGCGTTCTCACCTCTCAAGTGCTATATTCAGGCCGGTTTTTGGCGATGATGCCGCTAATTATTGCCGCCATCTTGTGGTTCTTGAATAAACCCTACATGATGGAGTTTTTCAATCCCGAAACGCGCATTCCCGGTCTAATTGCCCTGTGCATTGCCGGCGGCATGATCGCTGCGGGGTACTTCGTCATGACCCGGATTGCGAAGATTGAAGTGTAAACAGATGCTTATAAACTGTTATTTGGAGGCTATAAAATGGCTACCTTGATTATCGTTGGTGTGGTTGTTGTGCTTATAGGCGGCGCGGTTGCGCTGACGGTCATTGGGATGCGCAGCACGGCAGAAAGCGACTCTTTGCAAGACCGCCTGATGGAATTCGCCAGCCGAGGCGATAAGGCTTCTTTGGAGGAGATCGAACTGTCTCAGCCTATGATGGATCGCATCATTCTCCCCATGGGCCGGCGCTTAGGCGAACTGGTATCGCGCTTTACCCCACAAAACGCCCTACAGGCGACTGCCCGCAAATTAGAATTGGCGGGCAACCCTCGGGGGTTAGAGCCGGCCACTTTTTGGGCTCTTCGCCTTATTGTGGCAGTTCTTATCGCCGTCTTCATGATATTTATCTTTTCGATCGGTTCAATCGATTGGCCGCTAACTCGTCAAATTTTGGTTACGGCGGGTTTCGTGGGGTTAGGCTTCTTCATCCCTGAATTGATGCTTACCAGCCGGATTCAACGCCGGCAAAAATCAGTCCGCAAAGCCATGCCCGATGCCCTCGACCTGCTGACGATTTGTGTGGAAGCCGGCCTGGGATTTGATGGCGCGATGCAAAAAGTGAGCGAAAAGTGGGATAATGAGCTATCGAATGCCTTCCAACGCTCGTTGCGCGAAGTTCAGCTAGGCAAACTGCGTCGCGAAGCCTTGCGCGATATGGCCGACCGTATTGGCATCTCTGAAATGAGCAGCTTTGTAGCCGCCATCATCCAAAGCGAGCAGTTAGGCGTGAGTATGGCAAAGGTTCTGCACATTCAGGCCGATCAAATGCGGATGAAACGCCGTCAATACGCTGAGGAGCTGGCTCACCAGGCCCCTATTAAAATGCTTATTCCAATGGCGATTTTGATTTTCCCATCGATTTGTATTGTGCTCATGACCCCAGCATTACTGATGATGCTGCGTTCTAGTATGAACGGCATTCTATTTGGCGGGGGCTAATAGATAATCCGGCATGGCGAATCTTGCGGTGCAAGGTGCGGCCCAGCAATCTAAACCACCCCTCACTTACCGCGTTTATCGCTGGGCGTGGTGGTTGTTAGATGCCTTGTACCCGCCGGTGTGCGGCGGCTGCGGCGCTCAGGCATATGCGCGCCTGTGCGATGCCTGCCGGCAGCAGGCGCGCCCCCTCCAGCCGCCATTGTGCCCGGTTTGTGGTGAGCCTACCTCTCCGGCCGGGCTGTGTCGGCGTTGCATTCAGCACCCCCCCGCTTTTACCGCGCTTCGTTCTTGGGCCGAATTTTGCGGGCCGCTGCAAAAGGCGCTCCAGCGCCTTAAATATCAGCGCGACCTGGCCTTGGGAGACGAATTGGCCCGCCCACTGGTTGAAATCTTGTATCAGTTAGCCTGGCCGGTAGATTTGATCACGCCGGTTCCAATTGGGGTTGATCGACAGGCCGAGCGCGGATATAATCAGGCCACCTTCCTGGCGCTGCCGGTTGCTTTAGCCCACAAAATACCCTACCGCCCCGCCGCGCTCAAGAAGGTGCGTACCACTCGCTCGCAAGTCGGGCTGACGGCATCGCAGCGCATGGTGAATGTGGTGGGCGCGTTCGAAGCCAACCCGGTCATTGTGCGTAATCAACGCGTTTTGGTGATTGATGACGTAACCACCACCGGCGCAACCCTCCAGGCTTGCGCTGACGCCCTATTGAAATCCGGAGCGCGCCAGGTTTACGGGCTTACTCTGGCGCGTGCCATTCGCCCATCCGGCTCGGGTGGGCAATAATTCTTTTACTCTCTACCAGGAGGCTCATATGACTATGGAAGTAGAAATTACTGCACGGAATATGGAAGTGACGGAGCGCATCAATGATTATGTCACTAAGAAAGTCTCCAAACTAGACCGTTTTCTTCCTGGGATTGATGAAGCTCGTGTAGACCTGGCGTATGTCAAATCGGCGCGCAGTTCAACCGATCGCCAGGTGGCTCAGATTACCGTTCGCGGTAAGGGGTTCATCTTGCGCTCTGAAGAACGCGCTGAGGATATCTTTGCGGCTTTCGATACCGCCCTCGATAAGATGGAGCGGCGCGTGGAGAGGGTGAAAGGCAAGCGCGGGGCGCGCGTGCGCGGCGATGGCCGCTCGGCTGCCGATGCAGCCGGCCAACCGATTCCCGAAGAAGAAACCGGCGATCTCGGCCCGGCAATCGTTCGCCGCAAAACCTTCCGCCTGGCTCCCATGGATGAATTGGAGGCCATGGAACAGATGGAATTGTTGGGGCATGATAACTTCTTTATCTTTTACAACCCCAATACGAACGGCGTGAATGTTCTTTATCGCCGGCGCGATGGCTCTTACGGCCTGATCGAGCCGGTAATTGGCTAGGGGATGGGCTGTTTGGCGGTTAGAGATTAACCTCGCCCGCATAGGTGGATAGAAATAACGGTGGGGCCGCCTCAAACATTCAGGGCGGCCCCACATCATTTTACCAGGCAGCGGCTAGAGCAGTCAGTTTTTTTCGCGCAGCTCCCCTAAAGCTTGACAGGTGGCGTGAATATAATGGAACTCGCCGCGCGGCGGGGCCAGCTCCAAGACTTCAATCACCTCAAAGAAGTTGTTGCCTAACTGCACCCGGTCGCCTTTTTGGGGCAGGTGATCCTGGTTTAATATACTGCCCGGATATTCTCTGCCAATAATAACGTAACTAACCTTAAATATCGCCATAACGCACCTGAGCTTTAGCGTTCAATGAGATTGCGGTGACGCAGCTTGAAAGAAAGGTCGGCGGCCAGGTTGCGCATCACAATATATCCAATTTGATTATCCTCGCTGCATAGTCTCTCGAAATCGCAGCGATGGATCACTTGCACCACCGTAGGATGGGTGGTGGCGCGGATGGACGCCGAACGCAGCCCCTGGTCTAGCAGGGCCATTTCGCCAATCAACTGTCCCACGCCCAGGCATACCACCACGCGAGGGGGATTCTGTGTGCATTCACCCAAGAAGACCTCCACCAAGCCTTCCGTAATGATATATAACTCATCGCCTGCTTCCCCCTCCGTGGCTATCAGCTCCCCGGCGTCGAAATGCTTCTCGCAGCATATAGCGGCCATGCGGGAGATCTGGGTCGTATTTAAACCCTCAAATAAGTCAATTTCATGTAGCATATCAATTAGCTCCATCCTGACCACCTCCTATGCTATCTAAGCAACATACGGGGCCACGTAATCCATGTTATTCATTTTAGCGTTAATAATGGTGTAATGCAATAAGCAGTCTTCTAAACTTGCCGTTAGTTGACTCCTGTTCCAATTGGCGTTACACTACCTGCACTTTGTGAATGGGAGCAAAAATGAACGAGATAGAAGATGTCGATGGCGCGCCACGAACCCACCTTATCGACCAGTCAATGGATATGGAAGGAATCCAGGCCTCCATTGAGAATTTGCTGTTAGCGGTGGGCGAAGACCCCCACCGCGACGGATTACTCGATACACCTAACCGGGTGGCCCGCATGTATACCGAGCTGCTAGACGGTTATCGTGTCGATCCGGTGGCTCTGGTGAACGGTGCAATTTTCGAGGAAACTTATGACGAAATGGTGATCGTGCGCGATATTGAGTTTTACAGCTTATGCGAACATCACCTTTTGCCATTCATTGGCCGTGCTCACGTGGCTTATTTTCCGCGTGGCAAGGTGATTGGGCTTTCTAAAATCCCGCGGATTGTCGATATGTATGCGCGCCGCCTGCAAGTGCAAGAGCGTATGACCCGGCAAATTGCCGAATTTATCGAAACGCTGCTAAACCCGTATGGGGTAGCTGTTGTTGTGGAAGGGCTTCACCTGTGCGCCACCATGCGCGGCGTTAAAAAGCACGACGCCCGCATGACCACCTCGGCTATGCTGGGCGCGTTTCGTAAAAACCTGGCCACCCGCCAGGAATTCTTGGCGAATATTTCACGGGGAAACAACCCTATGTTATAGCCCGGTCGGTCGGCGGGAGAACAACCTCAGGGGGCTGTCTAAGAAATTAATTAGACAGCCCCCATGTTTAACCGCAGCCGAGAAATTTCCGGCATAAAAATTTCACGCGCTGGTGGTAACGGTTGTCCGCAGCGCCTCGGCCACGCGCAGTAGACGCTGGCGCGCTTCGGCGGCGACTTCGGTCAGCACCGCGTTGTGCGCCCAGGCCCCGGTCTGCATCATCGCTTGCGGGTCCGCCAAAATTACCCGGCAGCCGCCTTGCGCTGTCTCTTCAACGGTGACGTTGCAAGGCAGCATTAACCCCACGCTGCTATCGCTCGACAAAGCTTTGTACGCCAAAGGGGGATTACAAGCTCCCAAGATGGTATAGGGGCGAAATTGGGCGCCCAGTTTCTCTTTCATCGTCGCTTGCACATCTATCGATGTTAACACGCCAAAGCCCTCCGCCTTGAGGGCCGCTTTCACGTTTTCCAAAGCCGTGGCATACGTTTGGTTGAGATGAACTTCAAAACCTATTTCTGGTGGCATCATGCTGTCCTCCTGACGAATAAGATGCTGCAGGGAGAGATAGGTTACATAACCCGAATTTTATCCCCCCGCATCTGGCTGCTTGCCGTTTTTCATGACCTCTCACCGGCAACCCTTTATCAATCCGCTGCGTTGGTGGAATAGGCGCGCTGCCTTTGCGCCAGGGCCAGGAGGCCCAAGGCTAATACCCCCCACGCCGCTGCCTGGGCCAGGCGGATGCCATAGGGTAAGAGCAAGCTGTCGGCGCGAAAGGCTTCGATCACCAAGCGAGCCAAAGCGGATAAGCAGATGACAGCCAGGAAATACTGACCGGGTTTGAATGACAGTTGGCGCGCCGGCCACAGCAGCATGAGAATGGCTCCGGCAGCGAATATTTCGTAAATTTGGGTGGGATGGCGCTTTTCGCCTAACAGGCTTATGCCCCATGGAAGGCTCGTGGGCGCGCCATAGGCATCGCCCGAAGCGAAGTGCATCACTGCAATGCTCAGCATCAGCACCTGCAAAAAAGGGGTGAGCGCATCGAGGGTGCGCCACAAGGGTAAGCCTCGCCGTTGGGCGTAAATCAGGGCGATGACCCCCGCCCCCAGCGCCGCGCCCCAGGGGTCGAGCAGAGCGGGATTGGGGGATAGCATACTGAGCGGATCGGCCAGGAAAACATGGCTGTAAGTGATTATGTATGAAAGGCGCGCTCCCACAACCGCGCCGATAATGCCGCTCAAAACCAGGTTGTAGATCACCGGCGCGCTTAAACCGCAGCGGTGAGCGTTTTTCTCGGCCAGTTCCAGGCCTAACCAAATGCCCAGCAGCAAAGCCAGCGGCGCAGTTGGCAGCGATAGTGGCCCAATTTGCAGAGCCGGCAGCATTAAGGGCCTCCTTTTGGGCTAAGCGCCAGCAGTTTCTCCACTTCAATGCGGAGAAGGGCTTCGGATATGGGGCCGCCCACGATCACTTTTTGCACTACGCCCTGGGCGTCGATCAAGAATGTGCTGGGCAGCGACCGGCCTTCATACTGTTGCAGCACGCTGCCGTCTGGGTCGAGCAGCAAGGGGAAAGTCAGCCCCCACTCTTCGGCTTTCCGGCGAGCCTGGGCTTCCTCGTTGGCTTGAGTGAGGGTAGCGTTCACGCCGAGTAATTCTAGCCCTTGAGCGTGGTATTCGCGATAAATCTGCTCAAGCGTGGGCATTTCCGCCTGGCAAGGCCCGCACCAACTGGCCCACAGGTTAACGATAACAACCTGGCCGCGCAGATCATGCAGGTGATAGGCGCGCCCATCGAACGCGGTCAGGTTGAAATCGGGAGCCATGAAGCCCACGCGTGGAGCGGCAAAGCGTTCGCTGCCGCCGGGTTCGGCGCGGCTCCATATGACCCATCCGGCGGAGAGAAGTAAAATAAGCAGGATGGTTCCACGGTGGGTGATTACTTTCATAGAAACATTATACCGAAATCCGCTTGCGTTGGGGGTTGATCTGGTTAAGACGAGCCGGAAGGCGGCGGGCGCGCTTTCCGGCGCCGCGGGCATGCGACCCAGGCCTGGCCAGCGCCCTTCAGGTGTGTGTCTTCCTGGGAAAATTTTTGTGGTATGATCCCTCAATAGAGTGATGCGACGATTTAGCGTTTGTGGGATGGTTATTTTGGCGGCTTTGCTGGCAGGCTGTAATTTGCCCTGGACGGCGCCTGCCGCTGCGCCGACACATCCGGCTGCATCCACGCAAACCGCCCCCGCGGCTGCCGCGACCCAGCCGGGGTCTGCTTATCCATCTGTCTATCCTGGCTCATATCCAGGCTCCGAGCAGAACACGCCCCCAACCCAAGCAGAAATCGCCTATCCGGCAGGAGGGGAAGCGCCGCATTACCCGGGTGGGGAGAACCTCGCCTACCCCACCCCGCCCGCCGACCCCTATCCGGGGTCGCCTGGCCTGCCCGTGGAGACGCCGCCCACACCTACAGCATCACTGTCCGCAGCCTCAGCCACCCCATCGGTCACTGCTGCGCCTGCTGCTTTGCCCGAAAAGACACAAGCCGCGTCAAAAACCCCTCCCCGAACCGCGCCGGCGCAGACCCTTCGCCCGCCCACGGCAACCCATACCCCAGCCGCGACCACTCCCGTCCAGGTTACGCCGGGCGCAGCCGAGTTAACCGCCACCCCGTCTTTAGTCTCAGCCACGCCTGCACTTACCGATACGACCACTACCCCCACCTCTGAAATCCTCCCTCCGACGGAGACACAGGGGGGCTATCCCGCTCCCCCGGTGAATGATACGGGTGCGTATCCGGGTGTGATTGCCTCGCCGGGCCCCTACCCCGGCGCGGAGGCGACCATCGCGCCAGAAGGCGGCGTGGAGCCGACCCTCACGGAACAGCCGGGCCGGCCTTCGGGGGAAGCCACGCCTTACCGCGAACCCGGCAAAACCCCGTTACCCACCCTTGATCCGGCGGAGGAACCAGCCGAACCAGCTGAAGCCCCCGCCGGGCCGCCGCCGTCTGCCCCGGGCGGGTTGCAGTATATGCAAAACGGCAGCGGCGTTACCCTCACGCCAGCCGTGCTGCCCCCGGCAGCGAATGGCCTGGTTCTGGGAGCACTAAATATGAATGGAGTGCAAGCCGCAGCCCAATTTGACCGCCTGCAAGCCGCATTTGGTTTGCAAAGCTCTGGGGCCACGCCCACGCCGGGTGTGCTGTTGGCGGGTTTGCCATTGGCCCAAGACACTCCCGCACCGCCGCAGCCTTCCGGACAGGAAGGGGCGGCTACGGCTACCCCCACCGCAACTTCTACCCCGCGGCCTTCCGAAACGCCCACGCAGCCGCCGCCCACCGCCACCCCTTATCAGACACCTACGCCAACGCCTAGCTTAACGCCCACGATTACCAACACGCCGCTGCCTGCGCCGCCGTGGACATATGCCCGTTTACCCGCCGCCGATCCCCGCAGCGTTCAGCGCAGCGCCGGCAAACCGCAGCTAATCGTATTCTTCGCCTATTGGAGCGGGCCAAGCCAATCGATGACGCCGCTGCTGCTAGGCCTGGAAAGTGAATATGACGGCAAAGTGATTTTCACATACCTGGATATTGATAACCCGGCCACGCTGGCGCTTCAGCGCAGCCTGGGTTTCCGGCAGGAGCCGCACCTTTTCTTGCTCGACGCTCAGGGACAGGTGCTCCAGCAGTGGAGCGGGTCGGTCTCGTTGGAGCAACTGCGCCAGGCTTTGAATGAGGCCTCTCAGCCTTAAGAGCAACGGCAAATATCGGCTGTTTTTTATAGGAAATATCTCCTAAATTCTTGACAAATGGACAATTCAGGTCTATAATCCTTCTTACCCCCCCCCAGGGGGGAGGGGTAAGAAGGAGAATGCTTTATGAAACACCCTGGCGCTATTCGCCGGCTTAAGACTGCTGAAGGCCACTTACGCGGCATTCAACGTATGTTGGAGGAAGACGCTTATTGTATTGACGTTATCCGCCAGATCCAGGCCGTTCAAGCCGCGTTGCGCGAGGCCAGTGTCCAGATACTGGATGAACACGTTAACTCTTGCCTCATTACAGCTGTGCGAGGGGAGGATATGAATGAGCGTGAGCGCGTGTTGAAAGAAATTGTGAGTGTTTTTGAAACAGCAGCCAAGACTTAGGCTGCATTAAACTTGAGATTTTTTCTAGGAGAAGGTGTTATGCAAACGGTTACCTATTCGATCCCTAATATTAGCTGTGGACACTGCGTTCATACCATCAAAAATGAAGTCAGCGAATTATCCGGTGTGCGGGCGGTGGAGGCGAATGCCGATACCAAGCAAGCTGTGATTACTTTTGAAGCGCCCACGACAGAAGATCAAATTAAGGCGCTGTTGGCATCGTTAAACTATCCCGTAGAAGGATAGTCAGACGATAAGATAGCGGGTTTAGCTTTATCCCGGTGCACCACCGGGCGGCTGCCTTTCGGCGGTTTATGCTGGTTGGCAGCCCATGGGCCGCCGACCGACTTAGTGATAATGAATGCCGGGGACTGCCAGCCCCTGGCATTCTGGTTTTATTGGAAGGAAGTAAAATGGCTGATAACAAGCAAGTGAGCTTACCCATTTTGGGGATGACCTGCGCTAATTGTGTTGCTACGGTTGAAAGAAACCTGAAAAAAGAGAACGGGGTGGAAAGCGCCCTGGTGAACCTTTCTTCAGAGCGCGCCACGGTTGTGTTTGACCCCCACCTGACTGCTCTGCCCGAGCTGATTGGGCGAGTGGAGCGCGCCGGCTACTCGGTGGCGACCGGGGAAGCCGACCTTGTGATCCGCCGCCTGAGCGATGACAACGACGCGCGCCGGTTGGAGAAGGCTTTATCCGCCATCAATGGCGTATTAGATGCCACCGTGAGTTTCGCCACCGAACGCGCTCGTGTTCGTTACGTGCCCACGCTGGTGAGTCAGGGCGACCTGCGCAAGGCGGTTAGCGCCGCCGGCTTTGAAGCTGTACTGGGCGGCGGAGAAACCGAGGACGCCGAACGCCTCGCCCGACAAAATGAAATCGCCCAGCAGCGCCGCTTTCTCATCATTGGGCTGATTTTTACCGTACCGTTGTTCCTGTTTTCGATGGGGCGCGATTTAATGCTGCTGCCGTCTTGGGCGCACCAACCTTGGGCTAATTGGTTGATGTTCGTCCTGGCTACGCCGGTGCAGTTCTATGTGGGCGGGCAGTATTATGTGGGCGCATACAAAGCCCTACGCAATGGGTCGGCGAATATGGATGTGCTGATTGCCATGGGTTCTTCGGCGGCTTACTTTTACTCGCTGCCGGTGATGCTGGGGCTAATTGATGGGCACGTCTATTTTGAGACCGCCGCGGTGATTATCACCTTGATTAAGCTGGGTAAGTTCTTGGAAGCGCGCGCTAAAGGCCAAACCAGCGAGGCGATTAAGAAGCTGATGGGTTTGCGCCCGCGCAGCGCCCGCGTGGTGCGCGACGGCGTGGAGCAAGAAGTGGCGATTGACGATGTGTTGGTGGGCGATATGGTGTTGGTACGCCCCGGCGAGAAAATCCCGGTTGATGGGGTGGTGGTCGATGGCCGCAGCAGCGTGGACGAATCGATGCTGACTGGGGAATCGCTGCCGGTTGAAAAACGCGCCGGCGATCCTGTGATCGGGGCCACGCTCAACAAGTTGGGCTTACTGCGTTTCGAGGCCACCCGGGTAGGTAAAGAGACCGCCCTGGCGCAAATCATTCGCCTGGTGGAAGAAGCCCAGGGGAGCAAAGCATCCATTCAAAAGTTAGCCGATCAGGTATCGGCAGTGTTTGTACCGAGTGTGATCGCGATTGCCTTTGTCACTTTCCTGGCATGGTTCTTTATTGCCCCGCCGCCTGCTGTGGGCGACCCATCGGCGTTCACGCGGGCGTTAATCCACATGGTGGCCGTTTTGGTAATCGCCTGCCCCTGCGCCATGGGCCTTGCCACCCCCACCGCGGTGATGGTGGGTACCGGGAAAGGGGCAGAAATGGGCATCTTGTTCAAGAGCAGCGAGGCGCTGGAACGGGCGGGTAAACTGACAACGGTGGTGTTGGATAAAACCGGCACGATTACACGCGGTCAGCCGGCTGTAACCGATGTCATCCTGGCGAAGAGTGTACCGGCTGGGGCGGCGGGTGGCGTGGCCGCGGCTGCGCCGGTGATGGACGCCAACGAAGCCTTGCGCCTGGCAGCCTCGGTGGAGAAAGGTTCGGAACACCCCCTGGGCGAGGCGCTCCTGGCCGAAGCCGGCGAGCGCGGCCTGGCGCTCAGCGCCCCGCAGGCCTTCCAGGCTGTGGTGGGGCAGGGCGTGGAAGCCGATGTGGACGGGCGGCGGGTGTGGGTGGGCAATCTGCGGATGATGCAGGAACGCCAACTGTCCTTGGGGAGCCTGGGCGAGGCAGTGGAGGCGTTGCAGAGCGAGGCGAAAACGGCCATCCTGGTGGCTGTGGATGGGGCGCTGCAAGCCGTAATCGGCGTGGCCGATACGGTTAAGGATGGTTCCGCCCAGGCGATTGCCGCGCTGCACGACATGGGGTTAGAAGTGGTGATGCTTACGGGCGATAACCAGCGGACTGCCGAGGCCATCGCCGCCCAGGTGAAGGTCGATCACATATTTGCAGAGGTGTTGCCCGGCGAAAAAGCCGCCAAGGTGAAGGCGTTGCAAAGCGCCGGGCAAGTGACGGCCATGGTGGGCGACGGTATTAACGACGCTCCAGCCTTAGCCCAGGCCGATGTGGGCATGGCAATTGGCGCAGGCACGGATGTGGCGATGGCCGCCGCTCCGGTGGTTTTGATGAGCGGCGATCTGCGCGCCGTGCCACGCGCAATCGCGTTGTCGCGGCGCACCCTGCGCACCATTCAGCAAAATTTATTTTGGGCTTTCATTTACAATATCATCCTTATCCCGGCGGCGGCTTTGGGCTTTTTGAACCCCATGTTGGGAGCGGGAGCGATGGCTTTTAGCAGCGTCTTCGTGGTGGGCAACAGCTTACGTTTGCGCCGCCAGAAGATCTGATTGTTTCATCGGGCAACGAGAAACATTTGGTACAATGTATCATTGCCGATGAAAAATTATCTAAACAAAATGCTGAATGCTTCGTCACAACCTGAAACGGATGGTCGGCTCACCCGGCGAGATTTTCTCAAGCTGGCCGGGGTGACTTTGGGCGGGCTGGCCTTGCCCCCCGCCCTGCCAGGTTGGCTTGCGCCAGGCGGTTTGGGGAGCGCTTTGCTGCTGCCAGAGTTTCCCGAGGCCGAACGCCTGGCGCGCGTGGCGGTTGGTATGGCCGATCTAAAACAGCGCCCCGACCCGGACAGCCCCACAGTGGGGGTGGTGTATGAAGATGCCGTGCTGCCATGGCTGCGCCAGGTTTCTGGGGTAAAACCTGCCTATATCTTTAATAGCCAACGTTGGGTCGAGACGCCCAAGGGCTATCTTTACGCCCCGTATGTGCAGCCCGTCGCCAACCGCCTAAACGATGTGGTGGCCCAGCTGCCCACCTCTAGCCGTGGGCCGGGCATGTGGGTTGAAGTCACCATCCCCTATGCCGAAACCGAGCTGGTGCAAGCCGCGCCTTCAAATAATTCGTGGGTGCAAGCAAAGATGGAACAGGGCCTGCCGGTGCGGGTGTATTACAGCCAGACCTTTTGGGTAGACGCCACGCGGGTGCTAGACGATGGCCGCACACTTTACCGGGTCAACCCTAATTACTACGGTGGCGTGGATATGCTGTGGGCCGATGCGCGCGCCTTCCGCCCCATCACCAGTGAGGATTTACAGCCCATTCACCCGGAAGCCGAGAATAAGCGCATCGAGATTGATGTAACCCATCAAACCCTTTCATGCTACGAAGATCAACGCGAGGTCTATTTTTGCCGCGTTTCTACCGGAGCCAAGTATGATATGTACGGCAACCTGGTAGATAATTGGGCTACGCCCATCGGTGAGCATTTTGTCACCCGTAAATACATCTCGCTGCAAATGAGCGGCGGAACCACCGGCGCAGGTTACGACCTGCCCGGCATTGCCTGGACGAGCATCTTTGCTGCGGGTGGGGTAGCAATCCATTCCACCTTCTGGCATGATAACTACGGCACACCGGTTTCGCACGGCTGCGTCAACTGCCGGCCTGAAGACGCCCGTTGGATATTTTGTTGGAATGCGCCTGAGGTGGTGTACGACCCCGGTATGTTAGATACCACTGTAATGGGCGTTTCCGGTACACGGGTTAACGTTTATGAAGGATAAGTAGATGAGTTTATCGCGGCGAGAGTTTTTGAAGCTAAGCGGGGCGGGGTTGACCGCCCTGGCTGTGCCTGGGCGATGGGGGGCCCCAGACGGCGGCAGGCAGCATTTAAAGGCCGCCTCTCTCGCCGTACCTGGCCTGGTTCAGTTCCCCGAGGCGCCCCGCTTAGGGCGAGTGTTGGGCGCTAAGACCGATGTGCTCGCACGCCCGGATGACTCCTCCCCCAAGGTGCTGGAACTGCCTGAAGACGCCGTGGTAGAATGGCAGCATGAATTGGTTGGTTCGCGGCCATTATGGATTACTCAGCGTTTTGTGGAGACGCCGCAGGGTTTTATTTTCTCCCCCAACTTGCAGAAGGTGCGCAATTTGCCGAATATCCCTCTGACCGCCTTACCGACGGAACAGGGCTTTTGGGTGGAAGTGAGTGTGCCATATGTGGATATTGTGCTGGCGAACCCGCCTGGGCGCGCTCCCTGGTTGCAGCATACCTCCACACCGCGCTTGTATTACAGCCAAATTATGTGGGTCGATCAGGTGCGCACCGATGAAGGTGGGCAGGTGCAGTATCGCGTGTCGGATCGCTATGGCAGCTTTGGAGATTTCTTCTGGGCGGCGGGCGAGGCTTTCCGCCCACTCACCCCGGAAGATTTATCGCCCATTCGGCCCGATATTGACGAAAAGCTGGTGGTGGTGAATGTGACCAATCAGACGCTTTCGTGCATGGAAGGGGCGGACGAAGTGTTTTTCTGCCGGGTTTCCACCGGCCCAAAGATCACCTCATCGAATAACCCAGAAGGAAAATGGGCCACGCCTCCCGGACGCCACACCATCTGGCGCAAGCTGGTATCGGTGCATATGACCGGCGGCACAACCGGCGGCGGCTACGACCTTCCCGGCATTGGTTGGACAACCCTGTTCGCCAGCGCCGGCATGGCGATTCACTCCACCTTTTGGCATAACAACTATGGCTTTCCCCAGTCGCATGGATGTGTAAACTGCACCCCGGCCGACGCCCAGTTTGTGTTCCGTTGGACCATGCCGGTGACTCCGCCCGATATTGGCGATATTACCGTGCAAGGGGCAGGCAGCACGAAAGTATTGGTAACGGAAGGCTAAGTCTGAAGACAATGATTGGAGCATTAGATGGAAGTATTTAACGTGAGTTTCGCGTTTTTAGCTGGCCTGGCGTCATTTTTCTCCCCCTGTGTTTTCGCGCTTGTTCCAGCGTATATTGGATACCTGGGCGGGCGTTCGGTGGCGTCTAACCGCCGTCAAAAAACCGGAGATCTACATACCCTGGCGCATGGGCTGATGTTTGTGGTGGGTTTCAGCCTGGTATTCATTACCCTGGGCCTGACGGCCTCAGCTTTGGGTGCATTACTTTACGATACCCGTCAGTGGTTAACCAAAATCGGCGGCATCGTCATCATCATTTTTGGTCTGCATATGACCGGCATTTTTCGTATCCCCTTCCTGGAATACGATCTGCGTCCGCAGTCTATCCCCGATCGCAACCGTGGCCTATTTGCATCTTTGCTGATGGGTGTGTTTTTCTCGGCGGGGTGGTCGCCTTGTGTTGGCCCCATTCTCGGCTCGATTCTTACTATGACCATCAATGGCGGCTCCATTAGCCAGGGTTTCGTTCTGCTCACCAGCTATTCCGCCGGCCTGGCGATTCCGTTCCTCATCGCCTCCGTTCAAATCAGCCTGGTCACCACCATCTTGCGCAAATATGGCAAGGTGATGCACTATGTAGAAGTGGGGATGGGTGTTTTTCTCGTATTGGTGGGCATCTTCTTGTATTCTGGACGCTTCCAAACCTTGGCGTCTCTCGGCTCGATCATTGGCGATTATGACGAGGTAGTCTTGGGGCGGGGCTTATTGATTATCCTGGGTATTCTCTTGCTGCTTGGGCTTATCCCGGCTTTTATTGCCCGCGCCAAAAAACGCAGTTTTTGGACATGGTGGTTATTTGGAACCACGCTCTTGCCTGTGGCTTTGCCTTTAGCCGTAATGGCGCAAGAGCAAGCCCCGGTTGTCCCTAATGTAAAAGAACTATATGAAGTAGGTTTTGAAGATGATGATCTGATTAGCAATGACGACCTTTGGGAAGCCCTGTACGAAAGAGGCGCGCTCGGCCTTCAAGACCCAAAAAGCGTGCAAGATCTCGGAGAGCAAAATGAATGAAGAAAAGGCTTCGCCATCCTCTTCCAAGATGTTGATTAGAGTGGTAATCGGCCTCTGGGTGGGGGTGATAATGGGGGCGGTGCTGGTAGGTGTGTTAGCCTTTGCTGGCATCATTCCCTTTTTCAGCAGCGGCGGGAGCAGCCCGTCCGAAGCGCCCCTGGCGAAGCTCGAATCCGGCACGATGGCGCCCGATTTCACTCTGCCTGATATGGATGGAAATTCCGTTAAACTTTCCGATTTCCGCGGAAAAGTGGTGGTGTTTAACTACTGGGCTACCTGGTGCGATCCCTGCATTGAAGAGATGCCCATGTTTGAAGCCTATCATAAACAATACCCCGATCTCGTGATGCTTGGCCTGGATCAGCAAGAGAGTAAAGCCAAGGTGCAAGCTTTCCTGGCGGAACACGAACTGACTTATCCAATCCTATTAGATAGCCAGGCCGATGCAGCTTCTAAATATAAGGTGGTGCTGCTGCCCACTACGATCTTTGTGGACGAGAAGGGCGAAGTTCGTTTTCGCCATTATGGCATCATGAGCGAAGATCAGTTGGTTTACTACCTCACCACCTTGGGAGTTATATCACAATGATTGAAGCGATCTTGTATGGGAGAAAAGATTGCCACCTGTGCGAACAGGTGAAGGCCGATCTGGAAAGTTTGCGCGGAGAGATTGCTCACCAGGTAAAAGAAGTGGATATTGATGGCGACGAGGCGCTGCGCAAGCGCCTCCAGGAGAAAATTCCTGTGGTGGAAATCGGCCCATTTGTGCTTCAATGGCCCATCACGCGCCTGCAGCTTAGCGTAACGCTGGCGGCGGCGCAAGATCGCGAGCGGCATATTGCCCGGGTGGAAAATTCGCCCAGCCTGGCCCAGGTACGCGGCGAATGGACGCGTTCCGACAGCTTTGATTTATGGCTGGCCCGCCACTATATGCTGCTCATCAATGCCATTGTTACCCTGTACGTGGGCCTGGCTTTTGTCGCTCCCATGCTGGCGGGGGCCGGCTATACCGGCATGGCCTCTTGGCTGTACCGGGGCTACGGCATGGTTTGTCATCAGTTGGGCTACCGGTCGTTTTATATTGAAGGCCCGCAGGCTTATTACCCGCGCGCGGCTGCGGGGTTGCCTGGCGTGGAGACTTTTGCTGAGGCCACCGGCTTGAGTGAGGGGGGAAACTTTGAGGATGTGATGGCGGCGCGTGCTTTTATCGGCAACGCCCAGGTGGGTTTCAAGGTGGCCTTGTGTGAGCGCGATATTGCCATCTATGGCTCCATTCTCTTGTTTGGGGTGGTGTTCGTCCTATCTGGCAAAAGGATTAAAGCCCTGCCATGGTGGTTATGGCTGGCGTTGGCGATTGTGCCAGTGGGCTTAGATGGTTTCAGCCAGTTGTTTAGCCAGCCGCCGCTGAGCCTGCTGCCCTACCGTGAAAGTACGCCGTACTTGCGCGTCCTGACGGGAGCCATGTTTGGGTTTTTTAGCGTTTGGTTTGCTTACCCCATGCTGGAAGAAAGCTTTGCCGAAACCCGCGCCTATAAAGAAGCCAAGTTAGCTCGCTTCCTCAAGGGGGCGGAAAAACGAACCACCGGTGCTAAATAAGGATGCCTTTTACCATCCGAGGCGGGGTGCGTTATTATACTTTTCCGGCGTTTGACGCCGCCGGGGTGCAGCATGCTGTGTTTACGCGGCAGGGCGGCGTAAGCTTACAGCCCTGGGCTGCGCTCAACATGGGCGGCACAGTGGGCGACGACCCCAACCATGTGGATGAGAACCGCCGGCGCGCCTTTGCCGCCCTGCAGCGCCCTTATGAAAGCATGTTTGATGTGTGGCAAGTGCACAGCGATGTGGTAATCGCAGCCGAGCGCCCACGCCCACCGCAGGAAGCTCATTTACAAGCCGACGCCATCTTGACCGACCGCGCCGCAGTGACGCTGTTCATGCGCTTTGCCGATTGTACGCCCATCCTTCTCTTTGATCCAAGCCGGAAGGTGGTAGGCATGGTTCATGCCGGGTGGAAGGGCACGGTGCAGCACATTGCTGCGCGCGCGGTAGAGCGCATGGGCGCGGTTTATGGCAGCCGGCCCCAGGATATTCTGGCGGGCATCGGCCCCTCCATTGCCGCGCACCATTATCCGGTGGGGGAAGATGTAATCCGCCAGGCGCAGACCGCATTCGGCAGCCTGGCCGACCAATTTTTGACGCCCGGCCCACAAGATCGCATGCACTTTGACCTGTGGCAAGCGAACCGCTGGGTGTTGGAGCGAGCCGGGGTGCAGCAAATTGAGATTGCCGGACACTGTACAGCCTGCGCATTGGATGATTGGTATTCTCACCGCGGCGAAAATGGTCGCACGGGCCGTTTTGGGGCGTTGATTGGGTTATAATGCCTGGCATGACCCCTATGCTAACCGATGATGCCATTGCTGCAAATTTTGCCCGCATCCAGGCGCAAATCCACCAGGTGGCTGTAGCTGCCGGGCGCAGCCCTGCCGAAGTGGAATTGGTGGTGGTGACCAAAGGCCATCCGGCTGGGGTGGCGCAAGCTGCTTACGCCGCCGGTGGGCGCGTCTTTGGCGAGAACTACGCCGAAGAAGGGGCCGCCAAGCGGGCCGAATGTCGGCTGCCTTCGGATGCGCGTTGGGATATGATCGGCCATGTGCAAAGCCGCAAAGCGCAGTTGGCGGCGGAGAATTTTGACCGGATTCACTCGCTCGACAGCCTGAAACTGGCTGTGCGCCTGGATCGCTTCGCGGCGCAGCGCGCCCAGCCTCTGCGGGTGCTGTTGGAATGCAATGTCAGCGGCGAGGCGGCCAAGTTTGGCTTTGCCGCTTGGGATGAAAGCGCCTGGCCGCTGCTCTTGCCAGACTTTGAGCAAATTTTGGCCCTGCCGGGCTTACAAGTGGGGGGATTGATGACCATGGCGCCATTTTTCGATCAACCTGAAGCCGCCCGGCCTTATTTTCGCCGGCTGCGCGCTTTCCAGGCATTTCTGGGCCGGCGCTTGCCTCAAGCCGACTGGTCGCAGCTTTCCATGGGCATGAGTGGAGATTTCGTGGCCGCCATCCAGGAAGGCGCTACCATTGTGCGGATTGGTACGGCGATTGTCGGCCCCCGACAAGGAATCTAACTTGGACGTATTTGCGGGTGTTTTATCTACGTTTATTACCATCTTGACGTATGTCGTCATTGCCGATGTGCTGCTGTCTTATTTCATGGACCCGTATCACCCCATTCGGCGTGCGCTAGATCAGGTGGTGAATCCCATGCTGCAGCCCATCCGGCGGCTAATGCCTAATACCGGCGGCATAGATTTTAGCCCGATTATTTTGATCCTCATTTTGCAACTCGTCGGGCGTTTGCTAGTTGGTTTGTTGGTCAGGTAAAGACACTCTTCCCTCGAGGTGAACTGTGGACTCACGCAATTTTCGTTTGCACGATGGCAAAAAAGGGGCGGCGATGACCGTGCGCATTGTGCCGCGTTCTAGCCGCAATGAATTATCCGAAGTACTCAATGACGGCACGATTAAAGTGCGCCTGAAGACCTCCGCCGATGACCCGGCTTTGAATCAGGAATTGCGGGCTTTCTTAGCGCATGTTTTGGATATTCCCCAAAATCATGTGGATGTGATCGCAGGCCTGAGTGGGTTGGATAAACTGGTTTCGATAGTGGATTTAGACGCCGATGCTTTGCAGGCGCGTATTTTGAAAAACATGATTTAACCGCCCGGCGCTCCGGCAGACCGGGCGGCCCCGATAAACCCGGCGGCGTGATAGATCTCAAGCAGATATTTCTAGCGGTAATCGAACTGCGCGGGAGGCGGTAGAGGAATGCCGTCTGCAGCGTGGCTCCAGAGCGTTTCCCAAGCGTACTCGTGAACATCTCCCCCTTGTGAAAAATACAATTGATACAATGGCGCGATTGCTTCGATGTCGGGGCGGCGGCTCAGATAGTATGCCGCGGCCTGGCGCTGCTCGTCACTGCCTTCTTTGAGGGCGCGTAATAGCATCTCCACCGCCGGACGACCCGGGGGTACCGCCAGGCCGCGCTCGGCTGCAAAGGCCAACAGCCAGGCGGTTTGGGTGAGTTCCGGTAGGGGGTGCGGCTGGCGTGGATGGCTATCTTCTAATGCGGTTAACATCTGGTTGGCCGTGTCTTGCACAATCCACTGGGTATCTTCAGCGCGCAACTTTTTCAGTAGGGCGATGGCCCAGGTTTGGCGTGTGCGCGCCAGCCCAAACACCGCTGCGCGCCTCACGGTAGGATCGCTGACATCGGCGGCTTCTTCCAGGGTGGGGTATCCCTCTTCCGGATGATTTGCCAGCGCCTCGGCTGCGGCGCAGCGTTCGCTGTCGTCGCCGGTAAGCAACTGCGTGGCCACGGCTTCCAAGCCTCCCTTATCGCCCATCGCCACCAATGCCAGGATGGCCGCTCGATTAACCAACGGGTTGGGTTCTTGCTGCAAACGCAGCAGATCGCCCAGGCTTTTGGCGTCTTTCATCATCCCCAGGCCCAACGCGGCTAATTGGCGCAGGTTGGGGACAGGGGATGAGGACAATTGGCGCAGCAGCAAGTTAATTCCGTTGGCGTTGGCGAGGGCCAGGGCGGTGATGATGCGCGCCTTGAGCGCCATGGGCAACCTGTCTTTTTGCAGTGCAACCGCTAACTGGCGCAGCACGCCCGCAATCCAGGGCTGGCCGTCGGGGACGGTTTGCAGCCGGCGACCGGCGTTGAGCAGACCGCTCAGGGTAATATCCAGCTTGTCGTCTTTAATGGCAGCTTCCAGCCAACCATCGTCTTGGTCGATGCAGGCGAGATAGGTAAGTGTGCTGCTTTTACCAGACCATTCGGTTTGCGCCGCTATCTGCTCGCCGGCGCGTGCGCCGGCCAGTCCCTGAGCCGCCAGGTAGCCCAGCAGCACTGGCGAAACCAGGCGCAGCGCCCGTTCGTCATGCGCTTGCACCACGCCGCTTTCGATTAAACCCGGCAGCGAGCCGCGCGAGCGCGCCTTTTCCGGCAGTTTACCTTTGCCTTTTCCGCGGCCTGGGGCGGGCTGGTTGGGGTTGTCTTCGTCTAATTCGACCTGCGCCATATCCGCCCCACCCAGCCAGTTCCCAGCGGTGTGGAAATCGACCGTGCCCTGGGCGTTGAGCATCATTTGCGCGGCCATTTGTTCCAGGGCTTTGCGGGTCTTGTTGGGTTGGGTGGCCAGGCTGCGCCGCAGATAAGCTTCCATGGCAGCCAGGCTAGACGGGCCGAGCGCATCGCCGGTGAAAGCCGCCCAAACTTTAAGGGTCAATTCCAGCGGAGTAAGAAATTCGGTGGTGGTGAGCAGCCAGCCGATAATCATCAACGGATCGGCGGCGGTTTGTTCATCTGTAGCAATATATGTTTTCCACAATTCGCTCCAGCGGCTGATGAACAGGGCCCGGTGGGCCGGCCCCCAGCTGGTAAGCGGCAGAATTTGGAAGTCTAGCGCCGCCAGACCGCCGGTTTGGGTTGGGTGCGCGGCGACCACCACGCGCAGCTTTGGATAAGCCGCCAACAGGGCGTGTAAGTATTCCATTACGGGCTGCATCTGGGCCGGGGCAAGCTCATCCAGGCCATCCAACAGCAGCACAACCCAGCCGCCGTTAAAAATCTTGTGAATCAAGGCGGGCAAACGCTTGCCTGGGAGTGAGACTGTGTATGCGGCTAGCGCGGTGATGATGGGGGCGAGCAAGTCTTGTGGGTTGGCGGCCGGCAGGGCTAAATCTGCAACATGCAGCGCAACCGGCGCAAGCTGCTGCAGTTCACCGGCTTGCGGGTCTTGGCGGATGATGGATGTCGCCAGGTGGGCCAGCGCCACGGTTTTTCCGCTGCCCGGCTGCCCCACGATTGCCAGGCGTGGGCTTGCTTGGAGAGCCGCCGGCGGGTCAAGCCAGGGGGCGCCGTAATAAGATCCCATTTCCGGCCAATCGGGCATAAACGGGATGACGAAATCGGTGATATCCTCGCTCGGAGTGGGTTCATAGGCCGCTGGCGGCATGGGCGGGGCCAACAGGCGAGGGGGAATGATGACTTCATCCAGCGAGAAGATTGGCGCGGCGATATGCCAGGTTTGCACTCGTCGTAGAGTATCATTGCCCAGGCGAATTTCGTCGTTCTGACGGCGATCTTGGCTTGTGGTTTGGGTGTAGGTGCGCTGGGTGACCAGCGTATCGCGCCATATCGGGCGCAACCGGTTGACGAGCACCCAGGCCAGGATGCCGGTGACTATTCCCAATCCAAACGATAGCAGATCGAAATTCCGCAGAAGATCAAACATACCTGTTTATCCCAGGTAAAGAATACGTCCGCAAGTATCGCAAAAGTTGAGCGAGTTAGGCGAGTGGGAAGCCGAGAGCAGCATGGAATTGAGGGTCGAACCGCAGGCGGAACATGCCTTATCAACCACTTTAGAAACGGCTATGCCGCGCCGAGTCTTGCGTAGTTGGTTATAAATCAGTAAATCTTCGGGTTCTACTGCTCCGGCGGCGGCCTGGTGTTCCTCTTCGTGCCGGCGTTGATCCTTCAATATCTTGGCCTGTTCCTGACGCAGCTCCGCGCTAACGGCATCAAAGTCGGCGCGGGTCTTTTCTAATATTGCTCGCGCCGATTTGTAGGTTGCCGAGGCCTCCTCTTCTATCATCATCATCTCGATTTGGCGGTCTTCCAACACCAATTTGTACTTTTTGAGCGAGGCCACTTCGTTTTCCAGGTCTTTGAGTTCTTTGGGGTTGCGGATTTTTCCGCCGTATAGGCTCGCTTCACTTTGTTCGATTTTGACGCGCTGTTTGCGCACCTCATCTTCAGCGCCTTGCAGCGCCTGGCGAGCTTGCCGGTGATTAAGCTCGGCTTGTTTGACTGCTTCCTCAGCGGCAAGGACTTCAGGGCTAATGTTTAAACTCTGCTCGATTTCCGCCAGGCGGTTTTTAATCCAATCAATTTGAGAGTCAATTTGCTGCAAGCGATAAATTTTGAAGGGTCTGCTCATGGGTTTATCCGAAGGAGCAATCTTGATGGGCTGAAAAGGCTACCCTTAGATTATAGAGGCGGTTGGATGATAAAGCAAGGGGAGGGAATAGATTGGTTGCTTGACACAGGTTAATCAGCGTTGTATAGTTGGCACGAGGTTTCTCCATGCGCATGCGTCTTGCTTTCCTAATCGCCTTGGTCTTTCTGGCCCTCACGCTGCCCTATCTACTTGCCAACCAGCTGGCCGGCTCCCAATTTGTCTTTAACGGTTTTTTACTTAATCCAGTCGATGGTTATACTTACCTGGCGAAGATGCGCCAGGGTTACGATGGCAATTGGCTTTCTCGTTTGGCGTTTAGCGCCGAACCCGGGGAAGGCGCGCCGCTGCTGTTCATCCTTTACCCGATGTTAGGTCACGCGGCGCGGGTGAGTGGGCTGCCGTTAGTGGTTGTGTTCCACCTGGCGCGACTATTTTCGGCAGGGTTATTATTATGGAGCTTATGGGGGCTGGTGCAACGGTACGCTGCCGGGTACGAGGCCGCCGCGCCCGACCGGCGTTTCCCACGCTTGTGGACGTTTACCCTGCTAAGCCTGGGGTTGGGCATGGGCTGGCTGGCGCTGCCTTTTGGCGAGCTTTTATCGGATTCGTGGGTTGCAGAAGCGTACCCTTTTCTGAGTATGTTCACCACTCCGCATTTTGCTTTGGGTCTCGCCCTCATGGTGATTATCCTATCTTTGCCATTGGAGGCGCTCACCCCATGGCGCTTTATTGCCGCCGGGGGGTTGTCTGCTTTGTTGGGGCTGATCCAGCCGTTTGGGGTGGTAGCTTGCCTGGTTGCCTTGGGGGGCTGGTTCGGCCTGGAATGGTTGGCCGCCGGCCGCCAGGTGGGCCGTTGGACGGTGAAGGCTTGGCTAAGCCGTTTTACCTGGCCGGGAAGGTTGTTCTGGTACAGCGTTTGCGTGGGGTTGGGCGGTGTGCCTTGGTTGCTATATGAACAGGCGGTGGTGGTTCGGCATCCCCAGTTTTCGATCTGGAATGCGCAAAACCTCACCCTCACCCCCGCGGCATGGGATGTCGCCCTGGCGCTCTCGCCGGCCCTGATCCTGGCAGCCTGGGGAGCGTGGGACAGTTTTAAACACAGCCGCCCCCCTTTTCGGCTGGCCGTGGCCTGGCTGGTAGTGGGTCTGGCGTTGATCTACGCGCCCTTCAGCTTGCAGCGCCGCTTCATGACTGGCTTGTATATTCCGGCTGTGCTGCTGGCTGGGCACGCCTTAGGCGGATGGCAAATGAGCCGTCCGCGCTTATTTACCCGCTTGAAACCCGCGGTGATCGCTTTGGCGCTGCCCACCACGCTGATCGTTTTGGCCCTTGGCCTGTTCGGGGCGTTGACCCACGAGCCGATTTATTACCTCACCACCGAAGAGGCCCACGCCATGCAGTGGATTGAGCATAATACCCCGCCGCATGCGCTCATCTTAGCCGCCCCGCAAACGGGCCTGTTGATTCCGGCGCTTACCGGTCGCCGAGTGATTTATGGGCATCCTTTTGAGACCATTCACAGTCAGCAAGAACAGGCGGCGGTGGAGCGATTCTTCGCTTGGGCTAACGCGCCGGAAAACCCACCAGACGACGCACCGGAATTGACGCCGGGCGATAACGAAAACCTTGCCCAAGCGCGCCAATTTCTTCAGCAGCGCCAGGTAGATTACATCTTCTATGGGCCGCGCGAGCGGCTTTTGGGAAAGCTGTCGCCTGGGCTGGGCCTGCGCCCGGTGTTTTCCAGCGGCGCAGTGACGGTTTACCAACCATGACCCAACTTTTCGTCCGCTGCCAGCGTTTTTATTGGCTGCTGCTGCTGATTCCGCCGTTGTTGATGCTGTTGGCGGCGGGCAGTTTCCCCTACCCCGGGAGCGAGGCCCAATTCTCCGATTTCGCCATCACCCATTACCCCTACACCCTAACCTTCCAGCGCAGCCTGGCGCAAGGACAATGGCCGTGGTGGTCGTCTAACATCCTTAGCGGAGCGCCCTTGGCCGCCAACCCCCTGGCCGGGGTGTGGTATCCGCCCGGCTGGGTGGCCTTGCTCTTTCCGCTGCCGTCAGGGTTAAACCTGGCGGTGGCCCTGCATGGGCTGTGGGCCGGGCTGGGTATGCTTCGCCTGCTTCGGAAAGAAGGGCTGGGGCCGTGGCCGGCCGTGTGGGGGGCGCTCATGTTTGAAGTTTTGCCCAAGGCTGCCGCCCATTATGGAGCCGGGCACGTGACCTTGCTCTATGCTCTTAGCTGGACGCCGTGGCTGCTTTTGGTTGCGCGCCGGCCCGCCGGGGCGGGGGTGGTGTTAGCTCTGACCTTCCTGGCCGACCCGCGTTGGGCGGTATATGCCGGTATGTTGTGGTTGGCCTATCTTGTGGCGGGGGAAAGATTTAGTTGGGCGGCGGTGCGCCGCCTGGCCGTTTCTGTCGTTCAAAGCACGGCTTGGGCTGCCGCGTTGGCGGCTCCCTTGTGGCTGCCCATGCTGCAGTTGGCGCGCCTCTCCACTCGCAGCGCCCTCACTCAGGCCGATAGCCTGGTGTATTCCTTGCCATGGGCGCGCCTGCTCGGCCTGTTCTACCCAGACCTGGGCGGTTTTCATGAATATATGCTCTATATCGGTCAGGCCGGCTTGCTGCTGGCGCTGGTGGCCCTATTGGGCGGCGCGGCTGCTTTGGATGGCGCCCGCCTTAGCCGTAAGGTGTTTTGGGGCGTAGCCGCGTTGGTTAGCTTGCTGTTGGCGCTAGGCGATCACCTGCCTCTGCTGGCCTGGGTGTGGCGCTTGCCGCTGCTCGATTGGCTGCGCGTTCCGGCGCGAGCCTTGTTCATCTTTGGCATGGCGGCGGCGGTTCTCAGTGCGTATGGGCTGCAAGCCATGCTCTCCAGCGCAGCCTGGCCGCGGCGGCTGCGCCTGGTTCTCACCCTCGTGGCCGGGTTGAGCGTGGCCTTGGCGGCGGCGGTGTTGGTCATCACCTCGCCTGGCGCATCGCCCGCCACGCAGGGCGCGTCAAAAACCGCTCCCTTTGCTTGGGGGCTGGTGGGGATGATCATTGCGCTGGGTTGGCTGGCGGCGTATTTCTGGCCTCGGCTGCCGCGGGCGGTGTGGTTGGGCGGGCTGCTGCTAATTGGCATGGCGGATTGTTTAGGCGTGGGCGGCTCCTTGGTGAGTATGCGCTCTGCTAAGGCTGTGCTGGGCGAAGGCGCGCCGGCGGCGGCTTACCTGGCCGCCCAACCGGGGTGGTTTCGCATTTATTCGCCCTCCTACAGCCTTCCCCAGCAGACCGCCGCATATTACGGTCTTGAGCTGGCCGATGGCGTGGACCCGCTCCAGCTGAAGGGTTATGCCGCGTTCATGCAGCCCGCGACGGGTGTTTCCGACACCGCTTACAGCGTCACTTTGCCGCCTTTCGCCAACGGCGACCCCGCCACGGCCAACGCTGCTTCTACGCCTGATGCGCAGCGCCTGGGTTGGTTGAATGTGCGCTACGTGGCTGCCGAATTTGATGTGCATGCCCCTGGCCTGGTCTTAGAAAAGCAGTTCGGCCAGACGCGCGTGTATCGTAACTTACGCGATCGAGGGCGCGCCTGGCTGGACGGCGAAGAGGGGAACGCCTTCCCAGCGGTGGACTTGCAGACTGTGCGCCCAGGCAGGCTGGAATTAAGCGTTCCGGCGGGGCGGCTGGTGATGAGCGAGGTGGCCGTGCCAGGGTGGCGGGTGGAGGTTAACGGGGCGCCGGTGGATTGGCAATCGCCGTCTGAAGCGCCGGTGTTGAGCGTGATGCTGGATGCGCCAATCAACCAGGTGCGAGTAGTTTATCGCCCATGGTGGGCGTGGTGGGGTTTGGCGTTGGCGGGCTTAGCCCTGGCGGCGCGGGCGCTGGCAGCAGTGCGTGATCGGGCAGGACGGGCAAGGCGAGGCGACGATGAATAGACGTACCCATCCATCCGGCGCCGCCGACGTGACGGCGGCCCCATCCCTCCACCGCGGCGTGACGCCTGCCGAGCGCCGCTGGGTGAATGGCTTTGCCCTGGCGGTGCTGCTGCTCACCAGTATGCCTTACCTGTTAGGGTGGCTGATGCAAGGCGCAGACTATCGCTTCACCGGCATGGTTTTGGCAGTGGAGGACGGCAACACCTACCTGGGGAAAATGCTGCTGGGCAGCATTGGCTTTTGGCGTTATCGCTCGGCCTACACGGCCGTTCCGGCGCAACCAGGTTATTGGTTGTTCACCATCTATTTACTATCGGGCAAGTTGGCGGCGGCTCCCGCTTTACACGAGCAGCTGGCGGGCATTTTCCAGGTTTTTCGTTGGGCGGCGGGCTGGTTAACGATACGCGCCGCTTACGACTTTTTAGCTTATTTCATTCCGGTGGTGCGTTGGCGGCGCTGGGGTTTGGCGTTGTACAGCCTGGGCGGTGGGTTAGGATGGCTGGTGATATTGCTGCATTCTACCGGGCTGTTTAACGATCTTCCGCTTGAAATGTACGCCCCGGAAGCATTTACTTTTCTACATATTTATCTGTTGCCGCACCTGGCTTTAGCGCGAGCGGCGCTGCTGTGGATGCTCTTAGCCTATCTCAAGTTTTGGGACGCCCGCGTGCGCGGCTGGGGTGGGGCGCTGCGGTTAGGCGGTTGGTGGCTGCTAATTGGGGTGGGGCAGCCGATGACGATGGGAATGGCGGCGGTTGTGGTGGGGGTGCATATGGTGAGCCTGGCGTGGGGGCTGTGGCGGCGGAGCGCCTGGACGGCTGGGGCGACCTGGAGCAAATGGTGGGCCGTTGCCTTGCGCGTAGCCATAGCGGGGGCGCTGCCGGTTGCCTTCATGCTTTATATGCTGTGGCTGCCTACGCGGGATGAATTTGTCCGTTTATGGACCGCGCAAAATCTCATTATTTCGCCGGCTCCCGTTTATTACCTGGCCGCCTATGGCCTGGCAGCTCCCTTAGCC
The DNA here is from genome assembly GCA_964531975.1 of uncultured Anaerolinea sp. Classification (GTDB taxonomy): domain Bacteria; phylum Chloroflexota; class Anaerolineae; order Anaerolineales; family UBA4823; genus RBG-16-57-11. The sequence continues at coordinate 162,504 of CAZHFU010000003.1, read as the reverse complement.
TGGGCCGGGGCGCGGCGCTTATGGACTGCTCAGCCCCGAAGCGCCTGGCTGTTAATCGGCTGGGTTCTGACGTTCCCGCTCCTGGCCTACCTGCCTCTCGCGATCCAGCGGCGTTTGATCGAGGGCGTATGGGCGGCCTGGTCGGTGTTAGCCATAGCTTCCTTTTTACCGGCGGCGCAGCCAGAAGCAGCCGCAGCGGGCGGCGCAGCAAGCGTTCCCGATATATCCGACCTGCCCGCAACCGGCCGGGGGGCTCCGGTGGATGCAGACGGATACGCACCTGGCCCCGCCGCTTTCGACGCCCCGCCGGCTTCGCCCGGTGCAGGCTCTGCGCCTGATCCGGCGGGGGAGTTTCCTTTATCTCCCCCGCATCCATCTATGGACGCGGCGTCTCTATCTGGGGCGTCGCTTGACCGATCTACCCCCGCCAGGTTATGGAAGAGCCGCCGCCTGTCGGTCAAATGGATTCTGCTGGTGTTGGCCTTCCCCACCACGCTGCTGTTATGGAGCGGCAGCCTGGCGACGGTGCTGCGCCCCATGCCGCCCCAATATCAACCTGCTGACCTGGTGCGCGTATTTGAGTGGCTGCAAGCGAATGCGCCCGTAGACAGTGTGGCGCTGGCCGCTTATAACACCTCTAACCCCTTACCGGCCTGGGCGCCGCTGCGCATGGTGATTGGGCATCGCCCCGAAAATGCCCATTGGGAACAGGTTATTCCGCGCGTGGAGGCTTTCTACCAAACAACGACCTCGGACGAAACCCGCCGGGCTTTATTGAAAGAGTTTGGGGTAAAGTATGTCATCTGGGGGCCGAACGAACGCCTGTACGGGGATTGGCTGCCGGAGGGGGTGGCCTATTTGCGCCTGGTCTATCAATCCGGTGTATATCAATTATACGAAGTGAACCCCGCCCCATGAAATTCGCTATGTCAGACCCATGGCGGTTGCGCCATCTGTTATGGGCAGCCCCGTTAATTTTGATGGCCCCGGTGTACGCGGCAGGGAGAGCAATCTTTTGGGGCACGCCGCTGCTCCAGTTTATCCCTTGGTGGGCTGCCGCCGCCCAAATGCTGGCGGCCGGCCGTCTGCCGTTGTGGAACCCGCTGGTGGGGATGGGCGCGCCGCTGCTGGCGAACTACCAATCCGCCCTCCTCTACCCCCCCACGTGGAGTACACTTCTGGCCTATGCCCTGGGCGGAGTGGGCGGCATGGCCTGGTGGTCGGGCGTACTGTTGGCCCTCCACCTGGCCTGGGCGGCCTGGGGCATGGCCCGCCTGGCGGAGCGGGTGGGAGTCAACCCGCTGGCGCAGATCGTGGCAGGGTTAGCCTATGGCCTATCGGGCTACCTGACGGCGCGGGCCGGTTTCTTGAGTATCAATGCCGCCACCGCCTGGCTGCCATGGGTGTTGTGTTATGCCGGCGCGCCCATCGGTCTGTCAGCAGATTCACGGCCCAATTTCCTGAAATTGACCGGCAGCCTGGCGATGCTGCTGCTGGCCGGGCATGCCCAAACGGCCTGGTATGGCGTACTGTTGGCCGGGGTGTGGAGCGCGTTTTGGGCCTGGCGCAGGGCGGGGCGGCGCAGCTCTTTGGCGGCGTTGACGGGGGCCTGGGGTGGGTTGGCGCTGGCCGGATTGCTGGCCGCCGCCCTGGCGGCGGCGCAGCTTTTGCCTACCGCCGAACTGCTGCGCCAATCACAGCGCGCCGCAGCAGTGGACTACGATTTCGCCATGTCCTATTCGTTTTGGCCGTGGCGTTTGATCACCTTGTTGGCCCCCGGTTTTTTTGGCAGCCCAGTGCAAGGTGATTATTGGGGCTATGGCAACTATTGGGAAGACGCCCTGTACCTGGGTGTGCTGCCGCTGCTGTTGGCCTTTAGCACCCTAAAGGGGCTGTTTCCTCGGCGTGCTGGTTCTCAGCCTGCGCTGGGCGGGCAAATCGCCGCCGAACGGTCGCCGGCTCATGCGGCGCGCATCGCAGCCGAGCGGGGCGCAGGGGGCCAAAGCGCGGTAGGCGCTCGATCAGCTGCTGGAGAGGCGCAGGCTGCGATGGCGCCGGGCACGGCGGATGGGCGGATGGCTGACGAGGCCCGCTTCGCGGTGGGGCGCAGCCTGGTGCGCGGGCCGGCCTCTGCGGAGGCAGCTCGGGGCGGCGGCCCGCCTCCGGCGCTCACCGCGCTCCTGTGGGGGGTGTTTGCCGTGGCCCTGCTGCTTGGCCTGGGCGATCATACCCCCGTGTTTCCCTGGCTTTACCGGCGCATCCCCACCTTCGCCCTGTTCCAGGCCCCCACGCGCTGGCTCATTTGGGGGCAGATTGCCCTGGCCCTGTTGGCCGGCATTGGCGTACACGCCTGGCGTCGCCCGGTGGGGCGTGGTTTATACTGGACGCGTCTGGGGGTGATGGGCGGCGTGGCGGTGATGCTAGGGGCCGGGCTGGCCTGGGCGGCGCTGGGGCAGGTAAGCCCCAGCTTCCTGCGCGCTACCGCCCTGATGGGCCTGTGGGGGGTGGGGGCGGGGCTGCTTAGCCTGATCGCACCGGTTGGCCCGGATGCTTTGTTTGCTTTAAACGCCGCACCGCCCCAGCCGAAGTTCCGCCTGAGAGCCTTGCAGGGCGTGGAGAATCGTCTGGGGAGCGCCTTTGCCAGTTTGAGCCGGCGTTTTGCATCCGGCGAGAAGGGTGGCAGCGCGGTTGCGCGCTGGCAAGCCGCGGTGGCAGTTTGGACGGCGCTGGATTTGCTCGTGGCGGCCTGGGGACTTAACCCCGGCGCGCCTCTAAGCTTGTACACGCAGCCAGCAGCCAATGCGGCGGCCTTGCGCTCCTTGAGCGAAGGACATCGCTTGTACATGCCGCCCGGCGATGAACATCAATTCAAGTATGTGCGTTTTCTGCGCTTCCGTACGTTCGACCCCGGTGAGGATTGGTCGAACCTGCGCCTGGCCCAACTTGCCGATGTTAACTTGCTCGATGGCTTGCCCCTGGTGAACAACTTCGACCCTATGCTGCCGGGGCGATACGCGGCCTGGTTGGAACTCTTGGCCGATCAGCCGGCTGCGCGGCGCTACGACTGGCTGCAGCGCGCCGACGTGGGTTTGCAGATCGAAGTTTACCGCCGCGCCCCGGATGGGCTGCGCCTGCGGCCCCTGCCTGCGCCGGCGGGGCGCTTGTGGTGGGCGGGCTGCGCCCAGGCCGCGCCGGATGCCGCCGCTGCCCGTCAAGCGATCCAGGCCCGCGCCCCGGATGGCCCCCTGGTGCTGGAGACAATCGACCCCCTACCGCCGTGCGCGCCGGCAGGCCCGGCTGCCATCGCTTCGGAGAATGCCGCCTACGACCTGCGTCGCCCTGACCAGGTGAGCGCCCAAGTGAACGCCGAGGCCGGTGGTTGGCTGGTGTTGTCCGATGCCTGGTATCCAGGCTGGGTGGCGCGCATCGACGGCGCTCCGGCGCAGCTGCTGCCGGCTGACCTGGTTTTTAAAGCCGTGTGGGTGGATGCTGGTTCGCATACCGTGGAATTTCTTTATCGTCCCCTGTCCTTCTACCTGGGCGGGGGCGTTAGCCTGGCCGCGCTGCTGCTGCTGGGGCGGTTGATTTGGAAGCTAAGGCGGTGACAATGCGCCGATTTTTGAGTTCATCCGCTGCGCCGGCGGCGATCAGTTTGTTGGCGGCCCTGGTGGTGGTTGGCCTGGGGATCTATTTTTCCGGCGATGGGCCAATCGGTCTGGCGCGCCTGGGAACCGTTTACGGCCAGGGCGACCCGACCGGGACGCGTGGCTATGATGGGCAGTTTGTGTATTATATCGCTCGCGATCTGCACCCCCAGGTGGTGCGGCCGCATCTCGACGCGCCCGCCTATCGTTACCAGCGTATTCTTTTGCCGCTTTTGGCGCGAGCGCTAGCCTTGGGCCGCCTCGCCTTGCTGCCGTGGACGATCATCTTCTGGACGGTGCTGTGGCTGCCGGTAGGAACGTGGGCGGTAAGTGAGCTGCTGGTGGGGTGGGGCGTTAGCCGCTGGTATGCCCTGGTGTATGGGTTATGGGCGGGTTTTATGATCGCCATCGCCGTCGATTTGCCCGAAACCCTGGCTTTTGGGTTGGCGGCGCTGGGCTTGCTGGCGGTGGAGCGTGGGCGAACGGCCTGGGGCTGGGGGCTGCTAGCCCTCGCCATGTTCGCCCGCGAGCTTACCGTCTTCATCGTGTGGGGGGTGATGTTGAGTTATTTATTGCAGCGCCGTTGGAAAGATTTGCTCGGTTTGGGGGTTGTGGCCGGGCTGCCCTTTGTAATGTTCCAGGGCTGGCTGTGGCTCACTTTTGGACAACCAGGGGTGGGCGTGGGCGGCGACATGGCGACGCCGCTTGAGATCATTCCTTTTATGGGGCTGCTGCGCATCGGCGCCGTTTCGGGGGTGCTGTTATTAGCTTATGGGCTGGTATTTACCCCCACCATTGTACTGCCCTGTTTGTGGGGCATTTATGCCGCCGCGCGGGCGCTGCTCAAGGCTAATTGGCATTGGACAACCGGGGTGCTGTTGATCCATGCCGGGCAGATACCTTTTACATCCTACGCGGCTTTTCGCGAACCAGGCGGCATGATCCGCCTGGCGACTGGTTTGATGCTGGGTGTGCTGTTGTTCGCCGCCTATCATCATCGCCGGCGTGTCTTGAACTATAGTTTGTTCTGGGTAGTACTTAATATATTCTTGTTAAAATCATAGCCAGACCGGCGAACGGCGCGCTATGCGCCGGAAAACTTTTCTGGGGTTGTATAATGAGATGGTAATTCGGGATACGAAAACTAAAACATAACTATCTCGTTTGCATTGTACTGAGAACATATTCGACGCCAAGCGGAGGATTCATGACGGACATTAAAGCTTTTGCCGAAAAAGTGGCCGGCAACATTGAGAAAGTGATTGTGGGCAAGCGCGAGACGATTGATCTGGCAGTGGTGGGGCTGCTGTGCCAGGGGCACTTGCTCATTGAAGATGTGCCTGGGGTTGGCAAGACCATGTTGGCGCGCTCTTTAGCGCGTTCGCTGGGCTGCACGTTTAATCGTATTCAATTTACGCCCGATATGCTGCCCAGCGACGTGACCGGCGTGTCGATCTTTAACCAGGTGAGCCGCGAATTTGAGTTCCGCCCCGGCCCGATCCATTCTCAGGTGGTGCTGGCCGATGAAATCAACCGCGCTACACCTAAGACCCAGGCCGCCCTGCTCGAAGCCATGGAAGAGCGCCAGGTGACGGTGGATGGGGTTACCCGCCCGCTGCCGCGCCCGTTTATGGTGTTGGCGACTCAGAACCCCATCGAGTATGAAGGCACTTTCCCGCTGCCGGAAGCCCAGGTAGATCGGTTTATGATGCGTTTACGCCTGGGCTACCCGACCACCCCGGACGAGGTGCGCATCCTGGAACGGCAGCAGTTTAAGCACCCCTTCCAGGAACTAGACCAGGTTGTATCGGTGGAGGAATTATTAGCCACGCAAGAGGCCGTCAAGGAGATCTACGTCTCGGCGGGCTTGAAGCGCTATATTGTGGAGCTAAACCACCAGACGCGCGAACACCCTGAGGTCTACTTAGGAGCCAGCCCGCGTGGCAGCCTGGCTTTATTCCGCACATCGCAGGCCAAGGCCGCCATCGATGGGCGCGACTATGTGCTGCCCGACGACATCAAGGCGCTTGCCATCCCCACCTTGGCGCATCGTGTCATCTTAGGCCCTGGGGCGCGCCTGCGCGACCTGAGCGCCCAGCAAGTGGTTGAAGAGATCTTGCGCAGCGTTCCTGTGCCTGGCGGCGACCCAACCGCGCATGCCCGCAATGAATAGGAGCCGCCTATGACGGCCTCGGCGCGCGTTGTAGTGGCGTTATTGGTGTTGAGCCTGGCGGCGGGGGCCTTCACCGGCGACCCCTTGTTTAACCGACTTACCTATCTGTGGGGCGGCCTGCTTTTGGTCAGTTATATTATGTCGCGCCTGGCGTTATATCGCCTCCAATTTTTCCGCACACCGCGCGCCTTGCGTTCGCAAGTGGGTCAGGTGTTTGAGGAACATTATGAGGTGAAAAACAGCAGCCGTTGGCCGCGCTTATGGGTCGAGGTGCATGACGAAAGCAACCTGCCGGGGTCGCGCAGTTCTTATGTGGTGACGTTGATTGGCGGCAACGAAAGCCGCACCTACCTGGCGCGCACGCGTTTGAGCGACCGGGGAGTGTTTTCACTCGGGCCGACTACCCTGGCGGCCGGCGATCTGTTTGGGCTGTTCCCGGTGCGGCATAGTTTCCCCGCGCAAGATTCGCTGCTGGTCTACCCCACCATGGTGAACGTGCAGCATTTTCCTAACCCTGCCGGGCTGCTTCCGGGCGGCGAAGCGCTGCGGCGGCGCACACAGCAGATCACCTCTAATGCCGCCGGCGTACGGGAGTACGAACACGGCGACCCGATCAATCGTATTCACTGGATGAGCACCGCCCGACGTGATCGTATGATGGTTAAGGAGTTCGAGCTAGACCCCCTGGCCGAGGTGTGGATTTTTGTGGACGCCAACGCCGGTGTGCAGGCCGCTAAACCTTACGACCGCCCCGAATTTGACGCTCGTGACTTTTGGCGACACAAGGTCAAGTTCGATCTGCCGCCCGCCACGATTGAGTATGCGGTGACGATTGCCGCCTCCTTGGGGCGATATTACTTGCAGCGCGGCCGCTCGGTGGGCCTGGCTTACGCCGACGCCACCGTGCGTGTGCTGCCCTCCGACCGTGGAGGCCGCCAGCTGGGGAAGATCCTCGAGGCGCTGGCGCTGCTCCGGCCCAGCGGTTCGCTGCCGCTGCCCAACCTGGTGGACGCCCAGGCGCGCAACCTGCCGCGGGGCAGCACGGTGATTTTGATCACCCCCAGCGCCTCGGATGACGTATTTCGCACCTGCGACCTGCTGCTGCGGCGCGGCCACCGCCCCGTGGCTGTGCTGCTAGACGCAACTACCTTCGGCGGCTATCTTAGCCCGCGTCAAACCATTGGCAGTTTGCAGATGATGAACATTCCTTACGCAGAGGTCAAAGAAGGCGATGATCTCGCCTCTGTCTTGACCACCAGCGTCAATGCGCCCATTGGATAGGACTAAAATAGGCTAAACATGACCACAAAACGCGCCCTTATCACCGGCATCACCGGACAGGATGGTTCTTACCTGGCGGAGCACCTGCTTAACCATGGCTATGAGGTGGTGGGCATGCTGCGCCGCTCTAGCACCATCAATTTTGAACGCATTCGCCATATTCAAGACCAGCTCATCCTGGCATCGGGCGACTTGCTAGACCAGGCGTCGATTCTGGATGTCATCCACACCTATCGTCCAACGGAAGTTTATAATCTGGCAGCGCAATCATTTGTGCAGTCGTCGTGGAATTCGCCGGTATTTACCGGCGACGTGACCGGTTTAGGGGTCACACGTTTGCTTGACGCCATCCGCCTGGTGGACCCCGGGATTCGGTTTTACCAGGCTGGTACGAGTGAGATGTTTGGTAAGGTGACGGCCTGGCCGCAAAATGAGCAAACCCCGTTCCACCCGCGCAGTCCCTATGGGGTGGCAAAAGTATACGGTCATTGGATCACGGTCAATTTTCGAGAAAGTTATGACATGTTTGCCGTTTCCGGCATCTGTTACAACCACGAAAGCCCACGGCGTGGCTTAGAGTTTGTGCCGCGTAAAATTTGCCGGGCGGCGGCGCGCATCAAGCTGGGGAAAGAGAAATCCCTGGCCCTGGGCAACCTCGACGCCGAGCGCGACTGGGGTTTTGCGCCTGATTATGTGGTGGGCATGTGGAAAATGTTGCAGCACCCCGAACCGGAAGATTTCGTGCTGGCAACCGGAAAATTGCACAGCGTGCGCCAGCTTTGTGAGTTGGCTTTTAACATTGTGGGGCTGGATTACACTCAGTATGTGACTACCGATGCGCGTTACCTGCGACCCGCCGACGAAATCCGTCTGGTGGGCGATCCTTCCAAGGCCAGGCGGCTCTTGGGTTGGGAGGCTGTCACGCCGTTTGAAGAGATGGTGCGCATTCTGGTCGAGGCCGAACTGCATCAAGAGCAAGTTTATTAACCGGCGGCCCCGCGCCGCGCGGCACAGGCCGCGGGCGGAGGGCGCATCCGGCGGGCCGCGCCGCCTCAGGTCAAAAGCTGTTTCAGGCCGGTCAGCAAGGCTTGTACGTCTTCATCCGTGTTATAAATTTGCACTGAAATGCGCACCAATTTTTTATCATTCCAGGCTACCAGGGGAACTTCCACGCCAAACCGGTCGATTAGGGCGGTTTTAACCTGAGCGATGTTAGTATGGTTGGGCAGCTGCGCTGCACCCATCTGCCCATACAGGTCGGAATCAAGCGGATAGAGGGTGGGCAGGCCAAACAAATCGCTGACGCCTTGCAAAACCTGCCGTAAGCGGACGTGGCACGTCTGGCGCACATTTACCCAATCATGCAGGTGCATAAAATCAATGGCGGCGGGAACGGTGAGAGCAGCGGCGGGGTCTTTCGTCCCGCTCCACGACAGGTAATCGACAAATTGGCAGCCGCTGCTTGCCGCGGGGGTGGGGTGATAGCCCCAACTTACCACCAGGGGCTGCACCAAATGCTGTACTTCAGGGCGAGCGTAGAGGAAAGCTGCCCCTTTCGGGGCCAGCATCCACTTGTGGCAGTTGCCGGTATAAAAGTCTGCTCCCAGCGCATCCAAGTTGAGGTCGATTTGTCCGGGGGCGTGCGCTCCGTCGATAATGGTGAGGATGCCGGCGGCGCGGGCGCGGGTGCAAATGGTTTCTACCGGCAGGCGCAAAGCCGTGGGCGAGCTGATGTGGCTGAGGAAGATGACCTTCGTACGGGAGGTCACGCCTCGCCAAAAAAGCTCGGCCAATTCGCCGGCGGAGGCGGCGGGAATAGGCAGCGACTGCCGGACGACAGTCGCCCCGGTTCTGTCGCCGATGAATTCCCAGGTGTAATCGCAGGCTCCATATTCGTGGTCGCTGGTTAACACCTCGTCCCCAGGTTGCAGGGCGAGCGAACGCGCCACGATATTCACGCCATGGGTGGCGTTGGTTACGAAAACCAGGTTATCGGCCGCGGTATTCAGATACACGCCCAGCGCCTGGCGCGCTGCCTGGTCGAGGGCGGTGATTTCTCGGCCTAAAAATTGCACCGGCTGGCGCTCCAGGCGGCGCTGCCATTCCTGGTAAATGTCAAACACAGCGCGTGGGCAGGCGCCAAACGAGCCGTGATTGAGGAAGTGAAGCGATGGGTCGAGCAGAAATTGTGATTTCCAGCGTTGAGTCATGTAAAGCGTTACCTTATATGGGTGGGTTTGACCGTGCCAGGGCAGGCTGCGGCGTCAGACAGCTCCCGCTCTATAATGAGATGATTTCTACCGGGATTGCTGCGCACATCGGATTGGCAAGGTAACTACCGCGAGCATGGTGGACGGCTGCTCCGGTTGCGTTGAAATTATAAATCTTGTTGACTGCTTGGGTTGGATGAATTCGGATACTGCCTTTTAGATTTGACCAAACCAAATTTGGCTAGTAAACTATGCAAGGAATTGCTTGTTGTGGATGAGAGGAAATAGCAGAATTTTTTATCAATGGTTTGGAGGAGTTTATGAGTGAAAATATGAACGGATCTGGGGAAATCTACAACTGGGCGAGGGGAATTAACGCTGTTACGCTATTTGCGGAAGACCTGGGGCAGATGAAAGAATTTTATCAAAGGGTGTTTGAACTTCCCATTCATTTCGAAGATGCCGATTCCGTTGTTTTCAAGTTTGGCGATACACTGATCAACATCTTGAAAATTTCTGAAGCGGATGAGCTTATAGAACCTGCCAGAGTAGCAGCGCGCCAATCGGGCAGCCGTTTTGTGATCACCATTGGGGTTAAAGATGTGGATGCAATTTGCGCCAGTTTACTAGCCCGGGGCGTCCAACTGCTAAATGGGCCAATGGACCGACCGTGGGGAAGTCGCACCGCCAGTTTTGTGGATCCGGCTGGTTGTATTTGGGAAATTGCTAATCGGTGAAAATTTCCCGTCTGCAAAACCGCTGATGATGCTCTCCAGGATGAGCGGAAATTGCGCCACCCCGATAAACTGGGTGGGTCTTTGCATGGGCGGAGCGTTTAAACGGCATCTTGACATTTTGGCTGGGGTGGGATAGACTTTGCCACAGTTTATGAACCTTTCTCGCGCTTACGGCTATTATTATTACTACGGCTGCCAGATATCGGCTGCCGCTGCCGGCGCTTAACGGGGTTCGCACGTTACGGTTCCTCAACCGCCAGGCTAACGGCCTGGCGGTTTTCTATTTATTTAGGAGGCCACATGTTTTGTCGTGGAATACGCGGCGCCACCACAGTCGGTGAAGATACCCCCACAGCGATTGAAGAAGCCACCCGCCAACTGCTCGAAGCGCTGGCGGTCGCTAACCCCAGTCTTGCGCCCGCCGACGTGGCGGCGGTGTGGTTCACCTCCAGCCCGGATATTCGCTCGGCTTACCCGGCCACCGCCGCGCGTCACATGGGGTGGACGGATGTACCGCTCATGTGCGCCCAGGAAATCCCCGTTCCAGGTGGGTTGGCAGGCTGCATCCGCCTGCTAATATTCTGGAACACCCCCCTATCTCAGCAGCAAATTCGCCACGTCTATTTACGTGAAGCCGTCCGCCTGCGCCCCGATTTGGCGCGGCCAGTAGAGCAAAGCCAAGATGAAGAGGTATCGACATGATGATTATTATGAAATCCGACGCCGCGCCGGCGGAAATTAACGCTGTGGTTGAGAAAATCCAGGCCAGCGGTTTGCGCCCCCACCTTTCGGCGGGAGACGAGCGCACCATTATCGGGGCCATTGGCGACGGTCGCTCGGCCTACGGCCTGAAAGATTTATTTCTATTTATGGCGGGGGTGGATCGGGTGCTGCCCATTTCGCGCCCTTACAAACTGGCCTCGCGCGAGTTTCAGCCCACCAACACCGCCTTCCCCCTCAATGGCGTGACCATCGGCGGGGATGAGATTATCATTATCGCTGGGCCGTGTTCAGTGGAGAGCCGCAGCCAGCTGCTAGAGACCGCCCAAGCGGTGGCCGAGGCTGGGGCGCATGCCCTGCGCGGCGGGGTGTATAAGCCGCGCACTTCTCCTTATTCCTTCCAGGGCATGGGCGAGGCTGGCTTGGAGCTGTTGGTTGAGGCCCGCCAACTCACCGGGTTACCCCTGGTGAGCGAGGTGATGCGCGAAGAACAGATTCCCCTTCTGGCAAAGTATGTTGATGTGTTGCAAGTGGGGGCTCGCAACATGCAGAACTTCGCCCTGCTGCACGCCGTGGGTGAAAGCCAGTGCGCTGTGCTGCTCAAACGCGGTATGATGGCGACGGTTGAAGAGCTGCTCATGGCGGCTGAATATATCCTCTCGCACGGCAACCAGCGCGTCATCTTGTGTGAGCGCGGCATCCGCACCTTTGAGACCGCCACCCGCAACACCACCGATATTAACGCCGTTCCGGTGCTGAAAGAACTCACCCACCTGCCCGTGGTGCTCGACCCTAGCCACAGCACCGGCAACTGGAATTACGTGACCGCCATCGCCCGCGCCGGGGTAGCCGCCGGGGCCGATGGGTTGATCGTGGAAGTGCATCCGCAGCCCGACCAGGCCTTATCCGACGGCGGGCAGTCGCTCAAACCAGAGCGCTTTGCCGAGCTGGTGCACCAGGTCAAGGCGGTGGCGCAAGCTGTTGGTCGCGATATTGCGCCGCCGGTGCATCGCAAGCAGGCGGCTTAGGGATGCGCGCAACCTCGTTCGGGGCGCGGCAGGTGGGCATCGTCGGGTTGGGGCTGATGGGCGGCTCGTTGGGCCTGGCTCTGCGCCGTCGCTCCGTGGACGTGATCGGTTATGACCCCAACCCACAAGCCTGTGTGCAGGCGGTAGACATGGGCGCTGTGCGCGTTGCCGGGCAGTCGCCGGACGCTCTGGCTGAGGCCCAGGTGCTCATCCTGGCCGCGCCGGTGTTGGCGATCATCGAGTGGTTGCACACTTTGGGCGATCAACCCGCTTTGCATCCCGGCCCGGCGATTGTGTTCGATTTGGGGTCCACCAAAGCGCACGTTTTGCGCGCCATGGAGGCTTTGCCGGAGCGATTCGACCCTATCGGTGGTCACCCAATGTGCGGCAAAGAAAGTAATTCCATTCGCTATGCTGAAGCCGGGTTGTTTGAAAACGCCGCATTCGTGCTGAGCGCCCTGGAACGCACCACGCCGGCGGCGCGCGAATGGGCGGCGGAGTTGGTGCAAGCCGTGGGGGCGCGCCCGCTGTGGCTGGACGGCGAAACGCATGACCGTTGGGCGGCGGCGGTCAGCCATGCGCCTTACTGCCTGGCAAACAGCCTGGCGGCGGCGGTCCGACCGGAGGCTCTGCCGTTAGCCGGCCCCGGTTTACGGTCTACCACTCGCCTGGCCGGTTCATCTATCGAGATGATGGAAAATATCTTGCGCACCAACCGCGCCAATGTCTTAACCAGCCTCAGCGCGGCGCGCGCCCAACTGGCCCACCTGGAACAAGCCTTGCAAGCAGAAGATTGGTCCGCGGTACGCCAATGCCTGGCGGCCGGGCAAGAAAATTACGCTAAAATTCGACTATGAAATCACCTCAACCCGCTCAAACCTTATTAATCGTCCCCGGCTCGCCACTGCGCGGCGACGCCACGCTGCCGGGGGATAAGTCGCTCTCACACCGCGCCGCTTTATTGGCTGCCATGGCCGAAGGCGAAAGCCGCATTGAGAACTTCCTGGTTTCTGGCGTAACCCATGCCATGTTGGAGGCGCTCTCGCGGCTGGGGGTAGCCTGGCGGATGCAGGGTGACCGCCTGGTGGTGCAGGGGGTGGGCTTGCGAATGGGGGAGGCGAAGGCAAGCAATCGGCTAAGCAGCCCCTTCGCCCCTTTGATGGTGCGCCCTGATCAAACCCTGGACTGCGGCAACTCTGCAACCACTTTGCGCCTGTTAGCCGGGGCGCTCTCCGCCTGGGGAGCGCCGGCTGTGCTGGATGGCTCTCCGGGGCTACGCAAACGCCCCATGGAGCGCATCGCGCAGCCGCTGCGCCTGATGGGTATGGATGTGCAAGACCAGGACGGCTGCGCTCCATTGCGCCTGCGCATGCAGCGCCGCAGGCTGCGCGGCGTCTCTTACCAACTGGAGGTAGCCAGCGCCCAGGTCAAATCTTGTATTTTGCTGGCCGCCCTGGCCGCCAGCGGGCAGACTTCCATTTCGGAACCTGGCCCGTCTCGCGATCACACTGAACGCATGTTGCGCGCCATGGGCGTGGTAGTGGATAGCAACGCCCGCGGAATACCTTTTACCACCCGCCTGGTTCCCCCCGAAGATGGCCGGCTGCGACCGCTTGATATGTGCTTGCCCAGTGATATTTCGGCGGCGGCGTTCCTGATCGTGGCGGCGCTCATCACCCCCGGTTCCGATATCACCTTGCGCGGTGTGGGCCTCAACCCCACCCGCACTGGCTTACTCGAAGCCCTGGTGGAGATGGGAGGCGAAATCCACATTACAAACGAATCGGAGCAGGCCGGCGAACCGTCGGGCGATGTGCAGGCGCGGCACAGCCGCATGCACGGGGTGGTGGTGCACGGTGAACGCGTGGTGCGCATGATTGACGAATTCCCCGTATTTGCCGTGGCGGCCGCCTACGCCGAGGGCCGTACGGTTGTGCAAGACGCCCAAGAGCTGCGCTTGAAAGAATCGGATCGGATTGGCTTGCTGGGGCAAGAATTGGGCCGCCTGGGGGTCGATTTTCTGGAGACCCCCGATGGCTTTGTGATCCACGGTGGGCGACCGCTCTCGGGCGGCGAGGCCCAGGCGCATGGCGATCACCGCCTGGCGATGGCCTTGAGCGTGGCAGGTTTGGCCGCCGCCGCACCGGTGGCTGTGCATGGGGCCGAAATCGCGGACGAATCGTTCCCCGGTTTCGCCGCGCTTTTGCACACCCTGGGAGCGCAGGTGAGTGTGCAAACCGAAAGCCAGGCGAGCGCCGGATGAAAGGGCGTCGCGCCAACGCATCGTCCGGCAAGCGCCTAATGATCCGGCCTTACGCCCACCCTGGGAGCTGGGGCCACGGGGTGAAGCGAGCGCATAAAGATGCGCGCCGCGCCGGTTGGCGGGCCGTCGGGTGGGGGCGGTTGTTCATGCTAAGCGCAGACGGGTTGGCGGGGTGGGAGCTGCGATGAGCCTCGCCCTGGGCCTGGTTGGTTACCCGCTGGAAGGCAGCCTTTCGCCAAAGCTGCATGCCGAAAACCTGCGCCGCCTTGGCTTGCAGGGCGAATACCTGCTTTATCGCATCCCCGCCCTGCCCGCCGGACAGGCGGCTTTAGAGGCCATTATTGCCCGCTTGCGCCGCGGAGAACTGCAGGGGTTGAATGTGACCTTGCCGCACAAGCAAAGCGTGCTTCCCCTTGTCGATCACCTCACCCCCCAGGCCCAGCGTATTGGGGCGGTAAACACCTTGTTTGTGCAAGACCACCAGGTTTGGGGCGATAATACCGACGCGCCGGGTTTTTGGGCCGACCTGCAAGCGAGTTTTCCCGAGCTGTTCGCTGGGGGTGCGCCAGCGGGCCGCGCCCTGGTGCTGGGGGCGGGCGGAGCGGCGCGTGCGGTGGTGTATATGCTGCTGTTCCACGGGTGGCAGGTTGCCCTGGCGGCTCGGCGCATCGAGCAGGCCGCCGCCTTCCGGCAAGCCTGGCCGGAGTTCGCCAACCGGTTAACATGCCTGCCGCTATGGGATCTGGGCTGGCATGTGAGGCAAGCCCCAGCGAGCGACGCCGGATGGGGCGTCCCATTCTCGCTGCTGGTGAACGCCTCTTCGGCGGGTATGCTGCCGCATGCAGACACATGCCCCTGGCCGGGTGGTCTCCCGCTGCCGCCGGGCGCCTGCGTGTATGACCTGGTGTATAAACCGCCGCGTACGCTTTTGCTTCAATTGGCAGAGGCCGCAGGACTGCCGGCGGTCAACGGCTCTGGAATGTTAGAAAAACAGGCCGCCCTGTCAATGCGGCGCTGGACCGGAAGGAGTTTGCTTTGAAACCGTTTTCCGCCCGCATGGAATATCTCGCCCCACATTTCTTTGCCGCCCTCAGCGCCCGCCTGGCGGCGCTCCAAGCGCAGGGTAGAGATGTCATCCGCCTGGACGAAGGCTCGCCCGATTTGCCTCCCCCGCCGCCAGCCGTCCAGGCGCTGACGGCCGCGGCGCAGCTGCCGCACAATCACACCTACCAACCGCATCGCGGCCCCCAGGCGCTGCGCCAGGCCTGGGCTGATTCTTATCACCGCCTGCATGGGGTGACTTTGGATGCCGACTCTCAGATTGCGCCCCTGTTAGGCTCCAAGGAAGGTATCTTTCACCTGAGCCTGGCGCTGCTTGACCCCGGCGATGTGGTCTTAGCGCCCGACCCAGGCTACATTACCTACACCCGTGGGGCGCAGATGGCTGGGGCTGAGCTGGTGGCTATGCCGCTGCTTCCCGAACGCGGTTGGCAGCCCGATTTTGAGGCGCTGCCGCTGGAGATTCTACGCCGCGTGAAATTGATGTGGCTAAACTATCCCAATAACCCCACTGGGGCGGTGGCCGAGCCGGGCTTGTTTGCGCGCGCCGCAGCCCTGGCGCGCGAGCATCGGTTTTGGCTGGCCCACGATGCCGCCTACAGCCAGGTGACTTACGATGGCTACCAGGCCCCCAGCCTGCTTTCTACGCCGGGAGCGTTGGATGTGGCGGTGGAGTTCAACAGCCTATCGAAAAGCCACAACCTGGCCGGTTGGCGCAGCGCGGTCGTGCTAGGGAACCCACAGGTGGTTAAAGCGCTGTATACGCTCAAGACCAACGCCGATAGCGGCCACTTTTACCCGATTTGGGCCGGCTCGACGGTCGCGCTGGGCGTCTCGCAGGCGTGGCTGGCCCAGCGCAACGCCCAATACCAGGCGCGGCGCGACTGCCTGGTGGATGGGCTGCACCGCCTGGGCTGGATGGTGGAGCGCCCGCGCGCATCGCTGTACGTGTGGGGGCGCGTCCAGCACGGGTTCGGAAGGACGTCCGGGGGCATGGATGATGTGGCCTTCGCCAGCCGGCTGTTGGATGAAGCCGGGGTTAGCCTGACGCCCGGTTCTGTGTTTGGGCCGGGCGGGAAAGGGTATGTGCGCATATCGATTACCGCCCCCCAGGAGCGCATCGAAGAAGCGCTGCGCCGCCTGGCCGCCTGGTTATAAATAGTGAGGCGGCTGTAACGCAAAGGGCGTTTTTCAAGCGGGCGCTTTGCAACCGATGCTATCTAGCCGTAGATTGAGGTGCACGATGGGTTTACGTTTTCTTACCGCCGGCGAATCGCATGGGCCGGAACTTACCGCCGTCTTAGACGGTTTGCCGGCTGGGCTGCCGCTCGGCCAGGCCGATATTGACCGCCACCTGGCGCGCCGCCAGGCGGGTTATGGGGCTGGGCCGCGCATGAAGATGGAGCGCGACCAGGCGCGGCTGACGGGCGGGGTGATGGAAGGGGTTACTACCGGCGCTCCGCTGGCCTTTTGCATTGCCAACCGCGATCACGCCCATTGGCGCGGCAAAGCCGTGGAGCCGTTCACAATCCCGCGGCCGGGGCACGCCGATCTGAGCGGCGCGCTGAAGTATCGCTTTGACGACTTGCGCCCCGCCCTGGAGCGCGCCTCGGCGCGTGAGACGGCCGCCCGCGTGGCGGTGGGGGCGGCATGTCTGCGCTTCCTGGAAGAGCTTGGTGTGCAAGTGGGCGGGTACGTGGTGCAGATCGGGGCGGTGCAGGCGCAGCGCTTGCCCCAAGATTTACCGGCGCGTATTGCTGCGGCGGAAGCCGGCGATGTGCGCTGCCCCGACCCCGATGCGGCGGAAGAAATGCACCGGGCCATTCGCCAGGCCATGGCCGAGCGCGACACTTTGGGTGGGGTGATTGAAGTGGCGGCCTGGGGCCTGCCGCCCGGCTTAGGAAGCTATACCCAGTGGGACCGCCGCCTGGAAGCGCGTATCGGCGCAGCGCTGTTAAGCGTCCAGGCTATCAAGGGGGTGGAGTTTGGGCGCGCTTTTGAAATCGCCGGTTTGCCGGGAACGCAAGCCCACGACGCCATTCAAATCGACCGTGCAGCCCCCGGCGACTCGCGCCTGGCGCGCCCCACCAATCGCGCCGGGGGGGTAGAAGGCGGCGTAACCAACGGTTTACCGATCATCGTGCGAGCGGCGATGAAACCCATCGCCACCACGCTCACCCCACAGGCCAGCGTAGACATGGCGAGCGGTCGGCCAACCGAAACCCATTACGAACGTTCGGACTTTTGCCCCGTGCCGCGCGCAGTGCCAATCCTCGAAGCCATGCTGGCGTTTGTATTAGCCGACGCGTTGCTTGAAAAGGTGGGCGGCGACAGCATGGCGGAGGTGCGCCCGCGTATGCAAGGCCTGACCCAGGCGCGTCTGGAGGATCTTCACATTTCTGGCCGGGCGCACATTTTTTGGCCCGGTAATCCCACGGAGCAGCCATGACGGTTTCGATTGATTCGCCCATCTTCCTATATGGCCCGCCAGCTTCCGGCAAGAGCGCCTTAGGCCGCCGCCTGGCCGAGGCCTTACAGATGCCTTTTATCGACCTGGATAACCTGATCTTCCAGAACGCCGGGCAATCGATTGCAGAGATATTCGCTGCGAAAGGCGAAGCCGGCTTTCGGATGTTGGAAAGCGCCGCTTTGCGGGCAGTGATCGATCAGCCGGCGGTGATCGCCCTGGGAGGCGGCGCGCTGTTGGATGAAGATAACCGCGTCATGGTGGAGGCCGCCGGGCCGGTGATCTGCTTACAGGCCGGTTTTGAAACCCTACTTCGGCGATTGAACAGCAGCCCCACGTCGCGCCCGCTGTTAAGCGCCGAAGCCGTGCGACAGCTAGCCGAGCTTCTAGCTGCGCGCGGCGCGCATTATGCTTCTTTCGACCAGCGGATGACGTGCGAAGATGCTCCCTGGCTGGAGTTGGTTAGCCAGGTGCAGATTTTGGTGGGCCGCTGGCGGGTGAGTGGGATGGGGGCGGCGTACGATTTGCGCATAGCCGAAGGGGGGCTGGCTCAGGTTGGCCCGGCGCTGCTGCGGCGCGGTTTGCGTGGCCCGCTGGCGGTGGTGAGCGATGATACCGTGGCCGGTCTGTACGCCCAGCCCGTGTTGGCAAGCCTGCGTTCGGCTGGTTACACCGCCCATCTGTTGACCATTCCGCCCGGCGAAGCCGCCAAGACGCTACATAATGTGCAGCAGATGTGGCGCTTCTTCCTGGAAGGGGGGCTGGAGCGCGGCAGCACAGTGTTGGCTTTGGGTGGGGGCGTAGTGGGAGACCTGACCGGTTTTGCCGCCTCGGCTTATCTGCGCGGCGTTCCCTGGGTTGTGCTGCCCACCACGCTGCTCGCCATGGTGGATGCCAGCCTTGGGGGGAAGACCGGGGCCGACTTGCCGGAGGGGAAGAATTTGATTGGCGCATTTCACCCCCCGGCGCTTGTTTTGGCCGACCCGGCGGCGCTGGAAAGCTTACCAGGCGCTGAGCTGCGCAATGGACTGGCCGAAGTGGTTAAGCATGGTGTAATTGGCGATGCGCAGCTGTTCAATCGCTGCGCCGCTGGTTTAGCCGCCTTGCAAGGCGATTGGACGGCCCTGGTGCGCCGGGCGGCCGCGGTGAAGCTGGATGTAATTGAGCGCGATCCCTATGAGCGGGGCGAACGCGCCACGTTGAACCTGGGGCACAGCCTGGGCCACGCCATCGAAGTGGTATCCGATTATCGCATTCGGCATGGTGAGGCTGTGGCGATTGGCATGTGCGCAGCGGCGCGCCTGGCCGCCGGCATGGGCGTTTGCCCACCCGAAACACCCGCTGCTATCGTCGATGCACTCCAGGGTTTGGGCTTGCCCACACGTTTGCCGCCCAATTTACCCGAAGAGGCGCTCTTGGCTGCTATGGGGCGGGACAAAAAACGCTCTGCCGGCAAGCTGCGCCTGGCGCTGCCGGAATATGTTGGCAAGGTGCGTTGGGGGGTGGCGGTGGACGACCCACGGCGCTTGATCGCGGCTGCCCAGGAGAAATAAGGCGCTTTTGAATTCCCTGGTGAGGTTCAATCGTCTTCATCGCGGCGGTTGGTTCAAACGGTAAGTGGGGTGGCAATGGCAGGTTTGGGGGTGCGGCGGTTGGTTGACGGCTTCATCCGGCAGCTGGCGCTGATGGGCTAAAAATGTTAACGCGCAGTTTTTGCCGGGCGGCAAGCCCACGCAGGCGCGGGGTGGCAATCGGCTGGGGCTGGGGGGCAGACCGGCGCTGCCGGATTTCTAGATTAGGAGCCAGGCGTGAAGGAATATTTGATTTTACATGGGCCGAATATAAATTTGTTAGGAGTGCGTGAACCGGAGGTGTATGGCAAGCTGACCATGCAGGAAATTAATTCGCGCCTCCAGCAGCTGGCAAACGAGTTAGGGGTGGCGGTGCGCTGCGCACAGTTCAATAGTGAGGGCGATTTGATCGACGCCTTGCACCAGTCACGGGAGTGGGCGGCTGGGGTGGTGTTCAACCCGGGTGGATATACCCACACCTCGGTGGCCTTGCGCGACGCTGTGGCAGCGATTGGCCTGCCCGTGGTGGAGGTGCATCTTTCTAACGTACAGGGGCGCGAAGCCTTCCGCCGCCGCTCGCTGATTGCTCCGGTGTGCCTGGGTGGGGTGACGGGTTTCGGTTGGTTGTCGTATGCGTTAGGGCTGCGCGCCCTGGCGGCTTTAGACTAAAGGCTTATTTCTCGGCTGCAGCCCACATATTCAGATACGCTTCAAAATACCCAAACTTTAGTTTGTGCATTTCAAAGCCGGCTTTGCCAAAATACCAACCCAAGAGCGGGAGGGTATACGCATAAACGTGTTCGTTGATTTCCTCGGCGCTAACCAGTCCGGTTCGAGCCATCAGGTGCAGCAGCCCGTCCGACCAGGCTGAAGGGGTGGTGATAATCACTTTGCCCCCCGGCGTCAAAATGCGATGAATCTCCGTAAAGAGGCGCGCCAGGCCGTTTGGGTCGAGGTGTTCGACCACTGCCAGCATGGTCACCACCGAAAAGCGGTCGTCGTCAAAAGGCAGCTCGGAGACGTGATTCAGGTCAATAGAATACCAGCTAATGCCTTGGTCGATGACCGGCGGCTGAAGCTGGTCGAGGGCGAATTTCTCCGCGAAATGGGTATGAGACAGGAAATATGGATAGGAGCCGCAGCCGATATCTAGCACCCGTCCCTGGCGCAGTGTAGAGGGAATCAGGCGGTTGGCTTGCCGGGCGCGCTGCTGCGCCAGGAAACCTTCTAACAGGCCATGCCCGCGCGTTAGAGACGAGTTGGTCGTTGCATGCTTCATACGATTATCCCGGTAACGATTAAGGAACCCAGAATGTCAGATCGAGCTTTTCTCGGCAAGTATCCGCAGTGCGCATAGTGGGGTCTACGAGAAAATCGGCCATCATCAGGCGTGGACAGCGGTCATCTTTAAGCACATTATGTCCTAAACCTGGGAATACATAAAAATAGCTGTTGGGGAGATTGGCCGAAGCGGCCTCGCTCCAGGCGGCCGGCGTCACCGGGTCGTACTCTCCGCTCAGGATGAGCGTGGGAATGCGGCTGGTGGATGGCTGCGGCGCGGTGGGCGTAGTGAGGATGGGGGCCCAGTCTTGGCAGATATTAAACAACTGCGTAATATCGCCTATCAGATGATCGGCGAAAACCGAGCCGCTTTCCTTGGCTTGGGTTTGGGCCGCGGCCAGCTTGTTATAGGCCACTTCTTCGGGGCATTCCCGCGCAAAAAATGCTCCCTGGCGAACAGACATCGTGTCGCGACGGTTTTGCAGCATGGTGGGGTCATAAAGGCTGGAGGAGGTCGGGAACATTAAGCCGGCGATGGCCTCGTATTTGCCATAGTGCAGTTGGTAAATCGCATAGGGAATGCGCGCCAGGGTCTCATGGTGATGCAGCGCCATAAAGAGTAAATTCGAGAAAGAATACCCATCCAGGTATAATCTCGAATGCTCTCCGGTTTGGGGGTTGAGCACAGTCAATTGCACGGGCTGCTGATCCAGCGAAAGGATGATTTCATCCGCCACCAGGTTAAGATCCGGATAGGCATTAGCGCAGGACGGCGATTTGCGGCAGGCTTCGAACAACCGCGTGAGCGATTGGGCGCCATTGACCGGACGCGCCTCATAGGCGTTTATGCCGGGTGGGTAAACCGAATCTAGCACCACACTGCGAATACCTTTGGGGTAGGCCTCCATCATGTACAGCGCCAGGCGCGCCCCATACGAAACCCCCACCACATTCCAGGTCTCGTAACCCAACGCTTTGCGCAGCATATTTATATCGGCGGCAGACTGTTCGGTGGTGAACAGGGATAAGTTAATATTCCGCCTTTCCAGGCGCAGACGGCAAGCTTGGGCGGCGGCCTTCTTGTCGGGATATTGGCTGTCTTGCAGCTCGGGGCAATCCAGGTTCGGTTCGGATTTTCCAAAGCCGCGCAGATCCACCAGGATCAAATCGCGCTTCTTGAGGAAGATTTGCTCAGACCAGAAGGACCAATCAGTGAGAATTGTGGAATTGGATTCGCCGGTCAAAAAGATCACCGGGTCAGGCGCTTTATCGGCGCTGCGGGATCTCAGGATCGTGACGGGCAAACGCATTTTTCCACTTGCAGGATTAT
This sequence comes from uncultured Anaerolinea sp., assembly GCA_964531975.1. GTDB lineage: Bacteria > Chloroflexota > Anaerolineae > Anaerolineales > UBA4823 > RBG-16-57-11. Next base: position 140,740 of record CAZHFU010000003.1, on the reverse strand, counting down.
TGTGATCCATGGGAACCACAATGTAACCGCAATCAATATCTAACTTCAAATCACTGGGCTGGCATTTTACCGCTTTAAACCGCGCTGAAAAGACTTCCGTTGCCACCGGAAGCAAGCCGCCCGAATCATCGGGTGTGGGAATGGGCGGAGCTGCGCTGCATCCTACCAAAATAATTGCCAGCAGCAAGCTCAGCCAGGGGGACGCAACCTTTCGCGTCGGTAGATTCATAAACTTCATCACCATCAAAGGGCCGTGGCTCGACGGACTATTCTTCTTCTTCCTCTTCTTCCAAGAAGAATAACAACGCCGCTGCGCCATCGGCGAAATGTTTCATGCCTTCCATCTTGCCGAAATATATTTCATCATCATCACCAGAGTAGAAGTTGATTTCACCTTCTTCGGTGACATAACCAATTTCTTCTTCTTCATCTTCATCTTCGTAATAGAGGATCACCGTGCCGTCATCTTCGGCCCAGCCCACCAGGAAATCTTCATTGTCATAGACGTTGCCTTCTTCATAATCGATCCAACCTAAATATTCTTCTTGATCTCCGTCTACTACATACAGCTTGCCCTCTTCATTGATACGGGCAACTTGTTTCGTTCCTTCGCCTTCTATTTCCGCGAAAATTTTCACGTCCATGGTGAGCCTCCTTTTGGCTATTCAAGAAAAGTATCGTGCAGCGACTCTTCGCGAAGTATCTATGTATTGTATTCGTTCTAACCCGATTTGTCAGGATGCCTAATGGTTAGGGTTTGGTTAGCAAGCGGTTAAGCGCCGTTTTCGATGCGCACGTAAATCCGCTTATTAATTTTACCCTTGCTCTTATAATCGACAATCTGCATGGCGCCCACCTCGCCGGTGGCGTGAACATGCGTGCCGCCATCGGCCTGTAAATCCAGCCCCACAATTTCCACCACGCGCACCTGTTCAATCCCCTCGGGTAGAAGATTGATTTTCGTACGGATCAGGTCTGGAATGGCGAATGCCTCCTGGCGTGGCAGGATGTCCACTCGCACCGGGCGATTGGCGACCACTTCCAGGTTGACGGCGGCTTGAATTTGGTCGATGAGTTCGCGCTGCATCGTCTCGAATTCAAAGTCCATGCGGCCTTCGAGGGGGTCCATATCGCCGCCGGTGACCGACGCGCCGAAATCGCGGAACACCACCCCGCACAAGATATGCATCGCGGTGTGAGTGCGCATCAGCGCATAGCGGCGGGGCCAATCTAAGCGGCCGCGCACCGCTGCGCCGGGGGGCGGCAGGGGAAGGTCGGCCTCGATAAAGTGCAGCACATCGCCGCCCTGGCGCTTGGTTTTGACGACTGGTAGAATTTGCCCTTGCCAGGTTATTTCGCCCTTATCGAAGGGCTGTCCGCCCCCGCCTGGGTAGAACGCGCTGCGATCCAGGATCAAGGCGTGGGCGGCTTCATCCACCGCCGAGACGGCGGCGTCAAATTCTTGCAGATAGCTATCGGTTTGGTAGAGGTTTTCGGTCATGGGTTGGTCGCTTTGCAGTAAAATCATTGATGCGTCGTATACGAGATACGAATAAGATTGTACTCTATTCGACCGGTCTTATGGGAAAGTGAAGGAGGAAAATGTGAAGGCACACTTGGTGGTTTTTTTTCGCTGGGCAGAAGATGCCTTCCAGGCGCGCCGCGATGATTTGACCCCAGAAGAGCGGCGCAATTCGGGCGCGCCGCAAGCCTGGGAGCCGAAAATGCAGCTTGCGCATTTGTTCGCCTGGGAGCGGCATATGCTGATGGAAGCGCAATCGTGACTTCCCCCGCCTGGTTCCTTTTCTATCCCGAAGGACACGCCGCCCATGCCCGTGCAGGCCATATCGAGCGTCCCGAACGGGCGGCGGCCGTGCGCCAGGTGCTAGAAGATGGGGGTTGGTGGGGGCGGGCGGCGCGGCTGCCGGCCTTGCCGCTGCCGTTCGATTTGCTCTACCAGGTACACGATCCGATATATATTGAGACGCTGCAAACCTTCAGCCGCACAGGGCGCAGCCTGGACAGCGACACCTATACCACGCCTGCCTCGTGGCAGGCGGCCCTGGATGCCGCCGGTGGGGCAATGGCGGTGGCGCAAGCAGTTTGGCAGAGCGACGCCTGGGATGACGCCCGAAGCCCCCGCCCGCCCGCTTTGCCGGGTTTCGCTTTATGCCGCCCGCCGGGGCATCACGCCACATACCGGCGAGGCATGGGCTTTTGCCTGCTCAATAACATCGCCATCGCCGCGCAGCATCTGCGCCGCCTCTCGGATGGGCCTCAGCGTCTGGCGATTGTGGACTTAGACCTGCACCACGGCAACGGCACACAGGGCATATTTTGGCGGCGCGACGATGTAGCTTTCCTTTCCATTCATCAATCGCCGCTCTATCCGGGGTCGGGGGCGCTGGATGAACGCGGGGAAGGGCGCGGGGCCGGCGCAACCGTAAACCTTCCCCTTCCGCCGGGGTCGGGCGATGCGGCTTATGCGGCTGCTATGGAAGAGCTGTGTTTGCCTATGCTGGATCGCTGGGCCCCCGATATGCTGCTGGTGAGCTTTGGTTTCGACCCGCATTGGCGCGACCCGCTGGGCGGGTTGGAACTTTCCGGGGCGGGGTTGCATCGCGCTTTTGTGAGCCTGCGGGCATGGGCGCACAGCCGCTGCCAGGGAAAGATGGCGCTATTTTTAGAAGGCGGCTACGATCTAGACGCGGCCCGCGCTTGCACTTTGGCGGTAACCGCCGCCCTGCTAGATCTGCCATATCACGACCCCTTAGGCCCCAGTCCTCAATTTGAAGGCCAGGATTGGATAAATGTCCTACAGCGCGCTAAGCGCATTTGGAATGTATAATAAATTGCAGGTAAACTATAATGCTTCAACCTAAAAACCATAAAAAACAAAGGAGCCGACAAATCAATGAGTGAGCAGTTAGCAATTTTCATTGACTTCGAGAACGTGGCCTTATGGGCGGAACGAGAATTTTTTGATTTTGAAATTACCTCGCTCATTGCATCGTTACAGACCCGCGGCCCGGCGGTAGTCAAGCGCGCTTACGCAGACTGGTCGCGCTTTTCTCGGTATCGCGACGAGATGATGAATAATTCTATCGATCTGATCCAGATCTATTCGGTCCGGTCGGGCAAAAACCGTGCGGATATTCGCATGGCGATTGACGCCTTTGAGATTGCCCTCACCCGCCCGCAAATTCGCACCTATGTGATTGTATCGGGCGATAGCGATTTTAGCCCCCTGGCTGGAAAGCTGCGAGAATATGGACGTTATATTATCGGGGTTGGGCCGCGCAGTATTACCCACGATTTGTTAGTGCGTTCGTGCGACGAATTTATCTATATGGAAACCGCGCTGGGTGAGCCGGCTGCCAGCGACGATCAATCGTGCGTCGAAATCGAAGAAGCCCGCAGCTTACTTTCCAAGGCCCTGGCTGCCCACGGACAGCGCGGCGATTTACCCATTATGGCGACGCGCCTGAAGCAAACCATGCTGTTGATGGATCCGGCCTTCAACGAGGCCAACTTTGGCTATGATCAATTCAAGAGTTGGTTGGAAGATCAGAGCGATATTGTCCGGCTCTATAGCAAGGATTTACAGCTTTTTGTTGCGCCGGTTCGTTATAATGCCGCCGGTTACACCGAGCTACAGCACGAGCCAGGGGAGCGATTGCCCGCCGAGAGCGGAACCGCCAAGCAAGCCGAAAAATTGATCCCGCAGCGCACAACGATAGATGTCCAGTATAAGCAAATTTTGCAGCGTTTGAAAATGACCTCGATTGATTTAAACACGCGCCGCGATGTGCTGCGTGATATCTATCGCGAGTTGATGGAGCACCCAGGGAAATACACCACTGATGAGCTGCTGCACCTGCTGGAAGATCGGTATGAAGCCCAAGGCTTGCTGCGTAACAAGGCCACGCTGCGTGAAATTTTGCAACTGGCCTTCCGCCAGGGTGCATTTGATTATTACGACCAGCCCACCTCTCCCTTCGCTCGTGTGCGGGTTGACCCGGCCTTGGAAAGCGAAGCCGACTTTTTGGTGCGGGCTGAGTCGGATTTCCTGTACGCAATTGTCCGGTCGGGCGTCGAGATTGATGAACCCGAGTTGGCTTACCTGCTGCTAAACGACCGCAACCAGGTGGAGCATATTCGCGATTTGCTGGAAGACCTGAAACAGCGTGGCATGATAACGCTGCGCAATGGCCGTTATACGCTTTCTGGGCGGGGAAACATTCCTTTTGCCGACGACCCGGCCCTGCGCATCTTGTGTCTTGATATCGAGCAGACCGTCATTCCTGATAACCTCACCCCCGGAAGTGATACCGCTCGTTCGCTGGCGAAGAAGGCTATGCTTCAGCGTTCGCAAGATTTTGCCGCCTCCAGCGGAACTTATTTGCTGGCCTGCAGATTGCAATGGGATGCCGTGGAGCGGGACGAACCGGGCGCAACCCTGGAAGATTTACGCTGGTACATGGCTTCGTATGCTTCGGCCATTGCCGGCAAGCTCTCACAGGTCAATCGCGATTATGCCAGCGCCCGGCCCTATTACCTGGCTTTCTTTTACCTGGTGCAAGAAGATGACACCTTATGGAGCCGAATGCGCGGGTTAATTAACCCCATGCTGGCCTATTATTGGTCCAATACCGGGAGAGAGTTGGATATTAACGTTAGCTCGTGGAACCTGAGCATGTCGTCGCCGGCGCAAATTGCAGTCTTTGCCGCCACCCATCCCAATCCAGACCTGCGCAAGCTGTGGCATAAAGTGACGGCAGACCTGGCCGAGGTGAACCCCGGGGTGCTCCATCGGATCGCCAATCAGCTAACATTGAACCGCACCGATAACCCTGAAAACCCACGGGTGGCCGAATCCATCGAGTCGATCCTTTCCGAAGTGCAGCCGGCTTAAGGAAGACGATATGCAGCTAACCCAGCGATTTCAGGATGCCTTGATCTATGCGTTAGATTTGCATAGAGATCAAATGCGCAAGGGCACCGATGTCCCTTACATGGCGCATCTGATGGCGGTTTCGGCGGCGGTGCTAACCGATGGCGGCGATGAAGACCAGGCCATTGCCGCGCTGCTGCACGATGGCCCAGAAGACCAGGGCGGGCGCGCCACCCTGGCCGATATCGAACGGCGCTTTGGCGCACATATCGCTCAGATGGTGGAAGCTTGCACCGACACGTTTGATGTGCCAAAGCCGCCCTGGCGGCCGCGTAAAGAGCAGTACCTGCAACACCTCCAAACTGCCTCTCCGGAGGTGCGACGTATTTCCCTGGCCGATAAGGTTAACAACGCTCGTTCGATTCTCGATGACCAGCTGCGAGTGGGCAACGGCGTATTTGACCGGTTTACCGGTGGCAAAGAGGGTACGTTGTGGTATTATGAGGCATTGGCGCAAGAATTCGCCAACGACGCGTCTCCCATGGCTGTAGACCTGCGTTGGGTGGTAGATAAAATGGCCGACTTGGCGCGGAAATAGGACAAAACCCTATAGGCTAATCAGGTTGGCCCGGTTATAATCAGGGGTACTATGGATAGCAATCGATCAACGACGGAACCGATATCTGGCGCAGATGCGCCATTGTTAACCACGCCCGCTCCCACCTTCGTGGCTTCGGCGGCAGGCGCCACCAGCATTAGCGGAGGAGCAGACATACCGCCTTCCGATCCGCCGGATTATATGCCGGTTACAACCGAGCCGCCAGAGCAAGAGGGCGGCGATAAGAAAGTGATCGTTATCGCGGTGGCGGTGGTCTTGGCTCTGTTAGCCTGCATTGGCGGAAGCACCTACGTGCTGCTGCAGCCCACCACCGACACGGCGCGTGTGCGCGATATTTTTATCATCTTTATGGCTCTTGAAACGCTGGTGATGGGCGTAGCTCTGGTTGTGTTGATCGTTCAACTGGCGCGCTTGCTTAATCTGCTGCAGAATGAGATTAAACCCATCCTTGATTCAACCAACGAGACGGTGAGTCACTTGCGCGGCACGACGATGTTTTTGAGCGAAAACCTGGTTGAACCAGTGATTAAGCTCAATGAATATATGGCTGGTTTTTCGCAGCTTGTCCAATTGTTGGGCCTGACGCGTAAGCCGAAAAGGAAATAACCCCAAAGGAGAACCCCATGTCGGACCAGAATAATGATTTCGGAACTTTTTTTGCCGGCTTAATTGTCGGTGGCCTGGTTGGAGCAGCCGTTGCGCTGCTGATGGCCCCTCAGACGGGCGAAGAAACTCGCACCGTGATTCGTGATAAGGGCATTGAGCTTAAGGATCGGGCGGTAGAATATAGCGCCGACGCCATCGGCAAGGCTGACCAGGCCTATGAAGACGCCCGCACCCGCGCTGCAGCCGCCTTAGACGACCTCAAAATGCGCGCCGATGATCTTTCCAAGGCAGCGATGGAGAAGGCTTCGGAATTGCAGGAAAAGCTGCCTAAGCGCAGCGATTTGCCGAAAATCGACGCCGAGTAATCCGGCGCGTTCGCTCCGCCGGCATGCAAGGCGCACACCCTTGATGATCGAGGGAATGTGCGCCATTTGCGTGCCGGTGTTTTGATTCCCTTACAAATCGCTCAAGATAGTGATGACCGCCGGCAGCAGATCGCCGGCTAACACCGAAGCCTGGCTGCCGTGCTCGGCGGCGGCTTGTAAGCCGGCGTGGGCATGGATCCAGGCCGCCGTTGTTGCGGCTTCAAAACCTGGCGCTCCTTGAGCGCGCAGCCCGCCAACCAGGCCGGCCAGCACATCGCCCGTGCCAGCGCGAGCCAGCGCCGCCGACGCCACTGGGATGACCGCAGTGGCTCCACCTGGTTCGGCAATGATCGTAAAGGCCCCCTTTAAGACCACCACATGCCCCCAGGCTTGGCTAAAGCGCCGCGCTACGCCTAACCGGTCGGCCTGAATTTGCTCGCGCGACAGCCCTGTAATCAGCGCCATTTCCCCCGGGTGGGGGGTAAGCACACTGCCTGGCGGCAGACGCTTCGGCCAGTCTTTCAAGCGCGCCAATAGTTTTAACCCGTCGGCGTCGATGACGGCGGGTGGTAGTGCAGATGGGCTGGCCTGACCGGCGGGGTTGTCCTGGCTGTCTTCGATAGGCAGCAGCGCATCGAGGAAGCTCTGGCTGCTGGCGTGCAGACCAAAGCCGGGGCCGATTACCAGAGCAGTGGCGTGTTCCATGGCCTGGCGCGCCTGCTTAGCGGCTGCCTGGCTAATAAAGCCTTCCTCTTCCGGCAAGAGTTCCCAGGTGGCTTCTGGGAACACCCCCGCCAGCGCCGGATGCAGCGAACGCGGCACGGCCAGCCTCACCAACCCTGCCCCAATCCGATAGGCGGCTTGACCGCACAACCACACCGCCCCCGTGTAGGCTTGCGACCCGCCCACAACCAGCGCCGTGCCAAACGTGCCTTTATGCGCGTCATCGGGCCGGGCCGGGAGATGGTCGTGAACCCATGCCTGGTCGGGCACAAAGCTCTTGATTGCTTGCCAGGCGTCTAAGGTTTTGCCGTCTTCAGGCAGGCCAATGCCCACCACGTCGATCTCTCCACAATAGCTGTTTGCAGGAAAGGTAAGCATCCCTTGCTTAATGGCTGCCATGGTGATGGTGCGCTCGGCCTTCAGGGTTTCTGGTGCAGTTTTTCCGCTATCGCAGTCCATGCCGGATGGGCAATCCACGGCGATCACGGTGACAGGGAACTGGGCGTTTTTCACCGCTTGCTTAATCTGCGCCATTAGGGCGGCCAGTTCGGGCTTAAGCGGCAGGCGCGCCCCGGTGCCCAATACACCGTCAAGTAAGATGGCATGTTCGCTCAGCAGGTTGCTCAGCTTTGCCTCGTCTATGCCGGCGCTAAAATCATAAATCTTGCCGCCCTTGAGGCGGTAGGCTTCGCCCACCGGATCATCGCCTGGGCGGGGGCGCAGCAAGATGGCCGCCGTGCCCCAGTTTGCTTCGCTCAATCGCGTCAGCGCCACCAGGGCGTCGCCGCCGTTGTTGCCAGCGCCTACCAACGCCAGGACGCCTTCTTCGGCCATAAATTCGTAATTTTCAATCAGAACATCGGCCAGGTTTTGGCCCGCCTTTTGCATCATCTGCGCATACGAGAAGCCCTTGGCGTCGGCTTCCCGTTCAATGCTCTGCATTTGGCTTACGCTAACATATTTCATTACCATTCTTGACCTCTTTATCGAAAACAATTCCGCCGTCGAAGGTTTAATCCTCTGCTCGAACAAACGCCAGGATCGTGGAGGGGAATTTATCGGTGGCAATAATAAAGCCCAGGCCGGGTAAGCGCACCAGCCCCTCCCAATTGCGCGCTTCGCCTTCGGCGCTCAACTGCAAGAGGATGGGAGCGCGGTCCACGAGTTGGATGCCCTGTGGGGTAATCTGCAGTTCTACCAGGCGTTCAACCACCTGAGATTTGCGATGCGTTGCCCCTGGCCCGTATTTCTCGGTCAGTGGGTCAACGGCGGGTTTTAGCTCGCTATCGCCGGGGTAAAAGTAATTCATCACCCAAAAGCGGCCTTGCGCATCCGGCGCGGTGGCGTCGGTGAGGCGATACTCAAGATGAGGAAAGGGCAAGTCGGGCTGAGGCTGCAAGTTCAAATCGAACTGCGAGGCATGGGGCTGCGGGTTCAATGTCTGCCCGTTGACTTCATAAAGGGCCAGCAGCATTTGTCCGTCGATGAGCAGGGCTTCATCACTCTGGTTGTCGAACTGGGCCTGCAGCGGATTGGCCGTGAGCGTGGCCGGGTCGAGCGTCAGGCGGCTCAGATCGGGAGCGATTTCGCCGCGCACCAGGTAGCCGGTCATCTCTCCACCCTGGCGCGCTTCAATTGCCAGGAAGGCTTGCTGCTCGTAGAATGCGATGGCTTCGTAGCCCTCGAAACGCGTCGCCAGGCGCTCTACCCCCCCGCTCTCCAGGGGGATCTCGAAGGGGGTGAGTGGGCCGTTGCGCCGACCGGCGATGAACGCTTCAATCTCAGCGCGCCGCAGCCCAAACACCGCTCCCGCCGTCTGGTTCGACATGCGTTGGGGGTATTGGGGCAGGATAATTAACGTATCGCTGTACCATGCCAGGCCGGAGATTTCAGCTTTGGCTTCGCTCAGCGGCCCCGTCAGGGGGATGGCTAACGGTTCGATTTCCGGAGCTTCCCCAGCCGGCGCGCCTGGCGGCGAGATTTGAGGCGCGCCAGGGGGCGAAGTGGGGGCCGGGCTGCAGCCGGCCGCCGGCAGCGCAAGCAGAACGACGGCGAGCAGCGCCCCGATAATGAATGCTTGCCTTAGCCAGGCAGCCCGCTTTTGGCGGGGTGGGCGAACGTGGTGGGAAAAGAAGGGGAGAAGGTTCATAAGGCAGCGAAATCCAGGTTCAATTGGGCTAATTTCTGTGGGCTGGGGAAACCCGTTTCTGGGTTCCACTGGCGGGCGGCATAGTAGGCCTCAAACATATCACTAAAATCGACGGTGCAGCTCAGTTCTTCGCGCCGGCGGCAGTCGCTATAAGGGCGCAGAAAGGCTTTCGGGAGCGTGTCGTTGGCGCGGGTCAGCCCCAGGCGTATATTCACCAGGCGCTTCATATTCCAGCCGCGTTCACCGCAGCGCAGCATCGTAGCAACGTCCCAATCGTAGCCGCAGGCGGCGTTGATCAGAGCAAGCACGGTTTCGGGCGAGACGTTGGCGAAAATACACATCACCATGGCGTTAAACAGGGTGCGCCAATTCTGGTGGATTGCTACGTTGGCGGCCTTCTCAGCCCCGGCATGGCGATCATAAAACTCCAGCCCCAGGCTCGACTCCACCTGGCCCATATCCACGAAGAAGTAATCCGATTGGTTATGACATGCGCCGCGCGGCGAGGTGGCGTAAACCAATGCCATGCCCGATGCGCCGCGTGGGTCGTGATAGGCGGCTTCCAGGCCGTTGACCTGCACCGCCTCATCGGGGGCGCCAAATCGCTGGCCCAGCGAAAGGGCGCCTTCCGCCAGGTGGGCGCCAAAACCCTGGCGGCGCACCGTCTGATGAATGAGCGGCTCCACCGGCTGGGGGTTTCCCCAGGTTAGCTCCAGCCCGTCGGTGTCGGCGGTGGTGATGTTCCCTATGTCATACAGCCTGTACGCCAGACCTATCGTCCCACTCAGGCTAATCACATCCATGCCATAGCGGTCGCACAGCTCGCCCATGCGCGTGGCGAACACGGCGTCATTAAGCTTAAGGTTGGGGCCAAAACCCATCAGGGTTTCATATTCTGGGCCTTTGCGCTTTTGGCCGTCTGGCAAGGTCACCACCCGTCCGCAGGCAATCACACAGGCATGGCAGGCGGATACTCCCGTCAAAATGGTTTCTTTGATATGAGACCCGGAGACCTTTAGCTCTTCTTCAAAGGCGCCATCTTGAAAATAGCGCTTGGGCATTTCACCCAGGTAGTCGAGGTATTCGGCTGCGCCGGCTGTGCCAAGTTCCCGCAGCACCTGGGTCATGGCATCGGCGCGCAGTTGTCGGTTGGCTTCTGAGCGCAGCGGGGTGTACTTCTCGATGTCTACCACGGGCGCTTTGCCGTGGCCTTGCACCGCCACCGCCTTTAGGTTCTTAGAACCCATCACAGCCCCCATGCCGGTGCGTCCCGCTACCCGTCCATGATCCACTAAGATCAGGGCAAAGGGAAGGGCCGCCTCGCCGGCGGGGCCAATGGAGGCCACGCGCACCTGGCCCGCTCCCAGTTCATTTTGAACGGCTTGCTGGGTTTGGTAGGTGTCGAGGCCCCACAAATGAGCCGCCGGGCGAATCTCAACGCCGCCGTCTTGGATCCAGATGTACACCGGCGCGGCGGCCTGGCCGGTAATCCACACCCCGTCAAAACCGGCCATCCGCAGTTCCGGCCCCCAAAAGCCGCCGCAGTTCGATTCGCCCCACAAGCGGGTGGCCGGTGAGCGTCCGCAAATCACAAACCGTCCCACCGCCGGGCCAGACGTGCCCGATAGTGGCCCGTTTAAGAAGAGCAGCGGCGCTGCGGGAGCCAGCGGGTCGAGGTGGGGGCTGAGGTGATCGTATAAAATGCGCGCCGCCAGCGACGCCCCGCCCAGGAAATCTTGCTCCCATTCTTCGGGGATGATATATGAACTGATTTCCTGCGTGGTAAGGTCAATTTTGAGGATCGGTTGCATAGAGACCTCTTTCCGGATACCAACCATCTGCGATTAAGATCGATTCGAAAGCCGCCCGGCTTCACCTGACGCTTGCCTGGAGGCTTTACTTTCCATGCGGATTCAAAATTTCTATTTGCGGCGAGCGGGCTGATGGGGCTGCTTACCGCTCAGGGAGATCTATCCAAGCTGGTGACAGGGCGAGCATGGTGGACGCATCGAAAGAAGCTTGTGGCAGGGCGTGACGCCGGCGGCTTAACTGCGGGGGTAGTCCTTCGGAGCGTAGTTCGGGGGCCGCGCCGCATGTGCGGATCGTCGGGTGTGGGGTGAAGGCGTGAAACCTCAGGTAAATAAATAAAGGCCCCCGAATTTTGGTCAACATATCCAGGTATCTCCTGATAGTTAGTTATCCTCAAGGCGTTGCCCCGTTCTACAAGCCTATCAACCGGTATATTCCGGGTCAAGAATAGTTTACCAGGAAACCGGGGCTTATGAGAAATTAAACGATCTCGCTGGCGCGGATTTTAACCTTCCGCCCACCCTGCCCAGTTTCACGGCGGCGGTGGGCGCAAGCTGAGGGAACCTCCCCCGGTTTCGAAAGGCGCAGGCGCACATCCAACCGGCGGACGGGCTTAGTGACCTGGGTTTGTCGGCGGGTGGCGGTGTTCTAGAAACCGGCCGCCCATCCTGGCAGGCCGGCCACCAGGCGCTGCATGACCTCGAACGCCGATTGGTGGAAAAGCGCCACGTTGCCATACGCCTCGCCGCCTTCGGCGCTCACCAGGTCGGTGACGCCGCGCAGAATGAGCAGGCGCGCCTGGTTGCGGGCGGCCGTCCAGGCAATCGCCCCCGATTCCCAGTCCCCTGCCACCGCGCCATAATGCTGCGCCAGGTGGGCGATTTCTTCCGCCACCAGGTCGCGGTCGCCGCTCACCAACAGGGTGCGCATGACCGGCAGCGGCGTGGGCGAAGGCAGCCAACTGAGATCAAGATCGGTGGTGTAGTGGGCGATGGCCTGGTCAAAATCACCCATCTGCTCGATAATGTCGTAAACAATCGTCTTTTCGGCCAGCACGATATCGCCGCGCTCGATGCGCCCGGCGAAGCCGCCGCAAGTGCCCAGGTTGATGAGCAGATCGGGGTGGTAGGTATCGATGGCGTACTGTGTCGAAGCTGCTGCGGCGATTTTTCCCCAACCGCTTTGCAAAAATCGGAACGTTTTTCCCTCCAGATCAACCTCAAAGGTTGCGCCGAAGGGCGTCACCTCGAAGGGCGGCGCCTTGATAGGCGTTGGCTCAACGGGCGGCGCCTCACCGGCGGTTATATCAAAGGACGCGGCGCTGGAGTCGGCTTGTGAAAACAGTCTTTCAATCGCACGCCATTCAGAATTGGCGGAAATCAGTACAATAATGGGGGACTTGGGCATGGGCTTCAAAATACGCTCTGGATGGCGCAGTCGCTTACGGGGCGCGCAGGGCGGCGAACCAGGCTTCTAGCAGCGCTTGGGCCGGTTTGCCATAGATATTGGGGCCGGCGTCTTGCAAGTGGGCGGCGGGATACATCCCGGCGCTGAATACTCCGCTGATCCAATCGTGCGCCGCCGCAGCTTGCAGGGCCTGGTCATACGCAGCAGATTGAGACGCGAAATCGTCGCCGCTCGCCAGGCTTAAAGCCAGCACCACCGGCTTTTGCAGGGTCAGCTGCACCGGCCAGGCCACCCCGTCTAACCAGCCCGGCAGCGACAGCCCAAGCCGCTGATCGAACGTCTCGCCCGCATCGAGGGATAGAACCAGGTAAAGCTGATCCAGCGCGTCGATGAATGGCGGCGGCGTGGTGATGGACGTATCCGACAGCGCCCACAGCAGCTGCCCGTTAAAGCGGCTGCGCACTTCGGCAATCAGGCTGCGCCAGCGCTGCTCGGCATCCTCCGGCGCGCCAGAAGGCTGCCCGTTGAACAGCTTTCCGTTCGGCAAGGCGGGCAGCAGCCAATCGCCGCCCAAAATAAGCGCTTGCGCCTGGGTTTGCGATGCCAGGGCGGCGTTATGCAGGATAAACTCGCCATATTGATCGAACCAGACCGGCCACCAACCGGGGTCGTCGCGGGCGGCGTCGGCCCACCATTGATCCAGCGGCAGATTCATGCGTGGGGTGGGGAACAGGGCCACTTGCAAGCCGGCGCTCTGAGCGGCTTGAGCTTGCGCCAGCAGGTCGGGCCACAGCGCATCTTGCCCTGCGATGGGGGCCAGGTCGGGTGGGGTGTTGCCGGGGGCAGAGCGGCCATAGCTCCAGGTGGGGGTCAGCGTCACCCAGTTAGCATGCGCCGCGGCCATCTCTTGGAAGGCTTCGGGCAGGAGGCGATTGAAGGAGGGGTGATATGCCGGGCTGAGAGCGGTTCCGGCCATGAAATCGGGGCCGCGACTGGCGGCGGTGTCGATATTCACTGCCGGGTCGGTGGGAGGCGGCAGGGGTTTCCAGCCGATCCAACCGCCAATTGTCCCGGAGGCGGTTTGGGGCTGCCCGCTGATTTTTAACTCACGCCCCGCGCCGTATAAACCGGGGGTCTGATCGTCATCGGCCACGCCACATTGGTTGTTCCGGCAGTAGCGATAGCTAAAGTTGCCGGGCAGGTTCAACGGCCCGTATAAGATATACCCCCACCTTCCGCCGCCCAGGTTCCACATGGGCAGCGGTTCGGTCCAGCCAATCAGCGGATTGAACTGGATGGACACAAATTCACCCGGCGGGAGGGGGGCTTCTACCTGCACGTCAAAGGTAAGCGGGCCGCCGCCGCTTCCCCAGGCGTCGATCCGATCTTCCACCAGCACGGTCTGTTCGGGGGCGATGAACGACCGCAGCCGCACCGTCCCATCGCTCTGATGTTCGGCGTTCCAAAAACCATCCCCCAGGGTGTATTTATACTTGATCTCGCGCCCCACCGGCAGCGGCAGGGTGATGGTATATCGGCCATCGGGCAAGGTTTTGAGAACCGGCATACGGTCTACCACGCTGCTCAAGCCGCCGCGTAAATTGCCAAAGCTGTTGCCCAGGTTGTAAAGGCTGCCGGCCATGCGCAGCGGCACAATGGGCGGTGTGCCCGCCGGCGGGGTGACCACAAAGACAACGTTAACCAGGCGCGCCGGCTGCATTTGCACCGTCACTGGCGTAGTGGAAAGCGCCGCCACGCGCGCCCCCTGCTGGAAAGTCTCAAATGCGCCATCTAACGCCTCTATCACCAGATGATGTGTGCCGGGAGGCAGCCCTTCGAGTAAGAAGGAACCGTCGCCGGCGGTGAAGGTCTGCATACCGCCGGCAAACACAATCGCATTCGCCACAGCTGCGCCGTCGGCTTGCGAGGTGACCTGGCCCTGGATACGCCCGGTTGGCCCGGTGAAGGCGGTGTCGGTCCAGCGGCTGATTACATCTTCCACCACCGCCTGGTTCTGCACCATCAGTGTGCGGTAGCGCGTTTGCGTGCCATCCGAGATGTGCTCGGAAACCCGCACTCCGCCCAGATCGCGCTCATAGCGATACGCCAGGCGTGATCCGATTGGAAACGGCAGGGTGAGGAAGAAGGCCTGTGGCGTGGTGGGGTCGGGGTGGGGCAGCGGCTCCATCGGGTATGGATCGGTGTTTAGCGCCAGGCCGGTGATCTCGTCTAGCAGCGTCAGGTAAACTAATCCTTCCGGAGTGTTGGCGGGAGCCAGAGCGCGGAAGGTGATTAATGTTTGTGCAGCTTGGGCCACCGGCGGGGCCGTGACCGGCGTGGCCGCAGCCGGGGCCGGCCCGCCGGCCCATTGGGGCATGTTGCAGCCGGCCAGGTTTGACAGCAAAGCGATGAGCACAATCAGTGAAATGAAGCGGGTTCGAAACATAAGCGGCGGGTTCCCCAAGTGGGAAGATGCAAGATTCGTTCCTATATTTTACCCGCGGCCTGGGCTAACTGCAGCACACGTTCGGCGCCTTTGATAATTGGGGCGTCGATCATCTTTCCATCCAGGGCAAAGGCCCCTATGCCGATGGCCTGGTGGTCGTGCATGGCCTGGATGACGCGCTGAGCGGCGGCTATGGCCTCATCGCTGGGAGTAAAGGCCGCTTGCACCGGGGCGATTTGATTGGGGTGGATGATCTGCTTGCCGCTAAAGGCCATGCCGGCCCCTTGCAGGCTCTCGCGGCGCAGGCTTTCGGTGTCGTGAAAGTCGATATGCACCATGTCGATGGCCTGGAGATTGTAGGCCGCAGCGTGGGTTACCACCGTGCTGCGGGCGTAGAACACCTCCCAGCCTTGGGGAGTGCGCTTAGCGCCTACATCCCCGGCGAAATCCTCTGCGCCAAAGATGATCGCTTCCAGGCGGGCGTCGGCGGAGGCGATTTCTTTCAAGTTGACGATGCCCAGGGCGGTCTCCACTACCACCAAGAGCTTAATGCCTCCCGCAGGCCAGGTTTGCGCGGTTTCGAAATCGGCGATGATTTGCGACGCCCATTGCACTTGCCCAGCAGAATCCACCTTGGGGATAACGATGCCGTCGGGGTGGCCGGGCAGCACCCCGGCCAGGTCGTCCGCCTCCCAGCCGCTGCCCACGGCGTTGATGCGCGCCAGCCGTTCGGTGCGCCCAAAATCGAGGGTGCGCAGCGCCTGTAAGATTGTAGCTCTTGCGTCCAGTTTGCGGTTGAGGGCCACGCCATCTTCCATATCCATGCAAGCGCAGTCCACGCCAGAAGCGGCGGCTTTTTCGATCTTGCGCAGGTCGTCTCCGGGCATATATAACAAGGCTCTGCGGGCGTGCATAAGCATTTACTCCGTGTTTGTGGTGGGTTTGTTTAGGAATAGCACCGTGCGTTCTAATTCGATCACAACGGTTCCATCGGGTTTCTTGCCGGTGTGCTTCAGGCGCACAATGCCGCAGTTGGGGCGCGATTTTGATGGGCGCTTTTCCAACACTTCCGTCTCAGCGTAGAGGGTGTCGCCGTGGAATACCGGCTGGGGGTGGGATACATTGGCGTAGCCCAGGTTGGCCACAATGGTGCCTTCGGTCAGTTCGCCCACGGTCAGGCCGACAACCAGGCCCATGGTGAAGATGCCGTTGACGATGCGCTGCCCGAATTGCGTGGAGGCGGCGAAATCCTCGTTAATATGCAAAGGCTGCGTATTCAGGGTGAGGGCGCAGAAGAGCACATTATCGGCTTCGGTGATGGTGCGCCCCAGCTTGTGGCGGAAGGTTTGCCCTACGGAAAGGTCATCGAAATATTTTCCCGGCATGTTTACTCCAATTCAATTAGCAGTTGATCTTTTGCCACGGTTTCACCCACCTGCACCGGCACACTTTTGATCACGGCTGGGCGCGTTGCTGTCAGCCGAATTTCCATCTTCATGGCTTCCAGCACCAACAGGGTTTGCCCGGCTTCAACGGCCTGACCGGGTTCTACCTCGATCAGGCGCACCTGGGCGGGCATGGGGGCGCGCAGACGTTGTTCGGCCTGGGTTTCCGCCCGGCGACGCGCCAGGCTGCGCGGTTTCTCCAGGCAATAGGTGCAGCCGTCCACCGACAGCCAGCGCTGCTCGGAGGTGTTAGCCCAATAGATGCGCACCGGACGGCCATCCAGGCGCAAAGTTAGCTCGCCGGGTCGGTTGCTGAGGACTTCGACCGTGTAGGGCGTACCGTCAACGCTGGCCTGGTAGGTTTCGCCCTGGCGCGCCAGGTCGATTTCGTGAACGGCTCCATCAAATTCGTAGCGGAAACGCATGGGTTAGCCCTCCCCATTTCGAAAAGCGTTGCCCAGCCGCCAGGGGCTAAACGGATCGGGGCGGGCCGGTTGATTGGCGGCAGTTTCACCTGCGCCGGGAACGCCTCCCCCAGGCGCGCCCAGGCCGTCGCCTTGCAAGTGGGTGAGGGCGGCGGCGATCAAGGCTTCGGGCGGCAGGGCGCAGCGCGGCGGCTGCCACCCGGCAAAGCGCTGTTCCACCCAGGTGGTATGCGCCTGCCCCGATTGGAAGGCCTCGTCGCTGAGCACATCTTGCAAAAAGCGGATATTGGTAGTTAATCCCAGCAGCACCGTCTCGCCCAACGCGGCCAGCATCTTATGGATGGCTGTGGGGCGATCTTCGGCGTATACAACCAGCTTGGCGATGAGGGGGTCGTAATGAATACTGATAGCGTCGCCGCTGCCCACACCCGAATCGACGCGCACACCAGGGCCTTTGGGTTCGATAAAGCGCAGCAGGGTTCCGGTGGCGGGCAGAAACCCGTTGGCAGGGTCTTCGGCGTACAGCCGGCACTCGATGGCGTGGCCGCGGGCGTGCAGATCAGCCTGGGTGAAGGGCAGGCGCTGCCCGGCGGCGATGCGAATCTGCCACTGCACCAGGTCTAGTCCGCTAATCAGTTCGGTGATGGGGTGTTCCACCTGTAAGCGCGTGTTCATTTCCAGGAAGTAAAACTGGCGCGTGTCGGGGTCGATGATAAATTCAATCGTTCCGGCGTTGGTGTAGCCGGCGGCTTGGGCGGCGCTTACGGCGGCGGCTCCCATGCGTTGGCGCAGGGCGTCGTCGAGCAGCGGGGAGGGGCTTTCTTCGATGATCTTCTGGTGGCGGCGCTGCACCGAACACTCGCGTTCGAAAACGTGCACCATATTGCCATGCTCATCGCCTAAAATCTGAAATTCCACGTGGTGGGCGTTTTGAATATAGCGTTCCAGGATCAGGCGCGTATCTTTGAAAGCGTGTTGGGCTTCGCGCCGCGCAGATGCAATGGCTTCGGGTAGACCGGCGGCGTTTTGTACCACGCGCATGCCCTTGCCGCCCCCGCCGGCGGCGGCCTTTACCAACAACGGCCAGCCCCCTAAGCTTTGGGCGGCCTGGAGTAGGGCGTCATCATCGTCCAGGCCCTGATAGCCGGGGGTAACGGGCACACCAGACGCCTGGGCCACGGCGCGAGCCGCGGCCTTATCTCCCATAGCGCGAATGGCAGCCGGCGGCGGGCCAATGAAGGTCAGCCCGGCTTGCTGAACGGCCTCGGCGAAGGCGGCGTTTTCGGATAGAAAGCCATAGCCAGGGTGGATGGCGTCGGCGCGGGCCGCCCGCGCCGCCTGGATGATGCGCTCTGGGTCGAGGTACGATTGCAGCGCTTCGGCGGGGCCGATCAGGTAGGCTTCGTCGGCCATGCGCACGTGTAGGGCGGCGGCGTCGGCCTCCGAGTACACCGCCACGCTGCGAACCCCCATCTCGCGGCAGGCCCGTAAGACGCGCACGGCGATCTCTCCCCGGTTGGCAATCAGGATTTTTCTAAACATGCACTGCCGGCCTTTCGCGTCTACATGCGAAACACGCCAAAGCCCCCTTCGGGGCGTGGGGCGTTGAGGGTTACGCTCAGCGCCAGCCCCAACACGGTGCGCGTTTCGACGGGGTCGAGGATGCCATCGTCCCACAAGCGGGCGGTGGAGTAATACGGGCTGCCTTCGGTTTCGTATTTATCCAAAACCGGTTGGCAAAACTTCTCGGCGTCGGTGGCGTCTAGCAAGGGGCGACCTTCGCGCGCCAGTTGGTCTTGCTTGATGGTGAGCAGCACGTTGGCAGCCTGTTCGCCGCCCATCACGCTGATGCGAGCGTTAGGCCACATCCACAAGAAGCGCGGGTTGTAGGCCCGCCCGGCCATACCGTAGTTGCCCGCCCCAAACGATCCACCCACCACCACCGTCAGCTTGGGCACGGTGGCGGTGGCTACGGCATGCACCAGCTTGGCCCCATCTTTGGCGATGCCGCGTTGTTCGTATTCTTTGCCCACCATAAAACCGGTGATATTTTGCAAAAACAGCAGCGGGACGCCGCGCTGCTGGCAAAGCTCGATAAAGTGGGTCCCTTTCAGGGCGCTTTCCGAAAACAGCACGCCGTTGTTGGCGATAACGCCCAGCGGGTAACCGTAGATGCGGGCGAAGCCGGTCACCAGGGTGGCGCCATAGCGGGCCTTGAACTCGCGGAACTGCGAGCCATCCACCAGGCGGGCGATGATTTCGCGGGCGTCGTAGCTTTCGCGAAAGCTTTGCGGTAAGAGGCCGTACAGCTCTTCGGCGGGGTAGCGCGGGTCTTCGGGGGCGGCCAGGTCGAGCTGGTCGAGCATGATCTGCGCCGCGCGGCGGCTGGGCAGCCCGGCGATGATGCCCCGGCACAGCTCCAGGGCGTGTTCGTCGTCTTCGGCCAGGTGGTCGGCCACACCCGAAAGGCGGGTGTGCACATCGGCCCCGCCTAGCTCCTCGGCGCTAACATCCTCGCCGGTGGCGGCTTTAACCAGCGGCGGCCCGCCCAGGAAGATCGTCCCGGAGCCGCGCACAATGATGGCCTCGTCGCTCATGGCCGGCACATAGGCCCCGCCCGCGGTACAAGACCCCATCACCACCGCAATTTGGGGGATGCCCTTGGCGCTCATTTGCGCCTGGTTATAGAAGATGCGCCCGAAGTGCTGGGCGTCGGGAAAAACTTCATCTTGCATTGGGAGAAACGCCCCACCAGAATCGACCAGGTAGATGCACGGCAGGGCGTTCTGTTCGGCGATCTCTTGGGCGCGCAGGTGTTTTTTGACGGTAAGCGGGAAATAGGAGCCGCCCTTGACGGTGGCGTCGTTGGCGACGATCATCACCTCGCGCTCGGCCACCCGCCCGATGCCGGTAACGATGCCCGCTCCAGGGGCCTGGTCGCGATACATACCGTGAGCGGCCAGGGGAGAGAGTTCCAAAAAAGGCGAGCCGGGGTCGAGCAGGCGGTCGATGCGCTCGCGCACATTCAGCTTCCCTTGCTCTTTTTGGCGCTCCTGGTATTTGGCCTCGCCGCCCTGGCGCACCAGGTTGATGTGGGCGTGCAGCGTCTCGGCCAGGCCGCGATGATAGGCGGCGTTGGATTGATAGCGGGGGTCTTGCGCATGCAGCGTGGTTGATAAGGTTTCCATACAGCCCCTCAAGACCGATCATCTTCACGAACTTGCGCCGGCGTAAATTGGCGGAGGTTAATCACCCGGCCGGGCAATCCAGGCCAGTAAGATGCTGAGAAAGTACAATCCAGACATGGGCAGCATTACCAGGCCCATGTTTACCGGATCGACGGTAGGGGTCACCATGGCGGCGATCACGGCGATGGCGACAATCGCCAGGCGCCACTGGCTGAGCAACTGGCGGGCATGCACCAATCTCATTTTTGCGGCCAGGAAGATCACCAGAGGAAATTCAAATGATAGGCCTATCCAAAACAGCAGGCTGGTGATGAACTTGACATAGTTGGATGGGCGTGGGATGGTGGTGATGCCCATGAAATTGAGCAAAAATGGCAAGGCGGTGGGCATCATCACATAATAGGCAAACGCCATGCCGCCGATAAAGAACAGTGTGCCGATGGGAATGCCCACCAGGCCCCAGATACGAGCCTGGCGGCTAAGCCCTGGGGCAATAAACAACCATAGTTCCAGGGCAATATAGGGGAAAGCCAACGCAAAGCCCACGAACAACGAAACGCGCATCACCGTGCCAATCGGCTCGGTCACCTCAATTGCCACCAACGAGGCCATGCCGCCTTTAAGCGGCACGGTGAGGAATCCCATAATCTGCTCGAAAAAGGTAAACGAGAGGAAGGTGGTGATTAGCAGGACGACGACGGCGCGCAGTAGGTGCTTGCGCAATGCGTCGAGGTGGATGAGTATGTCGCCGGGTTGGTTAAACGCCTTGCCTAGGGCCTCGCCCACCGGTGAATCGTCCACTTCGCTGGAGAAGAATTCGCGGATTTCTACAATGCGGTTATGTAAGCCGCGCGCCAGGATGCGAATAACCCAGAAGAAGGCGCGAAATGGGAAGCTGATGATGCGCCACAAGCGGCGCAGGGTGCGTTTCATGGGGCGTCCGGCATGGGAGGTAAGTCGCCGGTGGAGGAAGCGGACGCTGGTGAGGCGTCTGCGCCGGTGGATGGGATGGTGGTCGATGGGAAGATCGCCGCGCCGCCCTCAGCAGGCGGCGATGAAGCCGGCGGAGGCGTTGCAGGGTTGGCGGCAGGCTTGGGAATCGCTCCAGGAGCGGGATAAACTGTTGTGCGCACAGGGTCGGGCGCTGCAGCAGCCGGCGGAGCGGGATAGACCGCCGCGCCGCCTTCTTCGGGCGTTGGCACAATGATGGGCGGTTCAGACGCATAGCCGGGCGGGCGGGTGGATATGTTGGGCGGGGCAATGCTTGGCCCTGCCGGCGGAGCCGGCGTCGTCCAGGCCGAGAGTTCTTCTCCGGCGCTGTTCAATCCCTGTTTTATCTCGCGGCCGGTTTGGTTTTTCAGCGATTGCAGCATGGCGGTTTGCTTATTCAGGTCGCTGCTTACTTGTTTTAAATCTGCGGCTATCTCGTCGGCCCCAGCTTCACGCATAAGCGTGGTGGGCAGGGTTTTGATGGTACGTCCGGTTTGTCGAATGGCCGCCCAGGTGGGCGAGGTGACCACGCTGCGCAGGAACTTGCCTAAAGTGCGTCCGGCTTTAACCATGTCGCGCGGGCCGAGGAAAATCAGGGCCACGATGATGATGGCGAATAATTCAAGTGGGCCGATGCCGAGAAATTCCATATCGGGCTACGGGTTAAGCGGTGAAGGGGATGGCGGTGGGGGCGGTGGGTTGCGCAGGGCGGCTTCTTGCGCGGCGATGGCCGCCCGAAGGGCGGTCTGAATTTCGTTTTGCTGCGCCGCCAGGCTGCCCAATACGCCGTTCACAAAGCGCGGTGTGCTGTCCGATCCGTAAAACTTAGCTAGCTCTACCGCTTCGTTAATCGCCACCTTGATCGGCGTGCCCCCATACACGGCAAATTCCCACAGCGCAATGCGCAAGATGTTCCGGTCAATCGTCGCAACCTGGTCTAGCGGCCATTCGGAGGCGTGTTCGGCGATAAACTGATCCAGGGTGGTGAACAGCGGCGCCACGCCAACCACAATCTGGCGAGCGAATTCACAAAGTTCCTTGTCCAGGTCGGCGTCGATTAAACGCTCCTCCAGCACCACACCAGGTAGATGACTGGTCAAGTCGATTTCGTACAAGGTTTGCAAGGCAATAGCGCGTGCTTTGGTGCGCGACTTCATAACCACTATGCCTTTTCACCTTTATCAACGTTATTAGACGCCAAATCTGAATAATCAATATCTTCTACGTGAATATTTACCCTTCCCACATTCATGCCCAGCATTTCCGAGATGGCGCGGGCCACACCGGTTTGGACGCGGCGGCCCACATCTCGAATATTGACATCCCGATCTAGCACCAGGTAAAGATCTACGTAGACTTGATCGTCCACAATGTCAATGCCCACGCCATCGCCATAACCGCGTTTGAACAGGCGCGCCATGCTGTTGGGCAAGCTGCTGAGATGATGCACGCCGGGGATACTGCGGGTAGTGAGTTGAATAATTGTTAAGAGCACTTCTGGGGCGATGGTCGTAGCGCCGCCGCTCTCATAACTTTGCGTAATAGGATCATTCATCCTTATCTCTCCAACAATTTACATCATCATCATTCCGCCGTCCACCGAAAGCACTTGCCCGGTGATGTAGGCGGCCTGGTCGGATGCCAGGAAGGTCACTGCGGCGGCCACTTCTTCGGGCTTGCCCCAGCGGCCCAGGGGAATGAGCTTCATCATACCATCTTTGAGGTCGGCAGGTAAATCCATGGTTAGCGCGGTGGGGATAAAGCCCGGCGCCACCGCGTTTACGGTGATATTGCGGGAGGCCACTTCGCGGGCCAGGGCTTTGGTGAGGCCGATTAGCCCGGCTTTGGAGGCCGAATAGTTGGTTTGCCCGGCTTGCCCCGCCAACCCGGAAACGGATGAGATGTTGACGATGCGCCCATAGCGCTGTTTCATCATCGGGCGCACGGCGGCTTTGCAGCAGTTCCAGGCGCCTTTAAGGTTTACATCCAGCACGGCGTCCCAGTCGGCTTCTTCCATGCGCATAATCAGGGTATCGCGGGTGACGCCCGCATTGTTGACCAGGATATCGATGCGCCCAAATTCCGCCAGAGTGCGTTCAACTAACCCCTGGGCGCTCGCCAGGCTGGCGACATCCAGGCATACGCCAATGGCTTTTACGCCGGCGGCCTGGCTAATTTCGGCCGCGGTGCATTCCGATTCTTCGCATGTGCGGTCGCCAATAACCACCGATGCGCCGCCTTGGGCCAGGCCCTCGGCAATCGCCCGCCCGATGCCGCGCCGCCCGCCTGTAATTACTGCCACTTTACCTTCAAAATTCATCATACATTCTCCTTTGGCGCAAAAATTATACCCCAAAAGTTTTTCTTTATGGGTTCGCGCATGGCTAACATGATCTCATAATCGTCCGCCCCCGCCGCCAGACTCTGCTGTATAATCTATTCATCATCATCGGGAGGAATTATCGCATGAGTCGCCATACCCGGATTGTCGCCACGATTGGGCCTGCCAGCCAGGATGAAAAAACGCTGCGCCTGCTGCTCCAAAATGGGGTAGATGTGGCGCGGCTTAACTTCTCGCACGGTACGCACGAAGTTCACGCCGCTGTCTATAATAACCTGCGCAGCATCGCCAGAGAGCTTGGCCGCCCCATAACCATCCTCCAAGATTTGCAGGGGCCGAAGATTCGCACCGGCCAGATGACCGATAACGCGGTCGAGCTGGTAGCCGGGCAATCGCTCACCCTCACTACCAAGCCGGTGATGGGCACCGCCCAGCGCATTAGCATCGATTACCCCTTCCTGGCGGAAAGCGCCAAAGTGGGCAACCGCATTTTGGTGGACGATGGCAATTTGGAGCTGCTCGTCACCGGCGTTGATAAGTTCTCCGGCGATGTGACCACCGAAGTGATGCTGAACGGCATCCTTAAACCCAACAAAGGCGTTAACCTGCCGGGGGCGGTTATTCGCCTGCCTGGCCTGACCCCGAAAGACATGGTTGACCTGGCTTTTGGCCTGGCCTTGGGGGTGGACGCAGTGGCGGTGTCTTTTGTGCGCAGCGTGCACGACATCCTGGCCTTGCGCGATGAAATGGAGCGCCGCCTGCAAGATCGCCCAGCCGACGAACAGCGCCCTCTGGTGATTGCGAAGTTGGAGCGCGCCGAAGCCTTAGCCAACCTGGAAGCGATTGTGGAAGCCTCGGACGGCGTGATGGTGGCGCGCGGCGACTTGGGGGTGGAGATGTCGCCCGACTATGTGCCCATCGCCCAGAAACAGATTATCGAAACCGCCAACCGCCAGTCGAAAATCGTCATCACCGCCACGCAAATGCTCGAGTCGATGATTACCAACCCCCGTCCCACCCGCGCCGAAGCTTCGGATGTGGCCAACGCCATTTTCGACGGCACGGACGCGGTGATGCTCTCTGGCGAAACCGCCGTTGGAAAATATCCCGTGCAAACTGTGCAAATGATGGCCTCGATTGCCGAGCGAGCCGAAGGGCATTTGGCAGAGTGGGGGCATTGGGGGGGCGTGACTAACAGCGAAAACTGCGGCGATGACACCTATTATATTACCCAGGCCGCTTTCTCTGTGGCGCAAGATCGCAACGTGGCGGCGCTGGCGGTTTTTACCATTACCGGGCGCTCGGCGCGGCAGGTCTCAAAGCATCGCCCACAAGTGCCGGTGCTGGCTTTTACCCCCAACGAATTAACCTACCGCCAGTTGAACTTTTACTGGGGCGTGCAGCCTTACCTGGTTCCGACCGCCCATTCGATGGAAGAGATGCTGGCGGTGGTAAACCAGGCCCTGCTATCTACCCCAGGGATGCAGCCTGGTCAGCAGGTGGTGATTACCTGCGGCTACCCGATTGGCGTGAGCCAGGTGGGCAACCTGGTGATGCTGCATACGATGGAGACGCCCTAAGGATCGCACCGCATGTATCACCCCGGCCCGCCTGCCCCTTACGGTCCGCTGAGCCGCTACCTGCCGCCCCTGGCCGATGGCGTGGCCGCTGAGTGGCTGCGGCAGGCCGGTTTAGCGCCAGGGGCCTGGCTGATTGATCCGTTTGGCGCTTCGCCGCGTTTGGTGGTGCAGGCGGCCCGGGCCGGTTACCGTGTTCTCACCGCCGCTAACAACCCGATTGCCCGTTTCCTAATCGAATTGCACGCCGACCCTCCTGCGGCAGACACGCTGCGCACGGCGCTGGCTGAGCTTTCGGCTTCGCAAAAAGCCGGCGAGCGCCTGGAGCCGCATTTGCGCGCCTTGTATACCACGCCGTGCGCGGCCTGCGGCCAGCTGGTGGAAGCTGAAGCCTTTATTTGGGAGCGCGAACCCAATTCGTCCACCCCACGCCTGGCGGGGCGGCGTTACACCTGCCCGGCTTGCCAAACCGCCGGGGTGTATCCGGCCACGCCTTACGATCTGGAACAGGCCGCTCGCTTTGCCAACCCGAGCCTGCACCAGGCGCGCGCCCTGGAGCGGGTGGCTGCCATCGATGACCCCGACCGCGGGTATGTGGAAGAAGCCCTCAACGCCTATCTGCCGCGGGCCGTGTATGTGCTGTTCACCCTGGTTAATCAGCTCGACCGCCTGCCGGCGGCGCGCTTGCGCGGGGTGAGCGCCCTGCTTCTGGCCGCCTTCGATCAAGGCAACGTGTTGTGGCCCGATCCCCCCGGCCGGCTGCGTCCCCGCCAGCTTTCCAGCCCGACGCGCTTTTATGAAAAAAACCTCTGGCGCGCGTTAGAGCAAGCCGTGGATGATTGGCCGGTGGGCCTGGCGGCCTCCGGCCCGGCGGTGTGCGTGGCCTGGCCCGAACAGCCCCCGGAGAGCGGCGGTGTGTGTCTGTTTGAGGGCCGCATGAAGAACCTGGATGCCGGTGAGGAAGCGCCCCGCATCCGGGCGATGCTCACGGCCCTGCCGCGACCCAACATGGCTTATTGGACCCTTTCGGCGCTGTGGGCGGGCTGGCTGTGGGGGCGGCCGGCGGCGGCAGCCTTTAAGCCGGTGCTGCGCCGGCGGCGTTACGATTGGGCCTGGCACGTTGAAGCCCTGTTTAGCGCCTTCGAAAGCCTGGGGCCGCGCTTAGCGCCCAACCTGCCTTGCCTGGCGTTTATGGGCGAAGCCGAAGCCGGTTTC
Source organism: uncultured Anaerolinea sp. (assembly GCA_964531975.1). GTDB lineage: Bacteria > Chloroflexota > Anaerolineae > Anaerolineales > UBA4823 > RBG-16-57-11. Next base: position 114,541 of record CAZHFU010000003.1, on the reverse strand, counting down.
GTTTCGGCGGCGCTGCTGGCGGCCTCGACGGCGGGTTTTTCACTGCACAGCCTGGCGCTGCGCCAGCGCGAGGCGCAGTTGCAAATCGAGTGGCGCAGCCCACAAGCTGGCGCGCCGCTTCAGCCCTGGCCCCTTTCCGAACAAAAGCTGAGCAGCACCCTGCAATTGGCGGTGGAAGCCTACCTGGCGCAGCGCGGCGAACCGGCCCCCTATTTACCCATTCACATTGCCGCCTTCGAAGCCTTGCTCGGCGCGGGCTGCTTGCCCGCTTTGACTCCGGCGGAGTTGGTGGAAGCGATGCAGCTCATCGAAAAGAACCTGGAGCGCATCCTCAACGCTTCATCGCGCTTCGTGCATTATCCACCCGGCACACGATTGGTGGAAAGCGGGCTGTGGGGACTGCTGCCTGCGAAAGACCCAGCCGCGCCGTTCAAGCCCCCGGCCGCGCTGCCCCTGGCCGACCGGGTGGAGATGGAAGTGGTGCGCGCTTTGCAAAAACACACCGACCTGACCTTGAATGAGTTGGACGAGCGGATCTGCGCCATTTTCACCGGTTTATTCACTCCGGATTTGGAACTCATTTCGGAATGCGCCCAATCTTATAGCCCACCGGCGGAGACGCCGGTCTTGCAGATCGGCGCGTCCGACCAGCCCGCCGCCCGCCGCAGAGACCTGCAAGAAATCACCGCGCTGCTGCGCCGCTTGGGAGAGCAGCTGGGGTTCCGGGTAGACGCTCAGGAAGGTGAAAACAATCGCCAGGTGGTGTGGCGCAGCGGGGAAAACCCGGCCTTCATTTTTTACCCCATCGCCTCGGCCATCATCAGCCCGGCGCTGCTGCACACCCCCTTACCCGACGGCGCTCAGGGCGTGGTGGTGCTGCCTGGCAGCCGCGCCGGCTTGGCCGCTTATAAAATCCGCCGTGACCCGCGCCTGCCCATCGCCCTGGAAGCCGGGCGGCGGCTAATCAAGTTCCGCCATCTGCGCCGCCTGGCCCAAGACCCCACCCTCACCGCCGATAGCTTCGCCACCCTGCTCTCTAGCGACCCGCTGGATAATGAAGCTGGGCAGTTGACGATGTTTTGAGGCCAGGGGCGTCTTGCGCCTCTACTTCGTTGGCTGCTTGGTTTTTATGCTCCATGTATTTCCAAATATCTGTTGTGAAAAAGTGATTAATTGTCCGAATGTGGGGTTTTAATAATTCTGCGATTCTAGGGGGTTTATGTTATCCCCTTTCTGATGAACGGATAGAAGAAGATCCACAAGATTCTCCCTTGACTTATTTTGATAATTTGCACTAAAATTATCGTATATGGAATTGTTCTATCGAGTCTTCGGGTTTCACTTTTTACAAAAAGTAAAACCTTTCCAGCCAAAACGCATGGAAACGAAAGGAGCAGCAAGAGTTGAACAAGATATTCCCCTATCTATGGTTTGACGACCAGGCTGAGCAGGCGGCCCTTTTTTATACCGCCATTTTTCAAAACGGAAAAATGGGCGAAATCAACTATCTCGTAGACCTCCGGCACGGCATGGAAAAGAAGGTGCTGACCTTGAGCTTCAGCTTAGCCGGTCTTGAAATTCTTGCGCTCAACGGCGGACCCGAATTTTCTTTTACGCCGGCTCTTTCCTTCTTTGTGACCTGCCAGGACGAAGCTGAAATTGATGCGTTGTGGGAGAAACTCTCATCGGGCGGTGGGGTCTTGATGGAATTTGGCGAGTACCCCTTTAGCGAAAAATTTGGATGGTTAGTGGATCAATTTGGCGTTTCGTGGCAATTGAATCTGAATCGCCAGCCCCAAAAGATGGCTCCTTGTCTCATGTTTGTCGGCCAACAAGCTGGCCGGGCGGAAGAGGCCATGCGTTTCTATACCACACTCTTCAAAGATTCGCATATCAAACAGATCGAACGCTACGCCGCCAGTGAAGGCGACATCGAAGGAACCGTCAAACACGCCCATTTTTCGCTCGCCGGACAGGATTTTGTCGCTATGGATAGCAGCCTCAACCACCAGTTTGGTTTCACCCCGGCTTTTTCTTTCTTTGTGGAATGCAAAGACCAGCAGGAAGTGGATTATTTCTGGGAAAAACTAATCGAAAATGGTGGTAAGCCGAGCCAGTGCGGCTGGCTGGTCGACAAATTCGGCGTTTCGTGGCAGATTATCCCCACCGCTTTAGGTGAAATGATTAACGACTCCGACCCCGAGCGCGCTCAGCGGGTGACCCAGGCAATGCTGCAAATGACCAAGATCGATATCGAAGGGCTGCGCCAGGCATATAATCAAGAATGGTAGCGCGAGCCAGGCGCAATTCCTAAATCCACCCCCCAATAGAGCACATGAGATTGAAGGTTCAACCATTCTTCTCCTGGTTGGGTTCATGTCAAAGAAGGAGCCAATATGTCTGAAATAATCGAAGTAGCGCTTTTTCAGCAGGAATACCGCGCATTGTTGACTGAAACTTTCGAAAAAGTGCATGGGATTTTTTTAGATTCCGGCACTTCCCTTTTTGAGACTCTTGCCACAATTACCGCCGACCAGGCCTCAACGCCAATTTCTGCCCGTTGCGCCAGTATTGCCGCTCAGGTGGCGCACATTGATTTCTATCTGGAAGTGCTAGAACGCTATATGATGCAGGAAACCGTTGAGAAAGTGGATTGGGGCGAAGTCTGGCGAACTATTTACGATGTCACTCCGCAGCAATGGGAGGAAATCCAACAAAAATTGCATAAACGTTATGAGCATATTCTAGAACTTCTGTCATCAATTCAAAACTGGCAGAACGAAAATACGCTGGGCGGTGCGATGGCAATTGTCGTCCATACCGCCTACCACCTCGGTGAAATTCGTCATGCACTCTGTATATTGCATCCGTAGGTGGCATCTTCGCTCTTCAAAAACTGGTACTTGAAGGATTATTTTGATCAGTTTATACAAAAATTGTCAGCGCGGCGGCTTTCAATTTGGCGGCTGGGTGCGCCTTAGCCCGCGATGAGCAATGCGAACAGTGAGATCCTGGTCAATAACCTGCCGGGGCAGGGTCCCGTTTTGCACAGGCATCCCTATACCGAAACCTGGATCATGCGCAGCGGCGAGGCGCGTTTCACGGTAGGCGCTGAGATTATCCCGGCATCGGCGGGCGATATCGTGGTTGTGGGCGCCTATACTCCGCACAAATTCTTGAACACCGGCAGTACACGGCTGGATGTGATCTGCATCCATGCCTCGTCGGTCTTCATTCAAGAAGATTTGGAATAATGAGTCGGGCAACTAAAAGATCAAAATCAAAAGAGGCATACATGAGGAAACTAGATGAATCCTCGTTGAAGGAGCTTGTCCGCACTTCTGTAGCTTATAATGCCTCCGGCAGTAAGAAGAAATAACACCGGCCTCAGTTTACGTGCGATTTTTACGATCACCTGCTACGCAAGGAGATAACTGAATGCGACCCCTTCGGTATTCTATCAACATCACCTTAGATGGATGCTGCGATCATCGTGAAGGCATCGTGGACGAGGACTTGCATCGTCACGCGGCGGAGAGCATTGCCCAGGCCGATGCCCTGATCTTTGGCAGGGTGACGTATAAAATGATGGAGGCCGCGTGGCGGCTTCCGGTGCAGACAGGCGTGAGGCTTGATTGGATGGAACCCTTCGCCCGGACGATCGACGCGGCCAAGAAGTACGTTGTGTCGAGCACGCTGGAGCGGGTCGATTGGAACGCCGAGCTGTTGCGCGGGGATCTAGGGCAGGCCGTTCAGCGACTGAAGCAAGAGAACGGCAAGGGACTATTTGTGGGCGGAGTGCAGCTTCCGCTGGCGTTGGCGGAGCTGGGACTGATCGATGAGTACGAGTTCGTGGTGCATCCCCGGCTGGCGGGCCACGGACCGACCTTGTTCGCGGGGCTATCGCAGCGGATCGATTTGCAGCTCGTGAGCCGGCTGGAGTTCGGCTCGGGGGTGGTGGCGATGCGCTATAAGCCGAGAAGGTAATCATCGGGATTATTCACCCGAGCCGGCTGGATCATCGAGTCGCTTGGGCCACGAACGTGATCGACCTTCGGTTCCGAGTGGATGCTGCCCTGCCCAAGCCGTTTCCATTCAGACGCTCCGCCGGCTGACGGCGCACCGGCCTACATGTTAATGCCTCAGTTTGAAATTTGAGTCCGGCTTATTGATCAGAAATACCGCCATGCTGGTCTGAGGTTTCCTGGTAGTGATAGGACGAGGTAAGATAGCATTTAAATCGTTCCGCTTACTGGAAGGCTGTGAAGAAATGCTGCCGCATGGCCCTGGCATTGGAGCGCCAAACCCATGGCGCAGAGTCGATATAGCAAATTGCACACCAAACCATCCAACGCTGGATCGGATCGCCCGGAATCCACCATCTCCCGTCTGCAGTTGATAACAGGCTCTGAAATGACAATTATCGGTCAACACACGCCCTGCCTTAAGTCGCCACATCCTATAACATCGTGATCGCCAGCATCCGCGTAACGCTGTTGACTGCCCCGAAAATAGCCAGTATCCCCAGCCATGTCATGATCTCTGGCATGGAGGGTACTAAAGAAACGTACCTAAAGGCGCGCCCATAAGTCTTGTTCTTCATCCGCACGGCGTCTGCGAAGTTCACGAGCCAGGCCGAGACGCGATCACGACGACCCCATTAAGCCCCGCGATGCCAACCCCTCACGGCGACGGATACGGCGCGGTGGTGGAGGTTGGCGTGGGTAGCGGCGGCAGGGTCGGAATCAGGTAAGTGGGGGTCGGCCACGGGGTTTGGGTGGGGGGAACGGATGTAGGTAACGGGGTGGCGGTGGGCATGGGGGTGGCGGTGGGAACCAGCATCACCAGGCGCGTGGTGCGCCGGGCAATTGCTCCATCGGGGCCGGCCAGGGTCAGCCGCAGGGTCACTACCCCGGGGGGGAAGTCTTGCACGTTCCACGTGGCGATGATATCGGGTTGGGGCAGCTTTTGGCCGCCTTTTGCCAGCGTCTCCCATTCCACCGGGCGTTCGCCCAGGCCCACTTCTAAGCGCCAGCCTTCGATTTCCTGCGGGGCGTCGATCATGGCGTAGATGCTAATCACCGCATCGGTGATGGTTTGCCCATCCTGCGGGTAGGCCAGCACCAGGGTGGGGCGCGGGTCTTGGAATGAACACTCGCGGCTGGGAGCGAAGCGCACCGGCGCAGGGAAGCCGATGCTCTCGGCCCAGGCCTGCCCGGCCGGGCTGCGCCGGATCCACTTGCGGGCGTAGTCGTCATTCACGTTGAGGACGAACATCTCATCCACAAATTCGGAGCAGGCGGGGGAAGCCCGCAGCCCTGTCCAGGTGTCGATGAAGGCCTTCTGCCACAGGTCTTGGTTGGCGGGCAGCGGCGGTTGGTCGGCGGCGAACACCTCAGGGCGCTGCTTCTCGCACCACTGCGAAGGCAGCGTGCCCGAAAGATCGCAGATAGCCTGTTCGACGATGCCGGGGGGGCGGGTGAAAGGAGTGGGCGCGCCTTGGGTGAGCTTGGGCACGGCAAAGCTCATCATTCGATTCCAAATCGGGGCCGCCCCGCTCAGCCCGGTGGTGTTGACCATCTGCGTGTAGTCGGGGTTGCCCACCCACACGCCCACCGCCAGGTCGGGGTTATAGCCCAGCGTCCAATTGTCGCGGAAATCGTTGGTGGTTCCGGTCTTCACCGCCGCCGGGAAGGGCAGCTCGAGGGGCGTATTGCTGCCGAAGCTGGGCACACGCGCCCGGTTATCCGACAGGATGGAAGTTATCAGGTAGGCGTGTTCGGGACGCAGCACCTGTTCGCCGGCGGGAGGCTGATATTCGAATACCACATTGCCAGAATGATCCACCACCCGCGAAATCGCCACCGGTTGAATGCGCCGTCCAGAGTTCGCCATGGTGGCGAAAGCGCCGGTGAGCTGCAGCAGGGTTACTTCTCCGCCGCCCAGGGTGAGTGATAGCCCGTAATCGGGTTTATCGAGTGTGGTGATGCCCATGCGGCGGGCGAAAGCAACCAGACCGTCTTCGCCGGGGCGGGCCGGATCGTCGTAGATGCCCACGAATTGCAGCGTCTTAACCGCCGGAATGTTGAGCGAGTTAGCCAGGGCGGCGCGCACCGTCACCGGCCCGCGGAACCGACCGTCGTAGTTTTGCGGCTCGTAGGGGGGGCGGGTGTCGTCGGCGCGGCCCGAAGGCGGAAACTGGCTCGGCACATCCCAAATCAGCGTGGCGGGCGTCCAGCCGCGCTCGAAGGCCGCCAGGTAGGTGAGCGGTTTGATGGCGGAGCCGGGTTGGCGCGGGTTGATCGACATGTTCACCTGGCCGGAGATGGCCTCGTTGTAGAAATCCGCCGAACCCACCATCGCTAAGATTTCGCCGGTGGTTGGCTTAATCGCCACCAGCGCCCCGCTTTGAGTGTTGTTGCCCGCCATGCCGCTCACCTGTTCAGTTACGAAAGATTGGGCGGCGTCTTGCAGATCGGGGTCGAGCGTGGTAGTCACCGAATAGCCCAATCGGTAGATAGTTTGGGCGTCGAATTGGGCTTCAAGCAGCGAGCGAATATAGGTGACCCAATGCGGATAGCGCATTTGCGCGGCAGGCGCTTTGAAAGGATATTCCTTGATCTCATTGGCGGCGGTGGTGGCCGCCAGCGCATCCACGCACACCTTGGCGGGCGAGTTGCTCACATAGATGCAGCCTTCGTCCAGGCTCAGCTCGAACATCAGGCGCAGCACGCTGCGCTGCCGGCCCAAGGCGGCCTCGGGGTTAGTGAACACATCGTAAATCGCCGGCGCTTGGGGGAGGCCGGCCAGGAAGGCTGCCTGCCCCAGGCTGAGCTTATCGGCGCTGGCGCCGAAGTAGGTTTCGGCGGCGGCTTCGATGCCATAGGATAGGTTGCCATAGTAGATTTCGTTCAGATAGATTTCTAAAATCTCATCTTTGGAATAGCGCCGGGTGATTTCAGCCGCCAGGATGGCTTCGCGCAGCTTGCGCGAATAGGTGCGCTCGGCGCGTTCTTCGGGTGTGAGCAGCAAAGAGCGCGCTAACTGCTGGGTGATGGTGGACGCGCCGGAAACGATTTCGCCGCTGGTGTAATTTTGCCAGAAGGCGCGCACAATCCCCAGGGCGTCGAAGCCGGGGTGCGAATAGAAGCCTTTATCTTCGGTTGCCAGGGTGGCGGCCACCAGCGCCGGTGATATGCGCGCCAGCGGCACATAGGTGCGCTTGCCCGCCTGCGGATCCATGATCTCGTACAGCTCATTGCCATTGCGATCCAAGATGCGCATGGTCTCGAATTGGGCGGCATGGCTGCGAATATCGGAAATATCGGGCAGGGTGCGGGCGATGGCGAAGTACTGGTAGAACATGATCGACACACCGCACAGGGCCACGAGCAGCAGGACGAAGACGGCAATGAAGCTGGTGCGCAGCAAACAGCCGAAACGGGCGCGCCAATCGGTGCGGCGTGGGGCGCGGGGTTTGCGCGGCGGTGGGGTTGCAGACGGCGGTCGTTTTGTGGGCGGGCGGGCGGCAGGGGGTGGTGCGGGGCGCTGCGCCGGGCGCGGCGTGGGCGCGGGCGAAGTCGCCGGCCAGGTGGGCGGAGGGGGAGTTGGGGGCTGCGGCGCGGGCGAAGTCGCCGGCCAGGTGAGCGGAGGGGGAGTTGGGGGCTGCGGCGCGGGTGAGGTTCCCGGCCAGGTGGGGCGGGTGGGCGGCGGGGGGGCTGGGGGCTGCGGCGCAGCCGCCGGCCGGGTGGGACGATTGGATGATTGGTTGGACGAGGCCGTTGATGGCCTGGGTGCGGGCGCAGCCGCCGGCCAGGTAGGACGACTTGGCGGCGGCTCCACCGGCGGGGTCTTGCCTCCAAACGGCGGCGGCGCGTGTGGCTTTAGCCGCAGCGGGGCGGTATCGCCGTCTTTCAGCGGCGCATCTATTGGTAAATCGCTCGGCTTTTCCCCAAACGGCGCTTCGCCGTCTTCCGGTGTGTTCAGTATGCGGCGAAAACGCTCGCGGGCCTCATCATCAGGTTCAGTCATCTTATCCGTCACGCTCTTCTCTTGATCTGTTTAGGGCCGGGCTTGAATGAGCACCAGCCACACGCCTTTTTGCACTACTTCGCCGGCCTGGTTTTGAACCTCTAATTCGATGGTCACCATCCCGCCCCCCAAACGGCGCAGGTCTTTGGTCTCGCGCACATTCAACACCACATGGATCGTATCGCCGATAAAGACCGGCTTGATGAATTTCCATTCATTGATCTCGCGAAAGGCTAAAACCGTCCCTTCCATAACCCCCGTTTGCACTGCCAGGCCGGAAGCGATGGAAGCCACCAGCAGCCCGTGAGCCACGCGCTGCTTGAACGGCGTGGCCGCAGCATACACCGCATCTACGTGCATCTGATTATAATCGCCGGAAAGCCCGGCAAAGGTTACAATATCGCTTTCGGTGATGGTGCGACCGACGCTGACAATGGTTTGCCCAGGAGCAAACTCGTTGAAGTATTTTCCCCTGGGTTGATAAACGCTGCTCATGTTATCTCTGCCTCCCAAATCAATTAAGTCGTCCTTCATTCTATCAGTATTTAACCACAACCATTTGAAAACGTTGCTGCCTGGCGGGCTTTGACTACGCTTTGTCGGAATGACGAAGAAGATAGCCGCAACAATGATAAAATGTCTCCATGCGAGAATGGCAGCTAAAGGCCGGCGACCCGTTGGCGTTGAACCTGGCTTGCGACATCCGGCTGAACCCCAGCGACTATTGCAACGACCAGATTTGGGAACTCCACCTGGGCGGCGGAGACCCGCCTGCCCTGGCGGCAGAGACCACCTATGGATTGCGCGCTCGCCTGATGCGCATTTTCCCACGCTTTGTTATGGGAGACGCCGCTCTTAGCGACCCGGCGGAATTTGCCCAAGCGCCCATTCTCCAGCATGTATTACCGAATTATATTTACCTCACCTTTGCGCCATTTCCTGGTTTAGACGTTAGCCTGGACTATTGGGTTCCAGGCTCGCAGGCGCTTTCGGGCCGCTTGCAGGTGGTCAATAACCGCACCGACAGCGTCGCCCTGACGGTGGAGTGGGTGGCGCAGCTTTCCACCGCTGCCGGGCAGCGCATGGCGGCGGAAGACGTGGAGGGCGTCACCGTTTTGCATGGTCAAACCGGCGACTTGTTTCCGGTGGTCTTCCTGACCGGCGGGCCGCGCCCCAACGCCGGTCCCTACCCGGCGCTAGCCAGCCACATGCAGCTGGCCCCCGGCGCATCCCGGCAAATAACCTGGGTGGAAGCGGCGCTAGATACGCGCAGCGCCTCCTTAAGCCTGGCTCGCTCCATCGCCGGGCAAAATTGGGATGCCGAAACCGCTCGCCTGGAAATGCTCAACAGCCGCCAGGTGGAGATTTACAGCGGAGACCCCGATTGGGATGCCGCCCTGATGCTCTCCCAGAAAGGCGCTGTGCAGTTGATGGTTGGCCCCACCGCCGCCCTGCCAGAGGCGTCTTTCGTGATAAGCCGTGGGCCGGATTTCGGCCATTCGCTGCGCGGCGATGGCAGCGATTACACTCACTTGTGGAACGGACAATCGCCGCTAGAAAGCCTGTACCTGGCGCAGCTGCTTTTGCCCACCGCTCCGCACTTTGTGGCTGGTTTGGTGAAAAATTTCCTGGCCGCCCAAACCGAAACCGGCTTCATCGACTGGCGTCCTGGACTGGCCGGGCAGCGCTCCAAGCTGCTGGCTCCGCCGGTGCTGGCCCAGTTGGTTTGGCAGGCCGGCCGCATGGGTGAAGATACTGATCTGTTGCAAGAAGCTTACCCTGCTCTGGTGCGTTTTGTGCGCCTGTGGTTCACCCCCGAACATGACCGTGACGGCGACGGTGTGCCGGAATGGGATCATGCCATGCAAGCCGGCGACGAAGATCACCCGATCTACTCGCGCTGGCGGCCCTGGTCGCAAGGGATCGATATCGCCACGGCGGAAAGCGTGGCGCTGAGCAGTTTCTTGTTCCGGGAGTGCCAAACGCTAATCGACATGGCGCGCTTGTTGAACCAGCCCGCCGATATTGTCGAATTTGAGGCCGCCGCCGGGCGCTTGCGCGCCGCCGTTGAGGCCGCCTGGGACGAGCAGACCGCTTCGTATTATGATCGCGATCGCGATTCGCATCTCACCACCCGCTATCAGAAGGTAGCCACGCTAAAGGGCGGGGGTGTCTTGCCGTTGGAAGCCCAATTCGACCCTCCAACGCGCCTTTCTCTGCATATCGCCACCGAAGAGACCGCCCGCCGCCGCCCCACCTTGTTCTTACACGGCAAATCGGCCACCCAGCGCCCGCGCATTGAGCGCATCGCCGATGAAGATTTCCGCTGGACGCCCGGCGAGGGCCGCACCACCGGCAAAAACATCTATTCGGAGCTTAAGCGGATCGAAATTCACGGCCTGGAAAGCGACGATGTGCTTACTGTTAGCGGCGTGGGTTACGATTATCAAGACCACAGCGCCCTGCTGCCCTTGTGGGCCGGCATCCCCTCGGCGGAACGCGCCCAGCGCCTGGTGGAAGAAACGCTCACCAACCCGCAGCGCTTCTGGCATCCGTATGGCATCCCCGCTGCCGCCAACCCGCCGCATGAAGACGGGGCGGAGGTGTGCGCCGGGGTGAACCTGATGTGGAACGCGCTCATTGGTGAAGGGCTGCTGCAGTATGGCTTCCGCACCCAGGCCGCCGAGCTGGTCACGCGCTTGCTGAACGGCGTGGCGGCGATCTTGAAGCAAGAGCGTACCTTCCATCGCTATTTTCATGCCGACAGCGCCGCCGGCCTGGGCGAACATTTTGCCCTTACCGGGCTGGCTCCCCTGGGGCTGTTCTTACACACCCTGGGGGTGCAGCTTTTCTCGCCCACGCGGGTTGGTATTCATGGATTCAACCCCTTTCCCCGTCCAGTTACGGTAAAATATCAGGGACTGACTTTACTTTGCCAAGCCGAAAAAACAACTGTCATCTTCCCCGACGGACAGACTATCGTAGTAGATGACCCACGCCCGCAGATTGTGGCTTTAACGCAGCCCGATTTACTGAGCAGGGAGGAGACCACAGCATGACCCCTATAAATCGCCTGATGACAGCGGTCATTCAAATGCAAGATGTTGACATAGCCATGGATGCGCTTGAGAAAGCCGGCTTTATGGTGACGCATATGTCAAGTTCCGGTGGGTTCTTGGGCAGCCGCAACGAAACGGTGTTGATTGGCCTGTCCGCCGGCAGCGAAGCCGCCGTTATTCAGATCCTTTCGGAAACATGCCGTCGCCGGGTGGAATACGTCGCCACCCCGTTGGAAGGCGCGCCTTTCCACCTGCCGCTCACCACTCCGGTGACGGTGGGCGGGGCCACCATTTTTACCCTGGACGTGGAACGCTATGAGGTGATCCCATGAAATTAATCTTGACCATCATCAGCGATAACGACAATGAACCCGTTTCGCAGGGCCTGATTGCAGCGGGCTTCCGGGTCACCCGCATAGCTTCCACCGGCGGCTTCTTTCGCCGTGGGGCCAGCACCCTCATGATTGGCGTGGCCGACGAACGTGTGGATGATGCGATTGAGGTTATTCGCCGCACATGCACCTCCAGCGAGCCGAACGAAACCAGCGCCACGCTATTTGTATTAAATGTGGCGCAGTTTACTCAGATATAGACTTTGGCCTTTATTCGTGAAATTCTTGCACCTGGTAGGTTTGCACAGCCAGCTTGCGTGTGCGCCACAGGTTCGGGCTTGCGCCCATCTTTTCACACAAGCGAGAAAGAAATTCTTCCGGGTCGGGGATCATCTCCCACACCTGGGGTAAAAAGGTGGCTCGCCGGCGACCTTCGAACAGCGTCACTCCATCGATCATCGGGCGCAGCCGGTGCGGCAGGTCGGCGGGGGTGTCGTAGGGCAGGTCTTGCGGGGGCGTCAAAACCGAAACTTCGATATGGATCTCAGCTAATTCGGTGGGCTGCACCGGCATAAAGCGCGGGTCGTCCAGCGCGGCTTCAACAGCGTGCTGCTGCACATCGGCAGCCAGCGGCTGCACGGCCTCCAACATGCCAATGCAGCCACGCAGACTTCCCTGGCAGGTGAGGGTGACAAAACTGGCCCCCGGTTCCACCAGGCGAGGCGGCAGGCGCTCCCAATCTGGGGCGGGCAGGGGTTGGCGCTGCACGCCGGCCTCTAGCGCCTGGCGCGCCAGTTTTAGCAAGGCATTCTGTTCTTCGATTGTCAGCGGGGCAGACATGGCAAACCTTTCTTGCGGCGCTTATTTCAAAGAGTGGTAGGAGCGGTTGTAATAGATGAGCGGCGCATGTTCAGGCGGAAGGATTTCATTAGGGGCCACTTCTAAAGCAGCGCGCAGCGCCACCACCAGGCCGATGAACAGGGTGTGATCGCCGATGGGGAGGCTTTCTTGCACCTGACAGTCGAAGCAGGCCAGACCGTCAAGCAAGAGGGGAGAGTCACTTTGCAAGGTGAAGGTTTCTACGCCTTCAAAACGATCCTGGTTTTGGGCGATGCGCCCGGCGAATCGCTCGGACAGTTCCCTTTGGTTTTGATTGAGGATGGTTACGCCAAAGTTTTGGGAGGCGGTCACCAGGGCGTGGGTGCGGGTGAGGTGAGATAGCGATACCAGCAGCAGGGGCGGCTCCAGCGAGATCGAAGTAAAGGCGTTAACCGTCATGCCATGGCGCATACCCTCAAAGGAAGCGCTCACCACCGTCACCCCGGTGGCCCACTGCCGCATACCCACACGCAGAGCCTGTATATCAAACATACAAAAATTATACCTCGCTATTACTATCATACCCGGTGAAGAATAAACGCTCACAAGCGACAAATTCGCCCTACCCAATCATATCGAATTGTGATAAACTGTTCCGTCGGCATCCTCTTATAAGGCTGCTTTCCGCTCCTGGCGTCGCCCACGGCGTCTTCCAGGGGCAATCCCGAGGAAAGGAGGCATTTTTCCATGCGCGAATATGAATTAACGATTGTCGTCCATCCTGATTTGGACGAGACCGCTCTTGCAGAGACGGTTAGCCGCGTCTCTAGTTGGGTTACAGACGCAGGCGGCACAGTTGTGAAAGTCGATAACTGGGGCAAGCGGCAGTTAGCTTACCTGATCCGTAAAGTCCGCCAGGGCCAGTATGTGCTATTGAACATTGAAATGGACCCCGCCCAGTGCGCCGGCCTTGAGCGCAACCTGCGTTTCTTGGAACCGGTTATGCGGTTCCTATTGGTTGCCAAATAATTAAGACCTTTACGGTTCTTCTTGGTGGTCTGTTATAAAGAGGAGTAAGACCATGACGCGAGGTTTGAATAAAGTTCTGATTATCGGCCGCGTTGGCCGCGATCCCGAGATGCGCTACACGCCATCGGGTCGCCCGGTCACCACTTTCAGCGTGGGTGTGAATCGCACCTGGAATACCGCCGACGGTGAAAAGCGCACCGAAACAGAGTGGTTTAATATCGTGGCTTGGAGCAATCTGGCGGAAATTTGCAAGCAATACCTGGCGAAAGACCGCCTTGTCTACATTGAAGGCCGCTTGCAAACCCGCCATTGGGAAGACCAGGAAGGCAATAAACATTCCGCCACCGAAGTCGTCGCCAACGAGATGATTATGCTGGACGAGCGCCGCGAAAGCAGCCCTTCGTCCGAGTTTGGCGAAGAAGAAGACGAAGACATGATGTTTTCGTAATGCATTGTATTAAAGTAACAGGAGTACGCCCGTGAGCAACCAACCCATGAACGAAGGCCAGGGTGGTGAACGTGGTGGACGGCGCTTCTACAGCCGCCCGCGCGAATGCCAGTTCTGCGCCGATAAGACCGCAGTAATCGATTATAAGCAGGCTGAGGCGCTGCGCCGTTTCGTTACCGACGACGGTAAAATCCGCCCCCGCCGCCAAACCGGTTCCTGCGCCCGCCACCAGCGTGAGCTGGCCGTGGCAATCAAGCGCGCCCGCCATATCGCCCTTCTCCCCTACACCGGCGAAGTGCTGCGCTAATCCCTTTTTGCAACCGAATCACGGCGGGGCATCCCACGATGCGGGGCGCCCCGCTATTTTGATCCTTTACTTTCGAGGTTGAGTATGTCCAATCGACAACAGCCCAATATCACTACCAGAAAGCATCTCGATCGCCTCCACCGAGAGCAGCGCCAAACCCGCATGATCATCGGCGCTGTGATTGTGATGGTTGTGGCAGTGGTGGCTATCCTGGTTTATGGCTACCTGGATTCTAATATCCTGCGCTATAAAAAACCCGTCGCCATCATAAATGGCGAAAAAATTATGGGTGATGAATTCCGCGGTTTCACCAAATATTACCGCTATTCCATCATCAAGCAAGCTGAAAGTACACTGCAATACGTCCAGATGTTTGGCAATGAGCCTAGCATCGCTCAACAAATTAGCAGCCAACTGCAAAACTACGCTTCCTACATGGTTCCTACCAACGCCGGTAAAGCCGCTCTCGATCAGATGATCGAAGCCGCCCTGATTAAGCAGGAAGCGCAGAAGCGCGGCATTACCGTCACCAGCGATGAAATCGAAGCGCGCATGAAGGAGATGATGGAATATTTCCCCAACGGCACGCCAACCCCGGCTAACACCAGCTTGCCGCCGGCGGCCACATCTACCCTCAATGCCACCCAGGCCAGTATGTTAAGACCTACCGCCACGGAGGTGGTTTCTCCCACTGCGGCGCTCACCGAAACCCTGGCGCTCACTCAAACCGTCGCGCCTGCCGCGCCTACCAGCGCGCCAACCGCTACCCTAGAAGCGACCTTTACCCCCACCGCCTCCGCGCCCATCACCCCCACCGCCACCCCGCAGCCCACCCTCACGCCCACCCCCTACACCCTGGAGGGTTACCAGGGCGCTGTGGCTACCCTGAAAGCAGACCTGCTTACCAATTACGAAATCCCTGATTCGACCTTGACCTGGATCATCGAAAGCGGGTTGTATCGCGAAAAGCTTTCCAAGATCGTGGTTGGAGATCTGCCTTGCAAGCAGCCGCAGGTGTGGGCGCAGCACATCCTCGTGCCCGACGCCAGCCTGGCCGCAGTGATAGCCACCGAGGCTAAATCTGGGGAAGATTGGTATGCGCTGGCGGCCAAGTACTCTACCGACTCGACCAAGGATAATGGCGGCGATTTAGGTTGGTTTGGACCCGGCGCCATGGTCAAAGAGTTCGAAGACGCGGCTTTCTCTTTGGAAGTGGGACAGATTAGCGACCCCGTTAAATCGCAGTTTGGTTATCACATCATCCGCGTTTTGGGCAAAGAAGACCGCCCCTTAACCAGCCAGGAATGTGAAACCTTCAAACAGAGCGAGTTCAAGAAATTCACCGATGAGCTGCGCGCTAATTCGAATGTGGAAACACGCGAAGATTATTGGGAGACCATCGTCCCCATTAACCCCGTATTCCCGCCCGAAGTTCAGGAGGTCATCAATAGCCTGAACGTGGCTCCCCAGCCGCCTGATCCGCAGAACCCTGTTCCGTAAATCGGCATAAATAACTGGGAGTATTCACGCTCATAAATGGGCGTGAATACTCCCGCCCCCCTCTTAAAGCAGCCTTCATTCGATAATATTCGCCACTTCATCCAGGCGCAAGCTCAGCACCTGGCTGGAAGAATCGCGCCCCATGGTGACGCCATAAATGGCATCGGCGGCTTGCACCGTGTTGCGGTTGTGGGTCACGATCACGAACTGGGTGCGTTGGCTCAACTCGCGCAGCAAATCGCGAAAGCGACCCACGTTGGCCTCGTCGAGCATAGCGTCCACCTCGTCCAGCACGCAGAAGGGGGTGGGCGAAACGCGCAGTAGGGCGAAAACCAGCGAGGCGGCGGTGAGGCTGCGTTCGCCGCCCGAAAGCAGCGACAGCCCTTGCATGCGCCGGCCCGGCAAACGCGCTTCAATGTCAATGCCGCTGGTGGTCAGGTCGTCGGGGTCGGTAAGCAGCAGGCGGGCGCTGCCGCCGCCGAATAAGCGCGAAAAAATTTCCCGAAATTCTACTGCCACGGCTTCGAAGGTTTTACGAAACTCGCGCTGCATCATTTGATCCAGCTCGTCAACCACCTGGCGAATATCTTCTTCGGCTGTGTGCAGATCGGCCACCTGGGCGATCAGAAACTCGTAGCGCGTCTTAACTTCATGATACTCTGCCTGGGCTTCGGGGTTGATGGCCCCAATGCGGCGCAGCTGGGCGCGCTGGCGCTTGATATTTTCTTCTATATCAACGGTCAGTTTTTTCACCGCCGGAAGCTGTTCTACCATGCCGCCCATAGGCAGCGGAGTGGGGCCGGAGATTTGTTCGTCGTATTCAAAGGCCACCAGACCAAAATCTTCTTCCACGCGGCGGCGCAGCGAGTCCAGGCTTTCTTGACGGCGGGCCAGGGTGATGCGCGCCTGGGCGTTGGTATGTTCCGCCAGGCTCACCGCCTGGCGCGCGGCGGCCTCTTCAGTTTGCAGCGTTTCGCCCTGGGCTTCCACGCCCACCAGGCGGGCCTCAGCAGGCTCAATTTGGGCAATGAGGGCGGTAATCTCGGCCGCGGCGGCGGCGCTTTGCTCGGCCAGGGCGGTGCGCTGGGCTTGCAGGTCGTCTTGGGCAGATTGTTGGGCCTCCAGACGCGCCTCCAGCCCGGCGGCGCTGCGTTTGACCCGCTCCAAAGCCGCCTGGCGTTCACGCAAGCGGGCCTGGGCGTCGTTGACGGCGCGTTCCGCCACCGCCAGGCGGGTGCTCCAGTGGCCCATCTGCGCCTGGAATTCGTCCAGGGCCAGCGCTTCCAGGCCGGATTGATGTTGGCGGAGGGTTTGCCGGGCCTGGGCCAGGCGTTCTTCTAACCCGGCCAGGTCTTGCGCCAGGCGCTCGGCGTCATCCCGGCTGCGTTTGAGGTCGGCCTGTTGGCGGCGGCGCTGATCCAGGCTCCACTGCGCCTGGCGTTCGGCGGCCTCCAGGGCGGCTTGGGCTTGTTGAGCGGCCTGTCCGGCGGTGCGGCTTTCGCGGCGAACCGCCTCGGCTTGCCGGTTAAAGCTGTCGGCGTGGTTGCGCAAATCGTCCAACTCGCCGGCCTGGCTTTGGAGGGCGGCGTCCATCTCCTCCAGGCGGCGGCGATGCTCGCTTAGCTGGGCGGTTAATTCGCGCAAGCGGCGGGCGCGTCCGAGCAGCGTTTGCGAAGCCTGCGCCTCGCCCCCGCCGCCGCCCGAAACCGGGCCTTGGGCGTAGAAGATCTCGCCCTTCAGGGTGACGGCGCGTGTGGCAGTTGGGAAGCGATTTAGAGCGCGGCGGGCCGCGGCTCGGTCTTCAACCAGCAGGGTTTGCCCCAGCAGCACGTTGAGCACCGGTTGCAGGGCGGGCGGCGCAGACACTAAATCGGCCGCCACGCCCACTATGCCCTCGCCGGCGGCTTGTAAGCGCGCCCCAGGGGTCATGTAGTCGCCGGGCAGCAGCGTGGCGCGGCCCGATTCCTCTTGCAGCAAATCCAGGGCCTGATCGGGGTCGCCTTCCAGTACCACGCCGTCCAGAAATTCTCCCAATGCGGCGCTAACGGCTTGCTCCAATTCCTTGGGCGCTTCGATAAAACTGCTTAGTGCGCCTTTGGCCCCCGAAAGGCTGGCTTGGCGGGCGGCCTGCAGCAAACGCCTGGCCCCCGCCGAATAACCGCTCAGGGCGGCCTCTGCGCCTTTCAATACATCGAGCTGCGCCTGGGCGCGGGCCATGTCTGCCGCCAAGGCGGCGCGCTGCTCTTGCGCCTTGCGCCGGGCGGCTTCGGCGGCTTGCACGGCCTGCACGGCTTGCACGGCGGCCTGTTCGGCCTGGTGGAGGGCGCTTTCGGCTTGTTCGGCCTTGCGTTGGGCGGCTTCATGGCGGGCGGCGGCGTCATCGCGACCGCGCTCGGCTTTGCTCAGCGCCTGGCCGGCCGCTTCCAGGGCCTCTTGCGCTCGCCCAATCTGCGCCTGGCTTTCCGCCAGGCGCGCCTGGGTTTGCCCCTGGCGGCTGTTTAGTTGGCCGGTTTCCTGGCGCGCCGCGGCGATTAACTTCTCCACTTCGGCGCGCTCTTTTTGGCGGGCGCTTAGGGCGGCGCGGGCCAGTTCGCCTTGCTGGCGCGCCTCGGCTAAATCGGCTTGCAAACGTTCAACATCGGTTTGGGCGGCGGCGATGCTTTCCTCATGAAACGCGGCTTCCTCCGCCAGACGATTCAGCTCGCCGCGGGCGGCTTCTTGCTGGGTCTGCACAGAATGTTGGCGCTCTTCGGCCACGGCCAGGTCGCGCATCACCGCTTCGCGGCGAATATGCAGGGCGGCCAGGTCTTTGCGCCAGGTGTTTAGCTCGCCGCGCAGGCGGCTCATTTGTTCGCGCAGGGCGTTCCAGCGGCTTTCCAGGCCGGCTTGCAGGGCGCGTTCACGCTCCAGGCGGCTTTCTTGGGTTTGCACCACGCCGCGGGCCTCGGCCAGCTCTTGCTGGGCGTTGTGCCAGTGGAAACCGTACCAATCGCGCAGCATCAACTGCAAATCGCCCCGCACCTGTTCATACTCCAAAGCGCGCCGGGCCTGGCGTTCCAGGCTGCCTAAGCGCGGTTTTAGCTCGGCCAGAATATCTTCAACCCGTTCCAGGTTGCGCCGGGTGCTGTCCAGCCGGCGTAGGGCTTCTTCTCGGCGGGAGCGGTGCAGCCCAATTCCGGCGGCTTCTTCAAACAAACGCCGGCGTTCGTCGGCTTTCAACGACAGGGCGGCGTCCACCAGGCCCTGGCCGATGATGGTGTAGGTGCGTTCGGCCAGCCCAGATTGAGCTAACAACTCACTCACATCTTTCAGGCGCACTTTTTGACCATTCACCAGGTATTCGTTGGCGCCATCGCGATAGGCGCGCCGCGTAATCGCCACCTCGCTAAAATCGATCGGCAGCCAGCTGTCGCTGTTGTCGAAGGTGACGGTGGCCGACGCCATGCCGGCCCGCGGGCGGCTTTCCGACCCGGAAAAGATCATGTCTTCGGTTTTCTTGGCGCGCAGCAAGCTGTAGGATTGTTCGCCTAACACCCAACGCAGGCTGTCGGCAATATTTGATTTCCCGCTGCCGTTTGGGCCAACAATGGCAGTGACGGTTTCGGCAAATTCAAAACCCGTGCGGTTGGCAAAGGTTTTAAAGCCATGTAGTTCAAGGGATTTGAGTCGCAAAGGCATAATTAAGACGGGTTTAAGGGAGGGTAAAGGTGGGTGAGTTGCGGTCTTTCCATTTGGGCGGCAGGGGTTCCGCGTCCAAACGAATTAGAGCTGCTATGGCCGCGGCTTTAGCCGCCGCGCCTTTATTCTGGCCTTGGCCCGTGGCGAATACGATATCGTCGAGGACTAATTCCATGGTGAAGGTCTTGAGATGTTCCGGGCCGCTAAAGCTCACTTGCCGGTAGATGGGCGGCTTATAGCCCAGGGCCTGGACGCGTTCTTGAAAAACGCTTTTCGGGTCTTGATCGCGATGGGTGGCGAGAACATGTTCCGATGTCTCCAGAAGGAAGGGTTCCATAAACTTAAAGACCGTTTCTAAACCCTGATCGATAAACATCGCCCCAATCACGGCTTCGAAGGCGGCGCACAGCAGGCCGGGGCTGCTGCGTCCGCCGCTGCTCTCCTCGCCCTTGCCGAGCAGCAGCGCCGCCCCAAAATCTTTCGACCGCGCATAGGCCGCCAGCTGCTCGTTGCGCACCAGGGCCGAGCGCAGGCGAGTGAGTTCTCCTTCTCGCATCCATGGATAATGATTATACAGCCACGCCCCCACCAGAAAATCTAGCACGGCGTCGCCCAAAAATTCCAGGCGCTCGTTATCATCCAGGGCGGCTTCGGGGTGTTCATTAAGATATGAGCGGTGGGTGAGAGCGCGAGACAGTAATTCGTGGCTGGAAAATGTCACGCCCAGGCGCTTCGAGAATGCCTCTACAGACAGCGGCGGGGGAGATCCCTGAGGGGTGTTCATAAAATGCCTCCACACTCCGAACTCAGGGAGCGTCAGCCATCCCACATGGTGGAATAGCTGGCGCTCCAGGGGTTCAAATTAGAATAGGCAAGTATAACATGCGTCGAGTTTTCCGGCGCGGCAGAACCAGGCAGTCTCCCAGGCGATTCCCTAGGCTTGTTTAATTACCAACACGGTGTTATGGCCGCCAAAACCGAAAGCATTGCTGATGGTCACCTTAACCCTGGCCTCGCGGGAAGTGTTGGGGATCACATCCAGGTTGCAGCGCGGATCGGGTGTGTGGTAGTGGAGGGTGGGCGGCAGGCAGCCGCTGCGCAGCGCCTGGACGCAGATAATGGCTTCCAGCGCCGCGGTTGCCCCCATCATGTGCCCGGTCATGCTCTTCGTAGAAGAGACCGGAATGTGCTGCGCCAACGCGCCAAAAGCGGCATAGATGGCGCGCGTCTCCGAAACATCGTTAAGTTCGGTGGCGGTTCCATGGGCGTTTATATAGCCGACATCAGACGGGTTAACCTGCGCGGATTGCAGCGCCTGGCGAATGGCGGCCGCTCCGCCTACGCCGTCATCGGCGGGGGCTGTGATGTGAAAGGCGTCGGCGCTGGAGGCGTAGCCGGCCAACTCGGCCAAAATTTCCGCGCCGCGCCGCCGGGCGTGGTCTTCGCTTTCCAGCACCAGCACCGCGGCGCCCTCGCCCATCACCAGGCCGTCGCGGTTCAAGTCGAAGGGGGCGGGAGTTTGGTCGAAATCGTCATTGCGGCGCGACATCGCCCCCAGGCGGTCAAAGGCCGCCACACCAATCTCGGTAATGGTGGCCTCGGCCGCCCCGGCCACCATCACATCCGCCACCCCGGCGCGCAGCAGCATCCATGCCAGGCCCAAGGCGTCGCCGCCGGAGGCGCAGGCCGAGGCCACGCTAAAGCTGGGGCCGCGCAATCCATAATCAATCGATACCATGCCGGCGGCGCCGTTCGACATCAACATAGGAATGGCGAACGGGCTGACCCGACGCGGTCCATCTTTTTGGATGGTAAGGATCGATTCTTGGGTGGTGGCGATGCCGCCAATGGCGGATGCAATGCTCACCCCCATCCGTCCGGCGTTGGCTTCGGTCACCTCCAGGCCGGATTGTTCCAGCGCCTGGCGGGCGGCAGCCGCCGCCAACTGCTCAAAACGGTCCCGCCGGCGGGCGTCTTTCAAGTCCATATAATCGGCAGGGTTAAACCCTTTGACCTCGGCGGCGATGCGCACCTGGAGATCGGAGGCGTCGAAGTGCGTGATTGGCCCAACCCCTGAGACCCCATGGATGAGATTATCCCAACTTTCCTGCACCGATAGGCCGGTGGGGTTGACCGTGCCCATCCCCGTAATGACTACGCGCTGCGGCATATCTTCCTCCGTTGATAGAATTCACGTTCGTAGTAACCCCGAAGGGGGAGAAGGGTCGCGAGGGCTGCTTTTGCCCAGCCTCCCGGTCGCTGCTCCCCTCTCATACCGGGATGGCTTTCTATCATTCCAGGCCCCCAGGGTTTGCTCGTCTGCCGGTTTTAGGGGATGGCTGCTCCGGTGAGCAGCGCCACTACCGGGTCGGGCAGTTCATCCAGGGTTTGGGCTAAGCCGTCCCAAACCAGGGCGGCGGTGGGTTCCACCGCAAAGCCCAATTCAGCCAGGGTGCGCTGTCCTTCCAGGATGCGGTCTTCATCGACCGCCGCCAGCAGGCCGCGCTCGTCGGCCAGGCCTTGCATAACGGCGTCGCCGCGCAGGGGGTGAATGACTTGTGCGCCGCGGGCCGACGTGGGGCCTTCAGCCGCCAGGGAAAGCCCGGCGGCTCCATAGGTGTATAACGCCCACAATGGGGCGCAGGCCAGGGGCTGCACCCCCACCAGGCGCGGCGCCTGTTCGATCTTGCCGGCGCGCTGGAGCGAATCGAAACCGCGCTGCACACCCAAGAATAAGACCCCCTGGCCCAACGGCAGCAGCACCGCGCCGGGAGCCTGGCCCAACTGTTGAAACAGCTCATAGGCGATTGCGGCGTAGCCGGCTATGCCGTGGGGCAGGTAGACATGGCTAGCATAGTGAGCACCCGCATCAACCGCGCGCAGCACCGCCCGGTGGGCGTTGGAGCGCGGCCCCATTACACGGGTGGTTTGGCCGCCAACGGCTTCGATTTTAGCTCGCCAGGCCGATGGAGCGGCATCGGGCAGGTAAATGTGAGCGCGCAACCCCACCGCCTGGGTGCAGCGCGCCAGGGAGACCCCCATGCGCCCGGAGCTGTCGTCAACCACCGTTACCGGTAACGCCTCGCCGGGCGGCTGCGTGGACGCCGGCGCATGGGTCGATGTGTTGGGGGACAGCCGGGCTTGCGCGAACGCGGCCAGCGCCGCGGCGGCCCGGTCGGTAACGGCTCCGGTGGGGTTGAGGAATTCGAGCTTGAAAGCCACCTGGCGGCCCGAAAGTGTACGCCATTCCAGGGGTGTGTCGCCTTCGCCCAGGCGCAGCGCCTCGTTCTCAGAGCTGGGCGGGTAGACCAGCGGCCCGGCAAAGTCGTACAGCCCCAGGCAGTGGGGGCAGCGGTAAGGCATGCCGCTCGCCGGGTAGGGGCGCTTGCATATCGTGCAGACGACCGAATCACTCACCAGCGGTCTTCCTGGTTGGGTTGATATTCGCCTTCCACCCAGGTTTGCCCCTGCTGTCCCACCTCTTTCTTCCACACCGGCACGATCTCCTTCAGGCGGTCGATGCCATAGCGCGCCGCTTCAAATACGCCGGTGTCGCGGTGGGAGGCGGTGCAAGCGATGAGCACGGTGGGGGTCTTTGGCAGCAAGCGCCCAATGCGCTGCACAATGGCGATGCCCTCCACGTCGGGCCAGCGGGCGCGGATTTCCTCAGCCACCTGGCGCATTTTGGCTTCGGCCATGGGGACGTAGGCCTCATATTCCAGGTAAACGGTGTCGTAGGCGGTCGAGCGGTGGGTAACCGCGCGCACCACACCGGTGAAAACACATGCCGCGCCGGTGCTGGGCAGGGTGATACGGGATAAGAGATCATCTAAATCGAGTTCTTTATCGGTGATGATCGACAGGGTGGGGAAATCCGCTCCGCCGCTGACGGGTGGAAAGATCGCCACTTCGGCCCCCAAGGGGATGATGTCTTCGTCGAAGGCGAACTCGCGATTAATCGAAACCAGCATACTGGAGGTATGCTCGGCCAGGGCCGGGTAACGCTGCGCCAGGTGCAGCTTGAGGTCGGCCACGGTTGCGCCTACGGGCAGCTCATAGGCGGTGCGGCGTGTGCCGGCGCGATCTTTGAAGGTAGCAAAGAAGAGC
This sequence comes from uncultured Anaerolinea sp., assembly GCA_964531975.1. Lineage (GTDB taxonomy): Bacteria > Chloroflexota > Anaerolineae > Anaerolineales > UBA4823 > RBG-16-57-11. The sequence continues at coordinate 91,231 of CAZHFU010000003.1, read as the reverse complement.
AGGGTAATCTTGTTCATGGGTTCACCACATCGCCGCTTTGGCCGCCGTGTTTTTCGACCAGGCGAATATTTTCGATGTGCATGGTCTTCTCCACGGCTTTCGCCATATCGTATACGGTAAGCGCCGCCACCGAAACTGCGGTGAGGGCCTCCATTTCCACCCCGGTCTTGCCGGAGGTGCGGCAGGTGGCGCAGATGCGCACACCAGGGAGGGCGGCGTCCGGCTCGATTTTTACTTCAATGTGGGTGAGCGCCAGCGGATGGCACAGCGGAATCAACTCCGCCGTGCGCTTGGCGGCCATCACCCCGGCAAGCTGAGCTACGGTGAGCACGTCGCCCTTTTTCATCACCCCTTCTTCGATCAGCGCCAGGGTGGCCGGCAGCATGCGCACTTCGCCGCAGGCGGTTGCGCTGCGCTGTGTATCGGGTTTATCGCCCACGTTAACCATATGGGCGCGCCCTCCTTCATCTAAATGTGTAAGCGTTTGCGACATGATGATATTATACAGGATATAAGCCCTCATATCTATTTTGTGTTAAGATGGGCGAAGGAGGAAACAATGCCGTGGATTATTTTCGGGCGAGATGAAGATCCCGCTCCTTGGATATACCTGCCCAACCGGGCGGGTGAGATGATTGACCTGAGTGCTGCTCCCGGCGAAAGCGCCATGGTGCTATTTTTCCCCGCTACAGGCGGCGGCCCGGGGAACCAGGTTATGCTAGCCGAATTACACGCCCAGTTCGCCGAGCTGCGCCGCCTGGGGGCTGTAGTGGCAGTAATTGCAGATTTGGAAGACGGCGCGTCGGTTGATCTCGGCCCTGTGCCGGTGTTGGTAGACGCCGGAGGCGCGCTGACGCGCCAATACCATGCCATTTTCGAGTTCGACACCGACGGCATGGCGATGCTGTTCGTGTTGAACCGCTACCGGGTTCCTTTCCGCGCCTGGGTGGACGCTCAGCTTATACCTGCTGAGATTTTCCCCAAGCTGATGAAGTACCTCCAGGCGGTGAGCTTACTCTGCCCGGAGTGAACTGACGTTTAGTCGCTCCGTGCGAGCGTGTTATAATCACGGCGCAAATTTGCGTTGGTTGTGAGGGATGATGGCGAATATTTTTGATAAGTGGAAAACCGGCCTGACAAAATCGAGCAAAGCTGCTTTCGGGCAGATTGCGACGATCTTGGGGGCGAGTGAAATTACCCCCGAAACCTGGGACGACCTGGAAGCCTTGTTGGTGCAGGCCGATTTGGGGGTTGAAACCAGCGATGTGGTGCTGGACGCCCTGGAGCAGCGCGTTGATTCGGACGGGCTGGTGTTAGCCCGCGACCTGAAAGTCGCTCTGCGCCAGGAACTGCGTAAACAGCTCATCACCCCGCCGGTCATCGAGTTCCCCAGCCGGCCTACGGTGATCCTGGTGGTGGGTGTGAACGGATCGGGCAAGACCACCAGCATCGCCAAGCTAGGCCGGCGTTTCACCCAGGAAGGCAAGCACGTTCTGCTTGGTGCTGCCGATACCTACCGGGCGGCGGCGGTGGACCAGCTCGAAATTTGGGCTAAGCGCCTCAGTTTAGAGATCATTTCCGGCCAAATGGGCGGCGATGCCGCGGCTGTGGCCTACGATACCGTGCAGGCTGCCGTGGCGCGCCATGCCGAGGTGGCTTTGATTGACACGGCCGGGCGGCTGCATACCCGCTTTAACCTGATGGAAGAGCTAAAGAAAGTCTATCGGGTGGTGACGAAATCGATGGATGGCGCGCCGCACCACGTGTGGCTGGTGATGGACGCTACCACCGGTCAGAACGCCCTCCAGCAAGCGCGTGCCTTTAAAGACGCCGTAAAAGTGACCGGCGTTATTCTCGCCAAGCTCGATTCATCCGCTCGCGGCGGGATGGCCTTTGCCATCAATCGTGAGCTGGGTTTACCCATTCTTTTCGCCGGTTTAGGCGAAAAACCAGAAGACCTGACGCCTTTCGACCCCGACGCGTTTGTCGATGGCATTTTAGGAGAGTTTTAAATGCAAGACCTGATCGAACGCCTTACCGCCGCCCAAGCCCAAACCGAAAACCTCCTGGAGCGTCTTTGACTTCCCTTCGCTAGAAGTGCAATACAACCAAATGCGGCGCGCCTCCGAGTCGCCGGAACTGTGGGCCGACCCTGAAAACGCCCGCGCGGTGATGAAAAAGGTCTCCAGCCTGCGTGAAGTGGTGGAAGACTGGCAGCGCCTGCGCCAACGCATCGGCGACGCCCTCGAACTCAGCCTGTTAGAAGACGAAAGCCTGCGCCCCGAATTGGAGAGCGAAATTGACGCCCTCGAAGAACTGTTGGAGCATCGCGCCTTCAGAGCTATGCTTTCCGGCAAATATGATTACGGCGACGCCTTGCTTTCGATTAACGCCGGGGCCGGGGGCACGGATTCACAAGATTGGGCTGCCATGCTGCAGCGCATGTACCTGCGCTGGTGCGAAAATCACGGTTACGAAACCGAGATCCTCGATTCCACAGATGGAGAAGAGGCCGGCATCAAAAGCGTGACCATTGCCGTGAGCGGGGCCTACGCCTTCGGCTACTTGCGCTCTGAGAAGGGCGTCCATCGCTTGGTGCGACTATCGCCGTTTGACGCCGCCCACCGCCGTCATACCTCCTTCGCGCAGGTGGAAGTGCTGCCGCAGGTGAATAATGACGACGAAATCGAAGTGCATGCCGCCGATCTACGCATCGACACCTACCGTTCGGCGGGGGCGGGGGGCCAGAATGTGCAAAAAAACGATACCGCGGTGCGCATCACCCATCTGCCCAGCGGTATTGTCGTCACCTGTCAAAATGAGCGTTCGCAAATGCAGAACCGCGAGAATGCCATGCGGGTGCTGCGCGCGCGCCTGTTAGAAATCAAGCGCCAGGACCAAGAGAAAGAGTTGGCCGAGCTGCGCGGCGAGTATACCAAGGCGGAATGGGGCAGCCAGATTCGTTCTTACGTGCTGCACCCTTACCAAATGGTTAAAGATCACCGCACCGATTTTGAAGTGGGCAACGCCCTGGCGGTGTTGGAAGGCGATCTGGACAGCTTGATTGAAGCTTACCTCAAGTCTTCCGCCGGCCAGGCCGCGCCGACCAACGACCGCACCCATGACGCCCCCTAATCGTGCGGAAGGCGGCGGGCGCGGTGCGCCGCCCACCGACGCGGCTGCGCTTCGGGAGAGTTCGCTGAACAGCCGCCCCGCGGGTGAACGCCTGGGGGGCGGCTTAAACCCTAAACGCTTATGGGGCGCGCATCGGCGGCTGCGCCTTGGGCGCTGGCCCGCCCTGCTCCTGGCAGCCCTGTTTTTGAGCGGCTGCGTAACCATGAAAGACCCGGAAGGCTGGGTGGGGCCGGGCCGCGATGACGTGGCCCGCCTGGACGCCCAACACAGCGTGGGTCAAAGCTTCGTCTCCAGGCGCCCCAGGCTCAACGGCCTGTCGGTTTGGATGAACGGGCTGGAGGCCCCCGCCGACCCATCGGCCCTGCTGCGCGCCGAGCTGTTTCACCTCCCTGGCGACGCCCTCCCGATCTGGCAGCAGTATGTTCCCGTCGAAACTGTGCGTCGAGAGCGGATCCTGTCGCTCTCTTTTTCGCCCCTGCCCGACCCACCCAATACCCATTATTATTTGCGCCTGAGTGTGCCAGGCGGCGCGTTTCAAGTGCTTGGGCGCGATGAAGATGCTTACCCAGATGGAGAATTGTGGATTGCCGACGGCCCGCAAGACGCCGATATGGCCTTCCAGCAAACCTACGATTACGATGGCAAAGCTCTACTGGGCGATGTGGGGCGCGCTTTGCAAGGTGGGCGGCCCGCGTTGGCGCTGGTGGCGATGCTGTATCTCCCCGGTTGGCTGCTGCTGCGCCTTTTTGCTCGGCGCTTGCGCCTCGATTGGGGGGAGCGCACGGCAATCTCGATTGGGCTGAGTCTGGCCTTTACTGCGCTGCTGTTTTTGTGGAGCGGAGCGGTGGGCTGGCGGTGGCGCGAATGGGGCATCTGGGGCCTGTATGGGGTGTTAGCGGCTGTGTGGCTGGCGGTGGCGCAGTGGCGCATCAGGGCCTGGCTGAGAGCGGCGGACGGCTTGCCGCATCGCCGCTTGCGGGCGGATGGCATTAGTCTGGCCCTGGCGGCGGTGTTCGTGTTCTCGCTGGGGCTGCGCCTGGTGATGGCCCGCGACCTGGCGGCCCCGGTGTGGATTGATTCAGTGCATCACCTGTTCCTCATTCGCCTGGTGATGGAAAACGGCGCCTTGCCACACACCTACGCCCCGCTTATTGAAACCCTGAACGCCAATTACCATGCCGGCTTCCACGCCTCGGCGGCGGTGTTCACCTGGCTTTCGGGCCTGGATGCGGCTAAGGCGCTGCTGCTGTTGGGTCAGGCGTTGAATGCGCTGAGCGTGTTTTTAATTTATTTGTTGACCACGACGCTGACCCAGCAGCGCCTGGCCGGCTTGATGGCGGCTATTGCCGTGGGGGTGTTCTCGCCGCTGCCGGCCTTTTACCTGGCCTGGGGGCGCTATACCCAGTTGGCGGGGCTGTTGATTTTGCCGGCGGCCTTTCGCCTGTTGTTGGAAACGATGAGCGCGCCGCGCCTCCGGTGGGGCGTAATGTCAGCGGCCGCGGCGGCAAGCGCCGGGGTTTTCCTGGTGCATTACCGCGTGGTGATGTTCCTGGCTTTGCTAATCGTGGCTTACCTGGTGAGCAGCACGATTATCCACCTCGCCGCGCGTCCGTTGTGGCGCAGCCTGCCTGCCTGGATCGGACGCATTGGCATCGTGGCGGCGGGAGCGATGCTCTTGGCTTCGCCATGGTTCATCATGGTAACGCGCACCATCATCGCCCCCCTGGCGGCTGGGGGCCATGCTCCGCCCACTCCCCTCGACAGCCTGCCATGGGGCTATCTCGACCCGGCTTCCGGCCGGGCGGTGTACATTTTGGCGCTGCTGGGGTTGGCATATTCGGCGCTGCGGGCGCGCTGGTTTGGGCTGATGTTGACGCTGTGGACGGCGCTGCTGTATTTATCGGCCAATAAAGGCGTGGTGGCGCTGCCCGGCATGGGGGGGGTGAACCAAAATTCGGTGGACATTGTTCTCTTCATCCCGCTGTGCATTTTAGCGGGTTGGGTGGTCGGCGATGGGCTGATGACCCTGGCGTCCCGCCTCCCCGTCCGATGGCGGTGGAGTTTGGCCGGGGCGGTGGTCATCGCCGTGAGCGGGTTGGCGATCATCGGTGCGCAGCGATTAATTCCGCTGGTTGGACCCACCACGGTGCTCATTCGCCAGGCAGACCTGCCGGCGCTGGCGTGGGCCGAAGCGCATCTGCCCGCCGATGCGGAGGTGTTAATCAATCCCTTCTTATGGGGCTACGGGATTTATGCCGGGCAAGACGGCGGCTACTACCTTACCCCCCTGGCTGGACGCGCCACTGTGCCCCCGCCGGTGTTATACGCCGAAGGGCCGCGCCCGCGCATTGAAACCATCCTGGAAATCTCTCGCCAGGTGGAAAACCTGGGGCGCGATGCGCCGGGCCTGCGCCGGCTGATGGACGCCCATGGTTTAACCCATGTGTTCCTTGGCAGGCGCGGCGGGGTCATTTCGCCCAAGGCGCTCAAACAAAGCGATCTATTTGAAGTTATTTACGACCACGACGGCGTAACCATATTTAAAACGCATTAGGCGACCAGGCATGTTAATTATCCGGCTGAAGCATCTATTTCACAGTTACCCGCGCCAATATTGGCTGCTGATGGCGGGTATGCTGGTTAATACCATCGGCATGGGCTTTGTTTGGCCGTTCCTAAATATTTACCTGAAGGAAGAATTGGGCATTCCGCTCAGTGTGGCGACTTTGCTGCCGCTGCTGGAGCAGTTCGTTTCCCTCTTCACCACCTTAGGGGCGGGCAGCATCGCCGACCGCTTTGGCCGGAAGGGGCTGATGGTGTTGAGCCTGGGCGCAGTGGCGATCATTTTCGCGCTGATGGGTTTCGCCGCCACCTGGTGGATCTTCGCCATTCTGATGGCGCTGCGCGGCTTTTTCCTGCCGCTGTATCGCGTGGCGGGCGACACGATGGTGGCCGATCTGATTACCGACGATGAGCGGCGGTTGCCTGCCTATTCGCTGCTGCGCACCACCAACAATCTGGGCGTGGCGATAGGCCCGGTGTTGGGCGGCATCGTGGCGTCTTATTCGTATCGGGCCAGCTTCCTGACGGCTGCTTTCGCCATGGGCGCTTTTGCCCTGCTGGTCTACCGGGGGATGTCGGAGACGATGCCCGATCAGCCGGCGGCAGCCCCACGCAGTACTTCAGATCGCGCCCCGCGGCCTACCCCTGGAGCCGGTGGTTACGGCCAAATCGCCCGCGACTATCTCTTCTTGCTGGCTGTGCTGGCTTTTACGTTTAATGGCATGGGAGCCGGACTGCCCTTCCAACTGCTGGGCATCTATGGCAAAGAGAATTTTCAGGTTAGCGAAGCCCAGGTGGGCCTGGTGATGATGGTGAACGCCATGATGGTGGTGCTGTTTCAGGTGGCAGTGGCTAACGCCACGCGGCGTTTCAATCGTTTGCTAGTCTTGGCAAGCGGGGCGCTTTTTTACGCGGTGGGAGTGTCTAGCTTCGCCCTGGGCGACCGCGCCTGGCACTTCGCGCTGAGCATGGCGATCTTGTCGATGGGCGAGTTGCTAATCGCTCCTACCTTCACCAGTTTTGCTGTTAGCCTGGCTCCGGAGGCCATGCGCGGGCGCTATATGAGCGTATATTGGGTGGGGTGGAGCTTCAGCCGTGGCATTGGGCCGGCCCTGGCCGGACGCATTTACGAAAACGTAGCCCCAAGCGCCATCTGGCTGATGGGCGGCGGCTTTAACCTGTTGGCAGTGGCGCTGTTCTTGAGCCTCCTGCCTTTGCTTAGAAGGCGCACTGCCGCACTCGTGGGGCCGGCGCTAGCGCGATGAGCGCCGCCCAATGAATTGTCCGATTTCTGCTTGACATAATTTAACCTTACACGTATAATCGCTCAGCCTGTCCATAGGGTTGCCTGCCGGGCTTTCTATTGGGCAGGCGTTGTGTTGGCGAAGTACGTAATACAGAAAGCACCAGGAGTAAGCAAATGGCACCTCAACCGAAACGAAAACATTCTTCCGGACGCCGCGATCGCCGGCGCTCCCACGACGCTTTGACCCCCACCGCATTGGTTGCATGCAGCAACTGCGGTGAAATGCGCCTGCCTCATACCGTTTGCCCGGCCTGCGGCCATTATAAGGGTCGCGAGGTGATCGAAGTCGAAGCAAAGAAAAAATAAGTTAAACAGCCGTGTCAACCCGCACGGCCAGTTTGCCTTCATAGGCCTGAACAACTTGGGGCTGCCCCACGCATTATCATAGGGGCAGCCCTTATGTTGTATCTTGAATCAGGCGGGGCGGATTTTGTAACCCGGCGCATTATCAATGAGAGGACTATCCATGGACCTGACAGCCTTTGTTTTCCCCGGTCAAGGCTCGCAGAGTGTGGGCATGGGGCGCACCCTGGCCGAAGCTTACCCGGCCGCACAGCATATCTTCGAACAAGCCAACCAGGTTTTGGGTTTTGATCTGGCGCGCCTGGCTTGGGAAGGCCCCGAAGCCGAGCTAAACGATACGATCAATACCCAACCGGCGCTGCTCACGCACTCGGCGGCGGCCTTGGCGGTGTTGGCCGAGCTGCCCCCGCGGCTTCAACCTGCCTATGTGGCGGGGCATTCCATGGGTCAACTCAGCGCCCTGATGGCGTGCGGCGCTCTGCCCTTTGCCGACGCCCTCCGCCTGGCGCGACGCCGTGGCGAGCTGATGAAGCAAGCCGGCGAAACTAACCCAGGCGGCATGGCGGCGGTGCTGGGGGCGGATATTCCCACCCTGGAGCGGGTTTGCGCCGAGGCCAGCACACCGCAAGAGACGGTGCAGGTGGCTAATGATAACTGCCCCGGCCAGGTGGTGATTTCGGGGGCAAAACCGGCCATCGAACGCGCCGTGCAAATCGCCGCGGCGGCGGGCGTCCGCAAGGTGCGCCCGCTGGCGGTGAGTATCGCCGCTCACTCCCCGTTGATGGCTTCGGCCCAGCAAGCGTTTAGCGAAGCGGTGCAGGCCGCCCCTTTTAGCGACCCGCGCATTCCGCTGATCGGCAACGTGTCGGCTCTACCGCTTACCACCGCGGCTGAAATCCGCGCCGATTTGCAGGCCCAACTCACCTCGCGGGTGCGCTGGACCGAATCAATGCAGGAGGCCGCCGCCCGTGGGGTGAACCTGTTCCTGGAACTGGGCAGCGGCAGTGTGCTGTGCGGCCTGGTTAAGCGCATCGTCGAAGCGCCTACCTGCTTCAGCCTCGGCGCGCCGGAAGATTTTGAAAAACTGTCGCTGTAAACTGCGGCGTTCTTACTGTAAGCGATTACGGGAGTTTTCCTCTATGACGGGGCGAAAGCTCCCGGTTATTTTTTAACTGGGTGGGTATAAAAAGACGGCGTTACTTTTTCTCCATTCTTGCAACAATATATAATAGAGACATCAATCCGCTCACGGATGGAGGCATATGACTACCCTATCTAATACCCTGGCCGAGCTGGTCGGTGCAGACGATGAGCGCCTGGCCCTGGCCGCCCGGCGTGATCCGGCGGCTTTCGCCGAGCTATATCATCGCCACTTGCCGCGCATCTATCGTTTTCACCTGGCCCGCGCCGGCCAGGTGCAAGACGCCCAAGACCTGACCGCCCAAACCTTTATGGCGGCGCTTAAAAACATTCACACCTACCGCGGCTCTGGCAGCTTCGTGGCCTGGCTGTTTGGCATCGCCCGTAACCAGGCGGCGATGAGTTACCGCAGCCGCCGCAACGAGGCCAGCCTGGAGCAAGCCGAACATTTGCCGGATCGCCACCCCTTGCCTGAAACCCTGGCCGAAAGAAGCCTGCAAATGCAGCAGGTGAGCCAGACACTGCAGCGCCTCACCCCCGATCAAAATGCGGCCATCACCTTGATGATCTTTGGCGAACTAAACGCCGCTGAAGCAGGGGCTGTGCTAGGAAAAAGCGAGGCGGCGATGAAGATGCTGCTTCTGCGCGGGCTAAACACCCTGCGTCATTTATTGCATTCTCCAGAGGAGGCTTTATGACCACCCCAACCTCTCATGATGAAATCACCCAGGCCGAGAGCCTGTACGCCGGTATCCAGGGAACCCAGCCTCATAACCGGCAAAGCGAAGAAGCCGACCTGGCGCAGCGCTTGCAAGCCCTGGCTCATGCTCAACAGCCGGAACCTCAATTTGTAAGCAGCCTGGAGGCGCAATTGGCCGCCGTGCAGCGCGCCGCTCTTGGCGGCGCAGAGCGGGTGCAGCCTGCCGCGCTGCAAAACCCATCCGGGGGCCGGCGCAGCAGCGTTTTTGCCACGTTAGGCTGGTTTGCCTTGGCTGCTCTGTTGATCTTTGGGCTTTCTTGGATATTTCGCAACCTGCTGCCCGAGCCGCAGCCGGCCGCCACGCAGCCCGTGATTGTCACCAATACCCCTGCGCCGGCGGTCTTGCCGGGGGAACTGCCCAGCCCCACGCCGCAGGCTGCCCCAACGATGCCGCCAACCCCCATCGGCAAGGTGTACACCTCTCTGCTGCTAAACCTCGGCCCCGATGGCGGGGTGGTGTTGAACGCCCCTCTCCCCAGCCAGGCCCCGGCGGAAATGGCAATCTTCCAGCAGACGCCGCTGGAACCCCTGACCCCCGCCAACGCCCTGCTAGTGGGTCAGAAATTTAATCTGCCCGCTGTGCTATATCGTGACATCATGGGCCGCCCGGATGGGACCACCTACATGCTCACCGATGGCAAAGCGCGCCTGAGCATCACCGACTCACCGCAGACCTTCGAATACAACCCCGATATGAGCCTGCCCTACAGCCGCCCGCCGGCTTACCCACCGTCTCAAACCCTGCTGCAAAGCGCCCAGCGCTTCCTGGAAAGCCGCGCCTTGCTCGACTTTCCCTACCAGGCCGTCACCACCACCTTAGACTATGGCAAGGCGACCTTCGCCCAAAGCTTAGACGGCTACCCCATCAGCGCCGATATGTTTACCTATCCCGGCGTTTCGGTGAGCTTTGACAGCCAGGGAGATGTTTTAGGCGTCTCTTCAAATCGCTTGAACTTTACCCGGCTAAAGAGCGTGCCCATCATCAGCGCCGCCCAGGCCTGGAATAAAGTCACCGACCCGAACGATACAAGCGGTATGCAAATGACGGATATTTACATCTCTCCTGCAGTGGTCAAGGCATGGATGCGCGCTTACCCTGACGACACGCCGGTGGAGTTGTTCGGATATGTTTCCTACTATCCGGCGCTGGAAGCCGGGCAACCGGGGGTGTTCTTCTTGAATAGCGCGCCGCTGCAAGGGGCAGTGGATGGCCTGGAAAAGATGTTTTCCTCGCCTGAAAACAGCGGCTTCGTATTCGTGCAGGCCACCGGCCGCTACCAGGCCGGCCCTGACGGAGGGCGCGTGTTTAACCTGGAAAGCTGGCAAATATCACCCTTCACCTCCAACCTGTATGTTGGTGAGGTGGAGCGTGACGGCGCGGATGCCTACCTGGTGATGGGCGGTCAACGCTTGCGGCTGCCTGAATTACCCGCCGAGGTTCCCCAGGGTGATGAGCTGCAGGTATCGGCGGTGCGCCTGGAAGGCGACCCACCCGTGCTGGACTGGTCAAATATCACCCAAGGCGTAGGCAGCGGCGGGGGCGGTGGAGGCGGGGGCGGTTTCATGGAATTAAACCTCGACGCCGACTCCAACGCGCTGCCGGCCACGCCTATCCCCTTGCCCACCCCCATGGCCCAAACCGGCCAACGCCTGGATGGCGCGCAGGGTAAACTTTGGCTGACCGTGCATCATTACAGCGACGATCAGCGCCAGTATCGCGCCAGCATAACCTTCGATCCCACCCCACAGTGGCCGAACGGGCTAACGGTGGATTTGACCGGTTCCGACCTGGCATCTATGGAAGCCTATCACCTGATGCCGGTGCGGGTGTGGGGCGAGTTCGTAGACGGAGCCAACTATAACCCCGACCTTAAAATTGAACGCTTCGAACCGGTGTATCCGGGTCTCAAACCGTTGAGCCTGACCGGCACAGGCGAAGTCATCACCCTGGATGGGCGCGAGGTGATCTTGTTTACCGCCGAAAACGGGGACGCCTATGTGTTGAACAGTTCCATTCAAGACGCCGATCCGCAGGAGGTGTTCTTTAAGCCGCAAGACGCATTGGTGGTTTTCGGCGTGGCTTACCCCGACCAGGCTTTGGGCGGCTATCCTATTCTGGAAGACCGGGGCCTGCTGGCGGCGAACAGCATGTCGCCTCAAGGCTCCTTCTCGACAATCCAACCACCGGTAATCGAGGAGCAGGGGCAGTTGGGGCAGCCCAAGATTGCCTTTGTGGAGCTGGTGGAATTAATCTATTACACTGACATGTTTAATACGATGATGCCGCAGATCGATCAGCTGACTCACTATATTCAACCGGTATGGCGCTTTAGCGGTCATTACGCCGATGGACGTGCTTTCTTGATCTTGGTGCAAGCCGTGCAGGCGCAGTACCTGAAGTAACTGCTCTGTAGGCCCATGCGCAGCCGCGGTAAGTGGGCGGCTGCGCATGGGCTGAGAATGCGGCAAGCCTCGCCAGGGCCGCCAGGCTCATCGCAGCATCGATTTCTCGACCAGGGGATGGCGCTATATTCTTTTAGATGACCCCAGGCGGATTAGCCTGGAAAGCCTCTTCCCTGGGGCTTTTTTTTTCTAAGGCTTGCTCACCTGGAAAATACACCGCTGCCCATGTTTGCCGTCAGCCACCAGGCGGGCGGTGTGCTGGGCCGGTGCGCCCAGCAGGGCTTCTAGCAGATGTAAATCCACCTGGCATAACCATGGGTGTTCACCTATAACCTGCCAATAAGGGCAGTGGTCGATGATCAATTGGGGGGCGGTGAGGCGCGCTTCCCAGTGGGCTTCGTAGGCATGGCGGTTGAGCGCATCCACAGCGGCGAGAAAGCGCTGGGCCGAAGGCAGCGAAGGGGCCGCGCCCGACTTGCCTCCCTCGCTTGGGGCAGCCGTGGGCAGCATGGCCTGGGCCATTTGCTCACCCAGGCGGGGCGCATGGCTCTCGTCTAGCCCGCCCAAGAGCAGCCCGGTCAGCATGGGCAGGTTGCCGCCCCGGCTTTCCGGCGGGGGGCTGAAGATCTGCGCCGGGCGGCCGCGCCCCATTGAGGGCTGCCTGCCCGCAACCTGAACCAGGCCCTGCTGCATCAGAATATTCAGGTGATGACGCACGTTGGCTTGTGTGCTGTGCAGCGTCTCGCTCAACTGGGGAATAGTGGCGGCGCGCTGCTGTTGAATGACCTCAAGGATTTGCTGACGGCTGGTTTTCATAATTATCGTAATATATATTATCATAAATAATTCTGTAAACAGGGTATAATTTCCTCCATGACCTGGGATGATTCTTACGCCATCGCTCGCGCGTTGATGCAAACTTACCCAGATGCACAGATTGACGACCTATCATTACGGACGATTTACTGCTGGACGTTGGCGCTGCCCGGTTTTGACGATGACCCGGCGATTGCCAACGATGCAATTCTGAATGCTATCGTTCAGGAATGGCTGGAGGCAAATTGATTATGAGTGATATGAAACGCGACAATATCCAGAACACCAAGTTTGATATTCCCCCCGAACTACAGCGCACCGTAACGATCACCACCCTGGATAAAATCTATAACTGGGGGCGGCGCTGGTCGGTATGGCCGTTGATGTCGGGCCTGGCATGCTGCGCAATCGAAATGATTTGCACCGCCGCCAGTCGCTACGACTTCGCCCGCTTTGGCATGGAAGTGATGCGCCCCAGCCCGCGACAATCGGACCTGATGATTATCTCAGGCACGGTAACCAAGAAAATGGTCGTAACCCTGGTGCGCTTATATAACCAAATGCCAGAGCCAAAGTATGTGGTGGCGATGGGCGCCTGTGCATCCGGCGGCGGCCCGTTCAAAGAGGGCTACCACGTGGTGTCTGGAATTGATCAATATATGCCGGTCGATGTGTATATCCCCGGCTGCCCTCCCACCCCCCAGGCGCTCATTCACGGTCTGATGACGCTGCAAAAACGCATCGACGCCCAAAAGATCAGCGAAGTGCGCTGGTACGATAAAACCAAAACCGACGCGATGCCAATGCCCATATTGGGGCCGGATATTTATACTCCCCTTCAAAGCGAATTAATTAAAGAATATACCTTGCGGCCCGACGCCCCGGCCGAAACGCCGGATGCCGCTGACGCCGCCGGAGGCCAGGCATGACCCAGCAACCGATTATCCCCTCCGTGTCTACATTCGACGATCTGACCGCCCGTTTTCCTGATAGCGTGACCGCTGAAACTCGCAAAGGCTACAGCGGCTACGTGGTTGCACCCGAAAATCTGCTGCGCGTGGCCGCGGCCGTGCGCGACGAGTTGGGTTATGATTACCTGTCCTCGGTGACGGCGGTCGATTATTTCCCCGAAGACCGCATGGAAGTGGTTTACCACGCCTTTCGCACCACCGGCGGAGGCCCCCTGGTGTTCCGCACCTTCACCGGCCGCGATGACGCCACCGTACCATCGCTCACCTCCATCTACCCCGGGGCCGAGCTGCAAGAGCGCGAAGCCTACGACTTGTACGGCGTGCAGTTTACCAACCATCCCGACCTGCGGCGGATTTTGCTGTGGGAAGGTTTCGGCGGCTATCCGATGCGTAAAGACTGGAAAGAAGCCTACTTCGAGGAAGATGCCAAGCCCTTCAAAAACCGCTGGCCCGAAGGGCATGTATACCGCATCGAAGATAAGCTGCCCTTCAAAGGCAACCTGCAATACCCCAAAGGCTTTAACCCCGACGACTTTAGCTACAATATTGAAGATAAGCTGTATGATGCGCTGCGCGCCGGAGCGCGCCGCACCCGCCAGGATATCGATACCGATGTGCTGCTGGTCAACATGGGGCCGCAGCATCCTTCCACTCACGGCGTATTTCGGATCGCCGTAGCGGTGGATGGCGAAACCGTGGTGGCGCTTAAGCCGGTGATGGGCTACCTGCACCGTAACCACGAACAAATCGGCGAGCGCAACACTTTCTTGCAGAACATGCCCTATACCGACCGACTGGATTATCTTTCCTCGATGAGCAATAACTTTGGCTATGCCATCACCGTCGAAAAGCTCATGGGCGTCAAGCCGCCTGAACGGGCGGAATATTTGCGGGTGATAATGGCCGAGCTAACCCGGATTAGCAACCACATCTTCGCCATCGGTATGTTCCTCAACGACCTGGGGGCCTACTTCACGCCCTCGCTGTATGCGATTGAAGAACGCGAGTTAATCCTCGACATTTTTGAGGCGGTGAGCGGTTCGCGCATGATGTGCAACTACTTCCGTTTTGGCGGGGTAGCGCGCGATCTGCCCGAAGGCCAGCTTGAGAAGATCAGGAAGCTGGTGTTCGACCGGCTGCCGCGCCGCATTGACGAGCTAGATCTTTACTTGACCAATAACGAAATTGTGCGCACCCGCACCGAAGGCGTGGGCGTGCTCACACCGCAGCAGGCGATTGCCTTCTCCGAAGGCGGGCCGGTGCTGCGCGCTTCCGGTGTGCCCTACGATATCCGCCGCGCCGACCCTTACGGCATCTATGATCGCTTCGATTTCGATGTAGCTGTGCGCTATCATGGCGATACCTACGACCGTTACCTGATCCGCCTGGATGAGGCGCGTCAGAGCTTGCGCATTTTGCAGCAGGCGATGCGCGATATCCCCGGCGGTCCCATCCAGGAAGGCAAGCCCCAGTACCAGGTGCGCGTGCCGGCTGGCGAATCATATGGGCGGGTGGAAGGCCCTAAAGGCGAGCTGGGCTTCTATGTCGTCTCGAACGGTAAGCCCAACCCGTTCCGCTACCATGTGCGCGCCCCATCCTTCATCAACCTCACGGCTTATGAAACGATGTGTGTGGGCAACAAAATCGCCGATGTAGTCGCTATCTTAGGCTCCATCGATATTGTGCTTGGTGAGACGGACCGGTAACGACAGGATCAGCGGAGAGAACCAATATGGATGGAATGGGTTTAGTCAGAGGTCTAGGGGTGACCCTCAAACGCTTCATCGAGACATATTTGGATGATATCGCCTGGCTTGGTAAGCGTTATTATACCGAGGCGGGTGTGGAACGACGCATGAGCGCCGAGGGGCGCGGCATCTTCACAGTTCAGTATCCGGAAGAAAAGCTGGTGACGCCGGAAGAGTTTCGCTTCCTGCCCTTCTTACTTTACGAATTGGATGAAGACGGCGAAATCAAGGAACGCTGCACCTCGTGCGGCATTTGCGCCAAAGTCTGCCCGCCGCAGTGCATCTGGATCGTACGAACGACCGATCCCAGCACCGGGAGGCCTGTGCCTGCGCCAAAGGAGTTTTACATTGACGTAGATATTTGCATGAACTGTGGATTCTGCGCCGAGTACTGCCCCTTTGACGCTATTAAGATGGATCACGACTTCGAGCTTTCGGTATATAACCGGCACGAGCGCAACATTTACGATAAGCAAAAGCTGCTAAAGCCGGTGTCGTATTACGCCAACATTCGCCCGGTCAATTATGCTCGCGAGGAAGAAGCGCGCGCCGCTGCCGAAGCGGCCAAGGCGGCCCGCAAGTCTTCGACTGCTGCTTAGCCCCTCACTTACGCCAGGCTTTGCCGATATATAGCGGCGGCAAAGCCTGGTTAATGCTCCGGTTTAGCTAAATGTTATCTGCGCCGCCGGTTTCACTTCCACTATTTCGGCCAGGGTGCGGTTCCATTCCTCGATGGTAGCAGCTGCTTTAGCGTGGTAGTTGCTGTGCCCGTCTTCCACCAGGGTGACTTCATAGCCCAGGCGGTGCGCATCTTGGGCGGCGGCCTTGATGCAGCCATGCGTCACCAGTCCGGTGATTATCAGCCGGCCTACTCCCTGGGCGTCGAGCAGCGCTTCCAGGGACGTTTTTTCAAAAGCGCTGCCGTGCGATTTTTTTATTACCGTTTCGCCAGGGGCGGGGCAAATGGCCGGGTGCAGCTGCCAGCCGGGGCTGTTCTCGGCCAGGAAGCTGTTGTTGGTGTGCTGAATATAGAAAACAGGCACATGCGCCTGGCGAGCTTGCTCGGCCAGGTCATTGATCACCTGGAGCAGGCGATCGGCGTGAAAGATAGGCGTGGGCCGGTCAAACAGGCCTTGCTGCACATCAATCACCAGCAGCGCCATACCGGCCCCGGTCTTTTTCGGGAGCAGCAGGTTGGGGTTCATGCTCCTATTATAATAAGCCGCGTTGGTTTTTTGCATTAATCTTTAAAGGTCTGGTACAATCTAGGTCAATTGCGCCTGGGTTGAATAAAAATTGATAATTTCAGGCGATGGAAGGAAATTGATGACAACAATTACAGAACAGGCGGTCATGGCCGCCCTAAGCAAGGTGCAAGAACCGGAACTGCATCGCGACCTGGTGACGCTGCACATGATTCGCGATTTACAGATCGATGGCGATAAGGTGAGTTTTGCGATTATGCTAACCACCCCGGCTTGCCCACTGAAGACGCGCATCGAGAACGAGGCGCGGGCTGCGGTGATGACGGTGCCCGGTGTGAAGACGGTTGAAATCAAGATGGAATCGAATGTGCCCAGCGATGGCCGCTCACGTGGGTTGCTATCGCTGCCCATTCGCAATGCTGTGGCGGTGGCTTCAGGTAAGGGCGGCGTGGGCAAAAGCACCGTGGCGGTGAACATGGCGGTGGAATTGGCCCGCTGCGGGGCGCGGGTGGGTTTGCTAGACGCCGATATTTACGGCCCCAATGTGCCTACGATGATGGGCGTGGATAAGCTGCCGCCGGCTACGGAAGAAAAACTGCAGCCCGCCGAAGCCTATGGGGTAAAGATGATGTCAATCGGCTTCATGGTCAAACCCGACCAGCCGCTGATCTGGCGCGGACCTATGCTGCACTCGGCTATTCGCCAATTCTTGAGCGATGTTGAATGGGGCGAATTGGATTACCTGATTATTGACCTGCCGCCCGGCACCGGCGACGCCGCCCTCAGCCTGGCGCAATCTATGCCGCTTAGCGGCGCGGTGATCGTCACCCTTCCGCAGCAGGTCTCGCTGGATGACGCTCGCCGAGGTCTGGAGATGTTCCGCCAGCTGAACGTGCCTATCTTTGGTGTGGTAGAAAACATGAGCTTTTTGGAACTGCCCGATGGCACACGCATGGATGTCTTTGGTTCGGGCGGCGGTGAAAAGCTGGCGAGAGAGGCGGAAGTGCCCTTCATCGGCGCTATTCCGATGGATCCCAGTGTGCGCCAGGGCGGCGACGATGGTAAGCCGGTGGTGATTTCTCACCCCGATTCTCCCGTTGCTCGGGCGTTGGCGGAAGTGTCGCAAAAAGTGGCGGCCCAGATCAGCGTGGCGGCTATCAACCAGGCGAATTTTATTCCGATCAATGTGATCGACTAGCTGCTTGCGTGCGGCCTGTCGGGAGTCTTTTCCTCGCCCAATGAGAAAAGGACTCCCTCACCTATTTAGCACAGGGCGCAGCCTCACCGGGCAGTGCATGCGGGCGGAGTAACCGTTTGCTTATGGATGCGACGATTGTTGGTATTCGTTTTCAAAAGATTGGTAAAATCTATCACTTTGACGCCGGCAGCTTTCCCGATTTAAAAGTGGGGGATTTTGTGGTGGTCGATACGGCGCGGGGGCGCCAGTTGGGTGAAGTGGCTCAGATAGTGACCGACCCCCCACCCCCGCCCGAAGGCGTGTGGAAGCCCATTCAGCGCCGCGCCTCGCCGCGCGACCTGGTTCTTCGCCGGCTCTGGCAAAAGAAAGAAGTGGAAGCCATGATTAACTGTCGCGCCAGGTTAGCAGAGCTAAACTTGCCGGGCGTGAAAGTAGTGGCGGCCGAGATCACCTTTGATGGTGGGCGCTTATCTTTCCTCTACAGCACCGAGACCGAAGCCAAAGTGGATTTGCGCCGGCTGCAATCGGCCATGCAGCGTCTTTACCCCAAGCCGCGCGTCGAAATGCGCCTGATTGGGCCGCGCGATGTAGCCAAATACCTGGGCGGAATGGGGGCGTGCGGGTTGGAAAACCGCTGTTGTTCCATGTTCTTAACCGAATTTAGCCCAATCTCGATTAAGATGGCAAAAGAACAGGGCATTTCCCTCACGCCCACCGAGATCACCGGCATGTGCGGACGCTTACGCTGCTGTTTAATCTATGAATACGAGCAGTACGTAGAAGCGCGCAAGAGTTTGCCAAAACGCAGCAAACGCGTTATTACTCCGCAAGGCGAAGGTAAGGTGTGGGATATTTACCCTCTGCGGCACAGTGTGCTGGTGGAGCTAGACAGTGGTACGCGCACCGAATTCTCTGCCGATGATTTGCAACCTTGGGATGAGCTGGAAGCCCTTCGTCGGAAGGCGCAAGCGCCATGCGACCGGCATGAAAACGGCGAGTGCAATTGTGGCAAGAGCGAAGCCGTCGGCCCGGCAGCCGAGCACAGCGATGACGCGCCCGATTACGGCGGTGAGGTGATCGATTTAGACAGCGCTGCGCCGCCCGACCGCCCGGCCCCATCGCGCCCTTCGCGTCCGGTGACGCGCCAACACAACCGCCCTGGCGAAGCGGGCCGCCCGCGCTCAGATAGAGACAGCGGTGGGGGCAAAGAGCGCACTTCGCCCGATAGGTCGCCCTCCGAACGCGCCGGCTCTCCGGGTGAACCCGCGCGCCGCCCCAATCGCGACCGGCCAGATTCGGAGCGGCGAAACCGTGGCGCTCCGCAAAAGCATCGCTCTGAAGGCGGGCCTCCTGACACTCGACGTCCTGATAGTGGGCGGCGCGACAGCGCCCACCCCGACACCTCCCACCCCGAAGGTGGACGCCCGCCTGGCGGGGCATCTTCGCCCTCTCAACCATCCCGCCGTAACAAGCCGCCGCGCAAAAACCGGGGCGGCGGTAACCCCACCCGATAAACTATGGACGATTTTCGCAATTGGCAAGCGCCCCAGAAGATATTGGTCATCCTGGCTCATCCGGATGACCCAGAGTTTTTTTGCGGGGCCACCCTGGCCCGTTGGACAGACGCCGGTCACGAAGTGGTGTACTGGCTGTTAACCTGTGGCGATAGAGGCTCGCAAAACCCCGATTTAGACCCCCAGCAGTTATGTGGAGATCGGCGCACAGAGCAATTTAACGCCGCCGCGGTTTTGGGGGTGAACGAAATTCACTTCTCGGACTTTCCCGATGGGGCTTTAGAACCCACCCTTGAAGCCCGCAAGCAAGTGACCCGGATTATCCGCACCGTGCGCCCCGATGTGCTGGTAACTTGCGACCCAAAGACTCTGTACGTGGGCGACAGCCGCATCAACCACCCCGATCATCGCGCCGCTGGTCAGGTGGTGCTGGATGCGGTTTTTCCGGCGGCCGGCAGTCCGATGTACTACACGGATTTGTGGTTCGAAGAGGGCCTGGCTGCGCATACCCCGCGCGAAGTATGGATCTCGCTCACCTTAGACCCCAACGAGCGTCACGATGTGACTGATCTGTGGGAGCGTAAGATTCGCGCCATTCAACAACACGTCAGCCAGGTGGGCGACCCCGAAAAGCTAGCCGAACGGATGCGGGCGCGCCACACCCTGGAGAGCACGCCCGAAGCGCCTCGCTATGAAGAGGTGTTCCGGCGCATCGTTTTCGCGTAAACCCCGCCACTGAAAGGTCGTCCATGTCAAATCAAAACCGGTCTTTCGATCTGCTGGAAGAAGCCCGCCGGCAGTTCCACTACACCCAGGGCATGCGGCGCGATTTTCATATGCACCCCGAACTTGGCTTTCAAGAAGTGCGCACTGCCGGCATTGTGGCGCGTGAACTGCAAGCGTTAGGCCTGGAGGTTACCACAGGCCTGGCCGAAACCGGGGTGGTAGCCATCATTGAAGGCGCACTTCCAGGCCCAGTTAGCCTGGCGCGCTTCGATATGGACGCCCTGCCTATCATTGAAGAGACTGGGGCGGAATACGCTTCGCAGAATCAAGGCGTGATGCATGCTTGCGGGCACGACGCCCACACCGCGATTGGGCTAACGGTGGCGCGTCTGCTTACCGCTCACCGCCAAGACCTGCACGGCACAGTGAAGCTTATGTTCCAACCGGCCGAAGAAGGTTTGGGCGGCGCAGAACGCATGATAGCCGCCGGGGTGTTAGATAACCCCCGCCCTCACCGGGCGTTTGGCCTGCATGTGTGGAACGATAAGCCGGTTGGCTGGTTGGGGATCACCCCCGGCCCATGTATGGCCGCCGCCGAGACGTTTTATGTGCGCATAACCGGCAAGGGTGGGCATGGCGCTTCTCCCCATCTGACGGTGGACCCGGTGTTAGCCGCGGCTCAGGTCATCACCGCCCTGCAGGGCATTGTGGCGCGCAACGTGAACCCGCTGCAGACGGCGGTGGTCACCGTGGCGGCGGTTAAAGCCGGTGAGGCTTTCAATGTCATTCCTCCGTATGCTGAAATGCGCGGCACAATCCGCACCTTCGAACCGGAAGTCCGCCGGGTGGTGATGCAGCGATTCGAGGAAGTGGTTAACGGAGTAACTCGGGCCATGGGCGGCGCGGCGCAAATTGAGCTGAACTCGCTCACGCCGGCGGTGGTTAACGACGCCGCGCTCACCGCCCATGTTCAGGCAGTCGCTCGCCGCCTGCTGCCGGAAGATGAAATCGACCCCACCGACCGCACCATGGGTTCGGAAGATATGGCCTTTGTGCTGCGCGAAATCCCCGGCTGCTTCTTCTTTGTCGGTTCAGCCAACGCCGAGTTGGGTCTGAACGCCTCCCACCATCATCCTCGCTTCGACATTGACGAGCGCGTCTTGCCGCACGCCGCCGCGTTGATGGCCGAAGTGCTGTTATAGGGCCGCCATGCAGCTGCATTTCACTTCCATCCCCAAGCGAGTGGTGTCTCTTGTTCCGTCTACAACCGAAAGCTTATTCGATTTAGGGCTGGGTTCGACAGTGGTAGGCGTGACCGATTACTGCGTTCATCCGGCGGAGAAGTTGGCGGGTTTGCCGCGCCTGGGCGGCACGAAAAATCCACGCATTGATGATATTGTCGCTCTCCACCCCGACCTGGTGTTAGCGAATATGGAAGAGAATACGCAAGCGGGCGTAGAAGCCTTAGAACGGGCCGGTTTGACGGTGTGGGTGACTTTCCCCACCACCGTTAGTGGAACGTTGCAAATGTTGAACGACCTGGCGCGGCTTTTTCGCTCCCCCCTGGCCCAGGCCAGTGTGCGTACGCTGGAGTTGACGGTGGAGTGGGCGTTGCAAGCAGTGCTTGAACGCTCTTTGCGGCGTTATTTCTGCCCTATCTGGCAAGATAGCGCCTCGCCGGGTAATGTCGCGTGGTGGATGACCTTCAACCAGCAAACCTACTGCACCGATATATTGCGCCTGGTGGGCGGCGAAAATGTGTTCTCGGCTCGCCGCCGGCGTTACCCATTGGCGGCGGATGTGGGCGGTCAGCCTGCTGAAGACCCCGGCGACCGCGATGTGCGTTACCCGCGCGTGACGCTGGAAGAAATTCAATCGGCCCGGCCGGAGTTAATTCTTCTGCCCGATGAACCTTTTGCTTTCAATGCCGCTTCACGCGATGAAATGGCCCACCTGTTCCCTAAAGCCCAGGTTAAGCTGTTGGATGGCAGCCTGATTACCTGGCCCGGCACACGCATGGCGCGGGCGCTGCGCGAACTGCCTCCCTTATTTGATCTATGATTGCTGTAAGACAATGGACGCTTCGCGAGTGGCTGCCGGTGGCCCTGGTTGGGCTGACTGTGTTTTTGCTGTTCGCCATGGTTAGCCCTGGCGACGATTATATACGCTGCTATACCTGGATGGTGATGGAGACAGAACGCTATCCTCAGGTGGCCGATGCGCCGTGGACGTTCAACCCGCCTTGGTTGGCCGCTTTCATGGCTCCGTTTGTGGCGCTGCCGGGTCGCCCAGGGTTGATTGTATTCTTAGCTTTTACCATCATCTTTTCCGCTTTTAGCGTGTATTATTTAGGCGGAAAGCCTATCTTGACGCTGCTCTCAGCGCATATGATGTGGATTCTGTGGTGGGGGCAGGTAGAAGTGTGGGGTTTATTGGCGCTGGTGATCGGCTGGTTGGCGTTAGAACGTAAATCGCAGCCGATGATTTTCCTGGCGCTGATATTAGCGTCGTTTAAGCCGCAGATCAGTGCTATTCCTGTGGCGATGATATGGTGGTGGAGCGGGCGGGCGCGTTGGCAGTCATTGCTGGGGGCGATAGGCTTACTGCTCTTATCATTATGGGTATGGGGGCCGTGGCCGGTTTGGTACTACCAGGGAATCATTGGCTTCGTAGGCGATGCGCACTCCGGCTCATGGAACGCTTCGTTGGGCTTAGCCGCACTGCCGCTGTTCATTCCCGCTTTGCTGCTGCCGCTGGATCGTGAAAAACGCCTCATTGCCCTCTGCGCCACAGCCTACATCGTTTCGCCATATATGCCATATTATAGCACCATCGCACTGATGGCCTTTGCTATACCGGTGTGGGCCTATCTTTTTGCATTCACAGCCTACCTCCCTGACCTGATTGGCACACAGTGGGCTTGGAATGCGGTGGTGTTGATGCCTATATCTGTGTTGGCCTGGCTATATTGGCCTCTGCTACGAGCTTGGTTGGCAGAGCGGCGCTTATTTATCGGGGGCGGGTAAGATAATGGCAAAGCATGTTGTGGTGTTAGGGGCGGGTTTGTCTGGCCTAACCGCCGCTTACCATTTGGTAAGACAAGGCTATACCTGCACGTTGGTGGAAGCTGCCAATGAAGTGGGTGGTCTGGCGAGTTCGTTCTCGTTACAAGGCCGCAACGTGGAGCGATTTTATCATTTCATTTGCCGCGGCGATGACGATCTGCTTAAACTGGCCGCAGAATTGGGTTTGCAAGATGCCGTGCGGTGGAAACAAACCCACACCGCCTTCTATTACAATGGACGCACTTATCCTTTTGGGGCGCCATGGCACTTGCTATTCTTTAAACCTGTGCCATGGCTGCAACGCATTCGTTTTGGGCTGCACATTTTGCGTTCGCGTTACCGTAAACGTTGGCAATGGATTGATCGTATTCCTGCGCAACCCTGGCTCATTGAAAACATTGGCGAGCAAGCCTATAACGTCATTTGGCATCCGCTTCTGCGCATTAAGTTTGGGGATGACGCCCGCTATATTTCTGCGGCATGGGTGTGGCATCGTATCTGGCGGGTGGCAAAATCGCGGCGTCGCCTGTGGGAACGCGAATCGTTTGGTTATTTGCGTGGTGGGTCGCACACGCTTGTTGAAGCGTTGCTAGCCTGGCTACAAGCTCAGCCAGGCTTTGGCCTGCGCCTGGGGCAGGCTGCACAAGCGATTAACTGGGAAGCAGGAAGCGTGAGCGGTGTGCGTCTGGAAGATGATACCTTGCCATGTGATGCAGTTATTTCGACTGTGGCTCTTCCGCAGCTCGAGAAACTCTTGCCTGAGCTGGAAGCAAGTAGTGAACTGGCGGCTGCTTTCATGCAGAACTTGCGGGCCATAAGGTATATTGGCGTGGTGTGTATGGTGCTGCAGTTGAAGCAACCCTTTAGCCGATGTTTTTGGACCAATATCAACGATTCCCAGGTGAGTTTTAATGGCGTGATTGAGCAGAGTAACCTGGCAGATGACCTGCGCCAGGCCGGACTGAACCTCTTGTACATTCCTTTTTACTTGCCCACTACCGAGCCGCGCTTTCGGGCCTCCCAGGGTGACTTATTGGCCGAATATTTACCCATGCTCAAGCGAGTGAATCCAGCTTTTGATGAAAGCTGGATCGAGTCTTGCCAGGTATTTCGGGCGCATTATGCCCAGGCGGTTTGCACGGTGGGCTTTGCGGATGTGCGACCACCTCTAGCGACCCCTTTGGCTGGCTTGTTTCTAACCGATTCTACCCAATTCTACCCTGAAGATCGTACCCTCAGCGCGGCGATTCAATATGGTGGGCTGGCCGCCCAGCAGGCGATGGGTTTTCTGCATGACGTGGATTAACGCCCCATGTGATCTGTGCGGAGGGCGGGATTTTGGGTTGTTATACCCTAGCACCGTTGCCCCAGACGCTCCACAAGATGCCCGCTGGTATTATTCTTCTTCTCGCCGCATTGCCGCGCATTTACCCATTGTACGCTGCCGCAATTGCGGATTGGTGATGACCAATCCACGCGATGACGCCGCCACCTTGCGGCAAGTTTATGATAGCCTGGAAGACGAAGTGTATGAAGCGGAAAGTGAAAACCGCCGGCGAACGGCGCGAGACCAGGTGCGTCTGATAGCGCGCTATATCGCTGCGCCAGGGCGGCTGTTAGATATCGGCTGCGCCACCGGTATTTTCCTGGCAGAAGCACAGCAAGCTGGATGGCAGGTGAGTGGCATAGAGCCTTCGTTGTGGGCGGCTGAACACGCGGTTCGGCGATTGGTGGACGGCGATATTCGCCAGGTGGGTCTGGAGCAGGCGATGTTTGCGCCCGATGCCTTCAACGTCATTACCTTATGGGATGTTCTTGAGCATGTGGATAGTCCTGTCCAAACCATGCACACGCTGAGCGATTGGTTGCAACCAGGCGGGTATGTATTTCTGAACCTCCCCAATATTGCCAGTCGGAGCGCCCGCCTGTTGGGAGGTAGATGGCCGCTGCTGCTGCGTGAACATTTGTGGTATTTTTCTCCGGCCAGCTTGGGTCAGCTATTAGAGCAAACCGGCTTTCGATTGATGAAATGTGAGCCTAACTGGGTATATTTCTCGCTGAATAATATCCTAAAGCGATTGGGGCAGTATCCGCAGACAGCAGTCATCGAGCGCAGCCTGCCCCAGGGTTCGCCCGTGCGAAATATCCGGTTGCGCTTCCCCATGGGCGAAATGCGCGCTGTGGCGGTGAAGACATCTTGATGGCCCATCGGGCGTGCCCAAGAATGCCACGTGCAAGGCAATCTATCAACGCTTTGCGCGTTACATGTAAGTCTCTTTGACAATTTTTAGGTGAATAAAGGTCTCAGATTGGCGTACGCCGTCGATGGTGTATAGGCGGTCGGTAAGGAAGCTGAGCAGCGCGTCGCGGTCGCGGCACAGCACTTCGCAGATAATATCGTACGCTCCACTGGTGATGACCAGGTAGATCACCTCATCAAAGGCCGCCACTTTCTCGGCGACCTCTAGCAGCAACCGTCCTTCCACACGCAGGCCAATGACCGCCATCTGTTGGTAACCCAAATGCAAGGGGTTGGCGATGCCAACCACCTTGATTGCGCCGATTTCCACCAGGCGGAGGTATCGCTGGCGGATCATGCCGGGAGAAACGTGCAGCTTTTGGGCAAGTTGAGAAAAAGGCATGCGGCCATCTTGGTGTAGCTCTTCGATGATACGAAGATCAATTTTATCCAGCGGTTCTAGCTTTGGGCGAGCAGGCATTATCCCTCCTATATAATATGGTTGATGGTTTGATTCTATGCCGTAATATTAAATGAGTCAAGTTTATCGTGATTAAAACGCATAAAAATAGAGAGTATTCAGCGTAAACGCGTAAAATGGGCGCCCGGCCCGCAGGCGAGGAATGAAGACGGAGCGTTAGCGATAAAGCTGCAGGTCTTCGATGAGTCGCCACACCGCGCCGGGGAGGAAATAACGCACACTGCGCCCGCTTGCCAGGCGGCGGCGAATATCGGTGGAGGAGATCTCCACCAGGGGCGCAACGACCATGCGCACTTTGGCGCTCAGGCCTGGCAGGAGGCCTTCCAGCTGCGCCAGGTGGATGTTTTCGCCCAGGCGGCGCATCACGCCAATTTCATCAACGCCTTCCACAAAATGCTGAGGGGCGTGCCAGGTTGGCAAATCCACCAACGAGTCTGCTCCCATCAGGTAGATGAACTGTGTGGCGGGGTGGGCGCGGCGAAGCAGCTGCATCGTGTCTGCGGCGTAGTGAGGCGGCGGACGATCAATGTCGATGCGCGAAAGTATAAAAGCGGGGTTATCTTGTAGGGCTGCTTGGAGCAGCGCCAGACGATTTGCCAGGGCCGAAACCGGCCGCCCGGTCTTGTGGGGTGGGTTGGGGGTCAACACCCACAAGACCTGGTGCAGGTCAAGCTGATCACAGGCTTCGGCGGCTAAAATCAGGTGGCCCAGGTGGGGAGGGTCGAATGTGCCCCCAAAGACGCCGATCCGCATTAGTCTTGCCACTCAAGTTCATAATCATCGCCGATGAAGACCGTATCGCCTTCTTGAATTCCGGCTTCGCGCAGGGCTTTTTCGATGCCCAGGGCTTCGAGCAGCCTCTGGAACCGCCGCAGCGACTGGTAGTGTTCCCAGTACGTCATGGCTGCGGCCCGTTCGATGGCTGCGCCGCGTATGCGCCAACCCTCATTAACCCGCGTGATGGTAAAGGCTCTTGGGTCTTGCTCAGCCCGATACAGTGGCGTATCATCTACCACTTGGGGCACAGGTGCGTCGCGCAGTAATTCGGCGGCGCGAAACAGCAGCCGGCGCACATTCTCGGTGGTGGCTGCCGAAATTGCCATTGGCTGGGGGTCGATATTTAGGCCCTTGGTTTGCTTGGCAATGTGCTTTTTAAGTTCGGTTTGCAGCTTGGGCCAGCGTTCACGCACTTCGTCAATATCCATTTTGGTCACGGCCACAACCTGCGGTTTGAGCGCCAGCTCCGCATCAAACAGGGCTAACTCGGCGTTGATCTGGTTAAAGTCGCTAATGGGGTCTTCCGACATACCGTCGAGCAGGTGAATCAAAACGCGCGTGCGCTGCACATGGCGTAGAAATTCAAAACCCAAACCCACGCCCAGGTGAGCGCCTTCGATCAGGCCGGGAATATCAGCCATCACCAGGGTGGCGTCCTCATCCAGAACCGCCACGCCCAGGTTGGGTTCCAGGGTGGTGAAGGGGTAGGGGGCGATTTTTGGCTTAGCGTTGGTAACCACCGAAAGCAGGGTGGATTTTCCAGCGTTTGGCGCGCCCACGATACCGATATCAGCGATCAACCTTAAATCCAGGCGTAAGGTCATTTCCTGGCCGGGTTCGCCTTTTTCAGCGATGCGGGGAACCTGGCGCACCGAACTTGCAAAATGCTGGTTGCCCCGTCCACCGCGCCCGCCTTTGGCAATCACCAGGCGTTGGCCCGGCTCGGTGAGGTCGCCAACTAGTTCGTTCGTATCGGCGCGATACACTAAGGTTCCAGGGGGAACCATCACGATCAAATCTTCTGCTCCCCGCCCGCTCATGTTTTGCTTGGCCCCAGGAGAACCATCGTTGGCGATAAACTTGCGTTTCTGGCTAAAATAATTCAATGTGTTCAAAGTGGGCGAAACTTCAAACACCACGTCGCCGCCTTTCCCACCATCGCCGCCGTCTGGCCCACCGCGCGGCACAAACTTCTCGCGGCGAAAATGCACTACTCCGTCGCCGCCCTTACCCGATCGTACAAAAATCTCAACTTGATCTATAAACATGTCGATGATTATACCGGAAAACCGCTTTTGCAATTGCGGTGTTCCGTAATCCGTTGATAAACCTGAGCGGTGATTTTTGCGTCTGTAAGCATGTTTTTTTTGTGGATAATTGTACAATATGAAAAAATGTGGTAAATTTTAATGGACTAGGAGAATAGGATGGCAAAACAACAAATTCCCGAAATTGTGGTTGCCCGGTTGCCCCAATATCTGCGTTCGTTGCAGCGCATGGCGCGTGAAGGTCGAACCGTCACTTCTTCGCAAGAACTAGGCGAGCGTTTGAGCATTTCCGGAGCACAGATCCGCAAAGATTTATCGCAGTTTGGCGAATTTGGAAAGCAAGGGACGGGTTATTCTATCCCTTACCTGGTGGAGCAGTTGCAGAGAATTCTGCATATCGACCATGATTGGGATTTGGTTATTGTAGGCGCCGGCGAATTGGGTGGGGCAGTTGCCCGCTATAAAGGGTTTGCCGACCGGGGCTTCTGCGTTAAGATGGTTTTCGACAACGACCCACGTTGCATTGGCACAATGGTGGGTGAGTTTACGGTGAAAGACATCAAGACTGAGATAAATGATGTGCGCAAGGCCGGAATTAAGATTGCCATGATTGCTGTTCCGGCTGCGGAAGCGCAGAATGTGGCTGACGCCCTGGTTCGAGTGGGGGTGCGTGGCATACTCAACTATGCGCCGGTAAACCTCAATGTTCCCGAAGGTGTGCGGGTGCAGTATATCGATCCTGCAATCCATTTGCAGCGCATGACTTTCTTTGTGGGCTAACGGCTGCGCCAGGTGTGAGCGGCGCAGGGGAGTGAAGATCAAAAGCGGCCGCAGCGCGGCCGCTTAGATTTTAAAAGAGAAGAAAGCATCCCATGGGATCAATCTCGCTATCGGGTTTCTGTAACGGCCAACTTACCTGCAGCGGCGAGTCCGATGCCGCCGCGTGGGGCGGCGGTTTATTCGGAGGGCAGATTGCGCCGGATGAGTGGCAGCATCATCAGAGCGCGCGCTGTGCCTTCGGCGGTAGCGGTAGTGGGGTTATCCACCAGGTAGGCCGGCACACCCAGCTCTTTGGTCATCAGCTTATCGATGCCGCGCAGCAGCGCTCCGCCGCCGGTGAGCGCCACGCCGCGGTCGATGATATCGGATACCAACTCGGGGGGCGTTTTCTCTAGCACACGCCGGGCGGTGTCGATAATGTCTTGCAGGGGCTCGCGCAGAGCTTCTACCACTTCGCCGGTGGTGAGGGTTGCCGGGCGGGGCAAACCGGAAACTTGATCTTGCCCTTGGATCTCGATTGTGCCTTCCTCGTCTTGCGGAACAGCCGCCCCAATGCGGATTTTCACTTGCTCGGCGGTGAGCTGGCCGATGATAAGGCCATATTTTTTGCGCATGTAGCCCACAATGGCGTCGTCTAGCGATGCGCCGCCCTTGCGCAGGGTGTCGGCCACAACCACCCCGTTCATTGCCATCACCGCCGCCTGGGTGGCTCCCCCACCCAGGCTGATGAGCATGTTGCCAGATGGTGTGCCGATGGGCAAATCGACGCCAAAAGCGGCTGCCAGGGGCGCCCAAATCAGGTGCGCTTCGGCGGCCCCGGCTTGCAGCACGGCTTCGTGGACGGCGCGCCGCTCCACACTGGTGACGCCCCACGGCACGGTAATCATCACTCGCAAGCGGCTGAGGAAGCGCATGCGCCCTACCATGCGGTGCAGCAGCGAGTTAAGAATATATTCGGTGACTTCATAATCGGCAATCACGCCGCTAATGAGGGGGCGCGTCACCTCGAGTGATTCAGGCACTTTGCCCAGCATGTTTTGGGCTTCTTGTCCCCAGGCCACCATTTTCTGTTCTTGGATGACGATAACTGCCACGGTAGGCTCTTGGAATACGATTTGGTCGCCTTCTGCCACGCGTAGAAACATCGTTCCCAGGTCAATGCCCAGATCCCTTGAAAATAGGGCCATATAAGATTATTTATCTCCTGATGTATACCCATTCAGGCGCGATGAGTGGGGGCCAAAGCGCCGGGCTACATCCAGGCGCAGGTTAGAACGTTTTAGGGCGGCTTCCATGCGTAGGTACGCGTCCATATCGGGCGGCGGCCCCTTCTCGAGCATCTCTTTGGCGCTGGAGCGGGCGGCCTCGGCGCGCGCTATATCGATCTCGCGGGCATTTTCGGCGGCATCGGCTAATACGGTCACAATGTCGGGCTGAACTTCCACGATACCGCCGGAAATTGCAAAATATTCCTCTTGGCCTTGGCTGCGCACTGTCAGAATGCCTAATTTTAGTGTCGAGAGTAACGGCGCGTGGTGCGGCAAAATGCCCATCAGCCCCGCTTCTCCGGGCACGATTATCATATCGGCGTCGCCTTCGTACACCATACGGTCTTGTGAAACAATCTCCACACGAATGGGCATAACGAGTCCTTTCCGCGGGCGGGCAGCCTCACGGGTTGGTTACTGCATCTTCTCGGCGGCCTGGCGGGCTTCTTCAATGGAACCAATCATCATGAAGGCTCCTTCGGGGAGGTCGTCGTGCGCGCCATCCAAAATCTCGCGGAAGCCACGGATGGTTTCTTTGAGGGGTACATACCGGCCCTCGCGTCCGGTGAACTGCTGGGCGACGTAGAAGGGCTGCGAGAAGAAGCGCTCGATCTTGCGGGCGCGGGAGACGATAATTTTATCGTCTTCACTTAATTCATCAACGCCCAAGATCGCGATAATATCCTGCAGGTCTTTGTAACGCTGCAGCACACGCTGAACATCGCGGGCGGTGGTGTAATGCTCTTCGCCCACGATGCGCGGGTCGAGAATGCGCGATGTGGAGGTGAGCGGGTCTACTGCCGGGTAGATGCCCTTGGCGGCGATGGCGCGTTCGAGGGCGATGGTCGCATCGAGGTGAGTGAAGGTAGCCACCGGGGCGGGGTCAGAATAGTCGTCGGCTGGCACATACACCGCTTGCATTGAGGTGATCGAGCCAGTGCGTGTAGAAGTGATACGCTCTTGCAACTCGCCCATTTCTGTCGCCAGGGTGGGCTGGTAGCCTACGGCGGAGGGCATACGACCCAGCAGCGCCGAAACCTCGGAGCCAGACATAGAGAAGCGGAAAATGTTATCAATGAACAGCAGCACATCTCGGCCCTGGTCGCGGAAATATTCGGCCATGGAAAGAGCAGAAAGCGCCACCCGCAAGCGCACCCCAGAAGGTTCGTTCATCTGTCCGTAGACCATCACGGTGTCTTTGATGACGCCGGATTCGTTCATTTCGCGGTACAACTGTGTGCCTTCACGGGTGCGTTCGCCCACGCCGGCAAATACTGAGTTGCCCTGGTGTTCTTTGGCGATGGAACGAATGAGTTCCATAATGACGACTGTCTTGCCCACGCCGGCTCCGCCGAAAATGCCGGTTTTGCCGCCTTTGGTAAAGGGTGCAATCAGATCGATGACTTTGATGCCGGTTTCAAAAGTTTCTACGCGTGTGGCCTGGTCTGCGAACGAGGGAGCGGGGCGGTGAATGGGGTAGCGCTGTTTAACTTCGATTGGCCCTTTATTATCCACCGGTTTGCCTAAAACGTTAAATACGCGGCCCAGGGTTTGCAATCCAACCGGAACCATAATTGGCGCGCCCGTGGCATAGGCTGGCACTCCGCGCGGCAAACCGTCGGTAGCGTCCATCGCTACCGTCCGCACCCAGTTGTTGCCCAGGTGTTTCTCTACTTCTAAGACCAGCGGTTCTTTTCCGTCGCGGGGCACTTCAATGGCGTCGTAAATTTCCGGCATATTTCCGGCAGGAAATTCCACATCCACCACGCCGCCCAGGATCTGTACCACGCGTCCTTTCACTCTTGCCATAACATTCCTCCGTAGTGTTCGACTACCTAGTTGCCTGAGAAAGCGCTTCAGCGCCGCCGGCAATATCCAATATTTCGTTGGTAATGGTTTGCTGGCGTGCCTTGTTATATTGAAGTTGTAGATCGCCGGCCAGGCTGGCGGCGGCGTCGGTCGCATTTTTCATCGCCACCATCCGGGCGGCGTGTTCCGAAGCCAGCGATTCTAGCACAGCCTGAAAGATTTGCAGCTCGGTGAAGCGCGGAATAATTTCATTAAGGATGGCGTCTTGCGCCGGTTCGTAGATGTAAGATGCCGCCGGCCCGCGCGCGGCGGCTTCGAATTGGGAGACGCGATCTTCACTTTCGTGCGCCAGTTCGAGCGGCAGCAGCTTCTTGACGGTTGCAACCTGGCGCGCCAGGCTGATGAACTGCGTGTACATCAGGTAAACTTCGTCCACCGTGCCGTTTAGAAAGTCTTCAACCACAACCCGCCCAATGGGAGACACATCTCCAAACAGCGGGGCGGCGGGCAAGTCGCTGTATTCGGCAATCACGTTTTGGCCGCGGCGCATCATCAAATCGCGCCCTTTGCGCCCCACCGTTACGTACTTAATTGGCGTTTCAGACCGCCCAAAGCGATGCAGGGCGGCGCGCACAATATTGCTGTTGTAGGCGCCTGCCAGGCCGCGGTCGCCGGTGATTAATACCACCATGGTGTTGTTAATCTTTTCGCGCTCGTTCAGCAGCGGGTGCAGATATTCGCGGCCCGGCTGCAAGGCGATGTGCTGCAGCACCTGCCACGCTTTTTGGGCGTAGGGGCGGGTGTTAAGCAGGGCTTGCTGCGACTTGCGAACTTTACTGGCGCTTACCGCTTGCAAGGCGCGCGTGACCTGGGCGATACTCTTGATGCTTCGTATACGAAGCTCTACCTCTCGTGCATTTGGCATCGATTATTCCCCTTTCTGCTTAGCGCGGATCCGCTTGCAGCAGAAAAGCAGTCCTTACTGCCAGGTGTTGGTAAATTCTTGCACCGCGCTCTTCAGCTCGGCCATGTTTTCGTCGGTTATGCGCTTCTTCTCGCCAATCTCGCGCCCAATTTCAGGGTGCGAGGTCTCCATATAGCGCAGCAGGGCTTGTTCCCAGGCGCGCATTCGGTCTAGCGGAACAGCGTCGGCATAGCCGTTTGTTCCGGCGTAGATGGCGATAATCTGATTTTCAAGCGAAACCGGTTCATACTGGGGTTGCTTAAGCAGTTCTTGTAAATGTTGGCCGCGGTTAAGTTGAGCCTGGGTATTCTTGTCCAGGTCGGAGCCGAACTGAGCAAAGGCTGCCAGGTCGCGGAAGTTCGCCATGTCCAGGCGTAAGCGCCCGGCCACTTGTTTCATGGCTTTGGTTTGGGCGTCGCCGCCCACGCGTGAGACGGAAATGCCCACGTTCACCGCCGGGCGAATACCGGCGTAGAACAGGTTGTTTTCCAGGTAAATTTGTCCGTCGGTGATCGAGATAACGTTGGTGGGTACATAAGCCGAGACATCGCCCAGCAAGGTTTCGATGATGGGTAGAGCGGTGAGCGAACCCCCAGTGCCTTCGATCTTGACCAGCTTATAATCAGCGGCCTGGGGCATGGCTTCCAACGCTTCTTGCGCCTGCATCAACGCCAGGGGGCCATCGAATATCTGGCCGTCAAAAGCATCTTGCCGGGCGGCGAGCGGGGCGGAAAAATCCTTCGGGGTGATGACGTAGGCATCGGCCAGGCGTGCGGCGCGTTCCAGCAGGCGAGAGTGCAGGTAGAAAATATCGCCGGGGTAGGCTTCACGTCCGGGCGGGCGGCGCAGCAGCAAAGAAACCTGGCGGTAAGCCCAGGCATGTTTCGAGAGATCGTCGTAAATCACCAGGGCATCGCGTCCAGTTTCCATGAACTCTTCGCCCATGGCGCACCCGGCATACGGAGCAATGTACTGGAGTGCGGCAGATTCATCGGCGGCAGCTACCACTACGGTAGTGTATTCCATCGCCCCAAACCGCTCCAGGATGGAGACGGTGCGCGCCACTGCGGCTTTCTTTTGTCCAATGGCAACGTAGATGCAGAACAGGTCTTTGCCTTTTTGGTTGATAATGGTGTCAATCGCCAGGGCGGTTTTACCGGTTTGGCGGTCGCCAATAATCAACTCGCGCTGGCCGCGCCCAATTGGGATCATCGCGTCGATGGCTTTGAGGCCGGTTTGCACCGGGGTATCCACGTCTTTACGGGCGATGATACCGGGGCCGATGCGCTCGATGGGCCGGTATTTGGTGATATTGATTGGCCCTTTGCCGTCGATGGGTTCGCCCAAGGCATTTACCACGCGCCCAATCATGCTGTCGCCCACCGGAACCGAGGCGATGCGCTCGGTGCTGCGCACTTCCATGCCCTCTTCAATGCCGGAATACTCGCCCATGATGATGACGCCGACGTTATCTTGCTCGAGGTTAAAGGCGATGCCTTTCACGCCATTGGCGAACTGAACAAGCTCTTGGGCGCGCACATTCGCCAGGCCGCGCACACGTGCAATACCATCGCCGGCTTCTAGCACGGCGCCCATATCGCGTACTTCCGTTTCCGGCTGAAACTGCTGAATCTGGTTCTGTAGCTCACTTGTAATCTGTTGGATCAAGTCGGACATTTTTCCTCCGAGATTTTAAGACAACTCCGGTTCTCGTATCCCTGGATTGCGCCCAAATGATACCTGAAAGAACTTATCTTGTCTAGTTATTCACAAAGTAATAGAGCCATGGCGGATGATGTGACCGTGCGCGCCG
Source organism: uncultured Anaerolinea sp. (assembly GCA_964531975.1). Lineage (GTDB taxonomy): Bacteria > Chloroflexota > Anaerolineae > Anaerolineales > UBA4823 > RBG-16-57-11. Next base: position 56,980 of record CAZHFU010000003.1, on the reverse strand, counting down.
GCTTAGGCGACGTCATCTTGCGGCAGCTTGCTTTTGCTGCCCTTTCCCAGCTCTTGCGAACGCATGTAGGCGGCCCAAATGGCGCGTGAGATGGCGGTGCGGAAGCCGGCCTTCTCGAGATAATACAGCGCCTCGGCGGATGTGCCGCCTGGGGAGGTGACCTCGTTGCGCAAGCGCGCCAGGTGAACGGGGTCGTCGCGGCGGGTATAGTAATCCACCGAGCCGCGCACGGTTTGCGCCACCAACTGCTCGGCAATGCGGCGGGGAAAGCCCATGTGCACGCCGGCGTCTACCATAGCTTCCATAAACAGAAAGACATACGCCGGCCCAGTTCCTGAAAGGGCGGTTGCCATGTTCAGATAGCTTTCTTCTTCCACGAAAATCTGGTCGCCTAAGGCGCTCAGAATGGCGCGAGTCATCTCCAGTTGTTCTTCGCGCACCTCTGGTGAGGCCGTCCAAACGGTGATGCCTTCGCCAATCTGGGCGGGGGTGTTGGGCATCGAGCGCACCACCACTTTGTGATTCAATCCGCGAGAAATTTTCTCGATGGATGCACCAGCCACAATTGATAGCACCAGGGCGGTGGGTTGAACAGCGCCCTTCATACCCGCCAGGACGTGATCCAGCCGCTGCGGTTTGACGGAAAGCACCACCACATCGGCCAGGGCGGCCGCGGCGGCGTTGTCGGTGGCGGCGCGTATGCCATAGCTTGCGCACAGATCATCCAGGCGTTCCTGGCGCGGTCCGGCGGCCCACAGTGCTCCCGGCGGCGCTACCTGGTTGCGGATGAGACCTCCGATCATGGCTTCCGCCATGGCTCCGGGGCCGATAAATGCGATGCTGCGGTTTGAAAACATAGCGCCTCTTCTGGTTTAGTATCTTTTAGCTAATTGGCTGGGGCCGAAATGGCGGCTTGCCCCACCCAAATCAGGCGAAATATTGCAGCGCCGCCCGCAAGCGGGTTTCCACATCTTCAGGTGTATCCCGCCCGATGGATTGTAAGGCGGCTTGCGCCTCAACCACACTGTAGCCCAGGGCGGTGAGGGCCGCCAGCACTTCAGCGTCGCTGTCGGATACCGTAGAAAACGCCTCCGTGCCGCCGCTCATGGCGCTGATTTTATCTTGCAACTGCAACAATATTTTTTGGGCGGTCTTTTTGCCCACCCCTGGCACACGTGTGAAGACTTCGGGCTGCTCGTGGAATACGGCCCGCCGGATAGCGTCGGGCGAGAGCGTAGAAAGCACCGCCAGGGCCGATTTCGGTCCGATGCCATCCACCGCCAGCAGCAGGATGAACAGCGTGCGTTCTTCGTAGGTTTCAAAACCGTACAGCGCCAACAAGTCTTGGCGCACGATCAAGTGGGTATGTAAGAAAATCTCATCGCCGGGGTGCAGGCGGCTGTGGGTGGCGGTGGGCGTGAAGACTTGCAACCCCGCTCCGCCCAGCCCTACCACCAGGCTGTCGTCATATGTCTCGATTACCCGACCATTTAAGATGGCGATCATAGGCTGCCTCAGCTGAATGAGAGACCGGCAAAGCGCCTGGTCATTCCTTATTTTGTTGGGAATACAAATTTTCGATGTGGGCGCTGTGAATATGGCAGATGGCTACAGCCAGGGCGTCGGCGGCGTCGTCGGGTTTGGGGAGTTCTTCTAAGGCCAAAATGGCCCGCACCATTTCTTGCACCTGGCGCTTATCGGCCCCGCCATACCCGGCCACCGCTTGTTTTACTTGCATGGGTGTGTACTCGCTCACTTCCAGGTGCGCCTCGGCCAGGGTTAACAGAGCCACCCCGCGCGCCTGCCCCACGCTGATGGCCGTAGTGACGTTGCGTTGGAAAAATAACTTCTCCACCGCCCCGCTGGTGGGGTGGTGGAGAAGAACAATTCCGCCCAACTGCTGGTATAGGGTAAGCAAGCGTTGTGGCATCGTGTCGGAGGGTGGGGTGAGCACCACGCCATAAGCCAATGCTGTCAGGCTGCCATCGGTGTTCTCTCGCACCACGCCGTAGCCGGTCGTGGCCGTGCCAGGATCAACACCGAGGACAATCATAGGGCGGGCGCTTCCCAACCGGTTCGCCTAGCTATTCTCAATCTTTTCCAGCGCGCTCTCGGAGAGCGCCAGGGTGTGATAGATGCTTTGCACATCGTCCAGGTCTTCCAAGGCTTCAATCACGCGATAGACCTGCACTGTGTCTTCATCACTGAGTTCGGTTTCCTGGTTGGGGAGATAGCGGAGCTCGGCTTCTTCAGGTTGAATATGGGCGGCTTTTAGGGCGTCGCTAATCGCCTTGAAGGATTCTACCGGGCCATAGACTTCTACCCAGTTCTCATCAAAGGTTACATCGTCGGCTCCGGCATCCACGGCGATTTCGAAGATTTTATCCGGGTCATGCTCGCCCTGCTCGAAGGCGAAATAAGCCGCACGTCTGAACTGCCAGGCCACCGAACCTTCGGCGGCCATGTTGCCGCCATAGCGGCTGAGAATGTGGCGCACTTCGGCCACGGTACGGTTGCGGTTATCGGTGACAACCGCGATGAGCACTGCTACCCCGTGGGGGGCGTAGCCTTCGTAGGTGATTTCTTCAAAAGCGTTGCCTTCTTTCGATTCGCCGGCGCCGCGCTTGATGGCGCGTTCGATGTTTTCTTTGGGCATGTTCTGCGCCCGAGCGCGATCTACCGCCAGCACTAAGCGAAAGTTAGAATCAATGTCACTGCCGCCTTCGCGCGCCGCAATGACAATTTCACGCGCCAGGCGAGTGAAAATCTGACCGCGCTTGGCATCGGCTGCACCTTTTTTACGTCGAATTGTCGCCCAGTGAGAATGTCCAGACATAGGCTGTTCCTCTACTTTCTATATTGCTTTGAACTAAGATGATATCCGTCTTACGGACGAAATATTATAACACAGAGATAAAAGGGACACTTCACAAGAAGCGTCCCTTTTATGTTGGTTGACCTAGAGATTTTCTTCGCCTTTAATATAGGCTTCCACCATCTGCCGGCAAACCTCGTCTTTAAACTGTTTAGCCGGAGATTTCATAAAGTAGGATGATGGGCCGATCAATGGTCCGCTCAGGCCGCGATCCAGTCCAAGCTTGGCGCAGCGCAGGGCGTCAATAATGACGCCGGCCGAGTTGGGCGAATCCCACACTTCGAGCTTGCATTCCAGGTTGAGCGGAACCTCGCCAAAGGTGGTGCCTTCCATGCGAATGTAGCACCATTTGCGGTCGGTAAGCCAGGGCACGTAATCGGAGGGGCCAACGTGAATATCGGTGGGGGCCAGCTGATAGGGCATCATGCTGGTGACGGCGTTGGTCTTGGAAATCTTTTTTGATTCCAGGCGAGTGCGTTCGAGCATGTTGAGGAAATCGGTATTGCCGCCAAAGTTGAGCTGATAGGTGTGGTCGAGGCGTACGCCGCGATCGACAAACAGGCTGGTGAGAACCCGGTGGGTGATAGTTGCGCCAACCTGGCTTTTTACGTCGTCGCCGATGACCGGAAGACCGCGCTCGCGGAAGCGATTGCCCCAGTACTCGGTGCTGCCAATAAACACCGGAATGCCGTTAACGAAAGCGCAGCCGGCTTCCAGCACCTGTTCAACATACCATTTCGTCGCCATTTCCGAACCTACCGGTAGGAAATTCACTACTACGTCGGTCTTAGTGTCTTTGAGGATCTCGACAATATTAGCGGTGGGGCCGGGGGCCTTGGTCAAAATCTCAGAGAGGTATTTACCCAGGCCATCGTGGGTCATTCCGCGTGATACAGGCACGTTCATGAAGGGGACTTCGCTGAACTTATAGGTGTTGTTTGGGAAAGCAAAAATCGCTTCAGAGATATCTTTTCCCACTTTGGTGTCTACCACGTCAAAGGCGGCGGTGAATTCAATATCACGCACATGATACCCGCCCAGGTTAACGTGCATCAGGCCGGGTACAATGTCGTCATCTTTGGCATTTTTGTAGAATTGAACGCCCTGCACCAGCGCGGAAGCACAGTTTCCTACGCCGATGATGGCAACGCGAACTTTTTTATCGGTCATGCAAGTACTCCTCGATCCGAAGATGAAATGTGTGTTCCGGGAGACATCCCAGGACGAATTGCCGGATATGTTTTGCCTATGGGTTGGCCGGCGGCAAGGCCAACTCACGCATCGAGACAGCTATGCAGCAAACCTCACAAGGTAAAATCAAAAAGTGTGGCTTGAGGCGCAACAGCCATGTTCGTGGCGAAATTGATTATACCCGAATAAGCCGCCCTGGCAGGAAGAAAACCGGTGAGGTGAAGGATGGTTGACCTTTGAGTCAGGCCCCACGAGGTTCAATTTTGGCCTTGCCAAGTCGGGGTGGGTCGAGTATAATTCTGCCCGCCTGGAAAACCAAGGCATTCGGGGCGTGGCTCAGTCCGGCTAGAGCGCTGCGTTCGGGTCGCAGAGGCCCCCGGTTCAAATCCGGGCGCCCCGACAAATAAATAAGGAAATGTGCGCACGGCTGATGGAAATATACTCCAGCCGTGCGGGCGTTTTAAAGGGGCGATTGTGATTGCTTTTGCCACCGGGGGGTTATTTTTCCGGATGCATGGTGAAAGTGAGGGGAAATCCGTTGAGGCGAGCCGAAACGTGGGCGCTGCCGATGCGGCGCACGGCTTCATCTTTGGGCAGCGTCTGCACATAGGCCGAGCCGCTGTGGTGTGCGGTATACATCACCTGCACGGCGTGCAGCCCGTCTAATTCAAAGATGCTGGTGAGGATGTGAAGCACAAAATCCATCGGTGTAACATCGTCGTTATGAATGACGACGCGAAACAGCGGCGCGTTTTCATGGCGCGTCTCGGCTTTTTTGGTGGGGGCGGCCGATGGAGCATTCACATTAGATAATCAAACGACAAACTGGGGCCGCTCAAACATGGGGTTTTGAACAGCCCCTTACACGGCATCGTTTTCTCTTAGCTACATGGTTGCCCGGATATTATTCTGCCGGAATAATGATCCAGCACACCAGGTACAAAAGAATGCCCGGAATGCCGCCAGGCAGCAGGGTGAGGACGAAAGCCAGGCGCACCCAGAACGAGCCTACACCCAGGAACCGAGCTATCCCACCGCACACACCGGCGATAATGCGATTGCTGCGCGAACGACGAAGTTTGTTACCGGTTTCCATATTCTACCCTCCCAATTTATGCTACATCCACAAAAAATCCGGGTTGTTGTTAGCCGCCTGTGAACCTCAGCGGTTCACGGGTTTGAAATATATACGCACGGTCTCGTAAAAGGTTTCAGGCGGCCATGTTGGCGGCCAGGGCGATGGTGCGGGCGTGGATATCCACCACATCTTGAACATCCCTGGCATAGCCGCCGCCCATCACCACCGCGCAGGGTGTGCCTGCCGCCTTTAGCGCAGAAAAGACGCGCCGGTCGCGTTCCAACAAGCCGTCCTTGGTGAGTGCCATACGCCCCAACTTGTCTTCCTGGTAGGGGTCGGCTCCGGCAATGTAGATGGCAAAGTCGGCTTGTGCTCGGGCCAGGGCCAGGGGCAGGTGAGCGTCCAGGGCAGCCAGGTAGGCGTCGTCGTTGGCGGCGTCGGGCAAGGCTACGTCGAGGTCCGACAGTTCCTTATCGTAGGGGAAGTTCTTTTGACCATGGATCGAAAAGGTGTAAACGCTGGGGTCGTTGGCGAAAATGACGGCGCTGCCGTTGCCCTGGTGAACGTCGAGGTCGATGACCAGGCCGCGGCGGATGCACTGCTCGCGCTGCATCACCCTTAGCGCCACCGCCACATCGTTGAACACGCAGTAGCCTTCGCCGTGATCGGGGTAGGCGTGGTGCGTTCCACCGGCCAGGTTGGCGGCCAATCCGCCGCCTGCCAGGGCCGACCGGCAGGCGGCGATGCTGCCGCCAATCGATGCAAGCGTGCGCTGCACCATTTCCTGCGACCAAGGAAAGCCGATGCGACGTGTCTCTTTAGCGGTTAATTCTCCGTCCATTACCCGGCGGACGTAATCGGCGGTGTGAACCAGGCGCAGCTGCTGTGGGGTGGCGGGCGGAGCTGCGCATAGCCGAACGTTCGGCAAGCCCATCTCGGCCAGACGCTGGTGCAGCCCGGCGTATTTGGGCAGCGGAAAGCGATGGCCTTCCGGCAAGGGCATCAGCAGGTGATCGGAGTAGAAGCAGTGCATAAGCGGGGCGCTGGAGGCGGGAGGCATATCCGAGGGCTTACCCTGCGCCGCCGCACGAGTCAGGCGCAGGCTGTCTGCCCACGCTCCAGGGGCGCGGGGGGGTGCGTCTGAGCTGCATCAATATTTATTCCAGTGCACCAGCTCATCCAGGTGTTCGCGCCCTCCGGCTTGGGGCGGCGCCGTCAAAACCGATGGATTAAGCGGGTAGCCGAAGGAGAGCGCCAGGCGCAGATGCAGCTCGGCGGGAAAGCCAAGAATGGCGCGAGCCTTCTCTGGCTCATAGATGGAAGCCGGGCAAGAGCCGATGCCCAACTCCCAGGCGGCCAGCTGCATATAAGCAGCCGCCTGGCCGGCGTCGAACATAATTTGGAACTTCGCGGTGGGGTCGGGGGTAAGAATGGCTACGCCTAAAGCCGCCCCGGCCAGGTGGCCCGCCCATTCCCCACATTCCGAGAGCTGTTTTAGGATGCTTTTATCGATGATGGCGACGAACTGCCAGGGCTGGGTGTTCTTGGATGACTGCGCTCGCCGCCCGGCGTTCAATATGGCTAGCATATCGGCTTGCGATAGGGGGCGGTCGGCGAATTTGCGCACCGCCCGTTTGAGACGAATTGCTTCAGATACATTCATAGGCTTCATTATAACAAAGTCATGGGCTGAATCTTGCCCGGATAACCCTTGCGCCGGATGGCCGGCAAATCGCTGCCGGTGGGGTGGTGTGGCATCAGCCCAAGGTTACGCAGTTACGCCCGCCGGCTTTGCTGACGTATAAAAGCTGGTCGGCGCGTGCCACGGCTTCTTGGGGGGTGTCGTTGGGGAGCAGAAGTGTGGCCCCTATCGATCCGGTGAGGCCCACCGCACCGCTTTCCAAAGGAACCGCTGAGGCCGCCAGCAGGGTGCGCAACTTGTTAGCCACCATGCCGAGCCTCGATGGGCTAATTTGGCGTAGAACCACCAGAAATTCCTCGCCGCCCCACCGCCCCACACTATCTCCGGCCCGCAGGTTGTTGTTAAGCGTGTTGGCTACCATCTGCAAGGCCAGGTCGCCCACATTGTGTCCATATGTATCGTTGATCTGCTTAAAATGATCGAGATCGATCATCAAAATAGCCCCTGGTTGCCCCTGCAAAGCCGCTTCGGTAATCGCAGCCTGGAGAAAACCGCCAATCGCGCGCCGGTTGGCAATGCCGGTGAGGGCGTCTTGGTTGGCTGCCAGGGCCATTTCATCCAGCTGCTGTTTGATGTTGAAAACGAGGGAGTTATCGCTAAACGATTCGATGGCCCCGATGATCTCACCGTCATCGTTATACAGCGGAGCAACCTTAACCTGCACCGGAACCCGATGCCCCTTGGCGTGGCGCAGGAATACCGGCGCTTCGTGGATGAGACCGTCATCCATCGAAGCGGTTAGCGGGCAGCCGTTCAGGCAAAGTTGGCAGCCCTTATCGTCGATATGCACGAGCAGATTATCGGCGCAGCTTATCCCCACAACGCTCTCGGCAGTGTAGCCGGTGATGCGCTCGGCGCCCTTATTCCAATAGGTGATCTTGCGCTGCCGGTCAACGAAATATACCCCGTCAAACAGGTTATCTAAGATAGATTTGTAGAATTCCTCTGAGCTTTTCATGACGTCATTATCGCATACATTATTAATCGTTCGCCTTGAATCGTTCCTCCGGCATAAGGTGCGTAAAGCGCCTTACGGTTCCGCTTTGCGTATCATGCTCCTGCCTGGGGTAAAGCGAGTATAATTATACTCCGTGGCATCGATCACCGGAAAATTCTTAATTAGCGAAAAGGAGCATCTATGGCGTTCAATCTGCGCAACCGAAACTTTCTCAAAGAGCTGGATTTCTCCTCCGATGAGTTGAAGTTCTTGATCAAACTATCGAAAGAGCTTAAAGCGGCTAAATATGGCGGCTACGAGCAGCAGCGCTTGAAGGGCAAGAATATTGCGCTAATTTTTGAGAAGTCTTCTACCCGCACACGCTGCGCGTTTGAGGTGGCGGCTTACGACCAGGGCGCCCACACCACATACCTGGGACCGGAAGGCTCGCAAATTGGTCACAAAGAATCGATGAAAGATACCGCCCGTGTGTTGGGGCGCATGTATGATGGCATCGAATACCGCGGCTTTGCACAAGAAATTGTTGAAGTTCTGGGTCGTTACGCCGGTGTGCCGGTATGGAATGGCCTCACTAACGAATTTCACCCTACGCAGATCTTGGCCGATGTTCTAACCATGGTGGAGCATACCAAGAAGGATATGTCTGATATTTCCTACTGCTATGTTGGCGACGCTCGCTACAACATGGGCAACTCGCTCATGGTGGCCGGCTGCAAATTTGGCATGGATGTGCGCATTTGCGCGCCGAAATCGCTGTGGCCCAACGCCGAATTGGTGGATATATGTCGCGGCATCGCCGATCAGACGAGAGCGCGCCTGACTTTGACCGACGATGTGGACCAGGGCGTGAAGAATGTAGATTACCTGCACACCGATGTGTGGGTTTCGATGGGCGAACCGGACGAAGTGTGGGCCGAGCGGATCAAGCTGCTAAAGCCCTACCAGATAAATATGGATATGGTGCAGCGCAGCGGTAACCCGGCGGTGCAGTTTATGCACTGTTTGCCCGCCTTCCATAACCGCGACACCAAGATTGGCGAGCAGATTTATCAGAAATTTGGGGTCGAGAGCATGGAAGTTTCGGAAGATGTGTTCGAATCCGAACGCTCATTAGTGTTCGACCAGGCTGAGAACCGTATGCACACCATTAAAGCGGTGATGGTTGCAACCCTAGGCGACTAGCCCCCTCTTCAACCCATTGACCCCCAGGCTGTAAATAGCCGATGCGGTAGTTTTTTCTAATTTTGGAGAAACTACCGCATTGTGTTAAGCATAAGGAATGTCTCCCCATGCCGCCTTACCTGCGGCTTTATGTGGCTTCAAACTGCACCGAAATCACCGTGCCCACAAACGGAGTGCGGGTGATAGTGATTTTGCACAAGCGCCCGTTTTTTTGATAAGTTAACTCGGAGGTCTGTGGGGTGATGCGTGTGCCGGTGTCGATAACTAGCCAGCCCCATTGCGGCATTGCTAGCAAGTAGAACTGGGTCACCCGATCTTGCGGCAGTTGAGTGATGATCGAAAAGCTGCGATCATCACCCAGGGCCTGTTCGGCGCGTACGCCATTGGGAAGGGGAATATCGCTTAGCGAGTTGGACTGGTTGTTCGCGCTGCTTGCCATGCCGGGGGCGTTGGATGTGTCGCTAATGGCCTGGGTGGCGGTGATTACCCCGCTTGCCGGGCGGGTGGGGGCGTAGGTGGCTGTCTTGGCCGGGGAGGCGATATCGAGGCGCGTTAAAAACCACCCGCCTAATCCTATCAGCAGCAGGCATACCAACCCGCCGCCCACGAGCAGCCCCGCCAGGGCAATCAGACGCCCGTTCTTGGGCGGCGCGTCATTCATGGCGGCGAAACCTTTTCATCAACGAATCTGCGCAGTCTCCTTAGCTCCCTTCAACCGTGATGGTAATCGTCACTCCAAAGATCAATTCTGTTTCGATGTGCAGGCGGGCGATGCGCCCGCCTTTTTGGAAACTCAGGTCGGCTTGCTCATCAGATAGTGATGCGCCGGGCAGCTCGCTCCACCCCTGCGCGGCCATCTGTTGGCGGTAGAACTGCGCCACGGTGTTGATTTCTGCGTCGTTGGTATACTCAAGGCGATTTTGGCCGCCGTCCATAAAGAGGATGTTGGTATCAGTCATTACGGGAATATCGGGCGGGAAACCTTGCGGGGTGGGCTGGGGCGTTCCCATCATGCCAAGGCCAGGAATGTCGATGCGGGGCATATCGGTGAGCATGCCGGGCATTTCGGTGAGCATGCCAGGCAGCTGGGTGATGGCGCCGGGCATTTCGGTGAGTATGCCGGGCATTTCGGTCATTGCGGCCGCCACCTCGGTGGATACCGCGTTCATGTCGATGTTAGTGGCGATCTCGCCCATTTGCGTGCTCAGGCCGCCCAGGTCTACTTCGGTGCGCACACTGCTAAGATCGGTGGCCGCGGCGCGCAGTTCATCAAAACGGTTGACCAGCTTGCAGCTCAGGCTGAAAGCCGCCACGAGTAACACAACAATTAAGATGCGAAATTGCTTGCGGGGCCGCATTGATACCTCCTTTATTGCCGATTACATCTTTCGTACCCCATGCCCTTACGCCGCTGGCCCGGCGAACTCAAAGCAGGGCCTGGGCCATGGCTTGTAAGTCTTCTAAATCGTCCATATCCAACCACTGCAGCATCACCCACTGCACACCGGCGGCTTCCAGGTCAGCCAATTGTCGGCGCGCCTCTTGTGGTTCACCCACCACCAGCCCCTGGCGGCGCAGTTCGGCGGCGGAGCGGACGCCGCGACCTCGCTGCGCAACTTTGCGCTCAAGCGCGGCCGGGGTGGCGGCGAACACCACGCCCGTCATCAGAGAGCGGCGCACATCCTGGGGTTGGCGTCCGGTTTGTTTGAGGAGTTCATCCAGGCGCAGCGAGCGTTCCCGAAAAGCGGCCGGGGTCAGGTAGACGGCGTTCCATTCATCCGCGAAGCGCGCCGCTAGCGGTAAGGTGCGGCGCATGCCGTTGCCGCCAATTAGCAAGGGCGGGCCGCCGGGGCGCTGAGGGCGCGGCAGCAGCACGGCCTCGTTTAAGGTATAGTAACGTCCCGCAAAATCGAGCGGTTTATCTGAATGGAACAAGGAATAGATGATGTGAAGCGCCTCTTCAAAGCGGTCAAAGCGCGCTTGGGGGTCGAGCAGTTGCCAACCATAGTTGCGGTGTTCGCGGGCTTGCCAGCCGGCCCCCAAGCCGAGGATCAATCGCCCGCCCGAAAGATCATCCACCGCGGCGGCCATGCGCGCCGTCATAGTGGGCTGTCGAAATGACACCGGCGATACCAGCGGCCCGAACTGAAGGCGCGTGGTGTGGCTTGCCAGCCAGGTGAGCGATACCCAACATTCGAGCGAATCCTGGTATGGGCCGCTGTCGTTGGTGTAGTGGTCGGAGCGGTACAATCCAGCGAAGCCCAGGTCTTCACACTGCTGCGCCAGCCTTTGCCAGCGCGGCCAGGTCAAACCGTCTTGCCCTTCGATCATCAATGCAATTTCGATCATCTTTAATCGTATTTACGGATATATTCTTCTGCTTTTTCCACCAGTTCACGGTTGCCAATGAATAAAGGGGTGCGTTGATGCAGCGATTGCGGGTTGATATCCAAAATATCGCCGTATCCATAGGATGCCCCCCCGCCGGCTTGTTCGGCCAAGAACGCCAACGGCCCCGCTTCGTAGGTGAGGCGTAGTTTGCCTTCCGGTTTGCCGGGGTCTTTGCTGTCGGCTGGATAATAGAACACGCCGCCTGCCAGCAGGTTGCGATGAAAATCGGCCACCAGCGAACCCACATAGCGCAGCGAAAGGGGTTTGCCCTCCCCTTCTAGACCTTGCAGGTAATCGGTGTAGTGTTGAACCCCCTGGCTCCAGTACTTGCGGTAGCCAAGGTTAACGCTAAAATAAGCCGGATCGCTGGGGATGCGAATGGAATCGTGCGAGAGCAGGAATTCGCCCACGCTTGGGTCGAGGGTGAACCCATGGACCCCTTCGCCTGCCGAATAGACAAACATGGTGCTAGAGCCGTAGATAATGTACCCGGCGGCCACCAGGCTGCGGCCTGGTTGCAGGCAGTCCTCCAATGTGCCGGGGCCTTCTGCCGTAACGCGGCGATGAATTGCGAAGATTGTGCCGACGGGGATGTTATAGTCAATGTTAGATGAGCCGTCCAGTGGATCGTAAAGCAGCACATATTTGCCAGCGGGATACTTTCTAGGGATGGGCATGGGGTGCTCGTTCTCTTCCGAAGCCAGCACCGCCAGCCGCCCGGTATGGTCGGTGAGCCGATACATCGTCAGGTCGGCCAGGCGGTCAAGCTTCTGCACCGTCTCGCCCTGCACGTTTACGTCGCTAGTGCGGCCTAAAATCTCGGCCAGGCCGGCGCGCGTGGTGTGGCTGGCAATCACTTTGCCCGCCAAGGCGATGTCGTAAAGCAGCTGCGTTAGCACTCCGGTGGCTTCGGGGTGGGTCGCCTGCTGCTCCAGAATGTGGCGTTCGATAGTCATAATCTGGCGTGGATCTTCCGGTCTGATATTGCTCATAATTTCCTCCATCAGGTAGAAATGATCCGATAGGTACATCGAACCGCGCTAAAAGACGTTTATTTAGACATCGAAATACAAACTCACTTCGTAAGGGTGGGGGCGGTTGCGCACCGCGTAGTATTCGTTCTCCATTTTGACATGAATCCACTGCTCAATCAATTCGGGGGTAAAGACCTCTCCGGCGAGCAAGAATTCGTGATCGGCGGCCAGGGCGTCCATGGCTTCGCGCATCGTGGCGGGCAGCGTATGGATCCGGGCGCGCTGCTCATCCGACCACGAGAAGATGTTGGCGTCTATGGGGCCATAGCCCAGGTTGGTTGGATCGATCTTGTTGCGAATGCCATCGAGGCCCGCTAAAAGCTGCGCGGCCAGGGCCAGGTAAACGTTGCAGGTGGCATCGGGAGGGCGGAACTCCATGCGCGCCGTTTCGGGTTTATTGGCGTATTTTGGAATGCGCACTGCGGCGCTGCGGTTGCCCACTGAGAAGAAGGCGTTCACCGGCGCTTCGTAGCCGGGAACCAGGCGGCGGTATGAATTGGTGCTGGGGTTGGTAAGCCCCAACAAGGCCGGCCCATGCTTAAGCAGGCCGCCGATGTAATTAAGTGCCGTCTGGCTCATGCAGCCATAGCCTTTGGCGTTATAGAACAGATTGGTGCTGCCGTTGAACAGGTGCTGGTGGAAGTGCATGCCGCTGCCCGCCTCGCTGTACAATGGTTTGGGCATAAATGTCACAGTTTTCCCGTGGGCCAGGGCAGTCATTTTTGTCACATACTTCACCAACATCGTGGCGTCGCCGGCCTGAACCAGGTTCATCATCGGGGTTTCTATTTCCACCTGCCCTGGCCCACCCACCTCGTGATGGTGATATTTGACCGGTACGCCCATCGCCTCCAGGTGTAAGCACATTTCGGAACGCAAGTTGTAGAGCTGATCTTTGGGGGGGATGGCGTGGTAGCCGCCGTGGAGTGGAATGTAATGTCCGTGCCCGCCGGTTAACCCGCTGTTCCAGTCGGCTTCGGCGGAATCCAGGCGGTAGCCGGCATGGTTCACGCCGTTTTCGAAGGTTACCCCATCAAAAACGTAAAACTCATACTCTGGCCCCCACATGCTGCGCTCGGCAAACCCGGATTGCTGTAGGTAGGTCTCAGCTCGAATGGCGATGTTGCGCGGGTCGTTGGTGAAGACGGCATGCGTATCTGCTTCGAGGGTGGTGCAGATGAAGGAAAGGGTGGGTACATCCCAAAACGGGTCGGTGAAACCGGTGGTGAGGTCGGGAACTAAGACCATATCGCCGGATTTGACGCTTTTTAGCCCCATTGCCGAGCCGTCAAATCCGATGCCTTGCTCCATCAGGGTGGGGATGAACTGATTGGCGGGGACGGTGATATGGTGCCAGCGTCCCCAAAGATCGCAGAATTTTAAGTCAACAAATTGAATGTTATGCTCATCTACAAAACGAGCAGCCTGATCGAAGAACTGGAACATAGCGTTTTTTATCTCCTTGTTAGATCTTTCAACCATCCGGCTTGTTTAAAGACAAATTTATTCCATGATGAAATTTAACCCGCGCTGTACGGCGGGGTCATACTCGGGGGTGTGATCGTGTTCCAGGCCGGGCACGATTTCAAGCTCGCAAGAAATGCCGGCGCGGTTTAACCACTCAACCAAAGTCTCAATATTTTCGTGGGGGATGGACAAATCTTGCTCGCCGGCGATGATATAGCCGCGCAGCGAGGTTGGCGTGTGCTCGCGCAACAGCGGCTGCCATTGCTCCAGATTATCTATCCAGGGGCCGCCGGGGCCAATCGCCAGGAAGCCCGCCGCCGGCACAGCCCCTTTAATCGCCAGCCAAATTGCCATTTCGCCGCCCAAAGAATGCCCACCCAAGATCAGGCGACGGCTGTCTACGGCGTAGTTTTCTTCCAGGTTGGCGTAAGCATGTTTGACGTCGCGCTCGGTTAAATCGCGATCATCCCACACATAAGCCCCCTTCCACAAGGCTTGTGATGATTGCAAGGCCGCCACCAGGTAGCCGTTGGCGGCGGCGGGCTTCCAAAAGCCCATGGATGAATAGACCGTGCCCATGTTGGAATGCAAGCCGATCAGCAGGGGGCAGGGCGGCCCGCCGGCCTGGCAGCGCTTTTCGGGGCGCAGGGTGTAGATCGGATATTGGGTGGCTGGGTCTTGCTCGGCCATGATCTGGTTTCGGGCCACCAGTTCTTCAAAGACAGGCAGGGATTGGAGGGACTTAAAAGAAGGGCTGCGGCGCAGCAGCACCTCGCTATACCATTGGCCGCGCTCCACAGCCTGGCGCAGAATTTCAAGCGCCAAATCGGCGTCGCCCAAGCGGGCGCTCATGCCCATGCGCCAATAATCCAGGACGGTGCGCTGCTCTGGGTAGATTTGCACCGCTTCGGTGGCTGCTTCCAGCGCTTCGGCGTATTCGCCGGCCTGGAAAAGGTTTTGCAAACGGATGTAGGTTTCCTCGAAAGACGCTTCTGGCATTCCAATTTCCTCGGACAAGAATCTAAGGTCGAACAGGATCAAGTATATCAGAGGGCGCAAGGCTAAGGGTGAGAATTGTGGATTGTACAGGGGGTAGGCTAAGCACAGCCATGGGAAAGGGCAAGATGCGCCCCGCGGGATAATCCCGGTTGGGGTCTTCAGAGCGTGTAAAGTAGGGCTGCAAATCTGTGAAGGACGCCCACTGCGCCGCCTGGGCGTGGAGGCTCACACTCACTGCGCCTTGCACTTCCCACAGCCAACTGTTGGGTGCAGAAGAAACCGTTTTATAACGGCCCGCCCAACCGGTCGCGTCGAGCAGCCATGGGTCTAGCAGCAGTGGCACATGCCGGGCCTGGCTGTTCGGGTGGGCGTGATGCTGAATGATGAGCTGATCTTCCATAATGCGGTAGCTGATATTAGCCTGGCCTTCGGTAAACACGATACCATCGGAGGTGAAAAACGCCTGCGCCGGTCCAGGGCCGTCTAGCGCCCCGGATATATCGCCGGGGTCGGCCCATTCTCCGCCGGGAGTGCGCCAGCCGGAAGGTTCGCTCAAGCCGGTGATAAGCTGAGCGGAGGGGCCGACGAATTGATGCACGCCGTTTGTGCCTTTCCAGAATGCCAGGTTTAGCCCGCCGGAAGGGTGAAAGTGCAGGAAGAAACGGGCGTTGGCCCATGTGCAGCCGGGCAGCCCGGCGGCTGGGCGGCTGTGGTTGGGTGTACAGAGCTGCTGGACCACGGGCGCATCGGCCCAGGCGGCGGCTTCTAAGAGTGTGAAGACCAGCGGGGCATAAGCTGCACGCAGGCGTGGCAGGTCGGGTGAGGGGGGGAACACCGGCGCAGACAGGCTGAGGTAGGCCTGGCCGGCGGCGCGCTTCAGGGGGTTGTTGGGCGTACGGGCAAACGCGGCGCTCAGGGCCTGGCGCACGTCGGGAGGAAGCGCGGCGGCAAATTGCGGCTCGGGTGGCGGGTTGGTTGACGCGCCCGGCGGCGCAGTCGGAAGTGGGCCGGGGGCGACTGGCCCGGCGGCATAGGCGGGCAATGCCGGACGGCCAGGCAGGTTGGCAGTGAGCGCGGGCGCTTGAGCTACCGCCTCTGCGCGGGCCCCGCTTGTTCTCTGGTGTGGCCCCCATGTAAAAATGGGCGGCGGCTGGCTGAGCGGCTCGGCTGCAGGTTGCCCCGTAAGCCGCGCCCGAGGGGCCGAAAATAGCATAGGTTGAGCGGCGGTATGCGGGCCGAGTACCCGCATCCAGGGGTGAGCTTTGATGTAGTTGAAGCCTGCTTCTGCCAGGTGCGGTACCCCCCAGGCGCTTTCGGGCAGAGACCCGCCAAGCTGTACCGGTTGAGCGCCCGGCCGATTGAGGGCTGCTAAGATGGCGATTCGCGCCGGTAGGCTGAGACCGTTTATATCAAGTTGATCCACCGCCTGTGCCGGGGCCGAACGGGCGGCAGGCAGGCTGGTTTGAGCCTGGGCCAGCCCAAAGGCGCGTAGGGCTTGTTGCGTTTGGCTGCGTTCCAGGGCGGGCAGCGCCGCCTTCAAAGTGGGCGTGGGGCGGGGCAGCATCAGCAAGTTCTGCTGCGCCAGGCTTTGCAGCAGGGGCAGCGCGCCGGCGTAATCCAGGGCGGCCAGTTGTTTGGGGTGGAAGCTGTCTAAAAAGGCGATGGGGGTGGCGGTGCGGCGCGCCCCTTGCAGCAAATAGTGTAAACCGTGACTGCCGCCGAATGGCCCGGTATGCGCTCCCGACCAGCGCCGCAGCGCGGTGATGGGCGTATAGGCCGGGTAGGCCAGGGTGAAACCCACCAGCACTGGAATGGGTGGCGCTGGACGCCCGTTCATTGGCAGCGCCGCGGTGCGGTCGGCGATTTCGACACGGCCGGGGGCGCGGGCTTCGACCATCACCCGACCAGCATAGCCGGGCCAGGGCGGCAGGCGCAGCCGCACCAGGCTGCTATCTTGCAGGGCGTCGCGCTGCAAAAACAGCGCCGCCCCCTTCGTCGGTCGGCCTTGGGCGTCTTGCACAGTTAGCGGGCCATACGCCGGCAGCGAGATGATCGTATCCCACCCATCTCCCGGCCCACCGGGGCGCGTGTCTAGCGCAATGCGAATATCTACCGCCGCGGCGTAATCCACCTCCAGCCAATCGATGCGCAGCTCAAGCTGATCGCCCACCCGGCGCGCCATCAGCGCCGCAATATCTTGCTGCGGGGCCGGGGCGTCTAGCTCATCCAGGCCGATGAGGTTTTCACTGCTCCAGGCAGGCGCGGTTTGCTGGGGGGGCGCAGGGTGTAACCAGCCGGTTAATGCGGCACACACCAACATGATCAAGATGGCACGTGGCATGCCTGCATCATATCACATTTAAGGTGGGGGGGAGGTAGGGCGCTCCCGTATGCGGTAAGCTTCAGGCGATGCGAATTTGATCGCGGCCCGATTCTTTGGCGAGGTACAGCGCCTGGTCGGCAATATCTACCAGTTCGGCATAGTTTTGGGTGTGCTGGGGAAAGGCGGCGATCCCCTGGCTAACGGTGGGGCTGGGCACACGCTGGCCGGTGCGGTCGTATATCCTGGTCTCGGCCAACGTCGAGCGAATGCGCTCGGCCACTAATCGCGCCTGTTCTGTGGTGGTGTTGGGCAGCGCCACGGCAAATTCCTCCCCACCCCAGCGTCCCACAATATCCGTCGATTTAACATGCGCGGTGATGGCGCACACCAGCTCGGTCAGCACCTGGTCGCCAACCATATGGCCGTAGGTATCGTTATATTGTTTGAATAAATCCACATCCAGCATGATGAGCGCCACCGAGCTTCCGTTTTGGTGGGCCTGAACAATGGCCGCCTCCAGCAAGGTGAGCAAGTACCCGTGATTATAGGCCCCGGTGAGCGTGTCGCGCCGCGCTTGTTCCTTCACCTCGGCGTGTTGGCGGGCGTTATCAATCGCCAGGGCGGCTTGGGATGCAATGCTGAGCAGCAAAGCGCGGTCGTCACTATCAAAGCTATGGGGTGCTTGAGCAGCCAGCGCCAGGATGCCGATTACCCGGTCGCCGGAGATCATTGGCGCGGCCAGGTAGGATTCGGATTTTGGACTGTGGCCTAAAAGAATCGGTTGCACAGGCAGTATTTCTTGTGAGGCATGATGAATTAATAACGGTTGGCGCGAGGTGAGCACCCAGCCGGCGAACCCGCTTCCTACTTCTACCACTACGGATGGTTGGCGCTTGCCTTCGTCAAACGAGATGTTCATTTCGAGTTTTTGATCTTCTGGCCGGTACAAACCCACGTAATACGTGTCCGAAGGAATGGCAAGCTGGATCTGTTCATATAACCGTTCGAGCAAGTCGGTCATATCCATCGTGGCGCTGATGACTTTAGAGATTTCGTGGGTAACCGAGAGGCGCTGCGCCACATGCTGCGCTTCCTCGAAAGCCAGGCGGCTTTCGATGGCGGCGGCGATTTGGTTCGCCAGGGTTTGTAAAATGTGGATTTTCTCGCTATCAAAGGCTTTCTGTGGGTTGGTCTCTATCGCGCCCACGGTGAGCAGGCCTACGCTGCCGTTTTTGGTGTTAAGTGGAATGAGCAGAATGGTTTTGACGCCGTAGTAAAAGAAGGCGGTTGCTCCATCTTCTTCTTTCACCAGAGGCAAGATTTCGTTTTCGTAGATGATGCGCGATTGCTCGGTGCGGAGGACTTCCCTCAAAAACGGCAGATGATCGATTTGGTGGATGCTGCCGATGCCTACGCCGGGGGCATCCAACGGTTGAATGGGATAGGCCCCATAAATGGTGAGGACTTGCTGTTCGGCGGAAAGAATGCTGATGCGGCAAGCCGTAACCGGCGTAAAATGTGCCACCGCCTCGGCTTGCATGGTGAGCATCGTTTGCATGTCTTCCACTCGCGAAGCCAGGTTGGAACTCTGCAATAGCATCGAGAGGTGGCGGTTTTGGCGTTCGGTTAGCCAGGTGCGGCTGATCAAGTCGGCTGCCAGGCTGTGACTAATCAGCCCGGTGGCGATGATAACCGCCGCGCGCAGCATCATAAGGACAAGGATATGCCATTGAAGAGGGGCATAGATCAACATCAAGAACGCATCGATGCTCGCGACAAGCATGGATGTGTGCAGCGCAAACTTGCGGTTGCTGAAAACGCTTGCCGAAGCCGCGATCGCTACCATTAAAATGTCGATATCCACGCCATAGGGTTTGAGAATATAGGCTACCCCGGTTAGATTGCCCAAGACGGTAAATATGAGCAGGTAACGCACCATGTTCGTCAGGCCGTAGCGCGGAATCAGACGATGGTAGGCGATCATTCCCACGATAACCGAAGCGCCCACTGCAATCAGCAAAAAGTTGGCTTGATAGCTGGGCAAAGGCGCCAGGCGGACAAAAATCAATGGCGCTAAGACAATGCACCAGTAGCCAACCTCCGTGGCTTTTAAGTACCGAATTAGCAAAATATTGGGCTGTGCGCGTTCCAATGAGCCACCCCGTTATAAATACAATGGTAAATGTATTTTCTCACAAATACTCAAAGAATTGTAGAAGCTGGAAATTTCCTTACAATCTTGTCGGTAGGGGGTGACAGAATAGATATTTAAATCACGTAAAAATCGCTTAAATACTCCCCAGCCATATTGTATAATTCTAAAGAATGGTCTATAATAGAACATGTGTTCTGATTAAAAGCGCGTCAGGTTTGGCGCAGGCCATTCAGTTTGAAATAAAAAGAAAATTGAGGTGTGTTATGGTTCGTGGTCGATTGGACGCCCTATCGATCGTGGCAGTCGCTTTTTTGTTCTTTCTTCTCGCCAATGCGGTGAAAGATAAATTGCCCGGCAGCCCCAATGTAAGCGGCGCGGCAGTGAACCTGGTTCTGGATACGATGCAGAAAGGTGGGCAGCAAGCCGCCTTAAAATATAAACAAAACGAGACACTTAATGGCCCGGAAGAGCAGCCCACTCCGGCGGCTCCGACAACAATGATCGACAGCGAGGGGAATATCATCTTTCTTCCGCAAGATAAGCCGTTGGATGCCTTAACCGATGCTTCCGGCAACGTGGTTAAGGGGGTCAGCGCCGCCGATCTCAACAGCCTGCCCGGCGATCCCAACGCTTGGGCCGACCCTTACCCGGAATACATCGTCACGCAGGGTCCGCATGGGCAATCGTATGGGCATTACGCCGTAGACATTACTGCCGGCAAGGGCCTGGATATTCATTCGCCTATCAACGGCCTGGTGACGGCCTTGTTTGTCGATCAATATAACAACACGAATCTCATCATCGAGAACTCGCGCTACCAGGTGCTAATGCTGCACGGCAACTATTCGGTGCAAGTGGGTCAGGCTTTGGTGATCGGCGATGTGGTGGGGGTGGAGTGGAATAACGGCTACACCCTGGACGCCAACGGCAACCTGTGCGCCGGACGCGACTGTGGCTACCATACGCACCTGAACGTATTCGATAAGTCGCTTAATAGCAATATCAATCCGTTTGATCTACTCAGCCACTAACCCAGCGACCCTTCTTCCGACTGTGGCTTGATGGAGTCATAGCCGCGTTGGATCACTTTCTTGGCGCGGGCCGGCTCTCGGCATGTTCGCGCCGAGAGCCGGATGCGCGCTGTTAGAAAGTTGGTTTGGCTTCGCCTCTATTCCACCGTTACGCTTTTTGCCAAATTGCGGGGTTGGTCCACGTCCAGGCCTTTGAGCGCGGCGATGTGGTAGGCCAACAATTGCAGCGGGATAATCGACGTAACCGGAGAGAGCCGCCAGGGGGTAGGAGGTGTCCATAGCACGTGATCGGCCAGGGCGGCGGCTTGCTCGTCGCCATCGGTGGCGACGGCAATTACCACCCCGCCGCGCGCCTTCGTCTGCTCGATCTGGCTGTGCATCTTCTCATACCAGGGGTCGCGCGGCGTAATCACCACCACCGGCATATCGCGGTCGATTAGCGCGATTGGCCCGTGCTTCATCTCGCCTGCCGGGTAGCCCTCGGCGTGGATGTAAGAGATCTCTTTTAGCTTGAGCGCGCCTTCGTAGGCGGTTGGCATATTGACGCCGCGCCCCAAGTACAGGCAGTGTTGGGTATCTTTTAGGGCATAGGCCACCTTCTGTACGTCGGCTTCACGATCCAGGCATTGGCCCACCAGGTCGGGCGCCAGGCGCAGATCGGCAGCCAGCGCCTGGCGAGTGGCATGATCGATCACGCCCCGCAGATCGGCCAACAGAATGGCTAACATATACAGGTCTACGATGGGGGCGGTGTACGCTTTGGTGGAGGCTACGCCGATTTCCGGCCCGGTTTGCATGGCAATATAGCCGTCGGCCAGGCGCATGGCTTGTGACCCGATGGCGTTAACGATTGACCAGACCCTGGCCTTCTTGCGACGGGCTTCTTCCATCGCTGCTAGCGTGTCGGCGGTCTCGCCCGATTGGCTGATGGCTAACACCACCGTGTGTTCGTCCACGATAGGATCGTGGTAGCGAAATTCTGAAGCGATATCCACCTCCACCGGCAGCCGGGCAATCGATTCGATGAGCATTTTGCCCACCATCCCGGCATGGGCGGCGGTTCCGCAGCCCGTGATGACGATCTTGTGGATGGAGCGAGCCTGGTCGGCGTCCAGGTTCAAGTCGGGCAGGCGCACCGCATGTCCATTCTGGAAGTCTACCCGCCCGGCGATAGTATCGGTGAGAGCGCGCACTTGCTCGTGAATTTCCTTTTCCATGAAGTGGCGATACTCGCCCTTCTCTGCCGCCACCGGATCCCAGGCCACGTTATGAATGACGGGCTGCACCGTCCGCCCATCCAGGCTCCGGATCGAAAGTCCGTCTTGGCGCACGACTGCCATCTGGCCCGAATCGAGAAATACCACCTGGCGGGTATGCTCAAGGATGGCTGGCAGGTCGGAAGCCACGAACATCTCGTTCTCGCCCAGGCCCAGCACCACCCCGCCGGCATTGCCAATACGCGCCGCCACGATCTTATCCGGTTCTTTAGTCGAAAGCGCCACCACGCCGTGCGCCCCGTGCAGTTGCAGCAGGGTCAAGCGCACCGCCTCGGCCAGGTCGATGTGGTCTGAGAGAAATCGCTCAATCAGGTGGACGATTACTTCACTGTCGGTGTCGGAATTGAACACCGCCCCTTCGGCCTGCAGTTCAGCGCGCAGCTCCAGGAAGTTTTCCACAATGCCATTATGCGCCGCCACCACCTGTCCGGTCATGCCGAGGTGGGGGTGGGCGTTGCGGGCCGTGGGGCTGCCGTGGGTAGCCCAGCGGGTGTGCCCAATGCCAATCGAGCCGTGGATGGGCGAGGCCTGCACCAGGCTTTCCAGGCGCGCCAATTTTCCGGCTTCACGGCGCACCGCAATGCAGCCGTCTTGCAGCACAGCCACCCCGGCCGAATCGTAGCCGCGATACTCCAGGCGCTTAAGCCCACTCAAGATGACGGCGGTAGCGTCGCGAGGCCCAATATATCCAACTATTCCACACATGGTAAGCACCCTCCAATAGAATGCTCCCTCAGCCCTTCCTGGGGAAGAAAAAGCCGAGAAATTAGAACACCACTCCGTGCGTTTTGCTGGATGGGTCGCCCCAACCATATTGTGGTACGGTTTGATTAGGAGGGAGAGATGACGGGGGGTGGCGCCCCCGGAAGGCATCCGCTGATCATTCGATTTTCGGCGGGCGCAGCTTGCCCCCTGCTCGCCTTAGCTCACCCTTGCAGATGAGAACCTTCATCCTCGTCAGCTGCGTTCAACGCAGCTCATGCGCTATCTTCCCTGGGGGACATTATAGCATAGCGCGGCGCGGTGTCGCGCCTCCACCCTGCTGTTCTGCCGCACGATCCGTTGGCCGGGAAATTGTCCTACAATTTCATTACCCCTCAGCCCGCCCCCGATAGTATAATCATGCCAGGAGAACGATGCTTGTGAGCCAAAAACAACCCAGCTCGCGTTTCTGTTTTGTGTGTGGGGTGGAGAACCCGGTTGGCCTGCGGATAAACTTCTATCATAGTGCGGAAGGGGAAGTCAGCGCAGATATTAACCTCCCCGCGCCCTACCAGGGCTACCCGGGCGTCACCCACGGCGGCATTATTGCCTCGATATTGGATGAAGCGGCTGGGCGTGCCCATATGACGCCAGACCCAAACGACCCACGCTTTATGTTTACGGCGCGTTTGGATATCCAGTATCGCAAGAACGTGCCCACCGAAACCCCGTTAAAATTGGTGGGCCGCGCCGGCGCGCTCAAAGGCCGCACCGCCTCCGCCTCTAGCGCCATCTATAACCTGGATGGTGAACTCCTGGCTGAAGCGCAAGCCTTGCTGGTGCGTGTGCCCGAAGATATGCTGCAAAACGCAGACCTGGAAAGCTTGGGCTGGCGCGTTTATCCCGATTAACCGGTATCCTGATTAGGAGGAAAATAATGATCCTTGAATATCATCGTCCGCAAAGCGTAGAGCAGGCGCTGAACCTGCTGGCGCGCCCACAGCCGGAAACCCGTCCCTTAGGCGGCGGTTCGTTCCTCACGCAACCATCGACTATCGATTTTGCCGTGGTGGATTTGCAAGCCCTGGGACTAGACGGCTTGGAAATGCAGGGCGGCAGTCTCAAGTTGGGGGCCACATTAACTTTGCAAAACCTCTTAGAGGCCTTTGACGATGGGGGATCGCTTTCTGCTCCCTCTGTGCAAACCAAGGGAGACCTGGAAGGTTTGCGCCAGGCTATTTTGCACGAGGCGGCCCTGAATTTACGCCAGGCGGCCAGCGTGGCCGGGGCGCTAATGGCCGCCGATGGGCGCTCGCCCTTCGCCGCGGCCATGTTAGCCGCCGACGCTCAGCTCACGGTGCTGCCCGGCCCTCAGCAGCTCGGCCTGGGCGATGTGCTGCCCGTGCGCGCCGATGTGCTGCGCGCCCGGTTAATTAGCCAGGTGAGCCTGCCCGCCAACCTGGTCTTGCGCTATGCCGCCGTGGGGCGCACCCCGGCCGACCGGCCCATTGTGTGCGCAGCGGTGGCGTGTTGGCCCTCGGGGCGCACTCGCCTGGCGCTAGGTGGTTTTGGCAGCGCACCCACCCTGGCCTTTGACGGCGGAGAAGCCGGCGGCCTGGAAAGCGCGGCTTCGAGCGCCTACGCCGACGCCGGCGACGCCTGGGCTTCGGCGGAGTATCGCGCGGCTGTGGCGGCTGTATTGGCGCGGCGCTGCCTGGCCGCGGCCCAGGAGGCGCTATGACAACTTTGCATGGCTTCACCCTGCTGGCCGAGCGTCCGATTGCTGAACTGAACCTCCTGGCGCGCTATTTTCGCCATAACAAAACTGGGGCGGAACTGCTTTCGCTGGAAAACAATGATGAGAACAAGGTTTTTGGAGTGGCCTTTCGCACTCCGCCTGGCGATTCAACCGGTGTGGCGCACATTATGGAGCACTCCGTGCTGTGCGGCTCACGCAAATTCCCGCTTAAAGAGCCGTTTGTCGAGTTGATGAAAGGCTCGTTGAACACCTTTCTAAACGCCTTCACATATCCCGATAAGACCTGTTACCCGGTCGCCAGTCAAAATCTCCAAGACTTTTATAATCTGATAGACGTGTATATGGATGCGGTTTTTTACCCGCTTATTCCACCGCATGTGCTGCAGCAAGAGGGCTGGCATTACGAACTCAACCAACCCGGCGAACCAATTAGCTATAAGGGCGTGGTGTTCAACGAGATGAAGGGCAGCATGTCCGACCCCGACAGCATCCTGGCCCAGGAAACCCAGGCTTCGCTGTTCCCCGATACACCCTACGCGGTCAATTCGGGTGGGGATCCGCGCGTCATTCCCAACCTTACCTATACCGACTTCAAGCGCTTTCACCAGCGATATTACCACCCATCCAATGCCCGTATCACCTTCTATGGCGATGACGACCCCGAAGAACGCCTGCGCTTGATGGACGCTTGGCTGTCTGAATTCGACGCGGCCCCGGTCGATTCGGCCATTCCCCTGCAAGCCTCCTTCACCGAGCCGCGCTTTCAAACCGCGCCTTTCGACCCCGGCGATGATCCCGAAAACAGCAAGGCCCGCCTGGTAGTAAACTGGCTGCTGGCCCCGGCTGACGATCCGCAAGAAATGCTGGCGCTTTCAATTTTGAACCACATTTTGCTAGGCACGCCAGGCTCGCCATTGCGCAAGGCGCTGATCGATTCGGGCTTGGGCGAAGATTTGGCCGGCGGCGGCCTGGAGGACGAGCTGCGCCAGGCGTTCTTCTCCACCGGGCTGCAAGGCCTGGCGTGGGACGGGACGGCCCCCATCGGTCCTGGCCACCCGGTGGAAGGATTGATTCTCGATACCCTACGCCGCCTGGCCGATGAAGGCATCGACCCCGAACAGGTGGCGGCTTCGATGAATACAATCGAGTTCCGCCTGCGTGAATCGAACTTCGGTTCATTCCCGCGCGGTCTGGTAGCAATGCTGCGCGCTCTCACCACATGGCTGCATGGGGGCGATCCCTTCGCTCCACTGGCTTTCGAGACCCCTTTGCAGACCATCAAAAATCGCTTAGCCCAGGGAGAGCATGTTTTCGAGGAATTGATCCGGCGCAGCCTGCTCGATAACCCGCACCGCACCACGGTGGCGCTGCTGCCCGAAATCGGTTTGACGGCGCGACTGGATGAGGAAGAGCGGCTGCGCCTGGAACAGGCCCAGCAGGCTATGAGCCAGGACGACTTGCAGCGCATTTTGGACGACACCCGCCGTTTGAAGGAGATTCAAGCCACGCCAGACAGCCCCGAAGCCTTGGCGACCATTCCTGCCTTAAAACTGGAAGATCTCGACCGCCAGGCGCGCCGCATTCCGCTGCATGAGACCCAACTGCAGGGGGCGCGTTTGCTCACCCACGATCTGTTTACCAATGGCATTGTATATGTGGATGTGGGGCTAGACCTGCATCGCCTGCCGCAGGCTTACCTGCCCTATGCTTCGTTGTTTGGGCGGGCGCTGCTTGAAACGGGGGCCGGTGGGGATGATTTTGTGCGCCTGCTGCAGCGCATTGGCCGGTCTACCGGCGGCTTGCGCGCCACGTCTTTTACTGCACAAGTGCGTGGAACCACCGAAAGCCAGGTGTGGCTGCTGCTGCGTGGCAAGGCCACCATGAGCCAGGCGCAAGACTTATTTAATATTTTGCGCGATGTCTTGCTAAACGCCCGCCTCGATAACCGTGATCGCTTCCGCCAGATGGCCTTGGAAGAGAAAGCGGGCCTGGAAGCCAGCCTGGGGGCTGCCGGGCATCGCGTGGTCAATACCCGTCTACGCTCGCGGTATAGTGAAGACGCCTGGGCCGATGAGCAAATGGATGGCGTGGAGCAGCTGTTCTTCTTGCGCCGCCTGGTGCAGGAAGTGGAGCAGAATTGGCCGGCTGTGCAGGCGCGCCTTGAAGATCTACGCCGCATCCTCGTTAACCGCTCAACCATGCTGGTGAACTTAACCCTCGACAACGCCAATATGCTGCGGGTGCTGCCTCAGGTAGAAGCTTTCCTGGCGGCCTTACCAGACCAACCTGCGCCGCGCGCCAATTGGCTGACTGCTGCGCCGGGCGGAGAGGAGAATGAAGGGTTAACCATCCCCAGCCAGGTGAACTATGTTGCCAAGGGCGCTAACCTGTTCGAGCTTGGCTACCAGCCCACCGGTGCGGTCAACGTTATTGCCAACTACTTGGGGGCAACCTGGCTGTGGGAACGTGTGCGAGTGCAAGGGGGGGCCTACGGTGGCTTTTGCCAGTTTAACCCCCGCACCGGCGTATTTAGCTACCTCTCGTATCGCGACCCGAACGTTTTAGCCACCCTGGCGAATTACGATGCTGCCGCGGCTTTCCTCAAAAACTTAGACTTGCACCGCGATGAGCTTACCCGCTCTATCATTGGGGCCATCGGCGAGTTAGACGCCTATCAACTGCCCGACGCCAAGGGCTACACCTCCATGGCGCGTCGCCTGGCAGGTGAAAGCGATGAGCTGCGCCAGGCGTGGCGTGAGCAAGTTCTCGATGCTTCTCCACAAGATTTTCATCGTTTTGGCGAAGTGTTAGAGCACTTGAACGCCGCAGCCGGCGTGACCGTATTGGGTTCGCCGGATGCTTTAGCCAGAGTCAACCAAGACAAACCTGGATTTTTGTCCCTTACCAAGGTGCTTTAGGAGTTAAATCATGCAACTTAATCTCACCATTAATCAAACCCTGCATCAGGTGGAAATTGCCCCCGCCGAAACGCTGCTCTCAGTTTTACGCCGCCTGGGATATTACTCCGTTAAACACGGCTGCGAAACGGGCGAATGTGGAGCTTGCGCCGTATTGCTGAATGGGAAACCTCGTAACACCTGTGTGATGTTGGCGGCCCAGGCCGAAGGCGCGGTCGTTGAAACCATCGAGGGCTTAGGCCAACACCCCGAACAGGGTTGGAAAAGCACCGCCGGGCTGCATCCCTTGCAAAAAGCCTTCATCGATACCGGCGCGATCCAGTGCGGCTACTGCACCCCGGCCCAAGTTTTGGCGGCCAAGCAGCTGCTGGATAGCAACCCCAGCCCCACCGAAGATGAAGTGCGCCAGGCGTTGTCGGGTGTGCTGTGTCGCTGCACCGGCTATGTCAAACCGGTGCAGGCGGTGCTGCGCGCCGCTGCAGTGCTGCGCGGCGAAACCGTGCCGCCCATCGAGGGCAAGGGCGGCCCCATCCAGCCCGACCCTATCCCCGCCCCGGCCGAGTGGTTGACCGGCCCGGCCCAGCCGGAGGGCGAGGCTAGCCCGCTCCAACCTGGCGGCCCCGCCGTGGAAACCCGTGTGCTGCCGCGCATTACTCTCACCCCTGAAGGCGCGGCCTGGACCCAGGTGGGCAAACCGGAGAAAAAGGTGGACGCGGTCAAATTGGTGCAGGGCAAGCCTGCTTTCACCGCCGATATTGAAAAGCGCCATATGCTCTATGCCAAGGTGCTGCACAGCCCCGTGGCGCACGCCCGCATAAAGCATATCGATGTTGAAAAAGCGCGCGCCTTACCTGGGGTTGCCGCCGTGCTAACCTGGCGAGATATTCCCCGCGTGGTTTATTCCACCGCTGGGCAGTCCGACCCCATCCCCGGCCCGCTCGACAGTTTTTCTTTGGATAACAAAGTGCGCTTCGTTGGCGACCGGGTGGCCTTCGTGGCCGCCGAAAGCAATGAAATTGCCGAACAGGCGCTGCGCCTGATCGAAGTGGAGTACGAAAACCTACCGGAGATCATCGACTCGCGCGAGGCGATGCAGCCCGGCGCGCCGATTTTGCATGATGAACCCGAATTCGTCAACTTTGCCGATTCGGACCCCACCCGCAATCTGGCGGCGAATATTCATATCGATATTGGCGATGTGGAAAAGGGTTTTGCTGAAGCCGATTTTATCATCGAGGGCGATTACGAAGTCTCCAAAGTGCAGCAAGCCCATATTGAACCGCACGTGGTGGTAACTTATTGGGACGAAGACGACCGCCTGGTAATTCGCACCAGCACCCAGGTTCCTTTCCATGCCCGCCGGATACTTGCGCCGGTGCTGGGTTTGCCGATGAAGCGCATTCGCGTGATTAAACCCCGCGTGGGCGGCGGCTTTGGCGGCAAACAGGAAATTATGATCGAAGATGTGGCCGCTCATTTGACCATCGCCACCCGCCGGCCAGTGCTGTACGAATACAGCCGCGAAGATGAGTTCGTTTCCGGGCGCTCGCGCCATCCCATGCGCTTGCACATGAAGACCGGCGTCAAGCGCGACGGCACAATGACCGCCAATCTCATGCACATCTTGAGTGACACCGGCGCCTATGGCTGCCATGCCCTTACGGTCACCGGCAACACCGGCTCAAAAGCCATGGCGCTCTACGTGGGCGATGGCCCCTACCGCAATGCGCCGAATATCCAATTCGATGCTCAGGTGGTCTACACCAACACCCCGCCGGCGGGCGCATTCCGTGGTTATGGTGTGCCGCAAGGTTATTGGGCGGTGGAGCGGCATATGGAAAAGATCGTTCGTCAGTTAGACCTCGACCCCATCGCCTTTCGCCTCAAGAACGCCTTGCGCTCTGGTGAGCTGCACCCCTTTAGCACCGCCTGGAGCGAAGGGCGCGAACCCCGCCCAGAGATTATTGAAACCTGCGCCTTAGAAGAGTGCGCTCGCCAGGGTAAAGCCGCCTTTAATTGGGATCAGAAATCCGGCAACGCCCAATGGCGGCAAGTGCCGGGCCGGCCGCATTTGCGCCGCGGGGTGGGCGTGGCCTTAATGATGCAAGGAACCGCCATCCCCTACCTGGATATGGGCGGAGCAAGCTTGAAGATGAATGACGATGGTTCGTTCAACTTACTGATTGGCGCAACCGACCTGGGAACTGGTTCCGATACGGTGTTAGGCCAAATGGCCGCCGAAATATTGGGCGTTCCGCTTGAAGACGTGCTCGTGTACAGCTCGGATACCGACTTCACCCCCTTCGATGTAGGCGCGTATGCCTCCAGCACCACCTATATTTCGGGGGCGGCGGTGGCGAAAGCCGCCGAGCTGGTGGCTGAGCGCATTCAACTGCGGGCGGCGCGCATGCTCAACCAGCAGGCCGAAGCTTCATCCGCCGCCCCGGTGCTGCCCAACGAGGTGCACCTGGCCGACCGCCGCGCCATCGCCCCCGATGGGCGCTCGGTAACCCTCACCGAGGTGGCCTACAATTCCCTTCATCACGAGGATCAAGAGCAGATCATGGCGGTAGCTTCGTTCCAGTCGCCTTCGTCGCCGCCGCCGTTTGCCGCGCAGTTCGCCGAAGTGACGGTGGATATCGAGACCGGGGCTGTAACGGTAGATCGTCTGCTGATGGCGTTAGATGCGGGCGTAATCGTCAACCCCATCACCGCGGCAGGCCAGGTGGAAGGCGGCATGACCCAGGCTTTGGGTTATGCGGTTTGCGAGGAAATGCGGTATGATGAACGCGGGCGCGCCCGCGAGCGCAATTTTAGCGACTACCATATTTTCCAGGCCCATGAAATGCCGGCCTTAGAAACCATGTTTATCGAAACCTTTGAGCCGTCTCATCCCTTTGGGGTGAAAGCGGTTGCTGAAATCCCATTGGATGGTGTGGCTCCGGCGGTCGGCAACGCAGTGCGCGACGCCTGCGGTGTAGACGTGGACACCCTGCCGGTGCTGCCTGAAAAGGTGTGGCGAGGGTTGCAAGCCGGTTTGCAAACAAGCTAACCAGGAAATTTCCCTGGAGGAGTAATAGAGTATGGCTCCAGTCTATGTTATCGGGCATGTTAACCCCGATACCGACTCCATCGCTTCAGCGGTGGGTTACGCCTGGCTGCTGCGTGAGCGCGACGGCCTGGAGGCCGTGGCGGCCCGCGCCGGTGCGATTAACCCGCAAACCACCTGGGCGCTCAAGCGGCTTAAGTTGGATGCGCCCACGCTGTTGACCGACGCCTCGCCGCGCTTCGAAACGGTGATGCGCCGTTACGATACCGCCGCCCCTGAAAGCCCGCTGCGCGACGCCTGGACGATCCTGAATCGCACTGGTGGCTTCGCCCCCATCGTCAACAGCGATGACGGCATCCCCGCCGGGATGATTACCGGGTTGAGCCTGTTTAACTTCCTGGCGCGCCATGTTGGCCCGCATCCGCGCCGCCAGGATATTAAGCTAGCCGATGTGTTGGATATGCCTTGCGGAGAAGCCTGCGATAAGGACGTGCCACGCTTTACTGCCGGGACGCATATTCGCGATGTGCTCAACCGACTGCTGCGCCTGTCGTATTACGAGTTTTTAATTGTCGATGATAAGGGCCTATACCTGGGGGTGGCGCGTCAGCCGGAAGTGCTCAACCCGCCGCGCTTGCAGCTCATCTTAGTCGATCATAACGAGCCGGGGCAGGCGTTGGGGGCGATTGAAGAAGCCCAAATCTTAGAAATATTGGATCATCACCGCTTAGGCAATATGCCCACTCGCACCCCCATCAAGTTTTCGGTAGATACCGTGGGCAGCACCAGCACCCTGGTTTCCGAGCGAATTGAAGAAGCCGGTTTGAGCGCCCCGCCCGACATTGCCGGGCTGCTGCTTTCGGGTCTGCTTTCTGATACGCTGATCCTGACTTCGCCCACCACCACCCAACGCGACCATGTGGCCGCTGAACGCTTAGGCCGCTGGGCGTTTGCTCGCAGCGGCCCCCTGGCCGGTGAGAGTATCGAAAGCTATGGCCACGCCCTGGTCGAAGCCGGAGCCGGCCTTTCAACGCGCAACCCCGAAGAGATCGTTAGCACCGATATCAAAACCTATGAAGCCGGCGGCTATAAGTTCCTGATTGCGCAAGTGGAAGTGACCGATCTCCGTCAACTTAACGAACATTTAGCCGCTCTGAGGACCGCGTTGGACAACTTGCGCAGTGAGCGCGGCTTGGATTTCGCCATGTTGATGGTTACAGATGTGGTGGATAATATCAGCCGCCTGGTTTTGGTAGACCCTCCGCCCATTCTCGACGACTTACCTTATCCACTGGACGGGGAAGGAACGCGCCTCGCGACCGGTGTCGTTTCTCGCAAAAAGCAGCTTTTGCCCACCGTGTTGGGTTTATTGGAGGCCTGAGCGATGACAATTTTTGACGCGTTGGTAGAGTTGGAGCGCGCAAACCGCGCCGGCGCGCTGTGCACTGTGGTGCGCACCCATGGCTCGACGCCTCGCCGCGCCGGAAGCAAAATGTTGGTCTACCCCGACGGCAGCTTTCTTGGCACGATTGGCGGTGGAACCATGGAGGCGGAGGTTATTAAAGAAGCCCACCAGGCCATTGTGGACGGACAGACGCGCCTGCTATCTTATCTTTATAACGACCCCGCCCGCGGTGATGTGGGGGTGTGTGGGGGTCAAATCGAGGTGTATGTGGAACCTTTGCAGCCTAAACCTACCGTGGTGGTGATTGGGGCCGGGCATGTGGGCCGGGCTGTGGTGTGGTTGGCCAAATGGCTGGGTTTCCATGCCGTGGTTAACGACGACCGACCTGAATTTTGTACCCCCGACGCCACGCCCGGTGCAGATCGCTACATCCTCAGCCCCATGCAAGACCTGCCTCAGCACCTGCAGCTTACCCCGTGGACTTACCTGATCCTGACCACGCGCGGCATGGACGTGGACGTGGAGGGACTGCCGCTTTTGTTGGATAGCTCCACCCCGTATGTGGGTGTAATTGGCTCGCGGCGGCGTTGGGCGCTTACGCGCAAAGGCCTGCTTGAAAAGGGTGTAACTGAAGAACAGTTAGGGCGGGTGCATTCGCCGATGGGTCTGGAGCTTAACGCCGAGACCCCCGAAGAAATCGCCCTTAGCATCATGGCCGAAGTCGTCATGCTCCGCCAGGGCGGCGATGGCGCGGTGATGTCGAATAAAAAATCTACTGCGGCGCAAGATTAAATGCGCCTGCCCGCAAACATAAACAAGGAGAACACTATGTGGCGTAATTACTACAGCGTGACAAGCATCGCCGAGGCCTTGCAAATTTTATCTGAAAAAGGGGCGCAGGCGCGCATCATCGCCGGTGGAACCGACCTGATCTTGGAAATTGAGCGCGGCGTACGTTCGGGCATTGACACTGTGATCGATATCACCCGTGTGGCAAACCTGGACCAAATTAGCCTGGATGAAGATGATATGATTCACCTCGGCCCAATGGTGACGCATAATCATTGTGTGGCCTCCAAGATGATCGTAGAGCGCGCCTTTCCGCTAGCGCAAGCCGCCTGGGAAGTTGGCGCTCCGCAAATTCGCAACCGCGGCACGGTGGTCGGCAACCTGGTGACCGCCTCGCCGGCCAACGATACCATTGCCCCGCTCATGGCTCTGGGCGCTTCGCTGCGCCTGGCCTCAGCGCGTGGGGAGCGCGTGGTCCCGCTGAGCGAGTTTTACCAGGGTGTGCGCCGCACAGTGCTGCAGCCCGATGAAATGGTGACCGACATCTTCTTCCCGGCGCTCAAACCCAACCAGCGCGGCGCGTTTGTTAAGCTGGGGCTGCGCCGGGTGCAAGCCATCTCGGTGATTGACGTGGCGGTGGTGTTGAGTTTTGGCCGCTCTAGCGAGTCTGGTGAAGATAGCCGGTCGTCTCATGACGGACAAGATGATCTCTACGTGCGCCAGGCTGCCATCACCCTGGGCGCAGTGGCCCCCACCATCATTCACGCCCACAACGCTGAAATTTACCTTCAAGGCCGCGATTTATGCGAGGCCTCGATTGTCCATGCCGCCGAGTTGACCATGCAAGCCGCCACGCCTATCGACGATGTGCGCAGCTCCGGCGCGTATCGCAAAGAGATGGTCCGCGTAGCCACATCTCGCGCCCTGCACGCTCTATTTGAACAAAAGGAGCGGGTCGCCTTCCCACAGGAACCGGTCTTATTGTGGGGCAAAGATGAAGCCCAACCCGTTTTAGAGCGGTCGGTGCAGCACCAGGCAGGCACGCCGATTGTTACCAGGATCAATGGCAAGGAATATCACTTCACTACCGGCCAAGAAAAGACCTTGCTGCGCTTGCTGCGCGAAGAAGGCGGG
The DNA here is from genome assembly GCA_964531975.1 of uncultured Anaerolinea sp. Lineage (GTDB taxonomy): Bacteria > Chloroflexota > Anaerolineae > Anaerolineales > UBA4823 > RBG-16-57-11. The sequence continues at coordinate 23,561 of CAZHFU010000003.1, read as the reverse complement.
CTAACCGGAACCAAAGAAGGCTGCGATGAAGGGGAGTGCGGGGCTTGTACGATCTTCCTGGATGGCAAAGCGGTAATGGCTTGCCTCACGCCCGCTGTGCGCGCCCACAACGCCGAGATTGTGACGGTGGAAGGTTTGCAGCTTGGCGAGCAGCTTCACCCCGTGCAAGCCGCCTTTATGGAAACTGGCGCGGTGCAATGTGGGTATTGTACGCCGGGGTTGTTGATGTCGGCGGCAAAACTGCTCGAAGAACGCCCACACCCCAGCCATACTGATATTCAGACCGCCATCACCGGTAACCTGTGCCGCTGCACCGGTTATTATAGAATTGTGGAAGCGATTGAAAAAGCCGGCCAAATGGAACCGCCTGTTTGAGTGAGGAAGGTTGGTTATGGGAAAGTATAAGGTTCGCGTTAATCCACTGGCCGAACGCCCATGGGAATTACACCCCATCTGGCGGGCGTTTGGCTGCCTGATGTTGATTACCGGTATTCCACTGGCGTTCGTGGTAGCCCACTTTTTGGTAGAGTTAGATTTAGAGCGGGGCTGGTATCCTATTCCGGGGGATTTGCGCGGTGGCTTTACGATTCCCATAATCGATTATTATTTGCCGCACATTTTAGCTACCCTTATTATGACGGCCGTAGTGATCATCTTGGGGGCGGCGTCAATCACTTTCATCTACGCCCTAATCTACGCGGTCGTCGGCCCGAAGCGTTATGGGCCTCTAGACGCCCCGCCCATTCGTGGCTCGCGAAAAAAGAAGAGGTAAATGGAACGCACCGTACCCACTACTGAATCGGAAAGCGTGGAACTATATCAGCGAACCTATTACTCGCTGCTGCGTTCCAGCGCTGAGGTAAAGCTCCGTTCGCTAGAAGAGGTGCATGCCGGCACGAACTCGCTGCTGCACCCCGCGGCGCGCGAAGAGCAGCTGGATATGGCGGCCTTTATCTATTCGATGCTGCGCTTGCCGGAAGTCATTCAAGAAACTGGTTTAGTAGTTTTAGGGCAAAGCGCCGAGATGTTTGAAAAGGCCGGCCTAACCGATTTTCTTGAATGGCGCGAGGTGTTTGCTCCGGCGCGCCGCCGGCGGTGCTTCTATAACGGTTCGGGTACGTTGGGCTGCTACATTGCCAGCCGCTCGGATATCGATGATGTTATCCCGCTGCTCGTCTCCTATCAAATCGAATGGAATAAGTTGCACTTGCGGCTGAGCAGCCTGCCGGCGGGCCTCTCGTTGGATGATCTAACCCAGGGGCATTCGAGCTTCTCGCGCCTGGCCGAAATTCTGGGCCTCGCCGATGACGATGTTGAACGCCTTTACGCCATTTGGCGCACATCGTTTCTTCCTAACCTGAAGCGCATTGCCAACCAGCCCAAAGATATGCGCATCCGTTTGCTCAGCAGCTCGCTGAGCGAGTACCGGCGCGCACGCAACGTGTGGTGGGAGAATATTTTGCGCGCCGCCCCTGAACTGCGCGAACGCCCGGTCTACTTTGTATCGAGCAATACGCACAGCCTGGTGAATGTGTTGAGCGGTTTCCCGCTGCGGGTAGAGGCGGAACTGCTGCGCTTCTTAGACCAACCCGGCAACAGTGGGCTGCGTAATGAGTGGCGCGACATTCAAAATGGGCGGGTGCAGGCCAGCCCGGAAAACTTTTGGTATTACGTATTCAAGAAATATCAGGCATCTGAGGCAGGGAAAGCCATCACCCGCCAACAGGTCGCCTACGAGCGTTCGGTGGGCATCTTGCGTGTGCGGCGGAGGCGATCATTCGATGTAGACGCCCAGGTGATTCGGATGCGCCACCTGGATGTGACCGGCTTTGACCCGCGCCTGGGTAACGTGATAGACGCCGAACGCATAAAGCGCAGCGATGCGCTCATCCTGAATATCGATTACCCCCTCGGACTGGCGGCTTACGATATTTTGGCCGAGCTTTCATCACACGTGGGTTCGGTGCAAGGGGTATATGTGATGGGTAAAGCCGCCACGCTCAACGCGGTGATTGGCGATCTGATGATCTCAAATGTGACCCACGACGAGCATTCGCGCAACACCTATCTTTTCCCCAACTGCTTTAGCGCCGGAGGCGTTGCGCCAAACCTGATCTATGGGACGGTGTTAGATAACCAGAAATCGGTGACGGTGCAGGGCACTTTTTTACAAAATCACAAGTACATGGACGTGTTCTATCGGGAAGGTTACACGGTAATCGAAATGGAGGCTGGGCCATACCTCTCGGCTGTCTATGAGATGCACCGTCCACAGCGCTACCCGGCCAATGAAATCGTCAATTTGTATGGCCTGCCTTTCGACCTGGGCTTTATTCACTACGCCTCCGATACCCCCATGGGGAAGGGCAAGAACCTGGGCGCGGGCAGCCTATCTTATATGGGGATGGACCCCACCTATGCCGCCACCCTGGCGGTGGCGCGGCGAATATTGGAACGCGAGCAGGGCGGCTAAGGGCGCACGCCTTCTCCAGCGCAGCGAGACCAATTTTTGTGCATGAGCCGAAACAAGATAGCGCAGCGGCAGCTTCATTGATCTTACGGAGCTGCCGCTGTTAATTAACCAACCGGTTGAAACACCGGAGGGCTTATTTTACGCCCTGGTCGGTTATCTTTAATGCCTCGTCCAGAATTTGCATGCCTTCAGCCAATTCGGCTTCGGTGATGCAAAGCGGCGGAATGACCAGCGCCGTGTGCCAGTGCGTAGAGATAAATAGCCCGTGTTCCAGGCAGTATTTACGGAAGGCGGTCATTTCCGGGCTGGTGCTGTTCCAGGGCGCCATCGGCTCCTTGGTTTGACGGTTGCGCACCAGCTCGATGATGCCGAACAGGCCCAGGTTGCGCACTTCGCCCACCGAGGGGTGGGTTTCGCCAAGGTCGCACAGCATGCGGTGCAGCACTGGGCCCATCGCCGCCGAATTTTCCACCAGGTGTTCGTCGCGCAGCACCTCAATATTGGCGATGGCGGCAGCCATGCAAATGGGGTGGGCGTTGTAGGTCAGACCGCTTTGAAATACGTGTTCGTTGAAGTGAGCGGCGATTTCGGCCTTCATCCCCACGCAGCCCAAGGGGGCGTAAGCCGAGGTGAGGCCCTTCGCCATTGTCATCAGATCGGGGGTCACATCCCAATGTTGAATGGCGAACCACTTACCGGTGCGCCCAAAGCCGCTCATCACTTCATCGGCAATCATCAGGATGCCATACTTATCGCACAACGTCCGCACGCCTTGCATAAAGCCGGCGGGTGGGATGATAATGCCGTTTGTGCCGGTGACGGATTCCATCAGGATGGCGGCGATGGTTTGGGGGCCTTCATACAAGATAATCTCTTCCAGGTGGTTGAGGTAATCTTGCGTGAAATCGGCCTCGCTAATGGTAGGGTTGGTGCGGTGGAAGGTGGAGCGGTAGCGATAAGGGTCGAGGAAGTGCACAACTCCAGGCATGAGAGATGGCTCCCACACCTGGCGGCGGGGGTCGCCGGTGGCGGCCATGGCGCCGGCGGTGGCCCCGTGGTAGCTGCGGTAACGCGCCAGGATTTTGTGCTTCCCACTCGCGGCGCGGGCCAGCTTGATGGCGTTTTCGTTGGCGTCGCCCCCGCCCAGGGTGAATAAGAACTTGGTTATATCGCCGGGGGTGATCTCGGCTAGCAGTTTGCCCAGCACCGCCCGTGGCTTGGTGGTGAAGCCCGGCCCGGCGTATGCCAGTTCCTGCGCCTGGCGGCAGATGGCGTTAATCATATGCTGGTTGCCATGCCCCACGTTGACGCACATGGTCATGGAGTTGAAATCAATGTAGCGTTTTTCGTTAACATCCCAAAAATACACTCCCTTGGCGTGTTTTACTGGGATAGGGGAAACGTTGCTCTGCGCCGACCAGGTCCAAAAACTGTGTTCCAGCGAGAGCGGCAAAATTTCATTATCTGAGATTTGATCAGTCATATCGCCTCGAATGTGAGATAGATGATAAAAATTCTACCATGGATAATGGTTATGGGAGGGTGATCTATAAGGGTGCGCGACGAAGGGCCTTTTCTGCCAGAGTGAAATATGGTATCATCTGCCAACTTACTGAACGGTCGGTAAGTTGGGGAGCAAACGCCTATGGGTTTGGGGCCTGCTTCACCTACCGGTGGGTAAGCTTCGTAGAAAGAGAAGCTTGTTTCTGTCTCTTACCAGTTCAAAGGAGGAAATAATATGTATAACCTGTTTTTGGCGCTGCACAATATTGCACGCTGGGTCGTTATTATTTTAGGCGTCGTTGCGTTTGGCATGGCCCTGGCAGGATGGTTGGGAAAGCGTCCATGGACTGACACCATGCGCAAACTCTTGTCTTATTTTGCCATTAGCGTAGATATTCAGTTGCTTTTCGGCCTGGTGCTGTACTTCATCAGCCCGGTGGGCGCAATGGGCTTAAGTAATATGGGTAACAGCGCCACCCGCTTCTATGCTTTGGAGCATCCCACCATCATGTTATTAGGTTTGGTGTTCGCACACCTGGCGAGCGCCTTACCCAAGCGCGCGGCTGGTGATAAATCCAAGTATGCGCGCGCTACGCTGATGGTGGCTATTGCGCTGCTGCTCATCATTGGCGGGGTTCCTTGGGAGCGCAGTTTGCTGCCGTTCTAATATTTTTCCAGACGGGCGGGCGTATGCAGGTATCTGTTTGCGCCCGCCCATCGGAAAACACCCCTGGCGAAATGACCTTATGCGTGATGTCCGATATTTGATTCTGCAAGCTGCGAAACATCTTCTCCTCGCCCAGGGCTACCGGGGGCTGTCCATGCGCCAGGTTGCTGAGGCGGTTGGGGTGTCAAAAGCCGCCATTTACTACCACTTCCGAGATAAGCAAGCGCTGCTCCTGGCGATTCTAGATTCTTACCTGGATGAAATGGAATCGCTGCTAATCCCGATCCAGGCCCTGGATGCGCCGGCCCGGCGGAAGATTGCCCTGCTTATCGAACAGATCCTCGCCCAGCCCACTGAAACCCGCTCGGTCATTCGCTTATCGAGTCAAGAGATGGCAAATCTGAGCGCATCGGCGCGCGGCGATTTCGGCGCCGCCTATCAACGCAAGTTTCTCAATCGCATCCAGGCGATATTGGAAGAAGGTATGCAGGCGGGCGAGCTGCGCCGGATGGACGCCGCGGTGGCGGCCTGGGCGCTGCTAGGGCTAATGTACCCTTATTTCTACCCCCACCATGCCAGGCAGATTCCGCCCGCAGGGGATGTAACCGCGCAGCTAACCGGCTTGTTCCTGGACGGGCTAGCCTTATGAACGCTCCTACCCCGGTAGCCCGCCGCCGTGCTTATTTGGAAGCGCTCTTCGCCGTCATTGCCTGGGGAGGTTCGTTTATTGCCACCAAGGTAGCGCTGCGCGATGTGGCCCCGGTGACGGTGGTATGGCTGCGGTTTGCCATCGGCTGGGTAATTTTGGGAGCCGGCATGGCCCTGCGCCGCCAGGCGCAGCGCCCACATGGACGCGATTTATTATATTTCGCCTTTTTGGGCTTTTTAGGAATTAGTTTCCACCAATGGTTGCAATCCACCGGGCTGCAAACCGCCCAGGCCTCCACCACATCGTGGATCGTCGCCACGACGCCGGTTTTTATCGCGCTGCTAGGGTGGGTGGCGCTACAGGAGCGCCTACGCGCCCTGCAAATAGTGGGGATTGGCCTGGCTGCGGCCGGTGTGCTGCTGGTTGTGACGCGCGGCAGCCTGGCGGCGTTGGCTTCCGGCAGTTTTGGCACACCCGGAGATGTCCTCATCCTCGTGAGCGCGCCAAATTGGGCAGTGTTCACTATTCTGTCGCGGCGTGGTTTAAAGTTGTACCCCGCCACCATGATGATGTTTTACGTTTTAGGTTTTGGGTGGCTGTTCACCACGGTGCAGTTCCTGGCCGGGCCAGGTTTAACCGATGTGCTGCGTCTGAGTTTGCAGGGGTGGTGGGGCATTCTGTTCTTGGGTGTATTTTGCTCTGGGTTGGCATATATCTTCTGGTATGACGCTTTGCAAACCCTGCCGGCCGCGCAGGCCGGGGCGTTTGTGTATCTGGAGCCGTTCGTAACGGTGATTATCGCCGCGGCGCTGCTTAACGAGGCCATTACCTTACCGGCGCTTATCGGCGGGGTGGTGATTTTGTTGGGCGTTTGGCTGGTGCAGCGCCGCGCCTAACAGCACTCGAAGTGCAATCCACAGTTGGGGCAGTTGGTTTGGCCCCAAAGGATCGTTCCCACCCATGCCCCACAGCGCGGGCAGGCGTCCAAATCGGCCGGGGGCGGGTCGTCGGATGGGAGAGATGGCTGAGGCGCGGCCATGGTCATGCGGCGGGCTGGCGCACCTTGCGCCAATAACGGTAGATACCGTCGGCAGACATGCCCGATGGGTTGGCGGCTTCCAAGGGGTCTAATTCGTTTTTGCCCAGGCCGGCGTTGAGCGAACGCTGCAGTGTCCAGTCGAGAAACTGCCGGCGCAATGTTTCCACCGAAGGCTGCGTGGGCATCACTTCCAGCATCCAGGCTTCCACTTCATCCAACGCTTCCCCAATAGCTTGTAAGTGCCAGGCAGGGTCGCCATACACGCCAAAGTGTGTGGGGGCGATCAGGTTAAACTCTCCGGCGCGAAAGGCTTGTTGTAAGCGTTCCAGGCTGGCGCGCCACAGCTCCAGGTTGAATTCTGGTGGGGGCATAGGCAGGCGCAGGTGCTGCAAGCCGCCGATGCGCACCGCTCCCACATCGCCGGAAAACAACACCTGGTCGAATAAGTATACATAGTGATGAGCGGCATGGCCGGGGGTGTCGAGGGCGCGCAGGTGTAAGCCCTCAATTTCAATCACTTCATTATCTTCCACGATGTGCAGATTGGCGGGCGGCACAGGCAAAAATTCCCCCCACAGCTTTTCCATTTGATCGCCGTAAATGCGCGCCGCGCTGGCGAGCAGTTTTTCGGGATCCAGCAGATGCGGCGCGCCCACCGGGTGAACATGAATGCGCGCCCCCTGGCGCGCCATCCAGCCGGCCGCTCCGGCGTGGTCGAGATGAATATGCGTGAGCAAAACGTCGGTAATATCGCTGGGGCGCAGGTGATGGTTCTGCAAGGCGCGTTCAAGGGCGGGCAGGGTAGAACCGGGGCCGCTCTCAATCAGTATGCCGCCGCGGGCGTGGGGGATCAGGTAAGCAGCAATCGCTCCGGATAAACCCTGGAAATTCAAATCGAGGGTGATAATTTGATGAGTCATAGAGGGAGTATACCGGGTGGAATATAGAATGGCGTTAAGGGCGCATTAGAAACGTTTTGCGGCCCTCCCCGGTCGGCGGCGCAGTGCGCTGGCGCGCCTAACAATCCTGTAGGGCCGATATTTGCCGGCGGCTGCCCACCCGGCGCATCAAACCATCAAGTATGTGCTACAATTTCTACAGGTGATTAATCGTGATTAGGGCAATAATTGAGGTGGGAACGTGGCATTTGCTCAGCTAGAAACATTCATCCGGCCAAATTCATCAACAGCTATTTTAGTGGTTGAAGACCATGATATTTTGCGTGAAGGGCTGCAAATTCTGCTAGAAGTGGAAGGCTATCAGGTTACAACCGCCTGTAATGGCTTAGACGCCTTGCAGCGCATGGAGCGCTGCCTTCCGCATTTGATCCTATCCGATATTACCATGCCGGAAATGGATGGCTTAACCTTTTATCAAAAGGTGCGGTCGCTTTCGAGTGGGGTGACGATCCCGTTTATCTTCCTCACTGCGCTAGGTGAACCCGACGCGGTTTTAGCCAGCCGCCAGCTGGGCGCGGAAGATTACCTGGTTAAACCGGTGGAACGACAAGAACTCCTCGCCACCATTCGCTCCCGCTTGGATCGCAGTCAGCAGTTGATGCTGCACGATGTGGAGGAGTCCTACGAGTCTAGCCTGATTATGCTGGCGAACGCCATCGAACTGCAAGATGAATATACCGGAGCGCATGTGGAGCGGGTGATGGAACTGGCTATTGGCGTGGCGCGCCGCCTGGATTGGTCCGAAGCCCAAATCCGTCCGCTGCGCTTTGGGGCGATTCTGCACGATATTGGTAAGATCTACATTCCCGAAAACATTCTGCGCAAGCCTGGCAAGCTTACGGCGGCGGAATGGGAAATTATGAAACAGCATACCATCATGGGTGAAGACCTGCTGCGCTCCATCGACTATTTAGAGAGCGCCCTGCCGGTGATTCGCTGGCATCATGAGCGCTGGGACGGGCGTGGCTATCCAGACGGACTGAAAGGAGAAGAAATTCCCATGGCGGCGCGCATCGTCTCGGTTGTAGATTGTTATGATGCTATGACCACTGATCGCGCCTATCACACCGCCGCCGACCCCGGCGAGGTGCTGCAAGAAATTCTCGCCGGCAGTGGCGCTCGGTATGACCCAGTGGTGGTGCAAGCCTTCTTGGAAGACACCGGCTCGCGCTGCATCGGTTAATCCGTCCCCCCAAGTTAATCCATTAATCTTTCCAGGCCGTGGCTTCGTCCAGGGCTTGTTTATCTTGGGGAGAAAGCCACTGGCCTGCTCCGCCCAGGTTATCGGCTAACTGTTCCAGGTTGCGCGGGCCGATAATCGGACTGGTGATGAGCGGGTCGGCCAGCAGCCAGGCCAGGGCGATTTGCGCCGGGCTGTGTTGGGTGGCCTGGCTAATTTCATCCAGCTTATCCAACAGAGTGAAGTTTTCTTCGGTCATGTAGCGTTCGGCGCTGCGCTTACGAGCGCTCTCGGCGGCCTGTTCGCGGCGATATTTACCGCTTAGAAAACCGCCGGCCAGCGGGCTGTAAGGAATCACCCCCACGCCATAGGCGTGGCATACGCCCGCCAACTCGCGCTCAAACTCAGCCCGATGCACCAGGTTATAGTGGGGCTGCAAACTATCGTAGCGTATCCAATCGTGCTGGTGCGCCACCCAAATCGCCTCGGTCAAGCGCCAGGCGGGGATATTCGAGCAGCCCACATAGCGCACTTTGCCTTGTCGTACCAGCATATCCAGGGCGGAGAGGGTTTCTTCGATGGGTGTGTTTTCATCTTCCCAATGGGTTTGATATAAATCGATGTAATCGGTGTTCAAACGTCGCAGTGAAGCGTGAACCGCGTCGAAGATGTGCGCGCGCGACAGGCCTTCATCGTTTGGGCCTTCGCCCATGCGCCCGCGCACTTTGCTTGCGATCACTAACCGAGAGCGCGGCGCGCCGCTGCGCTGCATCCAGCGACCGACGATTTCTTCTGAAACGCCGCCGGGGTTGCCCGGAACCCAGCGCGAATAAATATCGGCGGTATCAATGAAATTAATCCCCGCCTCGAAAGCCGCATCCAACACGGTGAAGGATTCTTCCTCCGTCGCTGTCCACCCAAACTGCATGGTTCCCAGGCACAGCTCGGAAACTTTAAGACCGGTTTGACCTAAGTTGCGATAATTCATGGTTGTCCTTATAGGATTTGGCGATTGATCGCGTCGTAGGCCTGGATTGCAGCCGTGGCGCTGGGAGTGCTGGGGTAATCCTCGGCGAATAATGTCCAGATCATCGAATCACCGGTGGTGGCTGGGGCCGGCGTTGTGCGACGGCGCAAGGTGGCCTCGTGGGTGTAACCCAACTTGCGCGGAATGGCCGCCGAGCGGGCGTTTTCTGGGTCGCAGTGAATTTCCATCCGCTCGACGCCGTTAACTTCAAACGCCACCTTGGTGAGCGCCGCTGAGACCTCGGTGGCGAAGCCCTGGTTGATGAAATCCTTATGAATCCAATAGCCAATCTCTAGCGCGTTGCCCTCCACGCGTGGATGCAGGCCCGCCCCGCCGAGCAAGCGGGTTTCTTGCAAATCGAAGACCCCATAGACAAAGTTTTGTCCCAGGTCGAACTGGCCGCGAAAGCGGCGTAAGCCTTCGATTTTCGCCTGTAGCTCCTGCGGTTCGCCGGACGCCCAGGGCATCCAGGGGCGCAGGTGTTCCAGGGACTCGTCAATGGAAGCCTTCATCAGCGGGGCATCGGCCGGGTTGTAGCAGCGGATCACCAGACGGCGGGTGACAATCCGATAGGCGGGGCCGGGGATTTTTTTAGTCTGCATATCCATGCGGGTTCTGTTCCTGCCAGCGCCAGGCGTCGGCGCACATTTGTTCCACACTGCGTTTGGCTTGCCAACCCAACTCGCGGTTAGCTTTACCGGCGTCGGCATAGCTCATTGGCAGATCGCCGGGGCGGCGCGGCATAATTTGGTAAGGGATGCGCTTGCCGGTGGCCTTTTCGAAAGCTTGCACCATTTCTATCACGCTTGTTCCCCGGTTGGTAGACAGGTTGTAAACCACTAAGCCTGGGTTTTGGGCCAGCTTATCGAGCGTCTTAACATGGGCGACGGCGATATCAACCACATGTACATAATCGCGGATACATGTCCCATCGGGGGTGGGGTAATCGTCGCCAAATATGCCAAGCTTTTCACGGCGGCCCACCGCAACCTGGGTGATAAACGGCATCAGGTTGTTAGGAACACCGCGCGGGTCTTCCCCGATGCGTCCGCTTTCGTGTGCGCCCACCGGGTTGAAATAGCGCAGCAGGGCCACGTTCCACGCCGGGTCGGCGGCCTGGATATCTTCTAAGATCATTTCCATCATGCGCTTGGTGCGCCCATAGGGGTTGGCCTGGGTGTGGGTGGGGAATTCTTCTCTCAGCGGCATGGTTTCGTTGAAGCCATATACGGTGGCCGATGAGCTAAAGATAATGTTCTTAACCCGGTGCTGCTGCATGGCTTCGATCAGGTTGAGCGTGCCGGTAATGTTGTTTTGATAGTAGCGCAGCGGCTGCTCCACCGATTCGCCGGGGGCTTTCAGGGCGGCGAAGTGTATCACCGCCTCGAATGGCTGAGAAGCGAACACTTTTTCAAGTCCGGCTGCATCCTGCAGATCGACCTGGTGAAAGGTGAGCGACCTGCCGGTCATTTCTTGCACCCGGCGCAGCGATTCGAAGCTGCTGTTGCTCAGGTTGTCGAGCACTGTAACTTCATAGCTGTTTTTCAACAGTTCCAAGCAGGTATGGCTGCCGATATAGCCGGCTCCGCCGGTGACAAGGATGTTCATCATTCGCCCCTTACGCCTTGTATCCGATCATGCGCAGGAACCCTTTGCGCCATACGATGTCTTCTTCCGCCTCTACGCCTTGCGGAAAGAAACCGTCGATCACGCCCAAAACGCCGCGGCCTTCCCCATTATCAGCAACGATCACTTCGGTGGGGTTAGCTGTGGCGCAGAAGATGTGGCACACCTCGGCTAGATTTTTGACGGCGTTTAAAATATTGATCGGGTAAAAGCCCTCCCCCAGGAAGATGATGAAGGTATGCCCAGCGCCGATAAGCAGAGCATTTTTCTCCGCCAGCGCAATCATTTCTGGGTCCGTGCCGCTGGTGCGCACCAGGCATTTCCCCGAAGCTTCTGAGAAAGCCAGCCCAAATTTGATGCCGGGCACACTGCTCACCAGGGCTTCGTGCAGGTCTTCAACGGTTTTGATGAAATGCGCTTGCCCCAAGATGAAGTTGATTTCCAGGGGTTTTTCAATGGTTACACTAACAATATTCATAGGAAAATCTCCCATCACAGCCTGGCTTGAAAGAGAGTGAATAACTTGAAGTGAACAAGGTCTAACGGGCGTAATCTACCGGGTTGACCTTGGCCCCGCCGATGGACAGCTCGAAGTGCAGGTGCGCGCCGCTGGAATTGCCGGTGTTGCCCAGCGCCCCGATATAGCCGCCCTGGAAAACGCTCTGTCCACACGAAACCGCCACGGCGCTTAAGTGGGCGTAGGCGCTTTGCCAACCGTTGCCATGGTCAATAACGATCATGTATCCATAGCCGAAGTTGGACCAACCGGCGTACACCACCACGCCGCTGTCACTGGCAAAGATGGCGTTGCCCTCCTGCCCGCCAATATCCACGCCGGGGTGAACGTTCGAGTCGAAGGTGTAACCGGAGATGGTGCGATCGGTGGTGGGCCAGACGAACCCGCCGGTCCCCATGGCGCCAGAAGTGACCACGCCGCAGGCGCCTTCGCCATAGTAGCGGGCCACGGCCGGGTTGCTGCGGGTGATGGCCGGCGGCCCCCAGTCTTTGATGGCGCGTTTGCCGCCCGGAATAATCAACCAGGAGCCGGGTTCAATCTTTGGCTCGCCGTTTTCTACTGCGGTCAGGTCGATAAAGTTGCCCGTGTAATCGATGATGGCTTGCGGTTCCACTTTGAACTCGCTCGCCACCCTGCCCAGGGTATCGCCTTCTTTCCATTTATAAAAAGCCCCATCCACTGGCAAGATGTTCAAAACCTGTTTCGGCTTGAGTAGATGGGGGTTATCCTGCAGCACGTCGTAATTGCCGAACAGCAGAGATTCGGGTTTAAGCCCATAATTATACGCAATACTGAACAGGCTGTCGCCGGTGGTGACGGTATAGGTGATGACATTGACGCGCGCCCGTGAGGGGATAATGGTTTTGAGATTGGTCTTGCGCGCCAGGCTGTCGTCGGAAATAGGGGCAAAGTATTCTGGGCTAAGGGCCGCCACTTGGGCGCCGCTCTCTGGGGTGGGCTGGGGGTCGATGACGACCTCGGGCAGCGCCCGCTGCGCCCGGTTGATGATGGGTTGGCCGGTGAGGCGCAAATAGGCAAAATAGGCTGCCAGGGCCACAACCCCCACCATCACTAAATTCAACCCGATTTGTTGCATCTTAGCCGCGGAGATCTGCGGCGCAGTTTTTTTCTTAACAACCGACTTGGGCGCAGTGCGCTTGACAACCGGTTTGGGTGATTCATTTTCCATAACGTCTACCTTGTTTCTCTGGGTTTCCTAAGGCTACAGAGGCTGATTATAACATGCCTGTCGAGGGCGTTTTACGGCCTGCAAGCGATGTTAAGATAGGGTTTATATTTGGCTTGATGCCGGTTACGGGTTGCCAATGATGCGCTGCCGGTTAGCCGCCGTCTTGCCGTGGATGAAAGCCAAATAACTCGCCGCCAGACTTTTCTGCGCTTGCTGCGGAAGAGTGTTAAAATTGGGCTGCTTATGAAACCTTGCTCTGCTTTCTGCCTGGCTGCTGTGCTGCTGATCGCCGTCCTTTCGGCTTGCAGCCCGCGCAGCTTGCCGGGTGGGCCGCCGCAAGGTGTGCTGCCGCCTACCCCAGCCCCCACCGCTACGCGCGCTGCGCCGCTTGCGCCCACGGCCTCGCTGCCTCCCAGCCCCACCGCCGCGCCCACGCATACGCCCACTCCCACCCCCACCTTCACTCCCACCCCCACGCTGCTCTTCATGCCGCAGACGCCGGTTCCTCTCTCGGCTGCACCCATCACACTCGAACGCGCCGAGCAGACCTCCGGGCTGGCCGCCTGGTACGAAACCGATGTGCAAGCTTTAACCTGGACTTCCGAGGGGCAAGCCCTGGTGGTAGCCACCTCGCAAAGCATCCACTTTGTCAACATTACCACCCAGGGGCTAATTCGCTCGCTTTACCCCACGTTGAAGAACATCGTCAGCCTGGATTTCGACCCCTTCGGCGGCTGGTTGGTAGTGGGCTCACGCAGCGGCAGCGAGGAGAGCGGCTATATCAGCGGGCTAGAGTTGTGGCAGGGGCCGAACTGGCGTCCGCGCGGAGTTTTATATGGCACGGAACGCCCCCTTACCGACCTGGCCTTCTCGCCCGACAATACTTACCTGGCGGTGGCCTACAGCGGGCCGCGTGGCGCCAACAGCGGCGTCGATCTATGGTACGCTCCCACCTGGACGATTTCCACCACCCTCGATACCGGCCAGGCGCTGAACCTGGCTTTCTCTCCCGATGGCGGTTTGCTGGCTGTTTCGCCGGATCGTTATCTGCTGCGGGTGTATAACCTGGTTGATCGCACCTGGCTGTACAACCTGCCCACCTCTTTTACCGGCGCAGTCAACGCCCTGGCCTTCTCGCCGGATGGCTTTACCCTGGCTAGCGGGCACTACGATGGCACGGTGCGCTTGTGGGATATGCGCTCCGGCGACATTTTGGTGCAGTTTGAAACCGGCGCAGTGGTGCAAAGCCTGGCCTTTAGCCCGGATGGGCGGATTTTAGCCACCGGCGGCAGCTACGAAAACAGCCTGGTGCGCTTGTGGTCGGTGGGGTCGGGTGTGCTGCTGCGCGAGCTGGTAGGGCACACCAAAGGCGTCACCCACCTGGCCTTCTCGCCCGACAGCCAATTTTTGGTTTCGGCCTCTTACGACGGAATGCTGCGGGTTTGGGGCAACCCGCCCACGCCGTGAGAGGTTTGGCGCTGGTGTGGAGGCTGTGTTTGCTGGGCGGCATCGGCTTTAACCTGGGCGGCTTAGCTCACCCGCACCCCGCGCTGGTCTGGGAGCGCCCGCTGCCAGCGGTGATTACCCCAGAGAACGCCGCCCACCTGGAGGTCTGGTTCGAGAAAGATTTTGGCCCCTGGAACCTGGCAACAGCGCTGGCCTGGAGCGCCGATGGGCGATGGTTGGCGGTGGGGGTGGGCGAAGCGGTTGTGCTGTTTGAAACCGGCAGCTACACAATCGCTGCCGACGTTCATCTTGGGGCGCTGACCAACGGACTGGCGTTCCACCCCACCCGGGCGCTGTTGGCCGCCGCTAGCCGCGACGGCATGGTGCGCTTGTGGGACGCCGCTTCTCTGGCGAAAGGGGAGCAAACGCCGCTGTGGCAAGTTCCGGCGCACCGCAAGGGAGCTAACACGGTGGTGTTCCGCCCCGATGGCGTGCAGTTGGTCTCCGGCGGCAGCGACGGCCTGGCGCGCTTTTGGCAGGTGAGTGATGGCGGCAAGCTCAATTACATCATCGGCGGGGCTTTCGCCACCCCCAACCTGGCTTTTCTGCCCGACGGTCGCCTGGCGTTGGTCAGCGGGCCGCATGTGCGCCTGCGGGAGTCCGAAACCGAGCGCATTTTGGGCGACTTCCTGGCCGACGCCAACCTGTACAGCCTGGCGACCTCCCCCGACGGGCAATGGTTGGCGGCAGGCGGCCTGGAAAATCGGGTTCTACTGTGGCAAACCGCCCAGGCCTTTAAGACCGGCGTAAAAGATTACCCGCAGCTACAGGCGCTCATCGCTCACACTGGGCGGCGCGGTTATCGGTCCTTAATCTGGCAGGTGAATTTTAGCCCGGATGGCCGCTTGTTAGTTTCGGCTGGCGGCGACGGCTCCGTGTGGTTGTGGAGCGTAACCCCGCCGCAATCGCTGGCGCAGCTGGGCGAGCATTCCCTGGGGGCCACTAGCGCCGTGTTTGACCCACAAGGCCGCTGGTTAGCCACCGCCGGGTTGGATGGTGTGCTGCGCATTTGGGCGGCGGCGCGCCCCTAACCCCCTCAGCCTGGATGGCGCGCCTGGCTCTTGGACGGCGGCGCGCCCTTAACCCCGTTCGCTTGGACGGCGCGCCTTAGTCACCGTTCGCCTGGATGGCGCGCCTGGCTCTTGGACGGCGGCGGCCCCTTAACCACCAACCGCCTGGACGGCGGCGCGCTGCCTGTAAGCTTGGATTAAATATCGCAACTTCATGTATAATCTCACCATGCTACCCTTCACTCACTGCCCCTATTGCGGACACGCTTTTGACCCGCAGCAGCCATGGCCGCGCCTGTGCGCCGGCTGCAGCAAAATTAGTTATCTCAACCCGCTGCCGGTAGTGGTGGTGATGCTGCCGGTGGATGGCGGACTGCTGGCGGTGCGGCGAGCCATACCTCCCCATTTAGGGCGACTGGCTTTACCCGGCGGCTACATTAACCTGGGCGAAACCTGGCAGCAAGCCTTTGTGCGTGAAACACGCGAAGAAACCGGCCTCACCATCTCGCTGGATGAAGCGCGGCTGTTCGATGTCCAATCGGCCCACGATGGCAGTTTGCTGATCTTTGCCACGGCTCGCCCGCGCAGCCTCAACCCTCAAACCGGGGCGCTCACCCTCGCCGACCCACCGCCGGAGTGCGATCCATCCCTGCCTGCCCGCTGCGATTTGCCCGGACTGCGCGGCGATGGCGAAAGCAGCGAGTGCTGCATTATCTACCGGTCTTCAGAACTGGCCTGGCAGCTGCACGGCCAGGCGGCTGAGCGTTTTTTCAGGCATGGCCCTGGGCTTTGGGCCGAAGAGCCGCCGCTCACTCCCCATCAAGACGCGCCCCCGCCGCAATCGCATTGGCATGAGAGGGAATGAGGGGCGATATTAACGGATGACCCTTTGGCAGCATATTCTCATCGTAGCCATCAATGTCGGCGCGGCTTTCCTGATCTTTTTAGCGATCACTAATCGCATTTTAGGGCGTTTACGTAATCGCATTTCCAAACCACTGATTGTTTTAGGGCTGTTGATTAGCCTGGTGTGGCCCATGACGTTGATCGCCGTATTTTGGCCTCTTCGCGTGGGGCTGTGGCTGGGCGGAGGATTATGGGCGCTGTTGGCGCTCGGCGAAATCCTCCTCCTGGGGATGCGCGTGTCTCATCGCGGGGCGCCGCCGTTGGAACGGTGTTATTTCAACCCGGCTGTGCCCCGGCGGTCTGCTTTTACGCCGCTTAACACCGCCGTCGATGTCCGCCTGGATCGATATGCCTTGTCTTTGCCGGCCTGGTCAAAGCGGCGGGACGACCTGGGGCGCAGCCCGACCGCCGCGCCCGCGCTGCGCATTGTTCATCTTAGCGACTGGCACCTCACCGAGCGCCTGCCATGGCAATATTACGAATTAATCGTAGACCAGGCCAACGCCGCCCAGCCGGACTTGATCTTCCTGACGGGCGACTTCATCACTCATCCGAGCAATATCGTCCGGCTGCCCAAACTGCTGGGGCGGCTTACGAGCCGTTTCGGGGCTTACGCTATCTTAGGCAATCACGATGTATGGGCGGGTGCTACGGAAGTGATTGCGGCGCTTAAGGCGGCGGGAGTGCACTACCTGGGCGGCGGCTTTGCGCGCCTGCAAATCCCTGGCGCGCCGCCCATCGTGCTGGCGGGCGATGAAACCCCGTGGCATCGCGCTTCTCGGCAAGACTGGCCCGCCCTTCAAGCGGGCGAAGTGGGCCTGGGGCTGTCGCACAGCGCCGACCAGGTGCTGCGCTTTAGCCGGTGGGGGGCCTCGGCCCTGTTTACGGGTCACTATCACGGCGGTCAGTTCTGCCTGCCGTTGCTGGGGCCGCTGATTGTGCCCTCCAAGTTTGGGCGGCGCTACGCTCGCGGGCATTTTGTGGTCAAAGCCACCCATCTTTTTGTGAGCGCCGGGGTGGGCTGCGCCGCCCCGCCAGTACGCATCTACTGCCCGCCCGATATGCTGGTGGTGGAGGCGACTGGCGCGGGCGCGCCAGGCGAAGCCGCGGTGGAAGCGGTTTGAGCCGCCGGACGTTTTGCCTTATCCGTCTTCAAGAGGGGGAATGGCGTGGTCGATCAACTGGGGGATATCGTGCGAGGGGCCGGTTAACTTCAGCCAGGCCAGGAATTCCACATTGCCCTTGGGGCCGAGCAGCGGGGAGCGGATCAGGCCGGCGATAGCCCAGTTGCGGTCTTGCGCATAGCCGAGAATATCGCCCAGCACCTGGCGGTGGGCCGCGGGGTCGCGCACTACTCCGTCTCCGCGAGAGGCCTGGGCTTTGCCCACCTCGAACTGCGGTTTGATTAAGGCGATCACTTCGCCTTCCGCCGCCAACCAGGCGCGCACCACCGGCAGCAGCAGCTTTAGCGATATAAACGACGCGTCTATCACCGCCAGGCGCACCGTTTCAGGCAGCTGTTCCACATAGCGGGCGTTGGTGGTTTCCATCACCACCACGCGCCGGTCTTGGCGCAGTTTCCAATGCAGGATGCCCTTTCCCACGTCGATGGCGTAGATTTTGGCAGCCCCGGCTTGCAGCAGGCAGTCGGTAAACCCCCCGGTTGACGCGCCAACATCGGCGCACACCCAACCGGCAGGGTTCACCCCGAAGGCCTCCAGGGCGCCGGCCAGTTTTTCGCCGCCGCGTGACACGAACTGCGGCCCATGATCGATGCTCAAGGCTGCATCGGCGGCCACCGCTTGCCCCGGTTTGAGCGCCATTTGCCCATTGATCCGCACAAGGCCCGCCAACACCAGGCGCTGCGCCAGGGCGCGGCTTTCTACCAAACCACGTTCCACCAACAATATATCCAGGCGAATTTTAGGCATACGATCTATTTTACAAGAAGATTCAAAATTATGCTATCATTGGGCTATGTCGCCCAAACGCATAACACAAACTTTCATCGCCCTGGTCTTCGCTATGCGTCCGGTGCAGTGGGCTAAAAACTTTTTTATCTTTGCAGCCCTGGTTTTTGACCGCCAACTGAGCCTGACCCTGACCATTCCTTTCTTACGCACATTGGCGGGCTTCTTTATTTTTTGCCTGCTTTCTGGGGCGGTGTATTTAATTAACGATATTGCCGATATCGAAGCCGACCGGCTGCACCCCGAAAAACGCTATCGCCCAATTGCCTCCGGACGCTTGCCGGCGTCTGTGGCGCTCGCGGCGGCCGGGGTCATCCTCATCTTTATTTTGCCGCTGTCGTTCTCGCTCTCCCCGGCTTTTACTGTTGTGTTGGCAACCTACTTGGTGCAGAATTTGCTGTATTCCAAATGGATTAAGCATATCCCCATCTTGGATGTATTCTTCATCGCGGTGGGGTTTGTGCTGCGCGTGGCCGCCGGCGTGACGTTGATTGAAGTGGCGCGCTTCTCTCCCTGGCTATATGTGGTTACTACGCTGGGGGCGTTGTTCGTGGGGTTTGGCAAGCGCCGCGCCGAGTTGGGTTTGCTGGCCGGAGAGGCCA
Organism: uncultured Anaerolinea sp.; assembly: GCA_964531975.1. Classification (GTDB taxonomy): domain Bacteria; phylum Chloroflexota; class Anaerolineae; order Anaerolineales; family UBA4823; genus RBG-16-57-11. Next base: position 4,738 of record CAZHFU010000003.1, on the reverse strand, counting down.
ATTCTACCCGCCGCGTGTTAAGCGGTTACAGCTTACCGATGCTAGATCAATACCTGACGATTGTTTCGGCCACCACTATCATGGCCTACAGCTTATATTCCTTCTCCGCCCCCAATCTACCGCCCAACCATACGATGATGTTGACTATTCCGTTCGTGATCTATGGGATATTTCGCTATTTATATCTGATTCAGATGTGCGGTAGTGGAAGCGCTCCTGAAGATATTATGCTGCACGATCGGCCGCTGCAGCTCACCATGTTTTTGTGGATGGCTTCGGTGTTATCCATTTTCTATTTTTCCTGAGTGAACGCCTTTATCGCTTCCGCCCCTGGTAAAGCCATCTTGTTTGGCGAACACGCTGTGGTGTATGGCTGTCCTGCCATCGCCGTTCCGGTATGGCAGGTGCAAGCCCGCGTGAGTGTGCAGCCTACCCCGGGGCGGCCTCCCGGCCAGGTATGGATCGAAGCCCCCGATGTTAAACTCAACGCCTGGTTGGATGATCTGCCCCCTGAGCAGCCAGTGCGGCGAGCGGTGGAGCTTACCCAAGCCGTGCCAGGGCTAGAGCAGCGGCCGGCCTGCCGGGTGAGCATTCGCTCCACTATCCCGGTGGCTTCGGGGTTAGGCTCGGGGGCGGCGGTTACGGTGGCGTTGGCGCGGGCGCTGGCTGGGGCGATGGGCGTTTCGCTGGCGGATGCGCGCCTCTCTGCCATCACCTACGAAGTCGAAAAGTTGCACCATGGCACGCCATCGGGCATTGATAATTCGGTTATCGTGGCCGCCCGGCCGATATTCTTTGTTCGCGGGCAGCCGGTGGAGACGCTGCACCTGGGTGCGCCTTTGACATTGGTGATTGGCGACACCGGTCTGCGCAGTCCCACGGCTGCGGCTGTGGCTGGTGTGCGCCAGGGCTGGACAGCAGACCCGCTGCGGTTTGAGGCGCTGTTCGCGCAAGCGCGGCGCATCGCCGAAACGGCCCGCCAGGCGCTGCAGACAGGTGACATTGATAAGCTGGGTGGCTGGATGGACGAAAACCACGCTTTGCTGCAAGCCATGGGGGTCTCGTGCGCCGAACTCGATGCGTTGGTGCTGGCCGCTCGCCGGGCCGGGGCGCAGGGGGCCAAGCTGTCGGGTGGGGGGCGAGGCGGCAATATGCTGGCGCTGGTTTCGCCGGAGCGCGCCGCCCATGTGGCCCAGGCGCTGCTGGCGGCCGGCGCAGCCCGCACCTGGATTACCCACGTGCATAACCCCGATGCACCCACCGGAGCCACACGATGCTAACGCTGCTCAAACTGGGCGGCTCGCTCATTACCGATAAGACCCGTCCCCACACGCCACGCTTAGATCAATTAGACCGCCTGGCGGGCGAAATTGCCTCCGTCATGGCGCAGCAGCCCCATTTGCGGTTGGTGCTGGGGCATGGTTCGGGTTCGTTTGGTCATGCGGCGGCCAGCCGTTACGGCACTCGCCATGGAACCGCCGGGCCTGAGCAGTGGCGCGGTTTTGTGGAGGTGTGGCGCGAGGCGCAGGCGCTCAATCGGCTGGTGATGGACGCCCTGGCGCAGGCGCATCTTCCGGCAATTGCTTTTCCGCCCTCCGCCGGAGTGACGGCGCAAGACGGCCGCCTGCTTCACTGGGATATTGCGCCGATACAGGCTGCCCTGGAGGCGGGCCTGCTGCCAGTGGTGTACGGCGATGTGATTTTCGATACGCGCCGCGGCGGAGTGATCTTATCGACGGAAGATTTGTTTGAATACCTGGCCGCGCAGCTCTTGCCGGAGCGTGTGCTGCTGGCCGGCCTGGAAGCAGGGGTCTGGCAAGATTACCCGACATGCGCCAGGTTATATCCACGCCTGACGCCTGGCGATGTGCCTGCCGCCGAGGGCCTGGCTGGGTCGGCGGCAGTCGATGTCACCGGCGGCATGCGCTCCAAGGTGCTGCAAAGCCTGGCGTTGGTGCAAACCGTACCAGGGTTGACGGTGCGGATCTTTTCTGGGCTGCAAGCCGGCGCTCTGCGCACCGCCCTGTTGGGCGGTGAAATCGGCACGCTGATTACCACCCAAGGCGCAACAGGCGCAACCGAAGGCTAGTAGCCGCGCTGCTCTCGCCAGGCCCTGATCTGTTGAGCGTGTTCATCTTCATGTTGGAAACTATCCGCAGCGATCCATTGCCATAGCGCTTCGCCCTTGCTCCAGGGAAAGTGCTGCGGATCTTCCAGTAGCTTATCGGGAACCGCATCCACGCGCCGCATGGCCTGCTTATGCACCGCTGCGAAGTCGTCCAACGCTTTTTCTAAGGGACGATCCTTGCCCTGCTGGAACCAGGCGGCGTTGGTTTCATCCATGCTGCGTTCTGAAAAGTGCACGGTTCCAGGCTTCTCGCCCTGGGAAATTTGCCACAGCAGGCGCACCATTTCGCCTTTCCACATATTCAGGTGATGAAGTATATCTTTGATCGACCAATCGCCAACTACGCCTGGCTCTTGCATTTGCTCATCGCTTAGCCCTTCGATGGCGTCTAAAAACCCTTCGTGGGCGTCTTCTATGGCGTCAAATATCTCGTCTTTGTTCAAAGGTTCCTCCTACCGGGCGATCTGCTGTGACAAGCGATTGCCAATTATTCGATCTGATCCGCTGCAGCGGGCGCGGCGGTCTTCGTTCTGCCAAACAAGGAGTGTGCGGGCCACATCTTCTATCGCCGCGGTTGGCGATGATCGCGGATCAAAATCTCTACCAACTGTGGCTGCGTAAAAAGCTCCTCAAGATGGCGTTATAGGCATCGGGCTGCTCCAGGTTGGGCAAGTGCCCGGCGTTCTCTACCAGCTGCAATTCAGCCTCCGGCGATGTGGTTTGCAGCCCTTGGAACATTTTGCGGGCCTCTTCTGGCGGCACAACTTGATCGTCTTTGCCATGCACCACCAGCACCGGGCAATGCACCTCGCTCAAAGTGGGCGTGGCGTCGGGACGGTCGCGCATCGCGGCCAGATCGCCCATCGCCCCCTGAGGGGAGGTCTGCAGCATGATGGTGCGCACTTCCTGCAGCAGCGCCGGCTGAGTGCGGTTGACCGGCGCTAAAAGCTGCACCGCCATGTTATCGACGATTGGGGCGACGCCGTCCGTCTCAATTACGTTTATCGATTGGTTGCGTTTCGTGCGGGCTTCGGGGCTGTCCGGGCCGGCGCGGGTGGAGGTGAGAATTAGCCTGGCGACCCGTGCGGTGTATTTGCGGTAAAAGGCCAGGGTTACATAGCCGCCCATCGAAAGGCCGTTGATGATCACCGGATGGTTGATGCCGAGCGCATCCAGAAAGGCGTTCAGGTCATCGGCCAACAGATCGACGGTGTAGGGCGGCGGCGTGGCTTGCGAATCGCCGTGGCCGCGCAAATCCACGGCCAAGAGGCGGCATACACCGCCCAACCCGTCAAGCTGTGGCCGCCACATGCGCCGGCTCAACGGGTAGCCATGAACGAACAGCACGGGCGGGCCGGCTCCAGCTTCATCATAAGCCAGGTCGATATGGTTAGCATGGATCAACATAGGGTGATACCTCCTTGGAATGGGTGATCTGAGCAGGCGCCGGGACATTTTTCGGGATGACGCTTTACGCGCCTGGGTCTTGATCCAAGCGGTGCATGTAAATGGTGCGGGCCTGGTGGGGGTTGATTTCCGTCACTCCTAGCCCCTCAACGCGCGCCTCAATCGGCAGGCCAACCGGCAAACAAATGTTGAGCGCCTGGCTGATACCGGCAGGATCAAGATACAAGGCCAGGGTGCAGTGCGGAACCCAGTGCCCGGGGCGATAGTAACCCCACGGTTCTTGGGCGTAAGCCTCGAAAAGCTGGCTAAAGGCTTCGTGCATATCCAACAAGGATCGCGTGACGGTTGCGCCCAAAAACAACACCGCCTCCGGATTCGGGAACACCCCAAAGTGCGATAATGTCACCGGTTGGGGGCACGTGCGCCGTGCCATGGCCGATAGCTCCGGCCATAAGGCCGCGCTATCTAATTGGTTGGCGATGCCCAAAGTGATATGCGGGTAGAAACCCTCGGCCAGCATGGCTTGAGAGACGCCAGCTTCGGCCAGGGTGCGCCATAAACCGCGCACCAATTGTTCGGTAGTAGCATCCAGGTAAAGTTCAACGGCATAGGGCATCGCGCTACCTCATGATTTCTTCATCGCGTAATTATAAGACCTGGGTCGCTTTGCTCACCGTGGGCGAGCGTGGGCGCAATCTGTTCTCCCCTACTGATTGCAATAGGAGTCTTCTTCCAAGCCGTTGGGCCGGTAGAGAGTTACGCAATCAAATTCATCATCCAGCCACAGCTGTGTGGGGCTGTGGAAACTCTCATTGGCGCAGCTGTCGGCGCGAATAATGTTAGCATACACCCGGCATATGCCGCCGGCGGCCAGCATATAACTGGGGAAGATGAAATCCTTATTCGAACTATCGGTGTGTAAGCGCCAACCTTGCATTTGCACCGCGTCCTTGCCATCGTTGGTGATCTTCACATATTCATCGGCCTGGTTGGGCAGTGTGCCGATGGCGATAAGATCGTTGATGTATATATCGAACACGCCGGCGAAGGTGGCGATGACCGAGGCGGTGAGGGTTGGGGCGGCAGTGGATGTCCCGGTCGCCCTGGTGACGGTGGGGGCGCGGGTGGTGGGGGCGCTGGTGGTGGGTGCGCCGGCGGTGGCGGAGCCGTTGGCGAAGGTGGGGGTGAGCGTGGCGGTTGAAC
>CAZHFU010000002.1:0-368861 GCA_964531975.1 uncultured Anaerolinea sp. | reverse complement strand
CTTCCGGCTGCGCCGGGGCAACGGTTTCGGCAGCGGGGGCTTCGCTTGCAGCGGGTTGTTCCGGGGCCGGAGTGGCGGCCGGAGCGCAGGCAGCCAGGATCATCGCCATGGCTACCATCAGGGACACAATTGTCCAAGCAAATTTCTTTTGCATCTTCTCTACTCCTTACGTTGAATGAACATTCTTGGTTCGAAAGGTACAGTTCGGTATCAAATACTGAAAGACGTTATTTCTGGCGAGTTTAATCACCTCCTTTTAAGATTAAACCGAATCGCGTTCTACGATGCTTAGCGATAACTTGACGTGTTGGGGTTGGCGTTCATGATCGCCCATGCGCGCCAGTAGCAGCTCGGCGGCAATTCGCCCCGAGTCATCGAGGGGTTGGCGAATGGTGCTGAGACCCACGTAATCGGCCATGTCCAGATCGTCAAAACCTAAAATCGCAATATCTTGCGGGATCTTAAGACCCATCTCGCGGGCCACCTTCATCACCGCAATGGCCTGGATATCGGCTGCGGCAAAGATGGCCGTGGGAGGCTGCGGCAGGGAGAGCAGTTTTCGCGCCGCCTGGCGGGAGTGCATTTGTGTATACCAACACGAAACGGTATATTCCGAGGGCTGAGGAAAGCCGGCCTTTTCAAGGGCGGCATGGAAGCCTTCGCAGCGCAGCACTACCGGACGGATCGCATAGTTTGGCGGGGTAATATCCCCGATGAAAGCGACGCGTTGATGCCCCTTGCTTAGCAAATATTCGGCGGCCATTTCGCCGCCGGCGTAATCGTCAATCTCCACGCTGCTAAAATCGTTGGAACGGTGTTCAATCAGCACCGTCTCCAGGTTCTGGCGGTGGATGCGCTCCGCGTCTTGAGGATCGACCGGCAGGGACATAACAATCAACCCATCCAGGCTGCCGGTGATCGGTAGGGAGGCCAGGTAGCCCTTTAAACGGTCTAGCGAATCGACGGTATAAATAATCAGTTCGTAATTCGTAGAAGACAGGGTGGCGTCGATGCCGCGCAGGCGTTGGACGAATGAAGGGGCGGTGAAGAAGGGAGTAATGACCCCGATGCGGCGGGCGCTGCTAAGGGCGCGGGCGCGGGCTTCGGCTTTGGGCACATAGCCCAATTCGTCGATGGCCGATAATACTTTATTGCGCGTGGATTCATTTACTTGATCGGGGAAATTCAGCACACGTGAAACCGTGGAAATACTTAACCCAGCCTTAGAGGCGACATCGTAAATTGTGGGTGGGTTATCACGTAGTTTACGCATTTTGGCCGAATATAATCAATGAACCTTTTAATGCAGAACGGATTATTTGTGCATCTCCCTTTGAAAGTGCTTTTGTGAAAGCACTTTCATTTCATTAGTATAGCATCAAGCGTTCTCCTCGTCAAGAGGCAAGGCCGGGGGCTTAATAAAAGAACCGAGGCGGGTTGCACACCCGCCTCGGTTCTTTTACAGAAAACTTCCATTACTGCCTGGCTTTAGCGGCAATATCCTCCAACATCTTTGTGGTGAGCGATTTGGGGCGCTCGAGAGGCTGCCCCAGGGCGCGCGCCCAAACTGCGTTGGCGGCTACGCCCATGGCCCGGCTTACCCCAAATAACACGGTGTAAAACCCATAAAAACCTCTCGACCGGTCAGCGTCTTGCACCCCGTAATGGTTTTGTAACGAACCGCTAATGGCGTCAACATTCGGCCACGGATCCCGAGCTTTGCCTTGTTCTATCAGCACCCCCGGCACAATTTCATATACCATGGTCGCCAGTTTGAAGATCGGATCGTCGGGGAAGTATTTTTTGCCAAATTCATATTGGGCGTTGAAGCGCGGGTCGGTCTTGCGCAGCACGGCGTGACCATACCCAGGGATAACCTGCCCGGCGTTGAGCGTATCCCAGGCGTATTGGCGTAACGCTTCAGGGGTGGGCACATGCGAGCCAAGCTTTTCGTACACGTCGAGCAGCCAGGCCAGCGATTCCTGGTTGGCGCGCCCGTGCAGAGGCCCGGCCAGGCCGTTCATACCGGCGGAAATGGCATAATAGATGTCTGATAACGCCGAACCCACTAAGTGGGTGGCGTGGGCGCTGACGTTTCCGCTTTCATGGTCCGAATGAATGATGAAGTACAGCCGCATTAGATCGGCGTATCGCTCATGCTCAACCTGCATCATATGCGCAAAATTGCCCCCCAGGTCTAAATCCAGGTTTCGTTCTGGAATCTCGCCATTGCGGAACTTCAGGTTGTAAATAAAGGCGGCCACCGCCGGCAGACGCGCCGTCATAACCAGGGCGTCTTCCAGGGTAGCCATCCACAGCTCTTCTCGCCTTACGCCTTCGTCGTACTGCCGGGCAAAGACCGATTCGGTCTGCATGGCAAGAATAGCCTGCGAGAACAGCGTCATGGGTTGGGCGTTGGCGGGCATAGAGCGCAAAATGTCATAAATATACTGTGGAACCTGGCCGCGCTTCTTCCAGGCTTCTTCTACTTCCAGGGCCTCTTCCAGGGTGGGAATATCTCCCACCATAAGCAGGTAAAACAGGCCGCCCACCAGGGGGGCTTCATCGCCGGGCAACTTGGGCAGCTTCTCCAAAGTTTCAGGAATCGTCAGGCCGCGCAGCCGGATGCCATCGACCGGATCGACATACGAGATATCGGTCACCAGGCCTTTAACATCGCGCATTCCCCCATACACTTGCTTGATCGTAATTTCGCCCACTTTAACGTCGCCGCTTTCGGCGAGGAGTTTCTTCACTCGCTCGCGCCAGGCGGGTATTCGGGCTGCCAGTTTCTCTTGAAGCATCATTGGGCGCCTCCTTTGGCTGTCTGATGTAAATTAGAAATTAACCATTGAGCTTGGCGATGTTCTCTGCCACGCCGGCGGCGGATTTCTGCAAAGCCGCCAATTCATTTTCTTGCAATGCGTATTCGATGACTTTCTCGATGCCTTGGCGGCCTAGCTGCACTGGCGCTCCAAAGAAGATGTCTTTAAGCCCATATTCGCCGTTGAGATAGGCGGCAGCAGGCACGATCAAGTGTTTATCTTTGAGGATGGCATCCACCATTTGGGCAATCGCCGCGGCGGGCGCATAGTAAGCGCTGCCGGTTTTGAGCAGGTTGACGATTTCGCCCCCTCCCTTGCGGGTGCGTTCCACAATCGCAGCCAGCCGGTCGGCTGGCAAAATTTCATCTAAAGGAATGCCGGCCACGTTCGAGGCGTGTACCAGAGGAACCATATCGTCGCCATGGCCGCCAAGCACGTAGCAGTGAACATTCTCCACGCTCACCCCCAGCTCCAGCGCCACAAAAGCGCGCATGCGGGCCGAATCGAGCACGCCGGCTTGCCCCACCACGCGGTGAGGCGCGGCCCCAGCCGTCTTCATCGCGTGGTAAGCCATTACATCCAATGGATTGGTGAGGATGATGTAGATAGCATTCGGTGAAAGGCGCATGGTATCTTCCACGGCCTTCCCCACAATGCCGGCGTTCACGGCTTGTAGATCGTCGCGGCTCATGCCCGGCTTACGTGGCAGCCCGGCGGTAATGACAATGATATCGGAGTTGGCGGTATCGGCGTAATCGTTGCTGCCGTGAATGTGCACGTCTTTGCCAATGATCGGCATGGCTTCTAGCAAATCCAGGGCTTTGCCTTGCGGCATACCTTCGGCAATATCGATGAGTGTAATATCGGCAATCTCTTTTTCGGCCAGCCAATGAGCGGCGGTAGATCCGGTCATGCCGGCCCCAATGATAGATACTTTATTGCGCATCTTGTTTTCTCCCTTTTAAAACAGATAGACGAAACCCCAAGCCGCGCGCCTGGGGTTTCATAAGCAAGCCTTTAGGATTCAACCTTGGAGACCGAGCTGTGCGTGGGGGTCTCGTGGAGCGATTCGAGATAATGATTGGCGCGGATGGCGGCCGCAGCCCCCATTCCCGCGGAGGTGATGACCTGTTTGTAATATGGGTCGGCGGCTTCGCCGGCGGCAAACACGCCGGGGATGTTCGTGTTCATCAGGCGGTCGGTTATCAGGTAGCCGCCCGGTTCCATCTCTAGCTGTCCTTCGAACAACTGCGTGTTGGGAATGTGACCAATGAAGATGAATACGCCGTCGATATCCATCCCGCTGTGAACGCCGGTTACCAGGTTCTTGATTTTGACATGATTTACGGCCTGGTCGCCGATAATTTCGGTCACCACGCTGTCCATGATAAAGCGGATCTTGGGGTTATTGCGCGCCCGGTCTTGCAAGATGGCTCCGGCGCGAAATTCATCGCGACGGTGAATAACGGTGACGGTTTTGGCATAGCGAGTGAGGAAGATGCTTTCTTCAAGCGCGCTATCGCCGCCGCCCACCACAACCACGTTTTTGTCTTTGAAGAACCAGCCGTCGCAGGTGGCGCAGTACGAAACGCCGCGGCCGGTCAGCTCGCGCTCACCGGGAACGTCGAGGTGGCGAGGCGTGGCGCCGGTGGCGATGATTAGCGAATCGGCCAGGTATTGGGCGTTGTAACTCTTTACGCGAAACGGATGTTGGCTCAGATCCACCGATTCGGCGGTATCGAACTCGACGCGCGCCCCGAAGCGTTCGGCTTGTTTCTGAAACAGCTCCACCAGACCCGCGCCGCTCACCCCGTCGGGGAAACCGGGGTAATTTTCCACTGCATAGGTCAAGGAAACCTGACCGCCGTGTTCCATACCGGTTAATACCACCGGGTTCAGGTCGGCGCGAGCGGCGTAAAGCGCCGCGGAAAGCCCCGCCGGGCCGGTTCCAAGAATCAACACTTTAACGTGTTGTTCTTCTGGGGTGAAATCTGCATTGGCCAAGGGAGTTAGATTAAAGTTCATGTGTCTTTACCTCGATTTGATCGGCTTACGCCATAATATTCTAAGATGCGTAAACCGATCAAAAGGTTACACCTTGCTAAAGCTGGGGCCCGGCAGCCACAACGGCGGCGGTCACCTGGGCTTCGAACTGCTTGAAGTTATCTTGGAATTTTTTCGCCAACAGGCGCGCCTGTTGATCGTAGGCGGCGCCGTCCGCCCAGGTGGTGCGGGGGTCGAGCAGGCCGGTGGGGGCATTCGGTACGCTAACCGGCACGGCGAAGCCGAAGACGGGGTCGGGGCGGGTGGGCGTCTCGTCTAATGCGCCAGACAGAGCGGCCTGGATCATCGCTCGGGTGTAGGGTAATTTGATGCGGCTGCCTACGCCATACGGGCCGCCCGTCCAGCCGGTGTTCACCATCCACACCCTTACATCGTGTTGGGCGATCTTCTTGCCCAGCAGCTCGGCGTATACGGATGGATACAGCGGCAGGAAAGGCGCGGCGAAGCAGGTGCTAAAGGTGGTTTGGGGTTCTTTAATCCCTCTTTCGGTGCCGGCCAGTTTGCTGGTATAGCCGGATAAGAAGTGATACATGGCTTGTTCAGGGGTCAGACGGGCGATGGGCGGAAGTACACCGAAGGCATCGGCGGTCAGGAAGAAGATGTTGGTGGGATGACCGCCCCGACCATCGGGGACGATATTATCCAGGAAGCCAATGGGATAGGCGGCGCGGGTGTTTTCGGTAAAGCCGGCGTCATCGAAATCCACCCGCCGGTTATACTGATCGATGGCTACATTTTCTAGCACCGTGCCGAAATGGCGGGTGGCCTTGAAGATAACCGGCTCAAGATCCTGGCGCAGGTTGATGGTCTTGGCGTAGCAGCCGCCTTCAAAGTTGAAAACGCCGTCATCCCCCCAGCCGTGTTCATCGTCGCCAATCAAGGCGCGATCAGGGTCGGAGGATAGGGTGGTTTTGCCGGTTCCGGAAAGGCCGAAGAACAAGGCGGTGCTGCCATCTTGCCCCACGTTGGCCGAGCAGTGCATTGAAAGCACGCCCTTCAGCGGCAGCAGGTAGTTGAGCGTGGTGAAAATCGACTTTTTGATTTCGCCCGCGTAGCTGGTTCCGCCGATCAGGATGATGCGTTTTTCCAGGTTGAGAATGACAAATACTTCGGAATTTGTGCCGTCTTCTTCCGGGTCGGCGTGAAAACCGGGGGCCTGGAGAATGGTAAACTCGGGCACATGGTTGACGATTTCTTCGGGGGTCAGGCGCAGGAACAGGTTGCGGGAGAACAAGTTATGCCAGGCGTTTTCGGTGATGACTCGAATCGGCAGGCGATAGTCGGGGTGGGCGGCTGCGGCGGCGTCTAAGACGAATACATCGCGCCCCTGGAAGTAAGCCAACATACTGTCGTACAGGCGTTGGAATTGATCGGGGGTAAATTCTTTATTAACGCTGCCCCACCAAATGTGCTCGTGGTCTTCCTGGCAGCACACCACAAATTTATCGTTGGGGGCGCGCCCGGTGTGTTGGCCGGTGCGCACCACCACCGCGCCTTCGTGAGCCAACACGCCCTCGCGGCGGGTTACGATGCGTTCAATTAAAGCCGGGGTGGTTAAATTCCAATAACTCATGTTGAGATTACGCAAACCGTGTTGATTGAGGCCGTAGCTGCCGGCCAACCCCATAATATTTCCTGTCATAAGAACCTCCTCAGGTTGAAATTTGTTTAACGCCCCGCATTGCGGGGCCGTGGCAATGCGCCGCGCCGGGCTGGTGATGTACCAGGTCGTCGCTGGAGATGAGCGAGCGCGGGCGCCGGCTGCCGTTTGCTTTGTTTACGATCACCACACGGCCAATGTGGTGCGTTGGCCTAATCGCTGCCAACTGTTGCCGCAAAGTTTGTGGCAGTGCGGTGATGCCCTTGCCGGTCACAAAATCGCTCATTGGCAGATCGGCCTACTGCCAGGCGAATCGGGCGGCGGGGATGACCACGCCTTGCAGGCGATTCTGTGCGTTAGCCAGGATCGCGCCCAAACCGTTTTCGGTCGCCAATCGCTCACCAGGGTTGCAAATGATGGGGCAATCGGCGCGGGTTACCCCTAAATTACGCTTTTCTTCTAAAGCCGATTGATTAACCATTATCCCCGCCTCCTGCCGGCGCTTACATTGGCTTGCCGATGCTGCCCGTCCCCCACATCTATTATAACAACTGTCTGGCGCTTAGCAAAGTCGGATCATTAGAAAAGGTGAAATAGGACACTAATAGGGTGATTTATTTAAATCACCCTTCGTGGCTTAAGAAAACCTTTATAATAAAAATACGAATAGTTAATAAAGCGATTGCACCCAAGTGGTTGGCTTTGAGAATTTAGGCGAAGTTAACGTCCGGAAGACAGGGTGAGATTAAGAAAATGTTATAATTTGGTGTGTAAAATGGCTGTCTCTAACTGCCCATTTTTCAATAAATCTCGCGCATATACGTCTAACTAAGGAGTGTCAGCATGAAGCAAGCGCCAACGGGTCGGGCCTACCTATCCCGAAGAAGCTTTTTAAAGTTGATTGGAGCCGGCCTGATGGGGTTGGCGGCGGCATCGCTGGAGCCGATCTTGGGCGGCGACGTGGCCTTTGCTCAGAGAGGCGCTCGCCCGATGTGTCGTCCGGGCCAAAACGGGCAAATTTTGCTCTCAGAGGATGGCGGGAACCGCTGGCAGATAGGCGCAAATTTCGGCCCGGAATATCATGTCAGGCGTGTGGCTCCTCAAAAAGGAGTGTTCAAGGCCGACCTGATCTACCAGGGCAAAAAATTCACGCTGGTTTCTCAAGACGGCCGTTTGTGGCGCACCGGCGATTTTCAGGCCCCGTCTCTAGCTGACGGGAAGTCTTAAAGGAAGGCAACCAATGGCGGAACCGTTTTTGTCTGAAATCCGTATATTTTCCTTTCAGTTCGCGCCCAAGGGATGGGCGATGTGTAATGGGCAGCTGCTGCCCATTAACCAAAACCAGGGCCTTTTTTCTTTGTTGGGCACTACCTTTGGCGGCGATGGGCGGATCAACTTTGCGCTGCCTGATCTGCGCGGACGGATTGCCCTTCATACCGGCGCTGGGCGCACTTTAGGAGAAATGGGTGGTGAACAGGCCCACACGCTGACCCAAAACGAGATGCCTATACATTCTCACTTTTTGCAGGCGTCTTCCTCCTCAGCCGACAGAGCGGTTGCCGTAGGCAGTTTGCCCGCCGTCGCCACCAGCCCTGTCTATGGGGATGAGGTGAATCTTGTTCCGCTGTATTCCGCCACCGTGAATAACGTTGGCGGGTCGCAAGCGCACCTTAACATACAACCCTTCCTGACCCTGAACTTTTGTATTGCTTTGCAAGGGATATTCCCTAGCCAGACCTAAGGAGCGATGAATGGCGCAGCCCTATGTTGGAGAAATTCGTTTGTTTGCCGGAAATTTTGCCCCGGCAGGTTGGATGTTTTGTGACGGCTTACTGCTGCCGATTTCGGAGAACGAAACTTTATTTAATCTCATCGGAACTACCTATGGAGGCGATGGGGAATCCACATTCGCCCTGCCCGATCTGCGAGGACGCGCCCCTCTTCACACCGGCAATGGGTTTTTCTTAGCCGAAACCGGCGGTTTGGAGGAAATTACCCTTACCGTAACGCAAATGCCTGCACATGCGCATCTTCTGTTAGCCGGCGATGCCCTGGCTAATTCTAATGGTGGGCAAGATAAACTTTTTGCCCGCACCAACCCAATTGATTTATACGATGTGGATAACGGCCCAGCGGGATACCTGGCCGCGACCGCCATTGGAACAACAGGCGGCAGCCAACCGCACACGAATATGCAGCCATACCTGGCGGTGAGCTACATTATTTCACTGTATGGGATCTTCCCATCGCCCACCTAAGCCGCAGATCACGATTGCGCAAGAACAGGAGATTTTTATGGACCCATTTGTCGCTGAAATTCGCATTTTTCCCTTTAACTTTGCGCCCAAAGGTTGGGCTTTTTGTGATGGACAGCTTCTGCCGCTCTCGCAAAATACCGCTTTATTTTCGCTGCTTGGTACCACCTACGGCGGTAATGGAAAATCAAATTTTGCTTTGCCCAATTTGCAAGGCCGAACAGCATTGCATTGGGGCCAGGGGCCGGGTTTATCCCTGTATGACTTAGGCCAGGAAGGCGGACAGGAGACGGTTTCGCTGCTTGAATCGGAGCTTCCCGTGCATAACCACAGCCTGGCGGTTAGCGATCAGCAAGCCGCCAGCCGCATACCTGCCGGAGCGGTTTTAGGGGAATCGTTTAACGGTAATGTCTATAAAAGCGGCGCCCCCACCCCGCCGCTGGTCAGCATGGCGTCCAGCAGCCTGGCCCCCGCCGGTGGGGATATGCCTCATAACAACATGATGCCCTACCTCACCCTCAATTTTTGTATTGCATTGCAGGGCGTCTTCCCGCCGCGCACCTGATTATTTATGTCCAGTCCTTATACGCTTCGCCCGGTGGTAGATGATGACCTGGAATGTCTCTTCCAGGTCTACGCGGCCACGCGTCACGAAGAACTGGCCCTCACCGATTGGGATGCGGCTCAAAAAGAGGCCTTTCTGCGCCAACAATTCGCCGCCCAGCATCGTTTTTATCATGAACATTACACCGGCGCTTCGTACGACATGATCGTGGTGGCTGGTCAACCGGTGGGGCGTTTGTACGTGGCGCGCTGGGCGCAAGAGTGGCGCATTATGGATGTAGCCCTCCTGCCTGGAGCGCGCGGCGGAGGTGTGGGGAGCGCCATTTTGAACGATTTACAAACCCAGGCCGCCGCCGCGGCCGTGCGCCTATCGATTCACGTGGAGCGCATGAATCGTGCTCTCGCCCTTTACCAACGCCTGGGATTTGTTTTGGCGGAGGATAGAGGTGTTTATCTCTTTTTAGTGTGGCCTAAATGACTCCTTTCGACCTGTCTACTTTAAGCATGGATGATTTTTTGCCCCATCTGCATACCCGCTTTACCATTCACCTTACTAACGGACAAGACTACCCCCTGGAATTGGTGGAAGTAACCCCCTTAGGCGCAGCTTTGCTTCCTTCGGGGCGGGTTCCTTTCTCGCTTATCTTTAGCAATCCCGATGGCGCCGCTTACCTGGCGCAGCGCACTTATACGTTGCAGCATCCTGCCTTCGCCGACCTGAACATATTTATTACGCCAATTGGCCCGCATAACACCGCGATGCGTTATCAGGCTGTGTTTTCGTAAAACGCCGCTCAGATGATTGGGGCCGCACCGAAAAGATCACCGTTAATTCGTATCTGCCGGACCCATGCCGAGAGCTTATTTTTCGCTTCTATTTGTGAGGAGGAACAGTGAGCATTTCAATTAAGACCCTTCGCCGGTTAAACGCAGGGATGACTATCCTGCTCGTGTTCAACATGCTCTTTTCACCCATCTTTCCGGCAGCCACGGCCTTAGCGGCCGCGCCTGGCCCACAACACAGCGTGGCGCGCGCCCCCAACGCGGTTTTATTGCATGCAGCCAAACGCGATAGCCTGCAAAACGATGTCAATGGTAATGGCCTGGTGGAGGCCGGCGATACGCTGCGCTATACCGTGGTAGTGAGCAACACCGGCGATATGCCCGCCCTCAACACCCTCTTTACCGACACGCTCTCGACCGATTTAGCCCTGGTTCCCGGTTCTTTGCAGGCCTCGCCTTTGGCCTACGACCTGGCTATCACCGTCACCGAAGATATTTCGGCGGCGCTGGTTTTACAAGCATTCGACCCCAATGGCGATCCGCTGAGCTATTTTACGCTGAGCGGGCCGGCGAACGGCGGGCTGAGCGGCACAGCGCCCGGCTTGACCTATACCCCGGCGGCGGATTACGCCGGACCCGACAGCTTCACCTTCCAGGTGTGCGATACCGCCGCCCCGCCGATGTGCGATAGCGCCGTGGTAACGATTAATGTGTCCCCGGTCAACGATCCGCCGGTAATTGCAACCCAAAGCTTTATTTTGCCTGAAAATCGGCCCAACGCTACGAATGTGGGCGTGGTGGCCTTCACCGACCCCGACGCCGGGCAGAGCCACACCTTCGCCATCCTTTCCGGCAACACCGGCGGAGCGTTTGACATCAACCCAGCCACCGGCATGTTGAGCGTGGCAGACACAACCGCCATAGATTATGAGACGAATAACGTTTTCACCATAACCGTTGGCGTTAGTGATGACTATCTTCCGCCGGCCAGCGGCAGCGGTTTGGTGCGCATCAATATTACCGACGCCAACGACGCTCCGGTGGTGAATGACGCCGCTTTCAACCTGGCTGAAAACACGCCCCTGGCGACGGCGGTGGGCGCAGCCCTGAGCGTGACCGACCAGGACGCCGGGCAGACGCACACCTGGAGCATCCTGGCCGGCAATACCGGCGGGGGCTTTAGCATCGATGCCGCCGGTCAAATTCGGGTGGCTGCGCCTGCCGCCCTGGACTTTGAAACCACGCCCGTATTCACCCTCACCGTGCAAGTCACCGACCAGGGGCCGCCCGCCCCGCTAAACCTGGCCGATACCGCTCAGGTGGTGATCAGCCTGAGTGATGTCAACGACGCCCCGGTGATTAACGACACTGTTTTATCGGTTTTTGAGGGTTCGCCCAACAACACCCTGGTGGGCCAGGCGGCCGTCAGCGATCAAGACGCCGCCCAAACCCACACCTTTGCCATCCTGAACGGCAATACCGGCGGGGCGTTTTCGATCAACAACAGCGGTCAAATTCGTGTGGCCGATACCAACGCCATTGATTTTGAAACCCTGAATGTGTACACCCTCACCGTGCAAGTCACCGATGTGGGCGCGCCGCTGCCAAACCTGAGTGATACCGCTCTGGTGCGCATCGATGTGGATAACGCCAATGATGTCCCCGTGGTTAACCCCGGTGTCACCGATCTGGATGAGAATTCGCCCGCAGGCACACAGGTGTTTACCGTTACCTTCACCGACCCCGATGTGGGCCAACTGCACACCTTCTCGATAACCGGGGGCGCCGGCAGCGGAGCCTTCGCCATTGACCCCAACAGTGGAATAATCAGCGTGGCAGACAGCGCCCCGCTCGACTTCGAGACCACGCCGGTGTTCACCCTCACCGTGCGCGTAACCGATAATGGCGCTCCGCCCCTGTTTGGCGAAGCCGACATTCGTATTAACCTGCGCGACGCTAACGAAGCGCCCATTGTAGACCCGCAAACCGCGTCGATCAGCGAAAATAGCCCGGTGGATACGCTGGTGGGAACGCCGGTGACGTACAACGATGAACTCATCCAGAGCCACGTTTTCTCTATCACTGCCGGCAACACCCTGGGGGCGTTCAAGATCGACGCCGCCACCGGGCAGGTGAGCGTGGCGAACCCTGCGGCCCTCGATTTTGAGGCCACACCGGTCTTTACACTGACTGTGCGCGTCACCGATAACGGAACGCCTCAGCAGTTCGGCCAGGCGGCGTTTATCGTGAACCTGGTTAACGTGAACGAAGCCCCGCTTGTGGCGGCGGCGTCCTTTGGCCTGGATGAAAACAGCGCCAATGGGACGGCCGTGGGCACGGTGTTGGTGAACGAACCCGACGCCGGGCAGACGCACACCTGGAGCATCCTCAGCGGCAACACCGGCGGAGCCTTTGCTATCAATGCCGGCAGCGGCCAATTGACCGTGAATGACCACACCGCTCTCGACTTTGAAACCACCCCGGTCTTTACCCTCACCGTGCAAGCCACCGATAACGGTACGCCGCCCCTGAGCGGCAGCAACCAGGTGGTGATTAGCCTGAACGATGCCAACGATGCTCCGGTGGTGAACAACGTGACCTTCAACCTGGACGAGAACGCCTCCGTGGGCACACCGGTGGGCAGTATTTCCTTCTCCGATCCAGACGCCGGGCAGACGCACACCTTCGCCATCCTCAGCGGCAACACCGGCGGGGCGTTTAGCGTGAACAGCGCCGGGCAAATTCTCACCGATGGGGCGATTAACTTTGAGGTTACCCCGGCTTACACCCTCACGGTGCAGGTGATCGATAACGGCTCGCCGGCGTTGAGCGGCTTGGGTACGGTGAAAGTTTTAATCGCCGACCTGAACGAAGCGCCGGTGGTGAGCGCCGCCTCCTTCAGTATTCCGGAAAACGCCTCCAACGGCACGGTGGTAGGTGTGGTGAACGTTGCAGACCCCGACGCCGGGCAATCCCACACCTGGAGCATCCTGAGCGGTAACACCAGCCTGGCCTTTAACATCAACTCCACCACCGGGCAACTCACCGTCGCCAACAGCGCCGCGCTGGACTTTGAAACCACCCCGGTATTCACCCTCACCGTGCAGGCCGTGGATAACGGTTCGCCAGCCTTAAGCGACAGCGGCCAGGTGCGCATTGAGCTGGCGGATGCCAACGATCCTCCCATGGTGTATGGCAATACCTTCAGCCTGGACGAAAATTCGGCCTACAGCACCACGGTGGGCGTGCCCATCACCTTCACCGATAGCGACCTGGGCCAGGCCCACAGCTTTGCCATCACCGCCGGCAACATTGGTGGGGCCTTCAGCATCGACCCGCTTACCGGTCAAATTTACGTTCAAACCAGCGCAGCGGTTGATTTTGAGACAACCCCCACCTTTAACCTGACGGTGCAGGTGAGCGACAACGGCGTTCCTATGCTTAGTGATACGGCCACCGTTACC
This sequence comes from uncultured Anaerolinea sp., assembly GCA_964531975.1. Lineage (GTDB taxonomy): Bacteria > Chloroflexota > Anaerolineae > Anaerolineales > UBA4823 > RBG-16-57-11. The sequence continues at coordinate 355,306 of CAZHFU010000002.1, read as the reverse complement.
ATTAACCTGGTGGATAAGAACGACGCCCCGGAAGCCCCCGATAAGACTTTCAGCCTGCCGGAAAACAGCGCGGTGGGAGCCGTGGTGGGTACGGCCACCTTTACCGACCCAGACTCCGGCCAAACCCACACCTGGAGCATCCTGAGCGGCAACGCCGCCGGAGCCTTTGCGCTAAACGGCAGCACCGGCCAGGTTACGGTGGCCTCCAGCACTCCGCTGGACTTTGAGACTACCCCGGTCTTTACCCTCACCGTGCAGGTGGTTGATAACGGCGTACCGAATTTGAGCGGCACAGCTAAGCTGCGCATCGATCTGACTAACGTCAACGAGACCCCCGCCATGAGCGACCAGGCGTTCGATGTGGACGAGAACTCGCCAAACGGTACGGTGGTGGACACGGTGATCGCCGCCGACCCCGACGCCGGCGAGGTGCTGACCTTTAGCATTATCGCTGGCAACACGGGCGGCGCATTCGCCATCAGCAGCGCCGGCGGGATGCTCACCGTGGCGAACATGATCATGCTGGATTACGAAACTACCCCGGCCTTCACTCTCACAGTTAAAGTCACCGACGCCGGGGGGCTGTTTACCACCGCCGATGTGCGCATCGATCTGAACGATGTTGACGAAGCCCCCATCGTGGTTGGAGAGGGTTACGACACCATCGGCAACACGCAGCTAGAAGTGGATAACACTTCGCTGCTGCCCGACCCGACCTTGTTCGTCAGCGGCAACCTGTTGAGCAACGACAGCGACCCTGAAGGTACGGCCCTGACCGCCTCGCTCGAAAACGCTAACGGGGCTACGGTAACGGTGGATGGCGATGGTTCCTTCATCTACACCCCGCCGGCGGGCCAGTTTAACACCACTCACACCTTTACTTATCGTGTCACCGACGCGGGCGGCAAGTTTGCCATTGGCACGGTGACGATAACCATCGTCAACGCGCGGGTATGGTATGTTAAGAATAATGCGGCGGCGGGCGGGTTAGGCCGTTCGTCCGACCCCTTCGACACCCTGGCGGAAGCCCAGGCGGCCTCAGCCGCCGGCGACACCATCTATATCTTCACTGGCAGCGGTGCAACTACCGGTCAGGACTCTGGGATCGTCCTCCAGGCCAACCAACGCCTGATTGGCCAGGGCGTGGCATTAACCATGCCGGTGAGCGTGAACGGCAGCAGCAACCCGATTACGCTGCTTGCGGCCGGCAGCATGCCCAAGATCGAAAACAATGTTGCCGGCGGGCACGGCGTGACGGCAGCCAACCCCGGCGCTGTCGAAATCCGCGGTCTCAATATCGCTGCTAACGCCCAGGCCATTCGCCTCACCACCAGCGCGGCTAACGCCGCCGCGGCGGTCATCGATAACGTGACCGTGAGGTATGCTGGGGCAGGCGGGGTGTATATCGCAAGCAATTCCAGCGCCGATTTGAGTGTGGCGTTGAACACTGTCAACGTGATCGCGGTCGGCGATGGCATCACCGCCCTAAAGGGTTCCACCGGACAGGTTTATATCACCCAGTTCCGCGATCTCACCGTGAGCGGCGATACCGGCGGCATGGGTATCACTGTCAACGGGGCCATCTTCGACGCCGCTCCGGGCGCAGGCTATGACAACGTAGACGCCAATAACATCTCCATCGGCTCGGCGGGTAACGGGGTGGGATCGAACGCCTTCTACTTAAACAACGTCCAGGGCAAGCTCAGCACCGCCGATCTTAAAGCGTATGCCTCCACTGGTACGGCGCTGTTTATCACCGGTGTAGGCAGTAACATGACCTTCACCGCCAACGGCGCGGCCAACATCGCCCATGGGTATGCCGGCCCTGGCATGGACCTAAACGCGGTCACGGCTGCCTGGCAAGGCACGCTCCATTCGGCTAACGGCTCGATGGGTATGGCGTTGACCAACGTTGTGAGCAGCGGCGTCAGCGCCGACTCCTCCAGCTCCATCACCGGCTCCACCAGCCACGGGGTTTATATCAGCGGCGGCCAGGGAAATGTGACGTATGCGGGCGCAATCACCAACAGCATGGGGCGCTCGGTCACGATCTCCAACCGCAGCACTGGCGTTGCCAGCGTTATCGCCTTCACTGGTTCGGTAACGAATAACCCCGCCGGCACGGGCATCTTCCTCGACAATAATGATGTAACCACGATCAACTTCAGCGGAGGTCTGAGTATTAATTCGGGTAGCAACCCGGCCTTCACTGCCAGTAATGGCGGCACAGTTTCGGTTAGCGGCGCGAATAACACTCTCAACACCACATCCGGTACGGCGCTTAAGGTGACCGATACCACCATCGGCGCGGCTGGGATGACCTTCATGTCGGTTTCGAGCAGCGGAGCGGCCAACGGCATTTATCTCTCTAACACGGGGACAGCCGGTGGGCTGACCGTGACCGGCGCAGGCAGCGCCGGTTCCGGTGGGACGCTGTTAGACAGCACGGCCTCGGCTGTATACTTGAATAACACCCAGACCGTGTCGTTGACCTATATGAATATCACCAATGGCAGTGCCCACGGCATTGAAGGTGTGAGCGTCAACGGTTTCACCTTGAATAACAGCGTGTTAAGCAATGTGGGCGGGGGCGGTAATTACTACGGCTTGTTCCTTACCAATCCCACCGGCAGCGTTTCGTTAAATACCGATACCATTCAGCAATCGGCGGCCCGCAACGCGTATATCAAGCTGACCAGTGGTACGCTGGCGTCTTTGAGCGTGACCAACAGCAGCTTCTTAGATGTGCGCCGTCCAGCCGGCTCTGCTGAAGCCGATAACTTCTTCCTCGACCTGGCCCCCGGCGGCAGCGGCGTGGTGACTGGCGCCACCTTTAGCGGCAATGTGTTCAACGGTGATGCCACCCTGGCTAATGCTCCCAGCAACGCCCTGCTCATATACGCCCAAGGTTCAGGCGCAATTAACGATCTGCGCATCAACAACAACACCTCGCAAGATAATAACGTTGGCTTCAACCTGGCCACCAGCGAGACGGGTCATATCAAGTTCTCGATGCGAGACAATTCTAAGATCTGGGCCGGCACATCGCCCATCAACCTGTATGCCACCGGTTCTAGCACCTTGGAAGGCTATGTACTTAACAACAGCGTCAAGACGCAAGACCTGAGCTTTAATAACGTGGCGGTATTCGGTGTGACCGATACGAACGGCAAGCTGATTGTCAACATTGGCAACAATACCATCAACAACTTCACGCAGTATGGCATTCGCCTGGATGCGCGCGGCGACGGCACCACCGGCGGCTCACGTGTGGATGCGGTGGTGGTGAATAACACCATTCAAACCAGTGTACCTAGCAGCGCCAGTTCTTCCTATGGGGTTGCCGTGGGCAATCGCAACGTGCCCGCCGGTCAAAACGTAACCTTCTGTTTGCAGCTTTCCGGCAACACTGCTGGTTACACCGGTACACCTGCCGCCTGGAATGCTTATCAGCTGGTGCGGCCCACCCTCGCCGGGCGGCCAAACGCTTTCTATGTTCAAGGAGTTAGCCCCAGCCCGGCCACCAACACCGAAACCGCCGCTTTCCTGGGGGGAGCCAACAGCGGTACGCCGGTGACGGTTTCCGCCGGCTCAGCGCCTTATGATAAATATACCAACGTGACGTGTACCGCGCCCAACATCACTGCCTTTGAGCCGGGGGCCAGGCTGGCTGTGGAGACAGGGGCGCTTAAGGTGCTTTACAGCCTGATGCCCGACCGGGCGCAGCGCTTCGATGCCGCCCCCGCCGCCCCGGCGGACGGCGAGACCATTAACCTGCCCATCGGCCATCTGCCGGCAGGTAAGCAAGTGGTCATCCGCTTTGACGCCGTTATCAACCCCAGCCTGCCTTCCGGCGTCCTCCAGGTCGCCAACCAGGGCTATGTGAGCGCCGATGGGCTTGGCCTGGTATTGACCGACGACCCCGATACCGCCGCGCCGGATGACCCCACTGTCACGCTGGTCTACCGCGCTCCGCTGGCCGCCGACGATGGGCCATTCTTTACTGATGAAGATACCCCCTTTGCCTTACCCGCCCCCGGCGTGTTGGCCAACGATCAACCCGCCACAGGCTACAGTTTGGTGGTGGGTACGTGGACCAACCCCAGTGTGGGCGGCGCGCTAGCTGGTCAAAGCGACGGTGGCTTTATCTTTACCCCCACCCTGAACTTCAATGGTCAGGCCGTCTTTAGTTACCGCGCTTCCGACGGCGCGTCGCTATCCGCCCCGGCGGTGGTGACGGTGACGGTGCAGCCGGTGAATGACGCCCCGGTGTTGGATAACAGCGGCGATCTGAGGCTTAACCCCATCCTCGTCAACCAGTTCAACAATCCCGGCACACTGCTGAGCGACATCCTGGCTTCGGATGGAGGAGCGCCAATCAGCGACGTGGACGCCGGGGCGCTGACCGGGATAGCCGTTACGGCGGTTAATAACAGCGGCGGGGTGTGGCAATTCACTACCGACGGCTCCACCTGGATCGACCTATCACCGGTCTCGCCCGCTGCGGCGCGTCTGCTCGCGGTGGATGCCAATACCGCCATTCGCTTTGTGCCCGATCCGCTGTTTAATGGAGCGGTAGACCCTGGCATTACCTTCCAGGCTTGGGATCAAACCACCGGTTCAGCTGGCGGCACGGGCGACGCCACGGTTAACGGAGGCGTCACTGCCTTCAGCACCGCTGGCGAAACGGCGCGCATCTTTGTAAACAACCAGGCCGATCTCAGCCTGCTTAAGGGCGTTTCGGTTAGCAGCCCCCTGGCCGGTGTTCAAGTGCAATATACCTTCACCGTGACCAACGCCGGTCCGTCCGAAGCTACCGGTGTGACTATCTCGGATACGCTGCCGCTTCAAGTAAGCTACTTGTCCGGCCAAAGCGGGTGCAGCCTGAGCAGCGGCAAGGTGACCTGCCTGGTGGGAAATTTGAGCAGCGGAGCGAGCGTCGTCAAGATCATCACCGTCACCCTGAACAGCAGCGCCTCAGGCCTGGTTAACAACACTGCCGAAATTTGGGCCAACGAACCAGACCTCAACCCGGTAGACAACCGTGCTAGCGCAGCCATGAATGCCCAGAGCAGCAGCCTGGTATACTTTAACGACTTCGAGACAGCCGCGGGCGGTGAGTGGAATACCCCCACTGTGGTCACCCCGGTTTGCGGCAGCCGCTTTTTGGGTGAGTTTGGCAACCAAAGCGCCATCCTCACGCTCAATAATCTGCCGGAGCACACCAAGCTGCTGGTGGCGTTTGATCTATATACGCTGCGCTCGTGGAACGGCAACCTGTCGATCCATAAGCAGGAACGCGGCCCGGACTACTTCCGCTTCGATGTGGATGGGCTGCGCTTGATTAACACCACCTTCTCGAATAACCCGGCTCAGATAATCGATCAGGCCTACCCGGCGCAATATGGCATGGGAGAGTTCCCTGGTCAAACCGGCGCCATGGCGGTCAACACGCTGTGCTACACGTTTAATGGCCGTCCCATGGACGCCACCTATCACCTGGTACAGGCGGTCAGCCACCAGGGTAGTACTCTGACGCTTGACTTCTCCGGCTTCAATTTGCAAGAACTAACCAACGAAAGCTGGGGGCTAGACAATGTGGCCGTGTACATCTCATCCGGTTCGCTGCCTGGGCTGCGGATTTTACTGCCGGTGGTGCGCAAGTAAGCCCGGTTAAGGCGGCGCTTTAGATAATAAAAATCGGCGGTCCAGTGTTTGGACCGCCGATTTGAATCTGGGAGCTAATTAGTTGCGGCGCGGTGGGCGGCGATCGCCGCCGCGGTCACCACCAGGGCGACCGCCGCCGGAACGTCCGCCGCCGCCGCCGCCGCTGGAGCGTGGCCGGTCGTGGCCGATGGCTTCTTCTACCGTCCAGCCTTCGAGTACGGCCTGGCGGCTCAGGCGGATTTTACCCGCCGGGTCGATGTCGGTGACCATGACGGTGATTTCATCACCCAGGCGCACCACGTCTTCCACCTTGTTAACACGCTCGGAATCGAGCTGCGAGATATGCACCATGCCGTCCATGTTGGGCATAATTTCGACGAAGGCGCCGAAATCGGTGATGCGCACCACTTTACCGGTGTAGATGCGCCCCAGCACGGCGGTTTCGGTTAGGCCTTCCACGCGCTCGCGGGCGATGCGGGCCGATTCGCCATCGGTGGCGGCGATGAAGACCGTGCCGTCGTCCTGGATGTCGATCTTGGCGCCCGATTCTTCCTGGATGGCGCGGATCATCTTACCACCCGGGCCTATCACCGCGCCGATTTTCTCGACTGGGATATGCACCACAGTGATGCGTGGGGCGTGGTCTTTTAGTTCAGGGCGCGGGGCGGGCAGCACTTCCATCATCTTACCCAGGATGTGCAACCGGGCTACGCGGGCCTGTTCCAGGGCGCGCATCATAATCTCAGGGGTGATGCCCTTGATCTTAATATCCATTTGTAGGGCGGTGATGCCGCGGGTGGTGCCAGCCACCTTGAAGTCCATATCGCCCAGGTGATCTTCGGAGCCGAGGATGTCGGTCAGGATGGCGAATTGCTCGCCTTCTTTGATCAGACCCATGGCCACGCCAGCCACCGGCGACTTGATTGGCACTCCCGTGTCCATCAGCGCCAGGGTGGAACCGCACACCGAGGCCATGGACGATGAGCCGTTAGAAGATAGCACTTCGCTTACCAGGCGCATGGAATAGGGGAAGTCGGTTACCTCAGGGATGACCGGCAGCAGAGCGCGTTCGGCTAAAGCGCCATGCCCAATTTCGCGGCGCGATTGGCCGCGCAACGGGCGGGCTTCACCGGTGGAGAAGGGCGGGAAGTTGTAGTGGTGCATGTAGCGCTTCTCTTTGATGGGGCTGAGGGTATCCAACTCTTGCGCTTCGCCGGGCGTACCCAGGGTTGCCAGGGTTAGCACCTGGGTTTCACCGCGGGTGAACAGGCCGGAACCGTGGGCGCGGGGGCTGATGCCTACCTTGCACCAAATGGGGCGAACCTCGGTGAGGTTACGTCCATCGGGGCGCAAACCCTTATCGAGGATGCGGCTGCGCACCACGCGCTTGAGCGCCTCATCGAAAGCCCAGGCCAGCACAGACTTCTGGGTTCCTTCGGCGTCCATCAGATCGCTGTCAATGGATGCCTTAAGCTCGTCCATCGCCTGGTTGCGCTCGGCCTTAACGTAGGGTCGGTCGAGGATGGCGTTCAGGCTGCTTTCGGCGCGCTGCCAAACTTGCGCCATGAGTTCTTCGTTGGGCTTAGCAGAAGTGTAGGCGCGTTTAGGTTTGCCCAGTTCGGCGGCCATTTGCTCCTGCAGTGCAATCAGCGGCAGCAGGGCCTGGTGTCCATACTCCAAGGCCTGCACCATCACGGCTTCGCTCACCTGCTGCGCTCCGGCTTCTACCATCAAAATGGCGTCGCGAGTGCCGGCGATGCGGAGATCGATCTCGGAGTTTTTCAGTTCTTCAAAGGATGGGTTGACGACGAACGCGTCATTAATGCGCCCAATGCGCACCGCTGCCACCGGCCCGCCGAAAGGCGCGTCGGAAATGCTGAGGGCGGCGCTGGCCGCATTAACCGTGAGGATATCGAGCGGGGTTTCGCCATCGGAAGACCATGAGTACACCAGCACCTGCACATCGTTGCGCAGGTCTTTGGGGAAGAGCGGGCGAAGCGGGCGATCGGTGAGGCGCGAGATCAAGATGGCCTCTTCAGACGGACGACCTTCGCGGCGGAAGAACGAGCCGGGAATGCGTCCGCCGGCGTACATGCGCTCTTCGTAATCGACCGAAAGGGGCATAAAATCGATGCCGGGGCGAACTTCGCTCGACATCGTGGCCGCGGCGAATACCATTGTATCGCCGACTTGCAAAGTCACCGCGCCGCCTGCCTGGCCGGCCACATGACCGGTTTCAAAGACAAACGTTTTGCCTTCCACGGTGGTTTCGAATCGTCGTGGATTGGGTTCCATATTCAATTAATCTCCTGTATTTCCCCCGCCCGGTTAGGGACTGAAAGCCGCCCTGAAGGCCGCTTCCGGCTTCATTTCGCCTTTCAATTCCCAACCTGCGAAGGTGAACCTAGTGTTGCCGTAAAAATCAGAGAAGATGGCTGACCTGCGGGCGCCATCTTCTCTGGATTGCGCAAAAGTTATTTGCGGCGGATGCTTAAGCGTTCGGTCAGCGCCATATAGCGCTGGAAGTCATTCCGCCGGATATAAGCCAGCAAGCGCCGGCGCTGTCCAACCAATTTCAGCAAACCACGCCGCGATGATTCATCGTGGGTGTTGCTGCGTAAATGCTCGGTGAGTTGAAGAATTCGGGTGGTGAGGATTGCCACCTGAACTTCTGGGCTGCCCGTATCCCCTTCATGACGGGCATACTCTTCCATCAACTTGCCTTTACTTTCTTTGTCTAAAGTCATGACGTCTGCGTACTCCTTTCAGTCAAATTCGGACTAAGAGCAGGTCTCCAGGTCCACAGCCAGGGTTTCCCCAACCGCAGGCCGGTCTAGTCAAACGGCTTCAATTATACCATATTATTTTTTGCCGCCGCGCAGGGTGGCAATGATAAACCACATGCCTAAGGCTAAGGAAAGGATAAACCCAACTACCAGCAGCGCCATCGCCATGCGGCTGTCGCGCGCCACAGGAAACATCACAGCCGTGCCGATGATGAACGCCGCTACCAGCAAGCTGATAGACAGGCGGGTGCTCACCCGGTCGATGCGGTCGAGCGTTTCGCGATTGACGCCGGCCTTGAAGGAAATGGGCAGCTCGCCGCGCTGTAAGCCGCGCAGCAGACGTTCCATAATCAGGGGTGAATCGCGCAGGGCGAAGGCCAGGTTTTCGATGCTGCCCATAAAATTCGGCCCCCAATTCCAGGGCAGGCTCATGCGTTTTATCAGGCGCTTAACCGGCGGTGAGAATAGCGAGAGAATGTTAATTTCCGGGTCGAGCCGACGCGCCAGGCCATCCATCATGCTGAGCATTTTGAATAACAGCCAAAAATCGGCTGGTAAATTGATTTGATGGATATAAGCCAATTGCATCAGTTCTTCGATTAACTGGCGGGTATAGATGTGCTGGAGGGAAAGCCCCATGTAGCGGTCTAACAAGTGATCGAGGTCGTGTTCCAGCTTATCCAGCTCGGCGTGCGGCGAAACCGCCCCCACCCGCATCAGATGTTCTACCAGGCCGCCGGCGTCCATGCGCGCCGCCAGCATAAAGGCTTGCAGCAGGTTAAGCCGGTCGGAGCGCGAAATATAACCTACCATGCCGAAATCCATCGCTCCCACTAATATTTCTCCATCCACATCGTCGCGCATCACAAAAAAATTGCCGGGGTGGGGGTCGGCATGGAAGAACCCATCTTCAAATACTTCTTTCGCCACAATTGCGGCGGCAATCTCAGCCACCCTGGCCCGGTCAAAGCCGGCTCGATCCAGGGCCTGGGCGTCATCGATTTTAATGCCTTCCAGGCGTTCTTCCACCAGCACACGCTGGTTGGAGTATTCCCAATAGATTTTGGGAATATATAAGTGGGCTTCATCGGCGAAATTGGTACGAAAGCGATCGGCGTTGGCCGCTTCCAGGCGGAAGTCCATCTCGTTGCGCAAGGTGAACGCAAACTGGTTGATGATCTCTAGCGGGTGGTAGCGTTGACCCCATTCGGCGCGCTCGGCCAGCCCGGCGATATCGAGCAGAATTTCCAGGTCGGCTTGCACGATGGCTTCGCTGCCAGGGCGTTGGATTTTCAAGACCACCGCCGAACCATCGATGAGTTTGCCGGCGTGTACCTGGGATAGCGACGCCGAACCGAGTGGGTGGGGGTCGATTTCCGTCAGCCAGCTGTCCAGTTCTGGGCCGCAGGCTTCGATTAACATGGCGTGCATGTTCTCCCAAGGTTCGGGGCTAACCTGGTCTTGCAGGCGCGCCAGGGCGCTGACGATCTCCGCCGGCAGCAGATCGGCGCGTGTGCCGGCGATTTGACCAAGCTTGATGAAGGTGGGGCCGAGTTCTTCCAGGGCCAGCACCAGCCGTTCAGCGGGCGAGGCGGCATCCAGGTTTTCCGGTTTGCGCAGCAGATAGCGCGGCAGGGCCAGGTATCGATCCAGGTTTAACTGCTCGATCAGCGCCCCGAAGCCATACCTGGCGAAGGTGACCACGATTTTGGTATAGCGCGGCAGACTGTGTAGACGCCGGATGTGTGGCAGCATGCGTTTCCCCTAACTGGCGAGCTTACATAAGCGCAGCCCGGACCGCCTGGCGTAAGACTTCGGCGGAATCTTCCGGAAAGGCGTGCAGGCTTTGGCGGATGAGCCAGGGCGTATCAGGCGCATTGGGATGAGCCAAAACCTGGCGCAAAAAATAGGCGGTTTCCTGGGGGGCGCGTTGGGCCAGCGCCTCCACCACATCGAGCACATCCGGGCGCAGGCCGGCCGGGGCGCTGCGGGTGAAGGGCTGCACCATGCGGTAGAAAACCGGCGTATTTTCAAAGCTGGGGTCGTGCACCAAGGGCAGCAAGGCGTGTAACCCAAGCTGTTGAAAGAATGGGTCGGAGGAGTCTAGCCAGGCGGAGATGAGATTGAGCAGCGCGCGCGGCTGTTCGTGATGCAGGCGTTCGACCCCGGTGGAGAGCAGCAGCTCGATCAGGTGGCGCTCCAGCGTGGGGCCGATCCAGGTTTGAAGGCGTTCGATCACGGCGTCTTGGGCGGCGGGTGGAATTTGGCCTAGCAGCATAGCGGCCAGTTGACGGAACTCCAGGTAATCTTCATTCCATAGGGCGTCGCACAGCTCCAGAGCGGTGGCGGGGTTATCCTGGGTGGAATCGAGCAATTCTTGCAGCAGGGCGCGCAGCACCGGCGGACGCATATGGTAGGCCTGGATGAGCGGCCCCGGCCGGCCCGATTGCCCCTGCCGGCGGGCGCGGTCGGAATAGAAATCGAGCAGTGAATGCATGTGGCGCACAAACAGCGTAGGCTGATCGAAAAAACCGGCCAGGTTGGCAGCTTGCCGGCGCAGCCGGGTGGGTTGAATGGCGGGCATAAGTTTAGCCGTTTGCCTGCTTAGTACGCCCGGCCAAAGATGACCTGGCGCGCAGCTGGTTGTCCGCATACAATACAGCGCCCCTCTCCGCCAGGCTGTTCCAAAGGTATGCAGCGGGTGGTGGCTTTGGTATCTTCCTTGACTTTAGCCTCGCATAGAGGGCTTTCGCACCACCAGGCTTGCGCCCAACCCTCGCCCACGGCGTTTTGCAACTCGGCGTAATCGCGCGGAGCGGCGGTGTGGGCGAGGCGGAAGGCCAGGGCTTTATCGTACAACGCCTGGTGGATGGTGTTGAGCATGGTTTGCACCGTGGCAGCCAAACCGGCCTGCGGTACAAAAGATTTACCCTCGCGGCCCAAAATGTCGCGGCGGGCCATCGCCACGCTGCCCTTTTCGACATCCTTGGGGCCAATTTCAATACGCAGCGGCACACCGCGCATTTCCCAATCGTTAAATTTGAAGCCGGGCGTCACCTCGCTGCGGTCATCCACTTTCACGCGGAAGGCGCTCAGCTCTTGGCGCACACGTTCCACCACCTGCATGACGGCGCTTTGTTCGGCGTCATTCTTATAGATGGGGATAATCACCACCTGGATCGGGGCCAGGCGCGGCGGCAGCACCAGGCCCTGGTCATCGCCGTGGGTCATGATAATCGCCCCCACGAAGCGCGTGGAGAGGCCCCAGGATGTGGTCCAGCAGTAATCCAGGTTGTTGTTCCAATCCAGGAACTCAATATCGAAGGCCTTGGCGAAGTTCTGGCCGAGGAAGTGCGATGTGCCGGATTGCAGAGCGCGGGCGTCACCCATCATGGCTTCGATGGTGTAGGAGCGCACCGCTCCGGCGAATTTCTCTTTCTCGCTTTTGACGCCGGTTACAACCGGCACGGCGGCTTCGTTAATGGCGAAATCGGCGTAGGTGTTGAGCATGCGCAGGGTTTCTTCTTCCGCTTCTTGGGCGGTGGCGTGGGCGGTATGGCCCTCCTGCCAATAAAACTCCAGGGTGCGCAGGAACAGGCGGGTGCGCATTTCCCAGCGCACCACATTCCCCCATTGGTTAATCAACACCGGCAGGTCGCGATAAGATTTGATCCACTTGGAATACATATAGCCGATGATAGTTTCGGATGTGGGACGCACCACCAGGGGTTCTTCGAGCTTTTCACCGCCGCCAATCGTCACCACGGCCAGCTCGGGCGAGAAGCCTTCCACGTGGTCTTTCTCTTTTTCTAAGAACGACATGGGTATTAACAAGGGGAAGGCGGCGTTGGAATGGCCGGTGGCTTTGAAGCGTTTATCCAGGGCTTGCTGAATGTTTTCCCACAGCGCCCATCCATACGGGCGCACCACCATGCACCCGCGCACGGGGGCGTAATCGGCCATTTCGGCCCGAATGACGAGTTGGTTATACCACTCAGAGAAGTTCTCGCTGCGGGTGGGGAGTTTATCGGTGGATGCCATGCAAATTTCCTTTTATCATAAATCTCGGTTGGAACAACCGGAAAGGTCGAATGAATTTTACTTCAAAAACACCTGGCGCGGGGGCGCGGGTCGCGGCGAAGTGGGGCGGGTTAGGCGGTCGTCAGCATGGCAATGGCTTCACGCCCATCGGCGGCGAACTTGAGCCAGGCGCGCTGCGCCGGCGGGATATATTCCCCTTGCGCGGCAAACAGGCTTTCGAACACAGTTTTCCACCCATCCCCCACCAGCACCACCGGGCGCGGTGAGATGGCTTCGATGACTAATTGGTTCCACATCAGGCAAATTTCCGTCAGGGTTCCGGGGCCGCCGGGCAAGGCGATGGCGGCGTCGCAGCCTTCGATCAGGGCCGCCAGGCGCTTGTTTAAGCTGTCGCAGCGGCGCTCTTCGGTGATCCAGGCGTTGGGTTTAACCGCCCGCCAGGCTTCGATCTCGTCGCAGGTGACGCCTACTACGTATCCGCCAGCTTCTTGTGCGCCGCGCGATACCGCCTCCATCCCGCCAATATAACCGCCGGTAAGCACGGTGTGCCCGGCCGCAGCTAAAAGCCGGCCCAGCTGGTAAGCGGCCTCGTAATCTTGAGGGTTGGGACGCGATCCACAAAAAACGGTCACATTCATCGCTGCGGCTCCTCATTATCCCAGGTGCGGGTGTAATTCTTATCGAGCTTGTCTAATATCGCCTGTTCGAGATCGATTCCGGCCAGGCTGGCAATCTGCATCAAGTATAAGGCCACATCGGCCAGCTCGCCCGAAAGCGCGGCGCGATCTTGCACCTCTTCGCGCCATTGGAAATGCTCCAGCACTTCATTCGCCTCCAGGCTGAGCGAAATCGCCAAACTGCGCAGGGTTTGCGGGCGCTTACTCTCGGCTTCGTACCAACCCATGGCGCGCACAAAGGCATGCATGCGCGCGGTCAGTTGGCGTAAATCCAACCCTTGCGGCTCAATCATGTTTATCGGCCACGGTGAGAACTTTGAGAGCAGCTTGGCCGAGATTATTTGCTCGTTCTGCCAACCGCTTTCGTGAACCATCTTATCCAGGTGCGCCATCACCGCCGCTTGCTCGGATGGCGAAAGCTGACGATACGCTTCTTTGATGCGCTGCGGCTCCCTGGAAAGCAGCGCGTCCCATATCTCTTCTACGTGCATAGCAGCCTCCGCTAAAATGCTGTTTAGGCCTGGTCATCCCGCCTGCTTCGCTGTAATATTAGAATCATACCCACGCCAACGGCAATCAACAAGCCTGTTGCGCCGATCAAGCACAACGCGCCGATCAAAATCAAAATTAGCGCCAAACCCATCCTCCCATCTAATAGGATGACGCCTTAGCGTCGTCATCTCGTCACCTGGCTAAACTTAGAACATTTGATAAACCGGCTGGCGCATCACGATTATCCTACAAATCATGATAACCAGGATCAACGATCATCCTATAAATCCAGGTTTTAGCATGGTAGATTATAATCGTCCTATGCAGATTATTCTAACTCATGAGCAAGGCGATTTTGACGCGGCGGCCTCGCTGTTGGGCGCGGCGTTGTTGGTAGACGGGGCTACGCCGGTGCTGCCGCGGCGCATGAATCGCAATGTGCGCGCCTTCGTCTCGCTGTACGGGGCCGAACTGCCGTTTATCGATGCTCGTGAGCTGCCCAATGCGCCGATTGATAAGGTGATCTTGGTGGATACGCAGTCGATGGCGAGTGTGCGCGGGGTGGGCGAGGCCACGCCGGTGGAGGTGATTGACCACCATCCTGCCCGCGAGAATACGCCAGCGCATTGGAAGGTGAACCTGGTGGATGTGGGCGCCACGACTACGGTTTTGGTTGAAGCCCTGCAAGAACGCGGCGAAGTCATCCATCCGCTGCATGCCACCCTGCTGCTGTTGGGCATATATGAAGATACCGGCTCGCTTACCTATTCTCGCACCACACCGCGCGACCTGCGCGCCGCGGCCGTGTTGGTGGAACAGGGAGCCAACCTGGGGATTGTTAGCCAATACCTGAACCATCCGCTTTCTCCGGCCCAGCAGGCCTTGTACGAACGGCTGCGCGCCTCGGCGGAGCATATGCGGGTTAATGGGCACACGATTGTGTTGGCCACCGGGGCCGCCTTAGAAGTAGAGGAGGAACTGTCTTCCATTGCCCACAACCTGCGCGACCTCATTGACCCCGACGCCTTGTTTGTATTAGCCGCCACCCACGGTGGGGTGCAGATGATTGCGCGCTCGACCACCAACGCGGTGGATGTGGCCGATGTGGCGGCGCGCTTTGGCGGGGGCGGCCACGAGCGCGCCGCGGCCGCCCTGGTTCGAGATCAGAGCCTGGACAGCGTGCGCCAGGCGTTGATCGACTTGCTGCCCGAGGTGGTGCGCCCGGCGGTTACCGTGGCCGAATTGATGTCGCTGCGCCCGCAGGTGCTAACCCCAACCACCACCGTGGAAACCGCCTATCAGAGTATGCGCCGCTATGGCTATGAGGGCTACCCGGTGGTGGAAAACGGGCGCGTGGTGGGCCTGGTGACGCGTCGCCAGGTGGATCGCTCCCTTTCCCATGGGCGCAAAGACCTGGTGCGCACCGTGATGAACGTGGGCAGTCATACCGTAACCCCATCCGACCCGATCCAAACCGTTCAGCGCCTGGTGGCCGAAACGGATTGGGGGCAAATTCCGGTGGTAGACCCGAACAGCGGCCAGGTGATCGGCATTGTCACCCGCACCGATCTGCTAAAGTACCTGACCCCCGATGCAAAAAGGCACACTCAGGCTAACCTGGCCGCTCGCCTGGAAAGCGCCCTCCCTGCCGACCGCCTGGCGCTGCTGCGCGCCATTGCCGGCGCGGCGGCGGAACAGCACTGTCCGTTGTTCATTGTGGGCGGCCTGGTGCGAGATTTACTTTTGGAGCGCCCCAGCCTGGACTTGGACCTGGTGGTGGAGGGGGACGCCATCGCCCTGGCGCGCAGCCTGGCCGAGCGTTATGGCGGGCGGGTGACGGGTCATTCTCGCTTTGGCACAGCCAAGTGGCGCTTAGACGATAAGGTCGCTCCGGCGGCCCTCCTGGTGGAGGGGCTGCCTGAAATCGACCTGGTGAGCGCCCGCACCGAGTTTTACACGCATCCTACCGCCTTGCCCACGATTGAGCGCGGCAGCATTAAGCTCGATTTGCATCGGCGCGACTTTACAATCAACACCCTGGCTTTGCGCCTGGATGGACGCCACTATGGCGATCTGTACGACCATTGGGGCGGTCTTAACGACCTGCGCGCCGGCCTGGTGCGGGTGCTGCATTCGCTCTCTTTTGTAGACGACCCCACGCGCATTTTGCGGGCGGTGCGCTTTGAGCAGCGCTTCGCGTTTCGCATCGAGGAACGCACCATGCAGCTTTTACTTGAAGCGCGCCCGATGATCGAACGCCTTTCCGGCGACCGCATTCGCCACGAACTCAACCACATCCTCGTCAGCCGCTTCGCCCCGCAAATTTTCAGTCGGCTGCACAACCTGGGGCTGCTGAGCTATATTCATCCGGCCTTGGTTTGGGATGATTGGCTGTCTGTCCGGATTGAGCAGTTAGCGGGGATACAGGCGGGGCCGGAATGGGGCCTGGCTCAGGATGGTGATGCTCTCAAACAAGCCTTGGGCTATGTGCTGCTGGGGCTGAATTTAACGCTAGAGGAGGCCGAAGGAGTGGCCCGGCGGCTGAAATTGCCCCAGGAAGTGGCGCTGGCCCTGGCTGACGCTTGCCGCCTGTGGCAAGCGCGCAGCCAGTTGGAAGCAGCCTCGCCCAGCCAGGCCACTTGGCGACTGGAGGAAGCGGCTCCTCTGGCGCGCTACGCCGTGTACTTCGCTTCATCTAATCAGACGCTGCGGCATGTGCTGCTTAGCTATGTGAATGAATGGCGGCTTATTCAGCCGCATACGAATGGCGGCGCACTCAAAGAACTGGGTTTACCCCCTGGGCCGCTGTATCGTCGCTTGCTAGATGCGCTGCGCCGCGCCTGGCTGGACGGACAAATTCATACCGTGGAAGAAGAGCAAGTTTTGTTAAAAGAACTGATCGCAGGCGGCTAACTTGTTTTTGGGCGATTAACGAAAATGGACTTGGATAACCTCGATCTACAAAAAGTGACCGTGCGGCTGTTACAACTGCAAGATTTGCCGGCTTTGGAATGGGATGGAGAATATACTCACTTTCGCCGCTTATATAGCGAGATCTATCAAAGCGCGGTGCTCGGACGGTCATTAATGTGGGTGGCCGATTTGCAGCTTGTGGGCATCATTGGGCAAGTGTTTGTTCAGTTAGATAGCGCGCGCAAAGAATTGGCCGATGGGCTGACCCGGGCCTACGTGTACGGTTTCCGGGTCAAAGCTCCCTATCGCAGCCTGGGGGTGGGGGGGCGCTTGCTTAGATGGGTGGAGGAAGATTTACACCGCCGCGGTTACAGATGGGTGACGCTGAATGTGGGCCGCGAGAACGCCGCCGCGCAGCGCTTTTACCAGCGGTATGGTTATACGGTGGTGGCGGCCGAGCCGGGGCAGTGGTCTTATATCGATGACAAAAATAAGCGCCGGCAGGTGATTGAACCGGCCTGGCGCATGGAGAAAGGTTTACCAGAGAGTTTTAGAAATATATAAGAAAACAACGCCTCCTCTTGCATAGGACTTGTTTATATGTTAAAATCTAATTTGCTTTATTGTAGGGTTTTATATCGTCCGTTGCCGAAAAGTGGGTGCTCCCCACTTTTCTTTGTGTAAAACCTGTTTTACCGCCCGATGAGGGAGGCCATCACGGGTAACGTTGTAAGGCGCTTGCGCCGGAGTAGAGAACGGCATGAAGAACGAATTCGCTTTAGCTTTTAATGAAGTCCTTGAAGAAAAAGGGCTGCCTAAAGATATAGTGCTAGAGGCGCTGCAAGCTGCCTTAGCCTCCGCTTATCGTCGTCACGTAAACGCGTCTAGCGCCCAACATGTTGAAGCGGTTATTGATTCGGATACGGGCAAGATGACCATCTACGCCGAGAAGGAAGTGGTGGAAGATGTGGCGGATGAACGTACCGAGGTGTTGCTGGCTGACGCGCTGAAAGTGAACCCGGAGGCCGAGCTGGGCGGCATGGTGGTGGTAGAAACTACCCCGCGCAACTTTGGCCGTGTGGCGGCGCAAACTGCCCGCCAGGTTATCCAGCAGCGCATTCGCGAGGCTGAACGCGATGCCCAAAGCCAGCACTTCGGCAAGCAGAGCGGCGAGATCATCAGCGGCGTGGTGCAAGCTGTTAACGCCCAGGCGCTAACTCTCGGCATGGAAATGAAGGCCGAAGGAGTGATGCCGCGTAACCAGATGATTCCTGGCGAGCGCTTCCGCGTTCACGACCGGGTGCGCGCCCTGCTGCTGGAGGTTAAATCGTCTCCCCGCGGCCCGCAGATCATCCTATCGCGCGCCCACAAGAATTTCTTGCGCCGCTTGCTGGAAAATGAAGTGCCGGAAATTTATCATGGGCAGGTGGAAATTCGCTCCATCGCTCGCGAACCCGGCCAGCGTTCTAAGGTGGCGGTGGCGGCTTTGCAGAGTGGAGTAGACCCGGTGGGCGCATGTGTAGGCATCCGCGGGGTGCGCATCCAGGCGATTGTGCGCGAACTCAACGACGAAAAAATCGACGTGATCGAGTGGAACCAGGACCCCTCCCTATTTATTGCCAAGGCGCTCAGCCCGGCGCGGGTATCTGGGGTGTACCTAAACGACCAAAATCGTGGCGTTAAAACCGCCACGGTGGTGGTTCCTGAAGACCAGTTGAGCCTGGCGATTGGCCGCGATGGACAGAACGCCCGCCTGGCCGCCAAGCTGACCGCCTTCAAGATCGACATTAAGAGCCTGCCCGAAGCGGCCTCGGATGCTCTGCATAAACTGCAGACTGACCCCGAATATGCTTCGGCGTTGGAAGCTGAAAGCAGCGCGATTGCCCAGGTGGAGCCGATCTTGGCTAAGAAGGCCGAAGGCCGCCCGGTGACGCCCGAAGAATATTCTGTTTTGACCCAGTTCGTGGACCGCGTGGAACGCAACGTAATGCGCCAGCGCCGCGAAGAATTTAAAGCGGAAGAAGAACGCTTGCGCGGCCTGCGCGCCGATATTCCCGCGGCGGCTTTCGATATTCCGATGGAGAATTTCGAAGTCTCCGACCGGGTGTATACCATTATCAGCGAATTAGCCCTGCCCAGCGTGGGCGACCTGATCTTGCTGATGAAGAGCGACCCCGACGCGATTTTGAAGATTCATGGCATGGGGCCAAAGGGGATGCAAGAACTGCAAACCGCCATCGATCAGGTGGTGGAGCAGCTCACGCCGGTGGAGGAAGCCGAAGCGCCCGCGGGTGATGTGCTGACCCCCGAAGGTGAGCCGAGTGCGGCGCAAGCAGCCGCCCCCGAGCTGATCGCGCCGGAAGAAACCGCCGAACCGGTAACCGCCGCGCCGCTGGAAGCCATGGTGGAAGCAGCTGCCGAAGCCGAACCTGTGGAAGCGGAAGTTGAGCCGCCCCTGCCGGCTGAGGCCGTTTTGGAAACGCCCGCCGCAGTGGTTGATGAAGATGAAAACGCTCCCTTTGACGTGCTATTCTCGATGCGCGACGATGTAGTTGTGGCCGATGAAGAGACCGAAGAAGAAGGCGATAGCAAGAAGAAGCGTAAGAAGAAGAAATATATGGAAGTGACCTTTGATCCCGATCATAACGCCATCGTGGTTAAGAAGAAGCGCAAGCGCAGCGGCGGCGATGAGTGGGTTGAGGATGTAGACTGGTAAGCCAGAGGGTCTGTGTCGAAGCAGAAACCTGTCCGTAAGAAGCACGTTCCCCAAAGAACGTGCGTTGGCTGCCGAGAGGTCTTGCCGAAGCGTACCCTGATCCGGGTTGTGCGCTCCGGCGAGAGCGTTCAAGTCGATCCAACCGGGAAACTGGCCGGGCGCGGCGCTTATTTGCACGACCGCCGCACTTGCTGGGAGCGGGCGTTGAAAGGCGCTTTGGCTAGCGCCTTAAAAACCCCGCTTTCCGAAAGTGATTTGGCAGCTTTAAGGGCTTTTATGGCGACTTTGCCAGAGGATGAAACCGGTTCGCCGGTGCATCATCGGAACGTACAAGACCCTACCATGAACTGATACCCCCCCTGAAAGCCGGTTATCGTTCATTGGTGTGTGGCATTCGAGATTTATTACAGGAGTGTCCTATGAGTGATAACGGGCATAGCACAAAAACGATAGAACTGCCCCCTTCCATTACCGTCAGAGACCTGGCGATTGCCATTGGTTCGAACCCAATTGAGATCATCAAGAGCTTGATGTCTAATGGCGTTATGGCGAATATTAACCAACAAATCGATTTCGATACCGCCGCAGTGGTGGCTTCGGAAATGGGTTTTGAAGTTACCCTTGAAACCTCGGAAGAAAAACAAGAAGAGACCGGTGAAATTCCGGAGTGGCGTCGCGCAATTTCCGGCGAAGACCCGCGCGAGCTGGTGACACGCCCGCCGGTTGTGACCATCTTGGGGCATGTAGACCACGGCAAGACCAGCCTGTTAGACGCACTGCGCGAAACACATGTGGCTGAAGGCGAAGCCGGCGGCATTACCCAGCACATTGGCGCTTATCAGGTGGAGCTAAAAGGCCGCCTGATCACCTTCCTGGATACCCCCGGTCACTCTGCTTTTACCGCCATGCGCGCCCGCGGCGCCCAAGGGGCCGATATTGTGGTGTTGGTGGTAGCCGCCGACGACGGGGTGATGCCGCAAACTAAAGAAGCTATTGCCCATGCTAAGGCCGCGCGAGTGCCTATCATTGTGGCGATGAACAAAATCGATAAATCAAACGCCGACCGCGAACGCGTTAAACAACAGCTGGCCGAAGTGGAGCTGGTTCCAGATGATTGGGACGGCGACACGATGGTCATTCCCATCTCCGCTCGGAAACGCCTGGGCATTGAAGATTTGCTGGAAGCGGTGCTGTTGGTGGCCGACAGCATGGAGATCAAGGCCAACCCAAAGGGTAAGGTGATCGGCACAGTCATCGAAGCTGAGCGCGACCGCGCCAAGGGTGTGCTTGCCAGTTTGTTAGTGCAAAATGGCTCGCTTAAAGTGGGCGATGTGGTGGTGGCAGGCAATTCCTTAGGCCGCCTGAAGGCCATGTTTGATTACCGCGGACGGCGCGTTTCCAAAGCCGGTCCGGCTACTCCGGTTTCGGTGATGGGTCTGAATGAAGTTCCCAGCGCCGGCGATCAGTTTTACACCGTTGATTCGGAGAAAACAGCCCGCGAAATTGTCGGGCGGCGGATGCAAGCCGCTAACCAGGAAGCCGCCTCTCAGAAAAGCGCCCTCTCTTTGGAGCAGCTTTTTGAGCGCTTCCAGGCCGGCGAGGTGCGAGAACTGCGCTTGATCGTTAAGGCGGACGTGCAAGGCTCGCTGGAGCCGATTGTGTCTTCGCTTAACGATATGAGCAAGGGCGATATTCATATCAATATCCTCTATGCTGAAACCGGAAACATAGGCGAAAATGATGTTATGCTGGCCTCGGCGTCGAAGGCGATTATCCTCGGCTTCGCCGTGCAGCCCGACCCCGCTGCGCGCCGCCTGGCCGAAACCGAAGGGGTAGATATCCGCATCTATGACATTATTTACCGCCTTACGGAAGACATTGAGAAGGCGTTGAAAGGCATGTTGGAACCCGAAGAGAAAGAAACGGTTATCGGTCATGCCGATGTACGCCAGGTGTTCCATATCTCGAAGGTGGGCAACATTGCCGGCTGCCGGGTGTTAGACGGCGAAATCCGCCGCAATGCCCGCATCCGTGTTATGCGCAACGGCCAGGTGGTGTTTGTAGGCGGAATTTCCAGCCTGAAACACCTTACCGAAGATGTCCGAGAAGTCAAGACCGGCTTCGAATGCGGCATTGGCCTAAAAGGTTCAGACGACATTCAACCCGGCGATAAGATTGAATGCTTTATCGTTGAGAAGGTGGCCGTCGCCTGAGTGGTGATTACTGAATAGAAGGATAAACGGTGGTCTCAAAATTACGCGCCGAACGAATTGCTGAACGCATTCGCGAAGAACTAATGCAAATGCTTCTACAAGAAGTGGCCGACCCGCGCTTGGACGGTATTACCATCACCGAAGTGCGGGTGGATCGTGAAATGGCCTACGCCGATATTTACGTCACGGCGATTGAAGGCGTCGATCGCTGGCCGGAAATTTCCGAAGGGCTGGAAAGCGCTTCGGGCTTTTTGCGGAGAGAGCTGATTCTGCGCATTGAACTGCGCAGCTTCCCAAAACTGCGCTTCAAGTGGGATAAAGTGGCTGAGCGCGCCGAACGTATCGAGCAGCTTTTCGCGCAGCTGCACGCCGAAGAAGGCCGCTCGCCGGCAGATGACGCCGCGCCGGAAGATCTTGAAGATGATGGCGAGGAACCGGATGCCGATTAACCCAGGCCAGGCGCAAAGTTTTGCCGCCTTGCTGCAACCCGCCCAGCGCGTGCTGGTGGTTTCGCACGTTCGCCCCGATGGCGATGCGATTGGTTCGCTGCTGGGCCTGGGGCTGAGTTTACAGGCCGCCGGCAAACAGGTGCAAATGGTGTCGGAAGACGGCGTGCCGTCTTCCCTCCGTCACCTGGAAGGCAGCCAACAGGTTCGGAATAAGTTCGAAGGCAATTTCGATCTGGTTTGCGTGGTCGATTGCTCCGACCTGGAGCGCACCGGTCATGCGTTAACCCAAGCAGGTGTGGTGCACGTCAATATCGATCATCATCGCACCAATTTGAACTTTGCGCAGTTGAATATCGTAGATGATACGGCTGTGGCAACAGCGGAGATTTTATTTAAGCTGATTACAGAGCTTGCTTTACCCTTACCAACCCCAGCTGCAGCTGCGCTGCTCACGGGACTGATTACTGACACGATTGGCTTCCGCACATCCAACATGACCCCCAACGCTTTGCGTTTGGCGGCGGATTTGACGGAGCGTGGCCTAGATTTACCAGACCTGTACCAGCGCGCCCTCATCAACCGCTCGTTTGAGGCGTTAAAATTGTGGGCCAACGGACTGGCAAAGGTGGAAAAAGAAGATCGCATGGTGTATACGGTGCTAACGATGGCGGATCGGCAAGCTGCGGGCTATACAGGGCGAGACGACGCCGATCTTATTAACGTGCTGGCTGCGGTTGACGATACGGATGTGGCGGTGATTTTAGTGGAACAACCGCACAATCGAGTTAAAGTGAGCTGGCGGGCCGCGCCGGGCCTGGATGTATCGCAAGTGGCGCTTAGCTTTGGGGGCGGCGGGCATGCCGCCGCAGCCGGCGCAGAGCTGACCGGCAGCCTGGATGAGGCGCTGCCCAGGGTGTTAGAACAAACTCGCCCTGTACTTAATGGAGGACATAATGTTTGATAACTCAGCGTCCTCGATGCACCCATATGGGCGCAAAGGGGATCGAGACAGAGAAAACTTAGAAAAAGAAGACGTTAAGAATGTGGTTTCCGGCGTCTTAGTTGTGGATAAACCCGTGGGCCTCACTTCCCATGATGTGGTGCAGATCATTCGGCGGGGAACGGGCATTCGCCGCGCTGGGCACACCGGCACGTTGGATCCGCGCGCCTCGGGCGTGCTGGTGGTTCTTTTGGGGCCGGCGGTGCGCTTAAGCGAATACGTTTCCGCCTCCGATAAACGCTACCAGGCCACGGTTCACTTGGGCAGCTCCACCGATACCTACGACGCCGAGGGCGTTATTACCGGTTCGCCCACTGTGCCGGTAGATGAAATTGACGAAGAGAAATTTGACGAAGTGCTGCAGCAGTTTACTGGAGAAATTGAACAAGTGCCGCCGCCCTATTCTGCCGTCAAGGTGCAGGGGCGTAAAGCCTATGAAATGGCGCGTGAAGGCGAAGAAGTGGATTTAGCCCCACGCATTATTAATGTTTATAGTCTGGAAGTGTTGGAATGGGCGCCGCCGGAAGCGGTGATTGATGTGTACTGTTCATCGGGCACATATGTGCGCTCGTTGGCTAACGACCTGGGTAAAGAACTGGGCACGGGGGCGCATTTAATGGGCCTGCGGCGCACCAAAAGCGGGCGCTTTACTTTGCGCGATGCGGTGCCCTTGCGCCGCTTGCAAGAAGCTTTCGACGCCGGCAATTGGTATCGCCACTTGATTCCGGCCGCCGAAGCTCTGGCCGAGTGGCCGCAGCTGGAGCTGGACCCCACACAGGTAGAGCTTATCCGGCACGGCCACCGCATTCCCGCCGAACCGGGCGCAACCGGAATGGCCCGTGCAGTTACGCAGCAGGGCGACCTGGTGGCGCTGTTAGAATACAGCGAAGAAAGCGACGATTGGCAGCCGCGTAAGGTGTTCTTCCAATCGTAGGGGGCGCGGCGCTCGAAGCTGATCTGGATGTTAAACATGGGGCATGCGCCGGCGGTTTGAACCATCGGCGCATGCCCTGCAAATAATCACCGGCGACTTGTTGTTCAACACAGGCTACCCATGCAGGTTTATTCTTCATTAGATGATCCGAAACTAGATGGCGACTGGAGTAATCGCCGCCCAGCCTGGGTGACGATTGGTTCCTTTGATGGGGTGCATAAGGGCCACCAGAGCATTGTGCGCCGCCTGGCGCAGTCGGCCCACACGCCGGGCGAAGAAAACGGGCCGGCCTTTGTTCTCACCTTTCATCCCCATCCGGCGGTGGTCTTACGCGGGCGGGTTGATCGGCTGTATCTTTCGTCGGTGGAAGAACGCCGGGTTTGGCTGGCTGAGCTAGGGGTGGATGGCCTGGTGGAGCAGCCCTTTACGCGTCAGCTGGCGGAACAATCGGCGCAGGAATTTTGCGAAAGGTTGGTGCAGCGCCTGGGGATGCGGCATTTGCTGGTGGGGCACGACTTTGCCCTGGGGCGCAACCGGGAGGGCGATTTTGCCACTCTGCAGCGCCTGGGGGAGCAGATGGGTTTTCAGGTGCATCGCACCCGCCCTTTGCGCATAGGCGGAGAGGTGGTGTCTTCCAGTCGCATTCGCCAGGCTCTGGCGTTGGGCGATGTGCAGACCGCTCGCAAACTATTGGGCCGCCCTTATGCTGTTGAAGGCCCGATTGTCAGCGGCGATGGACGCGGGCGCACCATTGGCATCCCCACCGCCAACATTGTTTTGCCCGAGCAGCGTGTGCTGCCGGCGGTGGGCGTGTATGCCTGCCTGGCCTGTATGGATGGGGAGGCGGATGTGAAGGCGGTGGCAAACTTGGGGCTTCGCCCCACCTTCACCCAGGGCGCTGTCGATCTGCGCCTCGAAGCCCATTTGCTTGATGTGCGCGCCGATCTGTACGGTAAGACCATGCGCCTGGCCTTTATGGCGCGCTTACGCGATGAAATCCGCTTCGAGTCTAAAGAGGCTTTGCTGGCGCAGATCGCCGCTGATATTCAAAAAGCGCGCCGTTTGTTAATTGGTCGCCGGCCTGGCTAATTTCTCGGCGCAGGGGCTTGCGCCGGTCTGCAGCCGATTGGTTGTGCTGCTCGCTCGGCTCATCGTTCGCTTACTTCATCGCCAACCCGGGCGCGCCCTCAATATCTACCTTAGGAGCGCCAATGCTTAATTACCTATCGCTTTTGCAGCATATCCTCGATCATGGTGTGCGCCAGGCTGACCGCACCGGCGTGGGGACGCTTTCGGTGTTTGGCTATCAAATGCGCTTCGATTTACAGGCCGGTTTTCCCCTGGTGACCACCAAGCGCATCCATCTTAAATCGGTCATCGTGGAATTGTTGTGGTTCCTGCGCGGCGATACCAACGTGGCCTATTTGCATGAGCATGGGGTGACGATTTGGGATGAGTGGGCCGACGCCAATGGCGATCTGGGGCCGGTGTATGGCTATCAATGGCGCAGTTGGCCCAATCCAGACGGCACATCCACCGATCAGATGAGCAAACTTGTGGAGCAAATTCGCGGCACTCCGTATAGTCGGCGGCATGTGGTGGTGGCGTTTAACCCGTCGGACGTGGATAAAATGGCGCTGCCCCCCTGTCATGCCTTATTCCAGTTCTACGTGGCGCAGGGGCGTCTGTCTTGCCAGCTTTACCAGCGCAGTGCAGATGTGTTCTTGGGTGTGCCGTTTAACATTGCATCTTATGCATTGCTCACCCACATGGTGGCCCAGCAGTGCGATCTAGAAGTGGGCGAGTTTATTTGGACGGGCGGCGATACCCATTTGTATCTCAATCACTTGGAGGCGGCGCGCACCCAGCTGGCGCGCCAACCATACCCCGCTCCGCAAGTGCAGCTGCTGCGCCGCCCCGATAGCTTATTCGATTACCGCCTGGAAGATGTGGCAATTAACAATTATCGTTATCATCCCGCCATCAAAGCTCCCATAGCAGTGTGAGAGGTTGAAAGGCTGGCCGCCAAATAAGGCCGGAATGAGGCTGAAATGGATATTTCTTTGATTGCAGCGCTGGATGAGCAAGGCGGCATTGGTAAGGACGGCGGCTTGCCATGGAAAGTTCGCAGCGATTTACAGCGTTTTAAGCGGTTGACGATGGGTCACGCCCTGATTGTGGGACGGCGCACATGGGACAGCATCGAGCGGCCACTGCCGGGGCGGCGCATGATCGTAATAACGCGCCAGGCCGCCTGGCAAGCCGCCGGGGCGGAGCGAGCCACCGGCCTGGCGGAGGCGCTGCGTATGGCCGAGAGCGCCGGGGAAACCGAAGCCTTCATCGGCGGCGGAGCGCAAATCTTTGCGTTAGCGCTGCCCCTGGCGCAGCGTTTTTACCTCACTCGCATCCACACCGTGGCCGCCTGCGATACCTTCTTTCCGCCGCTAGACCTGGATGCGTGGCGGATGGTATCTCAGCAGGCGCTACCTGCATCTGATGGCGACGCCTACGCTTCGACCTTTTACTTTTTAGCGCGTGGGTTGGGGTAGGAGGCAAAACAGGGTTCGCCCAATTACAGCACCGCGAACCCTGTTCGTGAAGTGAGCCAACCGGGGTAATTTTGAGCCGGCTCACAGCATTAAAGCGTTAGCTTAGTCTTCGCCCTGCAGATGGGCTTCGAGGAACCATAAGTACTTATCCAGGTCGCGAGAAACCTCGGTGAGCAGATCGGCGGTGTCCATATCTTCGGCTTTGTCGGCCGTGTCAATGCCTTCACGCGTGGACTTGGCTAACGTCGCGTAGCGGTCGGCCAACATGCGTACGCTTTCCAAGCTGTTCAAGCCCGTGGCGGGCAAGTCTTCGAGGCGGGAAGATGAAGCCGCCATGCGCGCCGTTCCGTTGGCGACGCCGCTCAGGGCAGTGATGCGTTCGGCGATAGCGTCAACAAACGGCAGAATACCTTCCGCCAGCAAATCGTAAAGCTCATGCAGTTGGAAGAACTGCGGCCCCTTGACATTCCAGTGGGCTTGCTTGGTGAGGCTGTAAAGGTCGAATGTATCGGCCAGCTGCTGGTTTAGCAGATCAACCATCTTCTTGCGGGTATCTTGCGGCATATCAATGCGAGTTGAGAACATCTGGCGGCCTTTGCCGTCTTTTGCTCCGGTCGTCTTCTCACTTGTTCGGGTTGCCATATTTTTCTCCTTTTACACACAACATAAATATTCCCTACATACGCCGCAATCGTAACATCCGCCGTGGGGAAATTCAATAGGGAGGTTGCCTATTTTAATGTCAGAAATTTGGAGTATGGCTCAAAGTTTGGCTGCTTGACTCCTAAACACTATCTCGGAGGGGATGAATTAAACCCAATGCTGCAAATTTGTTTAGGGAATGCTTTTCCTAACAATTGTAATGGTGCTAAAATACTTACATTAGCCTATTTTAAACAAAGGTATGGAGCTATGGCGTTTCTTTACTAAAAACTTTTAGACATCTCAAAACTTCTCGGATGAAGAAGCCGTCAAACTTCGCGAACGTTCCAAGGTCGAGGAAGGGGTTCGATGATAGGTCGAGGTTATACCTTAAAACTACTACAACAGATGATTGGTGAGGAAAAGGATTTCCGCTCTGGACAGTGGGAGGCTATCGAAGCCGTAGCAATCCATAAGCAGCGCGCTCTCGTGGTACAGCGTACGGGGTGGGGTAAGAGCCTGGTATATTTCCTGGCAACTAAACTCTTACGGGAGAATGGGGCAGGCCCCACGATACTTATCAGCCCATTACTGTCGCTCATGCGCAATCAAATTGAAATGGCCGGAAGGATCGGAATTCGGGCATTTAGCATTAACAGCGCCAATAAAGAAGAATGGGTTATGGTTGAAGAAGCTTTAGCGGCAGATGAATGCGATCTGCTTCTCATATCCCCGGAACGTCTAAATAATGCGCATTTTCTAAAGGAAGTCCTCCCAAAAATTTCGGGGCGAATAGGTTTATTTGTGGTGGATGAGGCGCATTGTATTTCTGATTGGGGGCATGACTTTCGTCCAGATTATCGTCGCATTGTACGGATCATACAAATGCTCCCCAAGGGTGTTCCTATTCTAGCAACAACTGCTACTGCCAATAACCGAGTTGTTAAAGATATTCAGACACAATTGGGCGTTGGGCTGACTATCTATCGTGGACCGCTTGCCCGCGAATCTCTTCGTCTGCAGAGTATTCGCTTATCCAAACAAAGTGAACGATTAGCCTGGTTAGCAGAAAATTTATCCAAATTCAAGGGGAGCGGGATTGTTTACTGCCTGACCGTTGCGGATACAGAACGGGTAGCCGGTTGGTTGAAAATGAAAGGCTTTTCTGCTGAGGCATATTATGCTGGTAATAATGTCAGCATCGACCGAGTGGTATTAGAACAGGCATTTATTAACAATGAAATTAAAATACTGGTCGCTACGGTAGCATTGGGAATGGGATTTGATAAGCCGGATATTGATTTTGTCATTCATTTTCAACGCCCTGGATCAGCGGTAGCTTATTATCAGCAGGTAGGTCGGGCTGGGAGAGCCGTTGAGAAATCGTATGGTATCCTACTTTGTGGGGCTGAAGATGATGATATTCAGAATTATTTTATCTAGTCGGCTTTTCCCAGAACCCAAGTACTTGAAGAAATTCTCAAAGTACTTGAAGGGTATGACGGATTGTCATTGAATAACATTTTAGCCAAGGTCAACACATCAAAATCAATTGCCGATAAAGCGCTCAAGCTATTAGAAGTGGATGGCGCCGTTGGCCAAACTTTTGATAAAACGGTTCTATATTTTCGCACACCCAACCCTTGGAATCCTGAACCCGAGCGAGTTGATCGAGTCCTACAATTGCGTAGATCTGAATTGGCCCAGATGCAAACTTATGTGGATCATCCTGGCTGCTCGATGAAATTCTTATTAGAAGCATTGGATGACCCAAATCCTGTTCCTTGTGGTCGATGCGCTAATTGCCAGGGGAAGGGGTTTTCTGCTTCTGTATCTCACGCATTAGTAATTGAAGCTGAGAACTATCTAAAAGGATCAATAGTTCTGATCAACCCACGCAAGCAATGGCCGGTTGGTCTATTCCCAAACGAGAAACGAAATATTCCTCCTGAGTTTCAAAATGCTCCAGGACGCTCGTTATGTTATTATGGGGATGCTGGATGGGGAAAAATAGTACAGATGGGGAAGTATCATGAAAATCATTTTAATGATGACCTGGTTAAGGCGGCCTGCAATGTAATCCGGAATTTATGGAATCCGTCACCCTACCCTGCATGGGTTACTGCAATTCCGTCAACACGGCATCCCAATCTTGTGCCAGATTTTGCTTTTCGGTTGGCGGAATCATTAGGAATTCCTTTCTACCACGGCCTTCACCGCACTGAAGAAGCTCCTGAACAGAAAACGATGCAGAACAGTACGATGCAAGCACGCAATGTGATGGGTACAATAAGTGTAGATCAACAAATCCTTACCGGAGCGGTTCTACTCGTGGATGATATTATTGATTCTGGATGGACATTGACGATGGTTGGATATTTATTACAGAAAAAGGGGAGTGGGCCGGTTTATCCATTTACGCTGGCGCAGGCTGCTGGAAGGAATATGGGTGAATGATTATTTCTCTAGATTCTCAAGCCATGTTATTGTTGTGTTCTCATATCGGGCTTTCGTCAGATTCCAACTATACCTCGTTAACACTCAAAGAATGGAACCCTTTAGCGAAAAAATTACTATCCAGTTCAGCGCGCCCAGGGGACTTGATCGGGCTAACTGTCCAAGAGATACAAAATCTGTTAGACATCCTCCCCGAACAAGCGGAACGATATTATTATTTACTCCAGCGCAACGGATTTTTAGCAATCGAACTGGAGCGATTGGCATCGCTGGGTATTCATGCATTAACCAGGGCAGACGAAGCGTATCCAGCCCGTTATCGTCAGCGTCTTAAAGAAGCCGCCCCCGCCGTTTTGTTCTATGCAGGCGAAAAAGCTCTGTTGGGCCAGCCAGGTATTGCGGTGGTTGGGTCACGTCGGCTTGACGAGGTGGGTAAGGCGTGCGCCGAATTTGTAGGTAATGCGTGTGGGATATCAGGCTTAGTTTTATATTCAGGGGGCGCTAAAGGCGTCGATACCATCAGTATGAATGCTGCTTTGGGTTCTAGAGGAACAGCGGTCGGAATCCTTGCGGATAGTTTGGAAAAGGCAATTCGAAATCCGGAAAATCGTGCGGCGATTAGCCGGGGTGACTTATGCCTGGCAACCCCATACTCTCCGAGCGCCCCATTTTCAGTAGGAACAGCCATGGGTAGGAACAAATTAATTTATACACTTGCTGATTACGCCCTTGTCGTGGCAAGTGATGTAGAAAAGGGGGGTACTTGGGCTGGGGCAACAGACGCACTAAAAGCGAAATGGCTTCCTGTTTTTGTCTTAGATCATCCTGCAATGCCGGAAGGAAACAAGATGCTCCTCCAAAAAGGCGCCTTGCGGTTTCCGCATCCCTTCCCAGAGGATCGCTTAAAATTACAAACATGGTTGCAGAAGCAATCCGCCGAAATAAAGCCTGAGCCATACCAACCATTACTCCTGTAAGCTACCCGATTCTACTGGGATTTAGCCAAAGAGCGGAAATCCGTCGTGCCAGCTTGTCGTTAACACCTTGACAAAACCGCCCTTTGGCATATAATCGACCCAACTTAACACTTAAAAGACTGTGAAGAGGACGAGTAAGCGTCGAGACGCCGGTACAGAGAGCGGGAGTAAGGTGAAAGTTCCCGCCCGAAACGATGACGCTGAATGGCCCTCAGAGTTGCAGGGCGAACGGTGGGTCTCGCCTACTAGCCTGCGCCGGAGCTGCCACCGTTATCAAGGCAAAGGGTATCGATAGCCGCTCGGCTTTTCTGTACCCGTTAACGAGTGAGGCTGGCTTCTATCTCCCCCCTGTCGCATCATCGGCAGGGCGTTTTGTTTAAGGGATAGGCCAACCTAATCGGGGTGGCACCACGGACTGCGCGTTCGTCCCCTGTTTGGGACGGGCGCGTTTTTTGTTAATTGCTGCCATCTGCGCTCATCGAATTGGCTAACCAGATTTCTGTTTACTTTTTGGAGGATAACATGGCTAACACTGAAAGCTCCCGCACACGCTTCGACCTTACCGAAAATGACCTGCCTAAGTTTTGGTACAACATCATGGCCGATAGTCCCTCGGCCCCGCCGCCGGTGCTGCATCCGCAGACCATGGAACCGGTGACGCCGGATTTCCTTTCGGTTTTGTTCCCGATGGAGATCATCATGCAGGAGGTTTCGACCGAGCGTTATATCCAGATCCCCGATGAGGTGCGCGATATTTATAAGCTGTATCGCCCCACCCCGCTGCTGCGCGCTCGTCGGTTGGAGAAAGCGCTTGGTACGCCCGCCCATATCTATTACAAATATGAGGGTCTTTCGCCCACCGGAAGTCACAAGCCCAACACCGCCATTCCCCAGGCCTTCTACAATAAGATCAGCGGGGTAAAAGCTCTCACTACCGAAACCGGGGCCGGGCAGTGGGGCGCTTCGTTGGCGTTTGCCTGCACCCAGTTCGAGATGGATTTGGAAGTCTACATGGTCAAGGTTTCGTATAATCATAAACCTTACCGCCGCCTGATGATGGAGACCTACGGGGCTTCAGTATACGCCAGCCCGTCGGATCGCACTAACTACGGTCGTTCGCTTCTGGCGCAAGACCCCAATAACCCCGGCTCGCTTGGCATTGCCATTTCCGAGGCGGTGGAGGTGGCGGCAATGTCGGGCGGGGCGAAGAAATACAGCCTCGGCTCGGTGCTGAATCATGTGATGCTGCACCAAACGGTGATTGGCGAAGAATCTCTCAAGCAGATGGACCTGGCGGGGGAATATCCCGATGTGGTGATGGGCTGCGTGGGCGGCGGATCCAACTTTAGCGGGATCGCTTTTCCCTTTCTGCGAGAGAACCTGAAGAACGGCCGGCAGACACGCCTGGTGGCGGTTGAACCCGCCGCCACGCCCTCGCTTACCAAGGGCGTTTACACCTTTGATTATGGCGATACCGCCAAGATGGCTCCCATTGTCAAGATGCACACCTTGGGCCACGATTTCCTGCCCCCGCCCATTCACGCCGGCGGTTTACGTTACCATGGCATGGCCCCATCGTTGTGCTTGATGTACGATGCTGGTCTGATTGAGGCCATTTCGGTTCCACAGGTGGCGACCTTTGAGGCGGCGGTGCTGTTCTCCAAAACGGAGGGCATCATCCCCGCCCCTGAGAGCGCTCATGCCATCCGCGGGGCGATCAACGAAGCCCTGGATGCTAAAGAAAAAGGCGAGAAGCGCGTAATTTTGTTCAACCTTTCTGGCAACGGCTATTTCGACCTGCCCTCTTACCAGGCCTATTTCGAAGGCAAGCTGAGCGATTATGAATATCCGCGCGAAGCCATTGAGGCGGCTAAGGCCACTCTGCCGCAGGTGCATCTCCCCGCCTGATGAGATAAAGCTGCTAATTGAGAATTAACCCCAGTTGGCCGATGTGATTTTTACACCGGCCAACTGGGTTAATTGCTAGAAGAATCAAGCCGCGCTGGCATCCCCACACCGGGCTGGCGGGAGTTCTGTAAGCGCCGGCGGGTTAGCGATCCAGGCCGTAGGCTTTCAACACCGGAACGACGAACATGATGCCGGTGTTGGGTTGATTGAAACTGCCCACAATGCGTTCGGCTTCCGCCGCCATAGCTTCTACCGTCGCTTCTTCGGCGACAACCGAGAAGATGGTGCGGCTGGTTTCGTTGCGCACATTCAGAAAGTTGCTCAAGTGAGGCATCAGGGGGAAATCATCACGTATGCCCCCGGCAACCAGACGACCCATACCGCTAGATTCGATCACAGTTGCTCCACGCACACCAATGCGTGTCCAGGCCTTGAGGACATCTTCCAAAAGGTCGAAATCGTCGATTGTAGTTATTACCAGAAATTTTGACATCGGTTGTTTCCTTTAAGGTAGTGGATGTCTTAAGCAGTGTGTTCTTGATAGGTGCGTGCTGCCGCTAAGCGGCGCTAAGCGGGGCAAATAGCAGGGTACTGCGTTCATGCCGCTTCGCTTTCGGGCGCGGCGCGTGGCTTGCGAAAAGCCGTGCGAAGCATGGGCGGAGTGAGCAGGGTGGTGAGAATGATGACCCCAACCAGCGCCGAAAAGACTTGCGCTGAGATCAAACCCTCGTTGAGGCCCACCGCCGCCACAATCAAACCCACCTCGCCGCGGCTGACCATGCCAATGCCTAGTTGCAAGGCTTCAAGCCTGGACAGCCCACCCCACAGCCCGCCCAGCCCAGCGCCAAAAATTTTGCCTATGATGGCGGTAATCACCGTAACCAGGAAAATCCAAAGGGTTGGGCCGGTTAGCTCTCGCAGGTTAGCAGTGAGGCCCACGTTGATGAAGAACACCGGCACGAAGAGACCATAGGCGAGCGCAGCCATGCCGCTTTCGATGCGTTCCTTCACCGGGCTGCGGCTGAAGATCAGCCCGGCCATGAATGCGCCGGTGATGGCGGCCATCGAGCCGAGCATCTCTGCCGTCCAGCCATACAGGAGCATCACCACAACCACAAACGCCAGCAGCCCCTGGCTAATGGGCAGGCGCGCCACTCGTCGGCTGAGCGCCGGCAAAAGGCGCATGCCCAATACCATGCCTCCGCCTAAGAAAACCATCATGCGCCCGGCAATCAGCGCAACTGTGAGCAGCGATCCCCCGCCGCTGCTGGTGAGGGCCGTAAAAATGGACAAGCCCAGCACCACCAGAATGTCGTCGAATACCGCAGCGCCGAGCAAACTAAGCCCCACCCGGCTTCTCAACACGCCCAACTCCATCAGGGTCTGGGCGGAGATACTCACACTGGTGGCGGCCAGGATCAGCCCAAGGAATAGGGCCGAGGTGAAGCTCATATCGAACAGCAAGCCCACCCCCAAGCCCAGCCCCAAGGGTACAACCACCCCTAATGTGCCGGCGAATGCGGCGGTTTTGCCCGTTTCGGCCAGGTCTGAAAGATTTAGCTCAAGCCCGGCGAGAAACATCAACATTAGCACACCCAACTCGGCCATCTCGTGGATGGTTAGCGCCAGGTGTTCATTGCTAAAATAGCTCAGGTGCAGCAGGTCAACCAGGCTGGGGCCGAGCAGCAGGCCCACCAGCAGTTCCCCCAGCACGGACGGCTGCCCCAAGCGCAGACTGATATAGCCGCCGGCTTTCGCGGCGGTGATGAGAATAGCCAGGGCCAGCGCAAATTGCAGAAAACTCGTCATAACTCTCCTTATTGGCGGCGGCGCGCCAGCCATTTTTCAAATTCAATTGCCCAGAATACCAGGCTGCTGAGCGCCATGCTAATGAATAGATCGGGCAGCGCCGGCGGACGGGTGACTAAGAGATTGTTCAGGAACGGTACATACAGGGCGGCCAGCTGCAGCAGCAGAACAACACCAGCCAACGCCATGCCCACGGGGTTGGTCTTAAATCCCAGGGTGAACAACGCATCGCGGCGGGAGCGAGTGGCGAGCGCCTGCGCCATCTGGTTGAAGGCTAATGTGGTGAAGGTCATGGTTTGCCACACGCCGTTGGGGTCGGCCAGCCAGTAAAAATATCCCACACCCAAAGCCAGCGCGCCGGTAAGCGCGCCCACCCAGGCCACGTGCCATCCCAGGCCGCCGCTAAAGATGCCTGCCTGGGGGGAGTAAGGCGGGCGCTGCATGGCGTCTTTTTCGGGCGGCTCCAGGCCCAACCCTAACCCCAACAAACCATCGGTGAGCAGGTTGAGCCACAGCAACTGCAAGGGTTCTAAGGGCAGGGGTTTGCCCAAGAATGGGGCTAGCAGCATTACAGAGACCTTGCCGATGTTGCCCGCCACCGAGAACTTGATAAATTTGCGTAAATTCTCGTAAATTGTGCGGCCTTCTTCGATGGCCGAGACGATGGTGGCGAAGTTGTCGTCGCGCAGCACGATGTCGGCGGCCTCTTTCGAGACATCGGTTCCGGTAATGCCCATGGCTACGCCAATATCGGCGCGCTTCAGGGCCGGGGCGTCGTTAACCCCATCGCCGGTCATGGCGACCACCTGCCCGTCTTGTTGCAGCGCCTGCACAATGCGCAGCTTATGTTCAGGTGAAACGCGGGCATATACCGAAACTCGCCTCACGGCCTGGGCCAGCTCGGCGTCGTTCATTGTGTTCAAATCTAAACCTGTTAGCGTTGGGGCCGGCGCTGCATCGCTGGGGGTCAGGATGCCGAGCTGCCGGGCAATCTCGCGCGCCGTGAGCGGATGGTCGCCGGTGATCATTACGGGGCGAATGCCGGCGTCGCGGCAGGTCTGCACGGCCTGCTTCACCTCGGCGCGGGGCGGGTCGATCATCCCAAACATGCCGATCAGGGTCAGGTCTTGTTCCAGCTCGGAAGGTTGGGGTTTGGTGGGCCAGGTGCGCATGGCTACGCCTAACACGCGCATGCCTTGCGCCGCCAGTTCATCGTTGGCGGCGGCAATGCGGGTTTTCCAGGTTTCATCCAGGGGTTCAGGATGGCCGTTGTTCCATACCCATTGGCTAATGTTCACCAGGTTATCGACCGCGCCCTTGGTGAAGGCGATGGCCTCAAACGGGCTGCTGCGCAGAGGTGTGAGCAGCGGCTCGAAGGCCGGGTTGCCTGGCCCCAGGGTATGCACGGTGGTCATGAGCTTGCGCTCGGAATCGAAGGGCGCTTCTTGGAAGCGTGGGAAAGCGGCGTTGAGGCTTTTCTTGAGCAGGCCAAACCGTCCGGCGGCCATTAACAGGGCCGCTTCGGTGGGGTCGCCTAAAGTTTGCAAGCGGTTGGTTTGGCTGTCGCGGGAGATAATGGCGTCGTTGCACAGCGCGCCGCCCATCAGCAGCAGTCCGATGCTGTCTGGACTACCGGATAGGGCGGTTAGATCGGGATCTGCGGCGCGTTCGTCTGCACTCAGGCTGGGCATGCCGTGGCGCAGCTTTTCTTCCACCTGCACAATATGACCAGCCACATCCAGCACCATCACCGCCATGCGGTTCTCGGTGAGTGTGCCAGTCTTATCGGAGCAGATGGTAGTGACCGAGCCAAGCGTTTCGACTGCCGGAAGTTTGCGGATAAGCGCATTGCGCTTGAGCATGCGCTGCGCCCCTAGCGCCAGGGTGATGGTGACCACCGCCGGCAGCCCTTCGGGCACGATTGCCACCAGCACGCTCACAGAGGTGAGCAGCATCTCGTTGAATGTTTCGCGACCGGTGAACCACCCGATGACGAAGATCAGCGCCGAAACCGCCACGCCAATCGCTGCCAGCAGCTTGCCTAGGGCGTCTAGCCGAGTTTGGAGGGGGGTCATCTCGTTGCTCACCCCTTGCAACAAGCTTGCCACTTTGCCCAGTTCGGTCGTCATGCCGGTGGCCGTCGCCAGGCCTGTGCCGCGTCCGTAAGCCACCACCGTGCCCATGTAGGCCATGTTGCGCCGATCTCCCAAGGGCGTATCACCGGTTGGCAGAACCACGGTGTCTTTTTCCACGGCTTCACTTTCGCCGGTTAGGGCGGCTTCTTGAATGCGCAGGTTCACCGCCTCGATCAGGCGCATATCAGCGGGAACCATGTTGCCGGCTTCCAGGAAGATCACATCCCCTGGAACGATTTGGGTCGAGGGCATTTCCACGGCCGCTCCATCGCGCAGCACACGCACATTGGGGGCCGACATTTGTTTAAGGGCCGACATGGCGCGTTCGGCGCGATATTCTTGAAAAAAGCCCAGCAGCCCAAATAGGATTACAATCGTCCCGATGGCAACCGCATCTTTCAGGTTGCCCAGGATGAAGGATAAGATGGCTGCTCCCAACAAGATGAGCGGCAGCACGGCGGTGAACTGCGCCAAGAGAATGCTCAGCGGGGAGCGCGCTCCGCTTTCGGTGATTTCATTACGTCCGTAGGTTTCCAGGCGTTGGGCGGCCTGCGCCGCGTCCAGGCCGGTTTGGGCGTTAACGGCGCTGTTTTCGAGGGCTTGTTCGGCAGTGAGTTGATGCCATTTTGTCATATTGTTTTCCATGTTATCACCCCGGCGGCTGTAATGGGCGGAATTAAGCGGGATTGGCGTCGAAACAGGTATCTACCACCATCACCACCACGCGTTCGCCGGTGCTGGTGCTCAGATCGGTGTGCAGGCTCACCAGGCGCGCCCCGCACACTTCGCGCACAATTTCTTGGATGAGCGGGCGGGCAGTCTCGAATAGGCGCCGGTGGGTCTCTTTCACCAGGCTGCGCCCGTCGCGGCTTTCGGCCAACTTGAACTCGGCCGGGTTGAGGATGCCTTGCAGACGGACCAACACCATATCATCCACAAGGTAAACGCGCACCTGCACCTCCGTATGACCAAGGTGCTCCTTTTCAAGTTTTTCCATGCGCCAGGTAAAGCCCTGTCGAACGGCGTCGAGCGTTTGTGTGCTCATCGATTACTTTCCCTTTCTGCAGGGCGTCAGCGTTTCCAGGCCCAAAAAAGCAGGAAACCGGCCAACCGTATGCCTGCACTAACCAACAGCCCGCCGCCTAAACCAATCTGGTTGGATAAGAACGTGCCCAAGAGTGGGGCGGCGATGGCCGCCAGATAATTTAACCCCTGCGCCACCGAGACGAACATGGCGCTGTATTCTACCGGCACGGTCTTCATCAATTCATCAAAAAACACCAGGTCTATGCCGGCCTGGAAAATTCCCGCCATGCCGGCGAACAGTGCAATCAGGGCCACCTGCCGGGTGGAAGCAGCCAAAGCCGGGTAAAGCGCTAACCCGCCGGTGGCGGCTAAGAGCACAAAGCGCGCTCCCCGCTGCCGCGACAGCCGCGGCCAAAAATAATAGCCCACCAGCAGCACTGCGGTTTGTGAAGTATTGATAAACCCGATCCAGGCATCGCTGGCCTGCACCTGGCGCACAAAATACAGTGGGAAGAGCGGCGTAGCCAGCAGCATGCCAAATTGGTAAATAAAGCGCTGGGTGGAAAAACGCATAAACGCCGGGTTGCTGCGAATCAGGCTCCACATACCGGGCGACCCGCTGGCGGGCAGAGCGGCTTGTGTGGGGGTAGCCACAGACCCGGCGGCTGGGGCGACGGCATCGGGTAGGACTATTTTACTGGAAAAATAGTAACTCAACAGCCCACCCACCGAAAGCGCCATGAACAGCACCTGGTAGTTGATGGGGAACTGGATGCGCTCCAGGGTTTGACCCGCCAGGGTGACGGCGATGGCTGTGGTTAGTCCTAAAATTGACCAGCGCCGGCTCATTAACTCGTAACGATGGTTAGGGCCGGCGACAGCGTTCATCACCACCGAAAAACACACACTCAGGGCGATTTGCGGCAGAGTGGCCGCGGCCCAGATCGCCAAAACCGCCCCCACCAGCTGTTCCTGGGGAACGATAAAGGGCGCTAAACCTGTGGCGGCGTAGGATGAAACGACCAGTAAACGGCTGACGCTAAACCAGGGGATAATGTTACGCCGGCGCTGCAAAAAGCGCCCGATCACCAGCGCCATTACCAGGCCGGTGACGCCCGGCATGGCAGTGAGCAGGCCAACTTGCAGGTTGGTGGCTCCCATGCGGGTTAAGAACACCGGCAGAAAAGGGCTGGCGGCGTTGGAAAGGCCAATGGCGATGGCGTCGATTTGAACGTATGAGAAATTTTTGCGCTGTTGACCGGTTACGTCATACGGCGCAACCGACCAGCGAGGAAGTTTCATAAGTTTTCTACAAGTTTGGCCGACCGGCGCACCGCCCTGGTTGGAGCTGCTTAGAAGCTGCCGCCCCAGGCAGGCGCGCCGTTTTTTGATTTCTACAGGGGCGGAGGATTAGCCTTCAGCGCCTCCGGATTTAAGTTCGCCGTAAAGATACCAGTAGGTCGATTCGGGAAAGGCGGGCTGCAATACAGCATCCCACACAAATTTGCCGGGCAGCAAGACAGCATGTAAAATGCCATCGAGGGCCGAAAGCAGCTCAAATTCGCCGCCTGGCAGCGGACCGGTGTAGTTTTCCATAAGGTGGATTTGCACCCGCCGGGTGACTTCGTAGGCGTAGCGATCCAGGTTCGCGCCAGGGGCGTGGTTGTAGTCGTCGATAAAATCGCTCCACATGCGCAGGCGTGCGCCGGCGTCTTTACGGCATTTCTTCTCCCAAGCGCTGCGCCATTGGGTGATGACTTGAACGAATTGCACCTCCAGGGCTTGCGCCTCGGCCAGGTCGACGCCAAGTTGGGCTGTGGCTTCCAGGCGCTTGCGGGCTAAGAGGATGCTCCCAGGTGTGATTTGCGGGTAGGGAGGCTGACCGCGGGGCGAGCTTATCTGCAGCGGCCAATATAACTCGTTGGCTAACAAATATTCTTCCAGGTTGTCAATGGCTTCTTTGAAATAACGCAGGTCATATTCGGCGGTTAGCATGGCTTCCTCCTCAATCCTTATTCCCCAACACACTGAAAGCAATCAGAGCGGCTGCCACCAGGCTAATGGCGGCTGCCAGGTACAGCACATTGGGGCCGCTCAACCCTTCCATCACGCGCTCGACGAAGTAGACACAGGCGACCAGGATAATGACGCTGCTGAGCTTTGTTTTTAGCTCGTGCAGGGTTTCGCTTAGCATCCATTCCGGCAGGTTGAGGGGTTGAACCATCAGGTGATAGATGCTAACGGCGAACAGGTACAAGACCATCGCCACAAGAAAGGCGTCTACCAATTGGATTAAGTAGGCGCTAATTTCGGGGTCGTTTCCGATGGAAGCAATAATCACATAGATGGTTTTAACGGTTTTGATTGCGCCCCACCCCAAAGCGCCTAGCGAGGCGGCTAAGAGGGCGATTACAGCCACAAAATGAATGTAGCGGGTTTTTTCAATGAGGGTCTTCATGTGGTTTGGCTTCCATACCGATTACTTAATCGCTCGTTTCCGGCGGCTCCGGGCGCAAACCTGAAGGTGGGGAGCAGCGGCTTGTTGATGGCAAAACCGCTGCTCCTTCAATGGAGGGTCTATCACCAGCCCACATTGGCCCCTGCTCCGCCGGTTAGGCCTGAAACCAGTGACCAGGTGGGGCGGGCGTTTAAACCAACAATGTTAGGGGCTGTTCCAGGTAAGCGGCTAAGGTCTGCATAAAGCGGGCTGCTTCTGCGCCGTCGCTCACCCGGTGATCGACCGAAATGGTGATTTTCATGCGCCAGCCAATCGCCACCTGCCCATCTTTGACCACCGGCGTTTCGCGGGCCGAACCCACCGCCAGGATGGCGGCTTCGGGCGGGTTGATGATGGCGATGAAGTCGTCCACATCGAACATGCCCAGGTTGCTGATGGAGAAGGTGCTGCCTTCGATATCGTCGGGGCGCACCTTGCCATCGCGGGCTTTGGCGGCCATGGTGCGCACCTCTTGCGCGATCAGGCGGAGGGGCTTGCGGTCGGCGTCGCGGCACACCACCGTCAGTAGGCCGCCTTCGACTGCCACGGCCACGCCCACGTTTACGGCTCCATGGCGGACAATCTCGCTGCCTTCGATGGAGGCGTTGAGGTTGGGGAACTGACGCAGAGCCAGGGCGGTGGCTTTAATGATAAAGTCGTTGACAGAGATTTTCTGCTCATCAGGCAGCAGAGCGTTGATTTCTTTGCGCACAGACATGACAGGCTGCATGTCGTATTCATGCGTCACGTAGAAATGCGGAACCTGCTGCTTGCTTTCGGACATGCGGCGGCCAATGGCCGCGCGCAGGCGGTTGAGCGGGATGCGCTCGTCGGCGGGGGTTTCTCCGGAGAACCCGGCCAGTGGGCTGAGCGGCGGCCCGGCTTTCGCGGGGGCGGCGGGGGCGGAAGAGGCTGTACCTGCTGCGGAGGAAGCCGGGGCCGCGCCGGCGGGCGCCGGAGCTGCGGGCGGTGCAGCCAGATACTGTTCTATATCTTGTTTTACGATGCGCCCTTCTGGCCCGGAACCGCGCAATGTGGATAGGTTGATCTTCATCTCTTGCGCCATGCGCCGCGCCAGGGGCGAAGCCTTGATGCGCCCACCCGGCAGTGTGGCGGCGGGGGTTTCGGCTTCGGCCTGCGCCGCAGCCGGGCGGGCAGCTTCGGGGTGGGGTTGGCTGTCTGCCGGGGCGGGCGCTTTTTGATCGGCGGATGCGCTTTTTGCTTGCGGTTCACCCTGTTTTGGGGCGTCGGCTTCGCCGTGGTATTCTTCTCCCGGCGCGCCGATCACCGCAATGGGAGTGTTAACCGGAACCACCTCGCCCACCGGCACAAGCTGTTTAAGCAGCACGCCTTCATACGCGCTTTCCACTTCTACGGTGGCCTTATCGGTTTCAATTTCGGCCAGCACAGCCCCTTTTTTCACTTCCTCCCCTTCTTGAATGACCCAGCGCACTAAAGCGCCCTCGGCCATATCAAAGCCTAGTTTCGGCATGGTAACGGTTTCGGTCATTTTAGCACCTCCTTAACAGCCTGGATCACATCGTCCACCTGGGGCAGGGCCATTTGTTCCAGGGTGCGGTTGTAGGGCAAGGGCACTTCTTTTTGCGCTACGCGCCGGATGGGAGCGTCCACGTAATCGAAGGCTTGTTCGTAGATGCGCGACATCACTTCAGACCCTACGCCATACGATTTCCAGCCTTCTTCAACGATTACCGCCCGGTTGGTCTTTTTGAAGCTCTCCAGCACCGGCCCCATATCCAGCGGGCGCAGGCTGCGTAAATCTACAATCTCAACCTCGATGCCTTCCTTGGCTAACTGATCGGCGGCCTTGGTGGAGGTTTCGAGCATCTTAGAATAAGTGACGACAGTTACATCGCTGCCGGGGCGCTGAATTTTGGATACGCCAATGGGGGTGGTGTAATCGCCGTCGGGAACTTCGCCACGCGCCTGGTAAAGGGTGGCGTGTTCAATGAATAATACGGGATCGTCGGAGCGGATGGCGCTCTTGAGCAGGCCCTTGGCGTCTTCAGGTGTGCCGGGGGCGACGACCTTCAGTCCGGGGAAGTGGGCGAAGATGGCGTCGGGGGTTTGCGAATGGGTGGCGCCGAGCTGTCGCCCGCCGCCGCCCACGGCGCGGATGACCATGGGCAAACGGAACTGACCGTTGAACATGTAGTGCAGCTTGGCGGCCTCGTTGACGATATGATCCATCGCTGAGAAGGCGAAGTTGATCGTCATCAATTCCGCCACGGGTCGTGTGCCCACCATCGACGAGCCAATCGCGGCCCCGATGATGGCGGCTTCGGCGATGGGCGTATCTTTCACCCGTTCGCCGCCAAAGTGATCGTAGAAACCTTTAGTTACGGCGTAGGTTCCGCCCCATACGCCCACTTCTTCCCCAAGGATGAACACCATGGGGTCTCGTTCCATTTCCTCCCATAATGCCTGGGAGATAGCTTCTCGCATAGTAATTCGGGCCATGGTTTGCCTACGCTTCCACGTAAATATTTGAATAGAGTTCTTCGGGGGCCGGTTCGGGGCTGCTTTTGGCGAAATCCACTGCGGCCTGCGCCTCGTCTGCGGCGCGCTTATCCAGGGCGTCTAGCTCATCCTGGCCGGCGATCTTTTCGTCGAGCAAGATTTTGCGGTAAATGCCGATGGGGTCGCTTTCCTGCCAGTGGTGGACTTCTTCGGTTTTGCGATAGCGTTCGGGGTCGCCCATCGAGTGACCGCGGAAGCGGTAGGTTTCGACTTCCAGGAAGAAAGGCCCGTTGCCGGCGCGCACATATTCGAATGCCTTCAAGGCGGCTTCACGCACTTTGAGTACATTCATGCCATCGGCGCAATCGTTGGGGATGTCATACCCGTCGGCTTTGCGACGAATTTCTGAAACGGCGGAAGCGCGGTTCACCGCAGTGCCCATGCCATATTGGTTGTTTTCGCACACCCACAGTACGGGAAGTTTCCACACCTTGGATAGGTTCAAGGCTTCGTGAAAATAGCCGATATTGGTGGCTCCATCTCCGAACATGCACAGGGTCACGCCGTTGGTTTTGAGGTATTGATCGCCCAGGGCGAGGCCGGCGGCGATGGGTAAGTGCGCGCCTACAATGGCGTGTCCACCCCAAAAGTTGTGTTCCACCGATGCCATATGCATCGAGCCGCCCTTGCCGCCCGATACCCCCGTGGCTTTGCCCAAAAGTTCTGCCATGACCCCCGTGGCCGGCAGGCCGGCGTTAATCGCCACGCCATGATCGCGATAGGCGGTGATGACCCGATCTTGCGGTTGGCGGGCCGAAATTAGTCCGGTGCTGACCGCTTCTTGCCCAATGTAGAGATGCAAAAACCCGCCAATGTGGCCTTGCTGATAAAGCTGCGCAGCATGTTCCTCCACCAGGCGGATCAGCACCATTTGATAATATAGCTCTAAATGCTGTTCCTTGTCCATTCAGTCCCTCTTTGACGCATAAAATAACACCGGGGATAGACCCCGGCGTATGATCCAATTAGAACGATGGAATTATACCGGAATGGTCGATATTTGCCAAGGTTCACAATTATTGTACAATAGTTGTCGGAGTTTTACACATAAGGTTGACCGCCTTAGAATCGAAATTTCGCTAAGCGCCGTTTGCCAAACGGGTGTAAAGAACCTGTCCGGTCGGATAGATGGTTTATTCCTTGTGGTGGCAGTGGGGTGGGCGGAAAGCCGGCCTGCGCTGACGGATGGGTTACGGAGGCGGCGAGGCGCAGCTTTGCATATCACCAGCTGCTAACGGGTAGGCGATGTTCCACGATAAGATGGGCGAGGCGTTGATGGCGGCATCGATAGGCGCGCCGGGGTCGCTGCGGAAGGCCAGGGTGCGGCTGCGCAGATGCACCACGAACAGGGCGTCGGCGCTTTCGCCCGACAGCCGCCCGATGAAGGCCAAAAATTCGCCGTCGGGGCTAAACGCCAGGCTGTGTGCGGCCTGGACGGGCAGCAGGCGGCTGATTTCGGCTGAATTAACGGTGATGAGGTAGATGGCGCTGGTGAGGGAGGGGCTGCTGCCGAAAGCCGCCAGGTGGAGGCTGTCACCGGAAAAGGCGAAGGACTCGGCCAGGAGGGGGCTTTCGGGCTGAAAGACGCGGCGCACGTCGCGCAGGTCGAGCCAGCGCAAGCGTAAATCGCCGGGGGCGCTGCCGTCGGAGGCGTTGTTAAAGGCCAGGCGCAGACCGTCGGACGAGCGGGTGCAGCGCATACCCCAGGGCAAGCCAAAATTTACCCGCCCTAAGAGATAGCCATCGGCAAATATATCGAAAGGCAGGGTGGGGGGGTGGGTGAAATCGTTAATTTGCGCCGCTAAGGCTAGCGGCCCGCCCGCGGGTGCGCTGGACGGTTGGAAAGTCAGGCGCGCTCCGCGGGGGTCGAAACCGGTGGGGGCCGGGTCTTCGGGCAAAGGAGGGCGCGGGGCGGGCGAGACAGCCAGGGTGGGCGTGGGTGGAATGGCCTCTAAACCCGCCGGTGTGGGCGGTAGGGAGGCCTGGCGCGCTAAGGCGCTCAGTTCGGGGGGCGGGGCGGCCAGGTCTACCGCCCACCACGTGGCGGTGCTTTCGGCCAGCAGCAAGCCGCCGTCGTCGCCGCCATAGGCTTGCAAGCGCACCAGGATGCCCGTCTCCGTGTCAATCCACAGACGATAGCGGCGCACCTGGTCGGCGTCCAACCAATCGACCAGCATGGCGGTGCGCGCCTGAACACCGGTCATCTGAACCACGACGAACTTCCCTGTCGCCGCCATCCACGCCCCCCCGGCCGGGAAGATCATTTCCGCCAACCAGCTTTGGGTGAGCAAACCGGCGGTATAGCCTTGCCAGGCCCGGCGGGTGGAGCGTTGATTGAGCAGGTTGCGCAAAAATTGTTGATCGCCGGCGCTGAGTGTGATTTGTGTGATTGGCCCATCGAGCAAGCCCCAGGCCTCAATACCCTCGCCGGGTTGGCTAATCCAC
This sequence comes from uncultured Anaerolinea sp., assembly GCA_964531975.1. Classification (GTDB taxonomy): domain Bacteria; phylum Chloroflexota; class Anaerolineae; order Anaerolineales; family UBA4823; genus RBG-16-57-11. Next base: position 310,432 of record CAZHFU010000002.1, on the reverse strand, counting down.
ACCTGGGCCTGGTAACGGCGCGGTGGGCCGCTGTAGGCTGTGGGGCCGTAGTCGATGCGCTGAACGGTCATCGCCAGGGTGCGCCACAAACCGGGGCTATCGCCCAGGCGTTGGCGAATCTCCTCCTGGCTGGAGCCGCGCCACAGCGGAGCCAAGACCGGGGCGGGGGTGATGGGTGTGGGCAGGTTGCTGAACGTTTGCGGGGTGGGCGGCAGCAGGCTGGGTAAGTAGCTCACGCCGAACAGGGCGGCTCCCGCCAGGGCCATCACCAGCGCAATGGCGGCGGCGCTTATCAGCAAAAGGCGGCGGGGCAGCGCACCGGCTGAAAGCGATGGGGATGGGGGCGCGGCGGGTGGGGCCGCTTCCCGCCCAGCGGCCTCGTCGCCGGCTTGCTCAAAAGCGGCCTGCAACCGGGTAAGTTGTTCGGGGGTGGGGGGCGGCCAATGTTCGACCAGGGCGGCGCGCATCTCGGCCTCGCCAGTGAGCCGGGTTTCGGGCGGAAAGGCGGCAAACTGTCGCCGGAACAAGCGCAGTTGGCTTTTCACCGGCCCTTCGCCCAAGCGTAAGGCGCGGGCAGCCTGGGCGGGCGACCACCCTAACCCATAAGCCAGGGCAAACAGTAAGTGTTCGTCATCATCCAGGCCGTCCAGGTAGCGGCTGAGGGGGTCGCCGCGCCCGCTTCTGCGGCGGGGGGCGCGGCGCAACAGCGCGTTCGCTCCAGCTAAATCGTCCGCAGTCGCCGGGATGCTCGCCAGGGTTTGGAGCGCGGCTGCCATGGCGGCTTGCGGCTCATTCAATCGAGAAAGCGCCAGGCGGTACAGATCGGTGGATAACTGCTCGGAATGTGTTGACATGTTCTCATCCGGTTGGGCCGGCGTAAACCCATTTTCTCACATTTGCGGTCTTTGCGCTGCCCTGATTGTAATAGTTTACGCGGTTTCGGGGCAGGGGCAAGCTCGTTCAACCGGCGACCGGCGGTCGCCCAGGTCTTACCCAGGTTGAAGCCCACAACAGTTATCCGGCGACTTGAGATGGTGCTAAAATAATAGCGGCGTGGCATACACCAGCCTTCGTCGCGACCTGGTAGATACATAGGAGAAGATGATGAATATTCCCCTGCTTTTTTTATATACCCTAAACGGCTTGCTGATGGTGGGCATGCCCGTGGCGTTGGGGTTATTTCTGCGCAAGCGATTCGCCATTGGCTGGCGCTTTTTTGGGGTGGGGGCGCTAACGTTTGTGCTTTCGCAAGTGGGGCATATTCCTTTTAACCTGGGCCTGACCGCGCTGTTTCAAGCTGGGGTGCTGCCCGCTCCGCCGGCAGCCTATAAATTGGCGTTTAATGCCGTGGTGCTGGGGCTAAGCGCCGGTGTGTGGGAGGAGTGCTTCCGCTATATCGCCTACCGTTGGATGGCCAAAGATGCGCGGTCATGGGCGGCGGGTCTGATGTTAGGGGCGGGTCATGGTGGCATTGAGGCGATTATCTTCGGATTTCTTGCTCTCTACAGCTTGCTGCAAATTGTGGCCCTGAGCGGTATAGTCGATTTATCGACCGTGCTGCCCGCCGCCCAGGTTGAGACGGTGCAGAGCGCCATCGCAGAATATTGGTCTAATCCCTGGTATATGGGGGTGATGGGGGCGGTTGAACGGGTTTTTGCCATCTTATTTCATCTTACCGCCTCGGTGATGGTGCTGCAGGTCTTTTTGGGGCGCGGACGGCGCTGGCTGCTGTACGCAATCATATGGCATGCGGTTTTGGATGCAACCGCGGTGTGGTTAACTTCGTATGGAAAGTTGGCGCCCGAGGTGGGCTTGTTGGTGTTGAGTGTGGTTAACGTTGTCATCTTGTATTACCTGAGCCGTACCACGCCGCCGGCCCCCGACGTGTCCCAGCCCCAGGCGCTGCCCCTGGCCCCAGCGCCGCTCGAACCCCTGGCGAGTTTTGAGGACCCGGAAGATGAGGACCTCGACCACAGCAAGTTCCAATAAGCGGCCTCGCCTGCAAAATGATGAGATGCGGTAGGAAACATGATTCGAACAGAAGATTTGACGAAACGCTTTAAAGATACGCTGGCGGTTGACCGCCTGACATTAGACGTGGCTTCCGGCGAGGTGTTTGGCTTCTTAGGCCCTAATGGAGCCGGCAAAACCACCACGGTGCGCTTGCTCACCGGCCTGATTCAGCCCACCTCCGGTTCGGCCATCGTTAACGGGTTAACCCTGGGCAAAGATGACACGCGCATTCGATCTGCGGTAGGCCTGCTGACCGAGACGCCGGGCCTGTATGATAACCTGAGCGCCGAATATAACCTGCAAATTTACGCCAGGTTATACGGTGTGGCCGACCCGCAAGCGCAGGTAGAGAAATATTTGCGCTTACTGGGGTTGGGGGAAAGGCGCTTCGAACTGACGGCCACTTTTTCAAAGGGTATGAAGCAGAAATTGGCGATTGCTCGCGCCCTGCTGCACGAGCCGCCGTTGGTTTTCCTCGACGAGCCGACGGCCGCCCTCGACCCAGAGAGCGCCCATGTGGTGCGCGAGTTCATCACCCATCTGCGGGATATGGGGCGCACGGTGTTCTTGTGTACGCATAACCTGGATGAGGCCGACCGCTTATGTGATCGCATTGGCGTATTTAAGGGACGCTTGTTGGTGGTGGATACACCGGTAAACCTACGGCGCAGCCTGTTTGGCCGGCGGGTGGTGTTTCACTTGAGCCAACCGGCCCAAGCCTACCAAGCCCTTATGGATGGGTTGGCGTTTATCAGTCGGGCGCAGGCGCTTGATAATAAGCTGGTGCTTACCCTGGACGACCCCGAACAGCGCAACCCGGAGATCATCCGTCGGTTAGTTGAAGCCGGAGCCGATATTCAGTTTGTGGGGGAATTGCGCCCCTCTCTAGAAGATGTATATTTACGCTTGATGAAAGCCTAGCCAAGAGAACGCCATGGAAAAAGTGATTGTCATTTTACAAAAAGAATGGGCCGAGATTTTCAAAAATCGCATGGTGATATTTACCGTGTTATTTTTGCCGCTCATGATGGCCCTGCTGCCCCTGGTGGTGCTTGTTGTCACGCCCAGCGATGTGAGCATGGCAGACACGGGAATGAACCTTCCGTCCCAATTTAGCGCCTACTGCCCGCCGGAGGCGCAAGGAGGGGCCTGCATGCAAATATTCCTGATGAGCCAGTTCATGGTGCTGTTCCTGATTACCCCCTTGAGTATTCCGGCCACCATCGCCGCCTACTCGATCATCGGAGAGAAAACCACTCGCAGCCTGGAACCCCTCCTGGCGACCCCTATCACCACGCTAGAGCTGCTGTTGGGTAAAATTCTTTCGGCGCTCATCCCGGCGGTGTTAGCTACCTATGGCGGCTTTATTATTTTTATCGCCGGGGTTGGCATTATTGCCGAACCGGTGGTGTTCAAAGGGCTGCTGAGCATCCATTGGCTTTTGGCGGTGGGGGTGGTTGGCCCGCTATTGGCGATGCTCTCTGTTACCTTTGGTTTGATGGTCTCGGCCCGCGTCACTGACGCTCGCGTGGCGGAACAAATCTCGATGGTGATTATCTTGCCGTTGATGGCGGTTTTTATCGGTCAAATGGCCGGGTTATTCATCTTGAATAATACGGTGATCCTGGTGAGCGCTCTGGTGCTGGCGCTGGTTGATATTGGAATGGTTTACCTGGCGGTGGAGATTTTTGAGCGTGAGAGCATCCTCACCCGATGGAAATAGTCGGATGGTTCGCATATGAAAATACGTCTTTCCCTGCTCGTTGTCGCCCTTCTGGCGGTTGGTGCGATGAAGGCCTCCGCCCAGGGAGAATTGACTTTACGCCTGGCGCGCAACTTTGGCTATTCCCTGGGTGATCGCATCCAGGGGACGTTTACGCTGAACGCCCGAGGCCCGGAGGGTTTGCAAAGCGTGACTTTTTACCTGGACGGCGCACCCATGGGCACGGTGACCACTGCTCCGTTTGATTTACGCTTTGTGACCGATAGTTATGCCTTGGGTGAACACCGTTTGCAGGCCGTTGGAAGTTTGCCTGGTGGGCGGAATGTACGGTCAAACGAGATTGTTGTTACCTTTACTCCGGCGGAGGAGGGCTTCCGGGTGGGGCTGAAGATAGCCGCTCCAATTATAGGGATTACCTTCTTGCTTATTCTCCTGTCGATGCTTCCGGCGATGCTGCCAAACCGTAAGCTTCAGCGGCTGCCCGCCGGTGCGGCGCGCAACTACGGCATTGCTGGCGGGACGATTTGCAGACGCTGCGGGCGACCTTACCCGCGTGGAATTTTTGCGCCTAACATGGTGTTTGGCAAGCTGACCCGCTGCCCCTTCTGCGGCAAAATGCAAATTTCGCCGGCCGCCTCACCGGCCATGTTGGCAGCCGCCGAAGCTGCTGAGGAGCAAGACGCCGCCCAAGAACAGGCGGCCACCTTGAGCGAAGAAGAGAAATTGCGCCGCGAAATCGATCAGTCTCGCTATCTTTGATGACCATTCGTCCGCGGCCGCACTAACCCGCCAGGCCGCATCATGCATCACCGCTGCTTTCAAACGCGCCGCCAGTTAACCGCCGCGGAACGAATGCGCTGTTTCAAGCGTCTTGCGCTCATGATAAGATGGGCAGCAGGTGTTCATGAGGAGGCGTAATGAATAGACATCATCGGTTCAAGCAGGCCGCTGCGGCATTGATTTTTGGCGCGAGCTTATTGGCGTGCAATTTCTCACAATATGCTTCGATCAAAACCCTAACCCCCACCCTGCCGGAGGCTGAATCTACCCCCGTCCAGGCGGTGGATACCCCCAACCATCCCACACCACCTCTGCCGGTTACCCCGGCTGTCGATGAGACGCAGCTGCCGGTGGAAGGCGGCGGTTCGTTCAGCGTGGCTTACACCAAGGCCGAACGTCTCTGGCTGTGGCGTAACGGTCAGGCGCGCCAGGTTGCCACCCAGGGCAGCGTGTTCAAGCCTCGCCTTTCGCCGGATGGCCGGCTGGCGGCCTTCTTGCGCCCGTTCGATACGTTTCACACCGAGCTGTGGGTGGTAGATTTGGAGAGCGGTGATGAGCGCCGTTTGGTGTCGGTGGCCGACCTGGACGAGATCGGCGGCGGCGTGCGCGACCCCGCTGCAGTGGCGGTGACGCCATTTGCATTCGCTTGGGTGGGCCAGAGCCGCACCCTGGCCTTCAATACGCAGCAGGTTTTCAACGGGCCGGGGTTAAACTTGCTCGACGATGCGCACCTGGTAGACGCCGACAGTGGACAGATTAGCCACCTGTTCCTTTCCGGTTGGGGCGGTATGTTCGCCTTTTCTCCCGATGGGAAATATGTAGCCCTGAGTAAAACCGACGCCCTACTGTTGAGTAAGCGAGACGGCAGCGACTATCGCAAGGTGATGGATTATCCCAGCGTAACCACCTACAGCGAGTACCGCTATTATGTCGATCCGCATTGGTCGAATAATGGGGATGCGCTGCGCCTGGCTCTGCCCCCGGCCGACCCGCTGGCCCAGCCGGCGGCTCCCACCACGTTGTGGCAGATCTCGTTGGAAGGCGGAGCGCAGCAGGTGGGGCGGATTAACGCTGTGCCATTCTTTGAACAACCGGTGGTCTATTCGCCCGATTTGGCCCGTATTGCCTACCTGCGCCCTGGTGAAAATGATCAGCGCCAGGTGGTGATCGCCACCTACGATGGGCAAGGCGAACTGGTCGTGGCCGGCGGCGTGAACGTGCGCCTGTTTGGCTGGTCGCCTGACGGCAAAAAGTTGGCCTACAGCCTGGGAGAGCTGCAAGAAGCCTGGGTTGGCGGGGTAGACGGCACGCCGCAGCCACTGGGCGGAGCACAGTTTGGTCTGCAAGATCTTCGCTGGGTGGACGACCAGCGCCTGGTGGTCATTCAACAGCAAGGTGTGGATTACCGCCTGGTGTTGGTAGATTTGAAGGGCGGGCAAATGGAATTGGATAGCTTTGCCGAACCGCCCATTTATTGGGATGTGAAACCATAACTAAACCTGCGCCGCGTCTGAGACTGTGCCGCGCCCTCAAAACTGTGGCCTTGCATCGCCCCGATAAGTCGTCCGGTCGTGCTTATTAAGCGCCTGGTCGCCGCCAACGCTGTATGGCGGCGACCAGGCGCTCTGAAGCCCGATGAGCCGGGCATCTTTCGCCCCCCAGGTTATATCACACAAACCGCAAGGCGGAATTTTCAGCTATGGGGTGTCGCCCAAAACCACCAGGCGGGTTCCGTCGGCGATCCATTCGCTGTACGAGCCAGGGTACAGCTTAGCCGCACCAAGCCCGGCGCGGCGGAAAGCCAAAATGGCCGGCACGGAAGTGACCCCCGAACCACAGTAGAAGACCACCTGTTCGGCGGGGGTGTCGCCCACGACGGGGGTGAATACCGCCCTCAGCGCTTCCGGCGACAAAAAGGTATGATCGGCGGCCATCACGCTGGTGTAGGGCAGGTTGATCGCACCGGGGATGTGACCGGGGATGCGATCAATCGGTTCGGTTTCGCCGCGGTAGCGTTCACCCGCTCGCACATCAATCAGCCGGTAGGAGGGGTCGAACTGGATGCGCTCAACATCGGCCAGGTCAACCGTTTCTTCTAAGGCTGGGAGCACCGGCAGTGGCTGCGATGAGCGCGTTTCTACTCCGCCCATGGTGGGGTAGTCTTCCTCCAGCCATTTAGGCCAGCCCCCGTCTAAAATCGCCACGGCTTCGTGGCCGATCCACCGCAGCAGCCACCAGGCGCGTCCGGCGGCCAATGCGCCGCCAAAGTCATCATACACCACCACTTGTGTTTCTGGGCCAACCCCCATTTCTCCAAATCGGCGGGCGGTTTCTTCGCGGCTGGGCAGCGGATGCCGTCCGGTTAGGCCTGGTTCAACCGGCGCGGACAGGTTGCGCTTGAGGTGGGCGTACACCGCTCCGGGGATATGCGCCCTGGAATATTGCATTTCTTTCTCGTTGGGGCGGCCAAGTAAAAAGCGCCCATCGATTACCAGCCAATTGGGGTCTGAAAGGTGGGGCAGCAGCTCTTGCGGTGTGATCAGGGAGGTAAAGGGCATGTTTTATTCCTTTTGTATTTTCCGCAGCATAAAAGTGCATGATGCTGGCAGGTTGGTTTTCAGGTTGCAAATATTATAAAGTATACTACCTTACCAGGGGGGATAAGCGGCTGGTTAAGCGCAAGCCGCTGTCAACGCTGTATAATCTTGTGCTATACTTGGCGCAATGGGGAAATAACATATTAGGAAGAAGCCGCCGGCTTATGGCGGGTTTTTGATGTTCTATTAGGGATGTAAACGACTATGTTTGAATTTCATATTTCGCGCCAGGCGCGCCAAAGATACCAGTTTGATCAATCCTTATTCACCACGAGCGGCAATGTCATTTTTGGCAACTTCTTAGCCGCTCGCCAATTCGCCCAGGCCATGAACCAGGCGCGTGGCGCAGATCAACACCCCGATGTTGCCGTTCAGGCCAGTTTGATTAATGCGTTAGGGCTGATTGATGAACTGCTCCACCAGCTGTTTCGCCAATATCGCCGGCAGCACCCGCACGCCATGCGCGAAGCCTTGGATTGGCTGATGGTGCATGTGGGCGCAGCCGATGTGGAGCAGACGCTGCGCCAGTTTACCCATGAATTTCCTCCCTTGTCGGTCTACCGGCAGGAGCAAACCGAAGAAGAATATTTAAATACCAGCTCGCCCGATCCCGATGGTGTTGTGATGCCTAACCGGCTGATTGCCCTGGAAGAACTGATTATGCTGTGGGCTGCCAATCAGAACCCGGCTTTTGAGCCTTTTAAGGAACTGTTTGACGATGCTCGCCTGGTAGAACTAACCGCTTACTCCCGCGTGATTCCCAGCCTCTACGCATTCTTTGCCACGCAGCCCTCCTTCGGCCCCCGCGGCGAGAATTTGCTGGATGTGCTGCTTTCGCCGGCGCGCTTACATCCCGGCTCGCTGTTAGAGCAGCTTGAGTTTTTGGGCAGCGATTACGTGGAATACCTGCGCGATGTGATGCTGCGGGTGCTTTCTAGCCTGGATATGGTACGGGAAGAGACTAAGCCCATATTTCCTCCCGGCCCCGGCGGGGAAACCCCGGTGATACAGTTCACCAGCGCTTTATACGACGAACCCGAAAATTTTAGCCCCGATTTGGATTGGATGCCGCGCCTGGTTTTAATGGCGAAGAATACCTATGTGTGGCTCGATCAGCTTTCGCGCAAATATCAGCGCGATATTCACACCCTGGATCAAATTCCTCAGGAAGAGTTAGACATGCTGCGCCGTTGGGGGGTGACGGGCCTATGGTTGATTGGCCTGTGGGAGCGCAGCGTGGCTTCGCAGCGCATCAAACAGATGCGCGGCAATACCGACGCGGTGGCCTCGGCTTATTCGTTGATGAGCTACGACATCGCCACAGACCTGGGCGGCGATCAAGCTTACGATGTGCTGCGCCGGCGAGCTTCCCGCGCCGGCATTCGCCTGGCCTCCGATATGGTTCCAAACCACATGGGCATCGATTCGCGGTGGGTTATTGAGCATCCCGATTGGTTTGTGCAGCTGCCCTACAGTCCCTTCCCTACCTACACCTTTAACGGCGCCAACTTGAGTTGGGATGAGCGCGTGGGCATTTTCCTGGAAGACCATTATTACGATAGCACCGATGCGGCGGTGGTCTTTAAACGGGTGGATCAATGGACTGGCGACACCCGCTACATTTACCACGGCAACGATGGCACGACCATGCCCTGGAACGATACCGCCCAGTTGAACTACTTACTTCCCCAGGTGCGCGAAGCCGTGATTCAAACCATTCTGCATGTGGCGCGTATGTTTCCCATTATTCGGTTCGATGCGGCCATGACCCTGGCGAAGCGCCACTTCCAGCGGTTATGGTTCCCTGAACCAGGCACTGGCGGCGATATCGCCAGTCGCTCCGAGCATGGCCTCACCCATCAGCAATTTGAGGAAGCCTTCCCCGAAGAGTTTTGGCGCACGGTGGTCGATCGCGTGGCGCAAGAGGCTCCCGATACGCTGCTTTTGGCCGAAGCTTTTTGGCTTATGGAAGGCTATTTCGTGCGCACACTGGGCATGCACCGCGTCTATAACAGCGCATTCATGAATATGATGCGCGACGAGCGCAATAATGAATATCGCCTGGTGATCAAAAACACCATGGAGTTTGACATCGAAATTATCAAACGCTATGTCAACTTCATGAACAACCCCGATGAGCGCACGGCGGTGGATCAGTTTGGTAAGGGTGATAAATACTTTGGGGTTTGCACCTTGTTAACCACGCTGCCCGGTTTGCCAATGTTGGGGCATGGACAGATTGAAGGTTTTACCGAAAAATACGGAATGGAATTTCGCTACCCCAAGTGGCATGAGCAGCCCGATGAAGACCTGGTGGCGCGCCACGAGCGCGAAATCTTCCCCTTGCTGCGCCGACGCTACATCTTCGCCGATGCGGTCAACTTCCGCTTGTACGATTTCTACACACCGGAAGGCTTCGTGAATGAAGATGTCTTCGCCTACTCTAACCAGGGAGGCGATGAGCGCGCCCTGGTGGTGTATCACAATCGCTTCGCCGACACGAGCGGCTGGATCAATACCTCAGCGGCTTACGCTATCAAGACCGGCGTGGGCGATGAGAAAGTGCTGCGCCAGAACAGCCTGGGCGAGATGCTGGGCCTCACCGCCGGACCGGAGACGTTTACCATCTTCCGCGATATGAAAACCGGCCTGGAATATATTCGCTCGTCGGGCGAGTTGACCGAGCAGGGTCTATACCTGGAATTGAACGCTTACCAGGCGAACGTTTTCGTGGATTGGCGACAGGTGAGCGATGAAAAGGGCGAGTATTATCGTTTGTGGAAGTTCCTTGATCGGCGTGGGGTGCAAAGCATTGAAGAAGCCCGCGCCGAATTGGAACTGGGCGAGATCCTTGTGCCGTACCGCGAACTGGTTAACCCGGGCATGTTCGGGTGGTTGATTCAGAATCGCCTGGAAGACGAGCATTACGAGCCGATGAACTATGAAATGGCGCTAGAAGAGACCGAGCGCAAGGCGGCCGTGGTAATTGATGCAATTGAACATTTCTTGGTTAACCAAGGCGATCTGCCCGCCGCGCCGCCGGAGCCAACCGGCGGGACCCCATTGGAGGCGGAAGAGCCTCCTTTGGCGCAGAAGTCGCCGGCTGCCATGGTGGAATCCGGCGCAGCCGTTAAGAAAGTCGGCCCCTTAAAGAAGAGCGCCCGCGCAAAAGAAGCGCCGGTGCTAACGCCGGTGGATGCGTTGACGGTGCGGCGTGAGATTGTGGAAGGGGTGCGCTCACTCTTGACGCTGAGCAGCCTCAATCGCGACCTGGAGAAGCGCCCGCCGGGAGTACGCCAGGCGATTAAGTATCTGATGGCCGGTCCCTCGGAACCCCTGGCGCTGCGCCTGGGCGAGGCCGGTGTGTGGGGCGTGCTGCTAAATACTCAGATCGTCATCCCGCTGGGCAAACCGGGCCAGCCGGTGGAAAACCCATCTGAGCGGGCAGGCCTACGTTTCCGCGAGTGGATTTTGGATAAGATCATGGTGCAGACATTGACCGGTATGGGCGTGGAGGCCGGGCGGGCGAGTCGATCCGCTTTACTAATGCAGACGCTGCTAGGCGCCCCCGCATGGCTGAAACAGCCCACGCCCGACGCCGCCGCGGCTGTGCTGCTGGCGTACTGGCTCGATCAACCGCAGGTGCGCACCTTCTGGCATGTCAACCGCTACCAGGGCGTAGAATGGTTCCAAAAAGAAGCTTTTGACGAACTGGTGTGGTGGACTTTTGCCCTGGCTATGGTTCAAATGGCCGGCAAAACGCTCACAACGGTGGAGCTTAACCGCCGGGTGCGCTTCGCCTACCAGGTGGCGCTAAATCTACTGTCTGCCGAAGAAAAGTCGGCCTACCGCTTAGATAAGCTCAGGTAGGTATGACTCAAAAACCATCCCTGTGTGAAGTGTTTGGTTTTCCGGTAGAGGATAGAGCGGCTCTCAACCCTGCCCTCAGGCAGCATGGATACATTCAAGCAGACCCTTGAATGGAAGCTGCGCAAGAAACTTGGGATAACGCAAACGGATACTCCTTAGTTTATTGTTGCCATCTAAGAGGCTCATTTTGCAACAACTTCCACTTTTTAAGCCCTCGACAGATCAGGTGATTAATGTGGCTTTGGTTAAGCACCGCAGCCCTTTTCGATATCCTGGTGGAAAGACATGGATGGTCCCCTATATATTCCATTGGCTGCTCGCCAAGAGACCGAAAGAATTTTTGGAACCTTTTGCCGGCGGCGCAATCGTCGGATTAACGGTGGCTTTCGAGAACCTGGCTGAGCATATCACTTTGGTGGAATTAGACCAACAAGTGGCCGCGCGGTATGGGAAACCATCATCACACTGGGAGAAGGCGAGTGGTTAGCACAGCGGATTGAGAAATTCGACCTTAATCTAAACCATGTGAATCGGGTATTGGCTGATGAACCAGATTCTATCCAGGGGCGCGCATTTAAAACGATATTATTAAATCGGGTTAATCACGGCGGAATTATGGCGAAAGGCGCAGGGCTGGTAAAAAAATGGGGAGGCGGGCAAGGGACTTAAATCTCGCTGGTATCCTCAGACTTTAGCCCGACGTATCCGAGATATTGGACGCATTCGCAATAAGTTGACCTTCGTTCATGGCGATGGTTTAGAATGGGTTGATGCATATAAGAACAAACCGGAGGCGGCCCTATTTATTGACCCCCCCTACACGGCGGGCAGTGGAAAACGGGCCGGATCGCGTTTGTATACGCATAATGTTATTCCCCATGAGCGCCTATTTTCATTGATGGAAACATGCCAGGCGCGTTTTATGATGACCTACGATAATGATGCAGATGTTCAAGCGTTGATCACCCGCCATCACTTAATGAGCCGTCCTATTGCAATGCAAAACACGCATCTGACGAAGATGCGTGAGTTGGTTATCAGTAACGATTTATCCTGGTTAGCGTAGCTGGAGGGCTAAGCAGCCAGGAATTCTTTGAAGACCTGGATGGCTTTTAAGCCGCTGCGATGGCTGGCGACTGTTTCAAGCGCGGCTAACACCTCGCTGCTCACATCGTCGCCGCCGGCCTGGTGTGCCAGACGCGCGGCCTGGGCGGCGTAGGCCAGATTATTGCGCGGCTCGATGCGGTCGAAATCCTCAAAGAACCATCCGCAAGAGGTAAACATGCGTTGGCGTTCACGCTGCGATTCGAGCCACAGGTGCAAACGATTTTGCTGTTCGCTGGTGAGGCTTGATGCGCCTTCTTCCGCCAACAAGGCTCCAATCGACATTTGACCCAGCATGACATGAATATAACGCTGCCTTAGGCGATAGGGATCGGTCACGAAGCGCCGCGCGGCGTTGTGGTATTGCACATCCAAGTCTTTGGCCAGGTGTTCCAGGGCGCGCCACAATTGGTTTTTCCAGGCGCGGTCGGCGGGGGTGCAATCGCATTCGCCGGTCCAGCGGCTCACTCCGTGATGACAACTCCACGAGGTGCGCTCACGGATGGCTGCCCGCAGCTGCGTGGGATGGTCTAGCAACCAGCGGGCCGGGTAGGTGGGGGTCATATCCAGAGACGAAGCGGCTCCATCCACCAGGCGGGCCAGGAAGCGGTCGCGCAGACACTGATGATGCCCGTACAGCTCTCCATCCGAAGCAATCATCACCATTTGAGGTTCGCCACGGCGGGTCTTTTCGGGGTTAAAGCGCGGCTGCAATTCGTATTGAGCGAAACGGTCGGCGTTAACCGTCAGATCTGGGTTGAAGCTCACCTGCCCGCTTAGCTCTTGCTGATAGAAGAACACGTTCATCCGGCGGCCATCCGCAAGGGGAACAAGGTGTGGTTCCGTAGCGTCAACACTGCCTTCAGCCTGCCAAGGGGCCAGGATGGTAAACTCCAGGCCCATTTGGGCCATTACGTCTAGAGTCTCGTAGTCTACCGCTGTTTCCGGTAACCACATGCCTTGCGGGCGGCGGCCAAAATTAGCGGTGAAATCGGCCATACCCCAGTAAATTTGGGTTACTTTATCGTTGTAATTGCCCAGTGGTAAGATGGTATGGTTATAGGCTTGTGCCAGGGCGTTACCAACCCCAAACCGGCGCACATTTAGCCGGTCTTGCTCGATAATGCGGCGGGCGGTTGCCGGGTGATAGTTGGTGAGCCAGGCAAACAAGGTGGGGCCGATATTAAAACTAATATGCTCAAAATTACGCAGCTCGGCATTGGGGCGGTAACATTCGGCGTGGATGCGCTCATTCCAGTTAGGATATGGGGCGGCGCCGGCTTCAAGTGGAATTTGACCGCTAAGCGGGTCTTCACGCGGGGGTTGGTAGAAGTGGGCGTGAACGCTAAAGGCTTGTAAGCCCATGAAGTTCTCCATGAAAGATTAAGATTTGATTGGGTTTTGTATTCAATGTGCTAAATTATACCCGTGTTTGCCAGACAACTCCTTACAGTTTAGAAATAGTTAAGGAATTAATCCGGAATTTATGCGCTTTTGTTTAAGTGGGAAAATCGGTTACAATTATATGACAACAGGGTGGAAATGCATTCCCCCCTGTCTTTTATACTTGTTAGCCACCTTTGGGCGTCACCCTCAAAGATGGGTAGAAGAGGGAAACTATGAAAATTCGAGCTCTTATTTTGGCGGGGGGCGAAGGTTCACGCTTGGGGACGCTCACCTCCAGGCGCACCAAGCCGGCTGTGCCGTTTGCTGGCAAATATCGTATCATCGACTTCACGCTATCCAATTGCATTAATTCCGGCATATCGGATGTTATGATCTTAGCCCAATACCGCCCGCATTCATTGATCGAACATATTGGTTCGGGCGTACCATGGGATTTAGACCGTAACTTTACCGGCGGAGTGAGCATCCTCACCCCCTATCGGAGGGGCGAAGGCTCTGATTGGTATACCGGCACCGCCGACGCCGTTCAGCAGAACTTTTTATTCATCAAACGGGGCGGCCCTGAGCACATCCTGATCTTATCCGGCGATCATATTTACGGCATGGATTACCGCGCCTTGTATGATTTTCACATGAGCCATAAAGCCGATTTGACCATCGGGGTTATACGTGTGCCCATCGAAGAGGCCTCGCGTTTTGGCATCGTAGAAGTGGGCGAGAACGACCGGGTCATTGGGTTTACCGAGAAACCTCCTGAGCCAAAATCCAACCTGGTTAATATGGGCGTATACCTGTTCAACACCCATGTGTTAGATCGCGCCTTGTGGGAAGACCACCACGTGTCAACATCCACGCATGACTTCGGTAGAGATATTATGCCGCACTTACTTAAAGAAGATAAGTGTGTGATGGCCTATCCTTTTGATAGCTATTGGGTAGACGTGGGAACAATCGAGTCTTATTGGTCGGCGCACATGGACTTGTTGAACGATCCGCCTCCGTTCGATCTCGCTAACCGGGCGTGGGTGGTGCACACCCGCACCGAAGAACGCCCTCCCGTGCGCATTGCCAGTGGGGCGGAAGTGCATAACTCGATGCTGACGGATGGCTGCATCATCGCCGCGGGAGCGCGCGTGGAGCGCAGCATCTTGGGTCCAGGTGTGCGAGTGGAAAGCGGCGCAGTGATTCGCGAATCGATCATCCTTACCGATGCAGTAATTCGCGCCAATGCTATCATCGAGCGCAGCGTGGTCGATAAGCGCGTGATTGTGGAAGCAAATGCACGCATTGGCGGTTTAAAAGAAGGCTTGCACCCGGTGATTACCACGATCGGTAAGAAAAGTATTGTTCTACCGGGAATGGTGGTGATGCCCGGTTCGGTAATTCCGCATGATATAAACGAAGCAGATTATAAAGGTGCGATGGAAATAACGCCTCAAACTACCTTGGATGTCCATCGCCCACCATTTTTGGTGGATTCGTAATTATGAGAATTCAACGTGCTTCAGGCGTGTTGCTGCATCCTACCAGTTTGCCGGGGCCTTACGGCATCGGCGATATTGGCCCGGGTGCATGGGCTTGGATAGATTACCTGGCCTCCCTGGGCTGCTCGTTGTGGCAAGTACTGCCGCTTGGCCCTACAGGATTCGCGGATTCGCCCTACCAGTGTTTCTCTTCATTTGCCGGCAATCCTTACCTCATTAGTCCCGATCTGTTGATTACAGATGGCTTGCTGCGTCCGGTAGATCTTCAGGCTCTGCCAGAATTTCCTAATGAAAAAGTGGATTATGGGCAGGTGATTCCATGGAAGCTGGCCTTGCTGGGCCAGGCTTATCAGAATTTTAAAACATCGGCGCGCCCGGCATTAAAACAGGCTTTTCGAAAGTTCCGCCTGAAGCAGGCCGATTGGATAGAAAATTATGCGCTGTTTATGGCGCTCAAAGAAGTCCATGGCGGCAAGGCCTGGTCGGAATGGGAAGCCCCCTGGCGGGACCGGCGCGAATCCGCCATGTTGGAGGCGCGCCGTCAATATGCTGAAGATATTAATCGCTACGTGTTTAACCAATTTATCTTTTCTCGCCAGTGGGGGCAGTTGCGTAAGCATGCCGCCCAACGCGGGGTGCGTATTATTGGCGATATTCCGATCTTCGTGGCTCCCGATAGCGCCGATGTTTGGGCGCATACCGAATTATTCTACCTGGACGATGAGGGCAAGCCGACGGTGATTGCCGGGGTGCCGCCGGATTATTTCTCGAAAACCGGTCAATTGTGGGGTAATCCCCTATACCGTTGGGAAGTCCATCGCCAAACCGGCTACGCCTGGTGGATCAGGCGCATTCGCGCTCAGCTCGCCATGGTCGATTTCCTGCGCATTGACCATTTTCGGGGGTTTGTGGGCTATTGGGAAGTGCCCGCCAAGGCTAAAACCGCCCAGCGCGGGCGGTGGATGCCCGGCCCTGGCAAAGATTTCTTCAATGTGCTGGAATCAGAAGTGGCCGACCTGCCCCTCATTGCGGAGGATTTGGGCGTTATCACCGCCGAAGTTGAAGATCTGCGCGATAGTTTTGGTTTTCCCGGGATGAAAATTCTTCAGTTTGGCTTTGGTTTTGGCCCGCGCGATCCATTTTTGCCCCACAACGTGACGCCGCACTGTGTGATGTATACCGGCACACATGATAACGATACCGCCTTGGGGTGGTATGAGCGCGTACCCGAAAATGAGCGTGACTTCTGCCGCCGTTACCTGGGGCGGGATGGCAGTGATATATCGTGGGATATGATTCGCGCAGTTTGGAGTTCGGTCGCCGCAGTCGCCATCGCTCCGATGCAAGACCTGCTGAGCCTGGATAATCGCGCCCGCATGAATTATCCTGGCGACCCTTCCGGCAACTGGCAGTGGCGTATGCAAGCGCAAGATATGAACGAATGGGTGCGCAGCCGGATGATTGAGATGAATTATCTTTACGCCCGTTTGCCTGAGCAGCAGGCGATAATCAGGAAGCGGCGCGGCATCTAATCTCTCGTGCGCCCAGGACAATCTTTCCTAAGGTGTAAATTACTATAGACGCTCACACGTTTTTATTTGCTTTACAGGAACAAGCGGCTCAGTTTAACCAGGCCGTTTCAACTTCCTCCGGCGATTGGATTGTCAAAGGTTTTATTGACGTTTACCAGAATATTTACGCAGTCAGTACCGATACAAAAGTTATTTCCAAGATTATGGAAATATTGCTGTTTCCTCAGCTGGTAGAATTTGGTAATCGATATGGGTTAATAATTCAATTGGCAGCGCAGCAAAACTTTTATCCTGATATCACGTTTATCGACAAGAGCGGCAATCGTTTTGCCCTGGATTTAAAGACTACCTATCGAAAAAACGATTCTCAAGTTAATGGTATGACCTTGGGCTGTTTTACGGGTTACTTCCGAGAAAGAGATAAAGCAAAAAATATTACTTATCCCTACAACACTTACTTGGGCCATTTTGTATTAGGTGTAATTTATTCCCAGGTCAAGGGTCATGATGATCTTAATATTTATCAACTTGGTGAATTGCATTCTATTACCTCGGTAATCAATAACTTTCAATTTTTCGCTCAAGAGAAATATCTTATTGCAAGCGACCGACCTGGTAGCGGAAATACTAGAAATATCGGTTCTGTAACAAAGATAGACGATTTAATTGCCGGGTCTGGTCCTTTTGCTAACTTGGGAAGAGAAATTTTTGATGATTATTGGATGTTTTACTTGACTCAAGATATGGCGCGGGCCGTAGACTTGCCTAAAAGGCCCTACAACAACCTGGCATCTTACATCGCATATAGAAATATAGGTAAATAATGGCTTTACCCAAGCTTATTGAGAAGACAATCGTACCACCCATTAAATGCCAGGGAATCAAGACACAGTTGGTACCGTTTATCTTACAGTCCATTAAGTGGGACGGTCAAGGACGATGGATTGAACCGTTTTGTGGCAGTGGGGTAGTGGCGTTTAATTTAAAACCGCAAAAAGCACTGATAAATGATATTAATCCGCATATCATCCGATTCTATAAAGCCATCTACGAAGGGCAAATCACCCCCTTGGATGTAAAGAATCACCTTGCTATAGAAGGTAAAAAACTAGAACAAGGTGGATATACAGGCAAGGAAAGTTATTACTATGTTGTTCGCCGCCGTTTTAACCAGGAAGGTTCACCTTTAGATTTCTTATTCCTTTCTCGGGCAGCTTTTAATGGCGTGATGCGCTTTAATAGTAAAGGCGAATTTAATGTGCCATTTTGCCAAAAGCCGGATCGTTTTCGCCCGGCCTATGTGACTAAAATTGCTAACCAGGTGGCGAAAGTCGCCCAGGTGATGCATGGGAAAGATTGGCTTTTCACCAGCACCGATTGGCATGAATGCGTGAAGCTGGCGGAATTGGGTGATTTCATCTATGTAGACCCGCCTTATGTTGGTAGACATACCGATTACTTTAGCGCGTGGGATGAAGAAAAAGCTATTTTGCTGGCTAAAGCCATGCGCAGTCTACCACCGCGAGTGGGTTTTGCTTTGAGTATGTGGAAAGAAAATAAATACCGCTTTAATGAACATATTCCTCTCCATTGGCAGGGCAATATTTTGCTAACCTTTACCCATTTTTATCATGTAGGGGCAAGCGAAGCTTTGCGCAATAAGATGGACGAGGCTTTAATTATCAAACCAGGCTATCAGGCTGCTGAAATGATGGCAACCAGCCGCCAATTGCCCATGCTGTTCTAGAAGGCCCCATACCTAATTGCATATTGCCAGATCAGGCGACCGGCCGGTGAACTATTCCCTCAATCTTAACCGGGGAGGAATGTCATTATCTGTTGCAGGCCGCTGGGCCAACTGGCAGTGGCGTATGCAAGCGCAAGATATGAACGACTGGGTGCGCAGCCGGATGATTGAGATGAATTATCTTTACGCCCGTTTGCCGGAGCAGCAGGCGATAATCAGGAAGCGGCGCGGCGGCATATAGGTTGGCCGAGCAGGAAAGGCACGCCGCTGGGTCCCGGTTCTATCGATAACGAGCAGTTTGCAACTTAAGACCCAGCCGGCGCGAGGGGGTGTTTTTAGCCGCTATTCCAACGCGGCAATTTGCGCCTGGAGTTTGGCGGCGGTGTCTTGATAGGCGCTCAGCTTTTCGCGCTCTTTCTGCACCACCGGCGGCGGGGCTTTTTCGGCGAAGGATGAGCCGAGCAGCGCGCCCAGGCGTTCGATTTGCGCTTGGGTGTCAGCCAGGTCTTTTTGCAGGCGGGCGCGCTCTTCTTCCACGTCCACAAGGCCCGCTAAAGGCAAGAAAATTTCCACCGGCCCCACCACCAGGGCGATATGCCCATCGGGCTTGGCGTCGATCTCTTTGAGCGCCGCCACCGACCCCGCCTCCAAACCGGCTAACCCCGCCAACACGGCGCCCTGTTGGTGAAGCATCTCGGCGTGTGTTTTCGAGACGAATATGGCCGGGATGCGCCGCCCAGGCTTGACATTCTTTTCGGCGCGCAAGTTGCGGATAGCGCGCACCATCTCCTGGATCAGCTCAAACTCAGCCACCTTGGCCGTTTCCCAGCCTTCCTCCGGCCGGGCTTCGGGCCAACGAGCGATAATAAGCGCCTCTGGCCAGCTTTCGGCCTCCGCCTTAAGGGGCGAATCTAAAAGCGCCCGGCGCAAATGCCCCCACAGCTCTTCGGTCACGAAGGGTGTGAAGGGGTGCAGCAGGCGCAGGGTGGTATCCAGAATGCGGGCCAGGTAGGCGGCGGTGTTAGCAGCCTGTTCGCCGCCTGCGGCTAACTGGAGCTTAGCGATTTCCAGGTACCAATCGGCGAAATCGGACCACAGGAAATCGTAAATTTGCCGGCCGGCTTCGCCGTACTGGTACGCGCCAAACAATCGCTCTACATCGCGCCCCAGGCTTTGCAGCCTGCTCCAGATCCACGAATCAGCCAGGCTGTAGACCTCTTGCCGGTCGCCGCCTTCCGAGACGCCGCCCGGCCTGGCTTCCAGTTCGTCGATTGCATGGATCACAAAGCGACCAGCGTTCCACAGTTTATTGGCGAAGTTGCGATTGGCCGCCACCTTGCTCACGCTTAAGCTCATGTCGTTGCCGGGGGTAGACCCCACTAACAGGGTGAACCGCAGCGCATCCGTTCCCAGCTCGTCCATAGTTGCCAGAGGGTCGATGACATTGCCATAGCTCTTGCTCATTTTGCGCCCGTGGTCGTCGCGAATCAGCCCGTGCAGATACACCGTGTGGAAGGGCGGCTGCCCGGTAAATTCCAGGCCCATCATAATCATGCGCGCCACCCAGAAGAATAAGATGTCGTATCCCGTCTCCATAATCGATGTGGGATAAAAGTATTGCAGGTCGGGAGTGTTTTCCGGCCAGCCCAGGGTAGAGAAGGGCCATAAGCTGGAAGAAAACCAGGTATCCAACACGTCGGGGTCTTGGTGCAGGTTGGCCGAACCGCACGAGGCGCAGGCGGTGGGGTCTTGGCGCGCGACGGTCATCTGGCTGCAATCGGCGCAGTGCCATACCGGAATGCGGTGACCCCACCAAAGCTGCCGGCTGATGCACCAATCCTGGATGTTTTCCAGCCAGTTGTAATACACCTTGCTAAAGCGTTCGGGTATGATCTTGATGCGCCCGTCGCGCACGGCTTGGAGGGCCGGTTCGGCCAGGGGCTGCATGCGCACAAACCACTGGGTAGAAACCATCGGCTCAATCACCTCGCCGCCGCGCTGGCTGCGCGGCACATTGAGCGTATAAGGCTCCTCCTTGATGACCAGGCCCGCCTGGCGCATATCTTCCCACAGCCGCGTGCGCGCTTCGTAGCGATCCAGCCCGGCATATGGGCCGCCATTGTCATTCACGTGGGCCGATTCGTCGAGCATGGAAATCACCGGCAGATGATGGCGTTCGCCGATCTGAAAATCGGTGGGGTCGTGACCGGGGGTCACCTTGAGCGCGCCAGCGCCGAACTCGCGCTCCACCACCTCGTCGCCCACCACCGGAATGCGTCGCCCCAGGATTGGCACGATCACCTCGCGCCCGATATAGGCCCGGTAGCGGTCGTCTTCGGGATGCACAGCGACGGCGGTATCTCCCAAGATGGTCTCGGGGCGGGTGGTGGCGACAGGGAGATAGTCGTCGCTATCGGCGAGCATATATTTGAAGTAGTACAACGTGCCGGCTTCTTCTGAATATTCTACTTCCAGGTCTGAGACGGCCGTTTTGAGGCCCGGCGACCAGTTAATCAGGCGTGGGCCGCGGTAAATGAGGCCCTTTTGATAGAGGCGCACGAAGGCTTCGCGCACGGCGCGGGAAAGGCCTTCATCCAGCGTGAAACGTTCTCGATCCCAATCGCAAGACGCCCCCAATCGGCGAACCTGATGGGTGATGCTGGCTCCATATTTGCTCTTCCATTCCCAGGTGCGCCGCAAGAATTCATCTCGCCCCACGCCTTCGCGGGTCAGGCCTTCTTTGGCCAGGGCCTTTTCCACTTGCAGCTGGGTGGCAATGCCGGCGTGATCGCTGCCTGGAACCCATAGGGCGCTGTAGCCCTTCATGCGGTGATAGCGGATCATTAAATCTTCCATCGCAACGAACATAGCGTGGCCCAGGTGCAGCTCGCCAGTTACGTTGGGCGGGGGAATGGAAATGACGAACGGCTCCACGTTGGGGTCGAAATCCGGCTGCTGTGGGTCGCTGCGGGGTTTAAAGTAACCGTTTTCTTCCCACCAGGCGTAAATGCGCTGCTCGGTGGCGTTAAAATCATAGGCTTTCGGTAATTGGGTTGCCATGTCGTCATACTCCTTTGGTTTACCCCAGCCAGGTGGGGCTAAGAATTTTGCCTCGGTAAAAGGGTTGCAAACTTAGAGAATTAATTCGCCCCGCAGGGCCAAGACGGCCTCTCCGCCGACTTTTACCATGTCGATCTCATCGCGCGGGCCGATCACTTCAACCGTGCCGCGCCCGGGGCGGTTCATCCAGTGGCCTTGTTCGGCAATAAAGGAACGTTGGTCAATCAGCCCATGCTTCCACAGATAGGCGCCCATACCGCCGCTGGCCGAACCGGTGAAGGGGTCTTCCATCAGGTCGGGAGGTGTGCCGAAATGGCGAGCAAAGGTGCGGCCTTGGGGGGTTGCGCCTTCCAGGCAGAACAGATGCGGGCTAAAGAAGCCGTATTTTGAGCGCAAGGCCGCGTAGCGGGTGGGGTTGAGCGTGGCGCGCCGCAGCGCGTCGAGCGAGGCCAGGGGCAGCATCAATTGGGGTGTGCCGGTG
The DNA here is from genome assembly GCA_964531975.1 of uncultured Anaerolinea sp. GTDB lineage: Bacteria > Chloroflexota > Anaerolineae > Anaerolineales > UBA4823 > RBG-16-57-11. The sequence continues at coordinate 288,634 of CAZHFU010000002.1, read as the reverse complement.
CTGACCACTTCGGGCGCCGCCCCTGGCAGCAGGTCTGGGCGTGACAAACCAAACGCCGGCAGCGCCTGGGCGGGTGGAACCTGGCCCAAAAACTGCGGTTTGCGCTGCGACATGACGATGCGCTGCACCTGGCCGGCGTGGTTGAACAACTCTACCGTGATGGGGCCATGCTTTAGCTCCAACAAGAAGGATTGGTGGTCGCCATGCAGGGCCAGCCGGCCGGAAATAACCAGGGCGTAGGTGGTAGCGATGGTGGGGTGTCCCGCCAGGGGAATTTCTTCGGCGGGGGTAAAATAGCGCACGGCGAAGTCGGCCGTCTGCGAACGCCGCACGAAAGCCGTCTCGGAAAGGTTCATTTCGCGGGCGATTGCCAGCATGGCGGCCTCGTCCAGCGCGTCGCTATCTAGCACCACGGCGCAGGGATTGCCGCCAAGGGGGCGATTGGTGAATGCGTCGATCTGGTAAAACGGGTATGTGGTCATCATGTTCTCCAAATAAAAACGCCCTCCGTCCAATGAGGACGAAAGGCGTGCCTTCCGCGGTGCCACCTCAGTTCGCCAGGGGTCTGGCGCGCTCTGTGCCTTAACCGGCGCAAGCGCCGAGTAAAGCTTCGCGGTAACGGGCTTACCCGTGCGGTTCTACTCACGTTTTGAACAAACGCTTTCTTCCAGCAGTGGAAACCGGGCGACATTCGGCGGAGACTTGCTGAGGCGGCTTTCAGCCTGGGCCATCCTTCTCTGGCAGCGCCGCTCGCGCCTACTCCTCCCGGCGGAGGTCAATATTAAGTTGGGCCGATTATACTACAATATCAGGCCGGGGTTAATTCGAAATCCTGGCGGCGAATTTTAAGGTTGCGGGTTTTATCCAACACCAGCGGCGCAAACTCTTCGGGCACATCCACCCACGATTGACTCTGCTGGATGTGAATCTTGCCGATGGAACGCCCTGGGATATTGGCTTGCGATGCGATGATGGCGACAACCTCATTAGGCCGTAAGCCATGCGCTTTGCCCATACTCAGGCGCATGCGCACCATGCCCGGTTCGTGCGATACGTCGCTAAAGGGTTTGGGTTGGCGGGCCGGGGCAGCGCGTTCTTCGCGATTGCGGCGTGGCGATTGTGAGCGCGGCGCATCGTAATTGTCGTTGTACGAGCGGCCGCTTCTAATTGCGCGCACCGATTCGCGCACCTCCGCCACGGGGGCGATGGGGCGCTGCTTTTCTTCGGAGCGGGCCACTTTGAGGGCGGCGGCGGCGATATCTAGCGGGTCGAAGCCTTCGGCGGCCAGGATGTCGATCATCTCGCGTTCACGCAGGCAGCGTCCGCGACGCAGCCAGGTGCGCACCTGATCCATCAGACGGCCCTCACGGCGGGTGATGATGTCGGTTTCGCTAGGCAGGGTGGCGCGGGTCAAGTGTTGATGAATGAACGCTTCCACCTGGCGCAGCAAACGCTTTTCGCTGGGCGCAACCAGTGAAATCGCCACGCCCGTTTTGCCGGCTCGTCCGGTGCGCCCGATGCGATGCACGTATAATTCGGGGTCGTGGGGCAGGTTGTAATTGAACACATGCGAGATGCCGTCAATATCCAGCCCACGCGCCGCTACGTCGGTGGCGACGAGAACGCGAACCAGGTTGTGCCGGAAGTTGTTAAGTGTGCGCTCGCGCGCTTCCTGGCTCAGGTCGCCGTTCAACACCTCGGCGGTGACGCCGCGGTTCGATAGGGCGGTCGCCAGTTCGGTGGTCTCGGCGCGGGTTCCGGCAAAGATGAGCGTTTGCGTCATCTCTTCAGCTTCGAACAGGCGCGTCAGCGCGGCGGCTTTGTCCTCTTCGTTCACCAGGTAGAAGCGCTGCTCGATGGCGGCTAAGGTCACCTGTTCGCTCTGGATGGTGATGGAGCGGGGAGCGCGCATGTAGCGGTCGGCCAGGCGGCGAATGGGGGCCGGCAGCGTAGCCGAAAACAGCGCCGTCTGGCGCTCGGCGGGGGTGGCGGCTAAGATCGTCTCGATGTCTTCGATGAAGCCCATGCTTAGCATCTCGTCGGCTTCGTCCAACACCAGGGTGCGCACCTGGCCGATTTCAAGAATTTTCTTCTTGATCATATCCAAGATGCGTCCCGGCGTCCCGACGACCACATGGGCGCGGCGAATTTGGGTGATTTGCGGGCCGTAAGGCGCGCCGCCGTAAACTGTGGCCACGCGCACATGGCTGGTGCGGCCCAGTTGGGTAATGGCCGCGGATACCTGCAAGGCCAGCTCGCGGGTGGGGGCCAGCACCAGGCTTTGCACAAAGCCTTGGGTGGTGTCGATGCGGTAAAGCAGCGGCAGACCAAAGGCGGCCGTCTTGCCGGTTCCGGTTTGGGCTTGCCCAATCACGTCCACCCCTTCCATCATTAATGGAATAACCTGGGCCTGGATGGGGGTAGGGGTAACATAACCCAGGTCGATGACAGCCTGCGTCAACTCAGGATGCAGGTTGAAATGTTCAAATTCAATACTCATTCAAAACTCCAGGCAACAAAAAAGCCCGCTGGATCACTCGGGCATCTTTTGAAGCGTTCAAAACAATTCCCTGAAACCACACGACCCGCATTTGGGTCGAAGAATGATTATATCACACAACTGTTTTCGTGGAGGAATTTGGTATCCCCAGTTTTTACCCTTGGGGTAAACAGTCGGTTACAAATGGGGGCCCGCCTGGCTATGGGGCCAGCCGGCTGTTGATGTAACCGCCTTTATCGCGCAGCTGGCTGGAAAGGACGGAGCAGAGGGCAGCTGCCCTCTGCTCCGTGAGCCGGGTGATGCGGCGCTCAGGCTGTTCGGCAGCCGGGGCCGCATCACCCCATACATCTTAAGGTTATCCGCTTAGCGGGGAACGTACATTTTGTATTCTTCCGGCACCGGAATGCCGCCTTCCCAGGTGACATATCGGAAATCATCTGGAGAAGTATTGCCTTCGGAATTGATCAACAAGACTTGCGAGTCGGGGCCGAGGCGAAGTTGATCGCGCAGGTCTTGCGCGCCAGACATCCGGGCAATGAACATGAGCGCGCCCAGGGTGACAGCGCCGGATTCGCCTGAGATTACAAAGGGATCGCCTCGCAGGGGAACGCCATAAACCCGCATGCCCATGGCCGCCACGTAGTCGGGGCAAACCATGAAAAAGTCCGCCGTCTCTTTGAGGATATTCCAGGCGATGGGGTTGGGTTCGCCGCAAGCCAGGCCGGCCATGATCGTTTCGAGATTATCCGTCACGTTATGGGGTTTCCCATCTCCTATTTGGGCGGAGCGGAACAGGCAGGGGGCCTGGGTTGGTTCAACCACGATAGATGTGGGGAGATCCCGGCCAAACAGGCTGGCGTAAAAACCGATTGTGGCTGCGGCCAACGAACCCACGCCCGCCTGCACCAAAATGTGCGTGGGGCGGCTCACCCCTTGGCCGGCCAATTGTTCTTGGGCTTCACTCAGCATGGTGGTGTAGCCTTGCATCACCCAGGTGGGAATATCCTCGTAGCCTTCCCAGGAAGTGTCAGATACGACCTCCCATCCGTTGCGCTGAGCGTCTTCATTCACCTGCCGCACGGCGTCGTCGTAGTTGCCATCAATCACCACGATTTTCGCGCCGTTGCGTTGGATGGCATTGATGCGCGCCTGGGAGGTTAATTTATGGACGTAAATAACCGACTTAAAGCCCATTTGCTTGGCAGACCAGGCCACACCACGTCCGTGGTTGCCATCGGTGGCTGCGGCGAAGGTCAGATCGCCTAGTTTTTCCCGTAGGTTGCCGCCGGTCAGGTCGGAGAAACTCAAATCTTGGCCTTCCAGACCCAAGCGTTTTGTAATCAGACGGTAGATGGCGTACGATCCCCCTAATACCTTAAATGATTGGAGATCAAGCCGGGCCGATTCGTCCTTCACCCAAATCCCGCCCACGCCAAGTTTTTCAGCCAGGCTCGGCAGGCCCTTAAGCGGACTCATCCGATAGCCCGGAATCTGGCGATGAAAACCGCGGATTTTGCGCGGCAGCTCAGGAGGTAGGATCTCCTTCAGCGATTCGAACTTCCCATCCTGACGCTTGAAGGGATTTGCTACCCAATCGATCGGTTTTTCAATCATTTCTCTACTCCAGTGATATATTTTAGCATTCTGCAGGCAATGCTAAGCCTAGTATAGCCTAGTCTACATTAATAAGCAAACGCGGCGTAACACCCGGAAAGCGCCAGGCTGTATGGCTCGCTGCCTGCAAGCGGATCGTATTTATACGTCCATGCCAGGTAACCTGCGTCAAGCCCGCCGCATGGGGGAGTCTCCTGACCGCTGGCGTTCGGATAAGACCTGTCGGAATTACCATGCTTTTTACTGTTTGCTTGTTAAGGTTTGGTTAAGTATTCTTGCTTTTCCCAACCGATTGTGCTATTCTTCTCGATGCAAATAAAGATGCAAATTTGTTCGGGGAATGAGTGCAATATGCAGCGTGAACGTGTGGCCGATAATGTTTATTCTTTTCAGAGCGAGGTGTACGCCCAGGTGACCGCCGGCGCGGTGATCGGGCCAAGTTGGGCCGTGGTGATTGACACCCTGGCGATACCCGAAGAAGCGCTGCAAATTCGCGAATTTGTGGAGCGCGAGCTGGGCGCGCCGGTCAAGTATGTGATTAACACGCACAGCCACGCCGATCATGCCTGGGGCAATTGCTTCTTCCCCGGTGCAACGGTGATCGCCCACAGCCTGTGCCGCCACAACCTGGAAACCAAAGGGCGCGCCTCGTTAGAAGAAACCCGCCGCGTCAATCCAATCTATCGCAATGTTAAGTTGGTGCTGCCGCAAATTACATTTGAATCGGGGGAATTAACGCTCAGGGTGGGCAAAAAAACGCTTATTCTTTCGTCGATGCCCGGTCACAGCCGCGATAACATCGCCGTGCTAATTGAAGAAGATAAGGTGCTGTTCACCGGCGACGCGGCCATGCCCTTGCCCTATATCGTAGATGGCGATATTGATGAGCTGACCACCTCGCTAAAGAAGATGGCCAAGCTGGGGCTGGAGAATATCGTCCAGGGGCACGGCGATATTGTTTTGCGCGGTGAGATCGACAACTTCATCAAAGACAACCTGACCTACCTTTCGAATATTCGCAAGGTGGTGCGCAAAGCCGGGCGGCGCAAATATCCCCAGGAAGTGCTGGACGAGGCCACGGTGGAGAGCTGCGGTAAAAGCCGCGTACTGATTGGCGGCCTATCGGGCGAACTCCACCGCCGCAACTTGCGCGCCCTATATCGCCAGATCTATGGCGTGCTGCCCATTTCCCTTCCCGACGACGAAGATTACGAAGAGGAAGAGTTCGACGACGAGGAATAGCGCTGCTGTTTCTTGGCTCGCCAGCCCACCAGGCGCTCGGTTCCATTCGCCAGGCGTTTAATGTTGGGCCGCAGCGCCCAAATTAGCGCCGCCAGGGTGAAGATGCCATAGAAGGTATATTGCCAGGGTGAAAGCCCCAGGAAAGCGCGGTAGCCAAAGATGATAGTAGCGGTGAGGCCCACGCTCATGGTGGCAAGCGAAGCATAACCCACGCCAAACAACGCAGCCAACCCTAATGGGATGATGATGCCGATGCTGGGCGCCCACAACCCTAAGGCGCCGCCCACGGTGGTGGCGCCGCCGGCCCCGCCGCGCAGGCGCAGCTTGCCTTTTTCGTTGCGTTCGATAAGAAAAATCGAGTAGTTATGCCCCAGCACCGCCGCCAGCGGAGCTAACACATGCACCCAGGGTAGTTCGGGTAGTAAGCTCTTGGCGACCCATACCATCACTGTACCTTTAAGTAAGTCTAGCACGGCAGTGCCCAATCCCGCCCAAAAGCCGGCGGCGCGCATGGCGTTAGTTCCGCCGGTGCGCCCGCTCTCTATGGAACGAATATCTTTTCCGGTTGCCAGGCGCACAATCACCATACCGAACGGAATCGACCCTAACAAATAAGCCCCCGCTATCAAAATTACTGCCAGAAGCACACTGTTCATTCGTGGTTTTCCTCTCAATAAATGTAATGCGTATGCTGTACCTATTTTAACCCACAATAATTTATATCGTTACTGCGTTTGGATAATAACTGGATGAGTCTGTTCGTTTTGGATGTGAAAGGCTTGGGCGCTCCATCGCTCGCCGTCGTGCGCCCAGATCAGGTAGACGCTTTCGGGGTAAAAAGCTTCTGCAATATCGGTGGGCGAAGGGTGGGGCGGCCCGTGTGGGTGCGAATGGTAGATTGCCACCAGGCTAAGCCCGGCATCGTCCATGGCTTGGAAGGCGGCTAACTGTTCCAGGGGGTCGATTTGATAGCGCACCGGGCTGTGTAAACGATTGGTTAGCGCCCAGGCGCGCGCTGCCAGCCCTTGCCCGCCCTGCACCACGCCGCCCAACAGTCCACAGGCTTCTTCGGGGGCGCGGCGGCTCACTTCGGCTAACATTTCCTGATAAATAGCGATTGGGATGATTAGCGAATCCACAGCGCCGTCCCCCACAGCAGCGCCAAAACAATGGCGGGTTCAACCCAGGCGCGCCGGGCTTCCTGCCCCTCGGCCAGGCTGCCCAGATAGGTGGTGAGGGCGTAGGCCGGGCCAAGCAGCGCCAGGCCAAATGTCACCGGTGGAAGCGGCCAGTAGTGCAAACCGGCGGCCATTTGCACCGAAATCAGCGTGGTGAGGCCGGCCGCAAGCGGCCGCCAGGTTTGTGGGCTGCGCAAGCGCAGCACACGCAGGCTTACCAACCCACAGGAAACTGCTAAGGCCGGCAAGAGCAAGAACAGGCGCAGGTTGGCAAAGCGCAGTCCGGCAGCCAACATCAAGTATAGGGCAAAGGCCAGGGCGGTTAGCCCGGCCGCCGCCAGGCTGCGCCGGGGTTCGTTTTCGTCTACGACCATATATTCGGCCACGAGTACCAGGATGATGAGCGCCCCGCCCAGGCTAAAGCCCACCCACCACAGCGGCTGCAGCGGCATCTGAAACAGGGGGAGACCCAGCGCCCAGGCGGTGATGGCGGGCAAAAGCCAATGTTCGCCAGAGCTGCGCCGCTGCAGAGCGGGGTGATCGTGCAGCAGCCAGGCGGCTCCCGCCGCGGTGACGCCCGCCACAAGAAAAGCCGTTATGGTTTGTACGCTTATGCTGAGTGAAAGGTAGAAGCCCGGCAGCTGCGTCCCCACTTCCAGGGCCGGCATTTGAATATAGCGCGCCACGGCATAGACCAGCAAAATAGTGGCCGAAAGCAAGCTTAACCGCTCAGCGCTGGGTAAGCGGCGATGAAGGGGCGAACTTTGCACACCGCGATTGTACCATCGGGGCGCTTATATGGTATAAACTGCTTAACCTCCACCGCGCTGCGCGATCAGGTTCTGTTTTGTGTGTATGCGCCTGCCAATGGGATGATGATTTGATGACCCGCACCAGACGACAGCAATTAGGCGATTGGGGCGAGCGCCTGGCCGCCGATTATTTACGCCGCAAAGGGTACGAGATTGTAGAGACCAACGCCCGCACCCGTTATGGCGAGATAGACGTGGTGGCGCGCCTGCCACACCCGCTCGAAACCGTGTTTGTTGAAGTGAAAACCCGCTCCGGGCGGGCGTATGGTCTGCCCGAAGAGAGCATTACCCCCGCCAAGCAGACCCATCTGCTGGCCGCCGCCCAGGCGTACCTGCTGGCGCACCCCGAATTGGATGGCGATTGGCGCATTGACGTGATCGCCATCCAGCAGCACCCCGACCCCGGAGAGCAGCAAATTGTCCACTTTGAAGACGCCGTACGCGCTTAAACCGCTGCCGGTTATTTTAGGGCCAACCGCGGTCGGAAAAACCGTCGTAGCCATTGACCTGGCGCAGCGCCTGAACGGAGAAGTGGTGTCGGCGGATTCGCGCTATTTTTATCGCGGCATGGATATTGGCACAGCCAAGCCGACCCCGGTCGAGATGCAGGGTGTGCCGCATCACCTGGTAGACGTGGCTGACCCGGATGAAGTGTGGAGCCTGGCGGCCTTTCGGGAACAGGCCGCCCTGTCCATCGACGCCATCCTGGGGCGGGCGCGGCTGCCTTTGCTGGTGGGCGGCGCCGGCCAGTATATCCGCGCTGTGGTGGAGGGGTGGACGCCCCCCGAAGTGCTGGCTAACCCCGGCCTGCGCCAGGTCTTGGAAGACTGGGCGCATGTGGTGGGGGCGCAGGGGCTGCACGAGCGCCTGGCTCAGCTAGACCCCCCGGCGGCGGAAAAGATCGACTATCACAACGTGCGGCGCAGCGTGCGGGCGCTGGAGGTGATCTTTACTACCGGGCGGCGCTTTTCCGAGCAGCGCCGCGCGGCGGCCTCGCCCTACCGCGCCTTGCAGATTGGCTTGACCCGGCCACGCCCGGAGCTGTACGCCCGCATTGATGCGCGCATCGACCTGATGCTGGAGCAAGGCCTGGTGGCGGAAACCCAACGCCTGTTAGAAGCCGGTTTCTCGCGCCGGCTGCCGGCCCTCTCAGCCATTGGCTATCGCGAAATCGCCGCCTACCTGGAAGGCGAGATCAGTTTGGGCGAGGCGGTGACGCTGATGCGGCGCAACACGCGCACCTATGTGCGCCGGCAAAACACCTGGTTCAAGCCAACCGACCCGCTGATCCATTGGTTCCCCATGCACGCCGGGGTGGTGGACGATATTGAAGCCACGATTCGCGCCTGGTTGGCGCGGCCGCCCGCACCTCCGCCAGGCGCGCAAACTTAGCGGCGCGCCGGTTTGGCATGCCCCCGCCTGTTGAGCAGGGTGTAAGAATTGTCTGATTTATTTGACTGGCGGCTGAAACCTTGTATACTATAATAGATTATTGTGACACGGTACGTAATTTTGTGATGTTATTGGTGGGCTTCCCTGTTGGTTATCCGGCTGATTAATTAAATAGGCATGGAGGGAAAAATGGACGAGCGACCATGGGTAAAGCAATATGACCAGGGTGTGCGGGAACATTTAGATTATCCGGCGATTCCGTTGTTTAAGCTGCTGGAAGACGCCGCCAAAAAACACCCCAACGCACCGTGTACGATCTTTAAAGGGGCCAAGGTCTCTTATAAAGAGATGGACGACCTGACCGACCGGCTGGCGGCCGGGCTGGCGGCGTTGGGGGTGAAGAAAGGCGACCGCGTGGGTATCTTCATGCCTAACACGCCCCAATTTGTGATCGCCTATTTTGGGGTGCTTAAAGCCGGCGGGGTGGTGGTTGCCACCAACCCACTTTACACCGCCCGCGAAATTGAACACCAGGTGAACGATGCCGGCATCCAGGTGATGTTGGTGATGAGCAACTTCTATAACACCATTAAGGAAGCTCAGCCAAAGACCAGCCTGCGAACATTGATTGTCACCAATCTGAAGGAATACCTGCCCCCCGTGTTGGCTTTCTTGTTTGGAATTGCCAAGGAAAAGAAGGGCGGCTTCAGCGTGACGCTAAGCGAAGGCGATATATGGATGAAAGATCTCATCGCTCGCTTCACCCCCGCAGACCGCCCCAAGCTGGAGATTGGCCCGGATGACATCGCCCTGTTCCAATACAGCGGCGGCACAACCGGCATATCGAAGGGGGCGGTCGCCCTGCATCGCAACCTGGTGGCGAACACCCTGATGATGCGCGAGTGGATGGTGAATTGCGAGGACGGCAAGGAAACGGTGCTGATGGCTATCCCGCTGTTCCATGTGTATGGCATGGTGGCGGGCATGTGCTTCGCCATCAAGATGGCCGCCGCCATGGTGATGATCCCGAACCCGCGCGATCTAAAAGATGTGCTGGATAACATTCAAAAATACAAGGCCACGGTGTACCCAGGTGTGCCCACCATGTATAACGCCTTGAATAACCATCCCGATGTGCAAGCGCATAAATACGACCTGAGCACCATCAAGGCGTGCATTTCCGGCTCGGCGCCGCTGATGCGTGAGACCAAGGAAAAGTTCGAGACGCTCACCGGGGGCAAATTGGTGGAAGGCTTTGGCATGTCTGAGACGCCCACCGCCACCCACTGCAACCCCTTGTTTGGCAAGAATCCGCCCGGCTCGATTGGATTGCCGCTGCCCGATATTGACTGCCGCATTATCAGCCTGGACGACGAAGTGACGGTGATGCCCCCCGGAGAAGTGGGCGAGTTGGTGGTATGCGGCCCCAACATCATGCTTGGTTACCATAACATGCCCACCGAGACGGCCAATGCGCTGCGCGACGGTTGGCTGTACACCGGCGATATTGCTCGTATGGACGAAGACGGCTTCTTCTATATCGTCGATCGCAAGAAAGAGTTGATTAAACCCGGCGGCTACCAGGTGTGGCCGCGGGAAGTGGAAGAAGTGATCGCCGCTAACCCCAAGGTGTTGGAAGTGGGTGTGGCGGGCGTGCCCGATGCTTACCGGGGCGAGACTGTGAAAGCCTGGGTAGTGTTGAAACCCGGTGAAACCGCCACCGAAGAAGAAATTCAAGCCTGGTGCAAGGATCAAATGGCGAAGTTTAAAGTGCCCACGCATGTTGAGTTTCGCGATGAACTGCCTAAAACCACCGTGGGCAAGATTTTGCGCCGCGAGCTGGTGAAGCAGCATCGCGATCAGCAGCCGGCCTGAACCCGGCGACGGTTTCGGTTCACGCCCCCAAACTACTGCGCGGTAGATTGGGGGCGTGGTTTATAATGTGACGATGCCTGAAAAACGAGTTGTAATTACTGGAATGGGCGTGATTAGCCCAGTGGGATTAAATTGCCCCGAAGCCTGGAATAACTTAATCGCCGGGCGTTCCGGCATCGGCCCGATTACCGGTTTCGACGCCGCCGGTTTTGGGGTGCGCATCGCCGGGGAGGTGCATGGTTTCGACCCAACGGCGTTTATGGACGCCAAAGAGGCGCGCCGCACCGATCGCTTCACCCAATACGCCCTGGGGGCGTTGGAGCAAGCCCTGGAGCAAGCCAGGCTGATAGTGCAGCCAGGCTTCGCCTACCAGGCGGGGGTGATCATCGGTTCGGGGGTGGGCGGCATCGCCACCTACACCCGCGAGCTGGACGTGCTCAATCAAAAAGGCCCGCAGCGAGTCAACCCATTTCTTATTCCCACCATCACCATTGATGTGCCTTCCGTGTACTGCGCCTTGCGCACCGGCGCGCGAGGGATTAACCACGGCGTGGCCTCGGCCTGCGCCACCGGCGCCGACGCCATTGGCGAAGCCTACGAAGCGGTTCGCAGTGGGCGGGCGCGGGTGATGATCACCGGCGGGGTGGAGGCGGCCGTGACCCCGATTGGCATCGCCGCTTTCGACCGGCTGCGCGCCCTTTCGCACCGTAACGACGATCCCGCCGCCGCCAGCCGCCCCTTCGACGCCGGGCGCGATGGGTTCGTTATGTCGGACGGCGGAGCGGTGCTGATCTTAGAAGAGTACGAGTTTGCTCTGCGGCGTGGGGCGCAGCCCCTGGCCGAAGTGTTGGGTTATGCCTCCACCTCCGACGCGGCTCACCTCACCGCCCCGGATGTCGATGGCGTGGGCGCAGCCATGTGCATGCAGCTGGCGCTGCAGCGCGCCGGCTTGCCCTCCGAAGCGGTGGATTATATCAACGCCCATGGAACCAGCACCCCCAGCGGCGACCCGGCGGAAACCGCCGCCATCAAGCGCCTGTTTGGCGAGCGCGCCTATCGCTTGCCGGTCAGCAGCACCAAGTCGATGACCGGCCACATGCTGGGCGCCGCCGGCGCATTCGAGGCGGTGGTGTGCGTGCAGGCCCTGCGCAGCGGGCTGCTGCCGCCCACCATCAACCAAACCGACCCCGACCCGGCTTGCGACCTGGATGTTGTGCCCAACCAGGCCCGTCCGGCCAGTTTACGCGTGGCGCTGTCTAATTCCTTTGGCTTCGGGGGGCATAACAGCAGTTTGGTGATCGGCCTGATTTAATAAAACGCCGGTGCAAGCGCACCAGCGTTTTATTTAGAACGAAACGGTTTCAAGATCATGCCCACGCCGCGGCGTGGGCATGATCCCCTTAAAGAAATCTTACCTGTTGATGATCGCCAGGAACATCTTGAACAGGGTGTTGACCGTCAGGGGCGGCAGGCTGGTGCTGCCGTCGTTGGCGACGATCTCGATGGTGTATTCATAAGTTTGACCCGGGAGGGCGGTCTCATCCAGGAACTGGTAGTCTCCCGCCGAGCCGGTGATATAGCCGGTGTTGAGCATTACCGGTGTTCCACCTGGAACCAGCGTGCGGTACAGGTTGAAGCCCACCAGGCCGGTTTCGGAGGTGGTTGACCAGCTCACCAACACGCCGTCATTCTGCTCCACGGCGGCCTGGTTCACCACCTGGACGTTGGACTGGGTGTTGACCGTCAGGGGCGGCAGGCTGGTGCTGCCGTCGTTGGCGACGATCTCGATGGTGTATTCATAAGTTTGACCCGGGAGGGCGGTCTCATCCAGGAACTGGTAGTCTCCCGCCGAGCCGGTGATATAGCCGGTGTTGAGCATTACCGGTGTTCCACCTGGAACCAGCGTGCGGTACAGGTTGAAGCCCACCAGGCCGGTTTCGGAGGTGGTTGACCAGCTCACCAACACGCCGTCATTCTGCTCCACGGCGGCCTGGTTCACCACCTGGACATCAGACGGGGCGCTCAATTGGAGTGTGACGATCACGGGGTCATGATCCGACGAGCGGTAGGGGGTGGGGGAGTATAAATCTTGCGGCTTAAACTCTGTGTTGTAGTCAATCACCAGCGGCTCGCCGGCGTTGATGTGCCAGATGGTAGCGCCAACTGTCTGGTCAGCCAGGGAGCTGGTCGCCAGGGCGTGATCGAGTTCTCCCAGCCAGCCGTCGAATACGTAGGTGTAGCGATCGGCGGCGGGAACAAAGGTTTCTGTCAGGCTGGCGACCCCACCTGTGGCCAGGATGTTGAGCGGGTCTTCTTCTAAGTAAGCGTTCAGGTCGCCCATCACCAGCACGTCGGGATCGACCGCGCTGAGGGTGTCGATGATGTCGAGCATGCCGGCAGCCTGGGCCGAGCGCTTGGCGTTGTAGCAGCCTTGCAGGTCGCCCTGGTCGAGATCGTCGCCGGAAGCAGAGCCGCAGTTGCGCGACTTGAAGTGGTTAACCACCACGCTGAACTTCTCGCCGTTGGATGCCAGGGAGAAGGTCTGCGCCAGGGGCGGGCGGTCGAACAGCGGACTGTAGCCGCCGGCGTTCACCTGGAAGTTCTGCGCTGCGCCGACGGGCGTGACCACGGCGGGTTTGTAAATCAGGCCCACTTTGATTGCGTCGGTTCCGGCGGCCGGTTCGGTCACGAAGGCGTACGTGCCTGCGCCCATGGCGTCGTTGAGGCCGTTCACCAGGTCTTGAATAGCGCTCGTGGCGCCGGTTCCATCGTTCTCGATCTCCATCAGGCCGACCACATCGGCATCCATGGCTTGCAGGGCGCTGATGATCTTGGTGCGCTGGCGCACAAACTCAGCGGAGGTGGATGCGCCGCGGCTGGTGGGGAAGCCCCCGCCGATGCCATCGCCATTGAAGTAGTTCAGCACGTTAAATGCGGCCACTTTGAGGTTGCCGCTGAACGCCTGCGGAGCGACGGTGCGTGAACCCATAAATGTGAAGACTGGGGCCACGGTGGGCTGCAAGCGGTAATCGATGAAGCTGGTATTCGAGTTGATGGCGCCCTGGTCGAGCACGCCGGTCAGCCCATCGATAGTATCGCCCACGCGGTTGGTGAGTGTCACGGGGTCGATGTAGGGGATGGTGGTGGGGTTCTGCACGCTGCTGGCGTCATCCAAGATGAGGATGCGCTTCAGGTTATTCTCTTGCGTGGCGGTGAGGAAGTTGCCGTTGGTGGGCCAGTACATCAGCCCGTTGTAATCGTCGCCGGGGCCGTCGCTGTCAACCGAAAGCGTCACCTGGCCGTAGCGGCCCAAGAAATAGTTCTGGTTGACATACAGCGTTTGCGGAATGTGGATCAGCATACCTTCGTAGGCTTCCAGATCGCCATTCACGTTTTCGGGCAGGTTCACGGTGACGGGGGCGATGGGCGCGTTGCCGCTGGAACAGACGGAGATATCGGTTAGCGTGGCGACTTGGGTTTGGTTTTGGTATTCGGCTACTGTGCCGGTGACGCGCACCACATCGTTCAAATCCACGTCTTTGAGATAGGCGTTATCGTAGATGAAAATGCCCTCGGAGGTTAGCGGGTCGCTATCCGGGGTGAGGGATTGGATATAGAAGCCCTTAAGCTGCGTGCTGGCCTGGAAATCGGCCACTACCTGGCCTTGCACGGTGACCTGGGTGCTGATATCCGGACTGACGGTCCCGCTGCCTTGCACGTCGGCGATTGGGTCGCTGGGTAAACTGCAGGCCGGGTTGCCGCCGGTGCTGAACGTCCAGCTGTAATCGGCGGTCATCGCGTCCGGCGGGTCTTCGGCATCGACATCGCTCACCTGGGCGGCGACGATGGTGACGGTGCAGCTTTCATCGGCGTTGAAATCGGCGTCGGGGTCGAGGGTGTAATCGCTGGGGCCGCCGCTGACCACGGCAGTGTGGGCGCCGCTGACGGTGCAGACGATGCTGTACCAGCTTCCGGTCACATTCACCGGTTCGCTAAAACTGACGGTCGGGTTGGCGTCCACGGCCACGCTCCAGGCGCCGTCCAACGGCGTCACGCTCTGGACGGAAGGGGCCGAATCGCTCACGCCCCCAAATGCGCTGTTGCGGGGGTTAGGCGCGCCGACGGTAAAATCGTTACCGTTCTGATCGGTATCCTGCGCGCCGTCACTCTTGCGTAAGGCGGCGGTAGTGTTGCTCAGGGCGGGAGTGGCGGCGCTGCCTTCGTAGCAGGTCGCGCTTCCGAAGCCCACAAAGTCGATGATACTGCCGCCGGTTGGACAGGCGCCACTTAGCAGGGTGGTGGAGTTCACCAAAGCCACCTTGCCGTTCGTTCCGCTCATGGCTAAGGCGCCGGTAGCATCGGGGGTGGGTAAAGCCGTAGTGCCGCCGGCGCCTTGGGCCTCCTGCACCAGGTAATATTTCCCCGGTTGGATCACGCCGGTAAGGTTCGTTGCTGCCCAGGTGGAGCCGGAGGATGAAGCATATTGAACCGTCCAGCCCGACAGGTCAACTGCGGTTGCGCCAAGATTGTATAGCTCAATGAAATCGTGGGTGTAGGTGGCGCCAGAGTTGCCGCCGCCGCCATACACCTGGCTAATGACCACGGATGTGGAGACGGCCTGGACGGGATGAGCCGGGCCAATGAGCCAGGACACGCTTAACGCTAAAATTAGCGCCAGGCGGACAAAGAAACTGCGGTTTCGTAAATTGGTTTGTGTCATGAAATGTCCTTTGTAGATTTTTATATGATACGTTGCATTATTATAAAGGATAATATGCGGTTGGAATAGGGTTGTATTTAAAAAACAGGGAGTTTATATCCGTGTAAGCAGATAAAAACTCCCGGCAAAGCTAAACGGTGCGCTTTACTTGCGGATGGTGGGCAGGAACATACGGTAGCCCGCTGTGATCTGCATGGGCGTTTGCCAGACGCTGCCGCTGGTGGTCACCCATTCTAGCCAATAATCGTAGCGCTGCCCGGGTATCAGGGTGTCGCTATCGATAAACGCATAGGCTTCCAGACTGGGCATGCTGGGGTTGATGATCGGGATGATCTCCGCGTTCAGGCGGATTTTCTCGCCATCCGCCGCGCTGCGATACAGGTTAAAGCCCAACCCGCCGGCGGCGTTTTCCAGCCGCCAGGTGAGCTGGATGCCCTGCGCCACGGTGTCGGCCGACAGATCGGTGACCGTAACCGCCGTGGGACTGTTGATTTGGAACATGACCACCACCGGGTCGTGATCCGAGGCGCGGTAGGGGTCGGGGCTGTAGTTATCGGGATATTTATCTTCCAGGTTGTAGTCAATGGCGTTGGGTTCGCCGGCGTTGATGTGCCAGATGTCGGCAGCCACGGCTTGGGTGCGGAGGACGTCGGTGGCCAGGATGTAATCCAACTGGCCCAGCCATCCGTCGAATACAAAACTGTAACGTTCGGCGGGCGCCAGGGCTGCGGTGAGGTCGTTAAGCGCCCCGGCGTTGACTTCCAGGGGGCGGTTCAGGCCTGGGGCGCTGTTCAGCCCTCGGCCGGCCACGCCCTTGAGCTTGTTGAGCGGCGCTTCCTGCGCATAGGCGTTCAGGTCGCCGATCACCAGCACATCCGGGTCCCCGCTGGTGGCGGCTATGCTGTTGACCAGGTTAAGCATCTCGGTGGCCTGGGCGGTGCGCTTGGCGTTGTAGCAGCCTTGCAGGTCGCCCTGGTCCAGGTCGAGGCCGGTGGCGTCGTCGCAGCGCCGCGATTTGAAGTGGTTGACAATCACCGAGAACTTCTCGTTGTTTTTTACCAGGGTGAAGGTTTGTATCAGGGGCGGGCGGCTGAACAGCGGGCTGTAGCCGCCGGCGTTCACCTGGTAATTCTGGGCTGCGCCGGAGGGCGTCACCACGGCGGGTTTGTAAATCAGGCCCACTTTGATTGCGTCGGTTCCGGGGGCCGGTTCGCGCACGAAATCATACGTGCCTGCGCCCATGGCGGTGTTGAGGCCGTTCACCAGGTCTTGAATAGCGCTGGCGGGGCCGGTTCCGTCGTTCTCGATCTCCATCAGGCCGACCACATCGGCGTTGATGACTTGCAGGGCGCTGATGATCTTGGCGCGCTGGCGCGTAAATTCAGCCAGGGTGTCGGCGCCGCGGCTGGTGGGGAAGCCCCCGCCTGAGCCATTGCCATTGAAGTAGTTCAGCACGTTAAAGGTGGCTACTTTGAGATCGCCGGCCGCCTCTATCGGAGGATTCGGCAGAGCCGGCAGAGCTGGCGCAGTCGGTCGCGATGCCTGGTAGGTGAACACCGGCGCGGTGGTGGGATGCAGGCGGTAGTCGATGGCGGCCGGGGTACTGGCGTTGATGGCCCCCTGGTCGAGGATGCCGGTGAGGCCAGTCACGCTGTCGCCGATGCGGTTAGTGTGCGTGGCGGGGTTGAGATAGGGGGTGGGGTTGGGAAACCACCCGGCTTTGGCGTCGTCCAAGATCAGGTTGCGCAGGGCGTTATTGGCGGCGGTGTTGGAGGCGAAGTTGCCGTTGGTGGGGTAATACATCAGCGCGTTGAAAGCCGTTCCGCTGCCGTCACTGTCCACCGAGAGGGTCATTTGTCCGAACATTCCCAGGAAGTAGTTCTGGTTAATGGTTAAGGTCTGCGGAATGCTCACCAACATGCCTTCGTAGCGTTCCAACTCTCCATCGAAGCTCTCCGGCATATTGACCGTAGTAGGGGCGATGGCCGGGCTGCCGGTGCTGCACGTCACGATGCTAGTGACAGAGGCGATTTCGGTTTGGCCGTTGTATTCTTTCACAGTGCCGGTGACGCGCACCACGTCGTTTACTGCGACCTGTTTGGTCACGCCGGGATCATAAATGAAAATCCCATCGGAAGTGGCCGGGTTGCCGTCGCCGGTGGCGGCTTGCAGATAGAACCCTTCCATCTCACCGGTTTCTTGCCAGTCGGCGGTCACCTGGCCCTGGATGGTGCGGCTGGTGTTCACCATGCCGCTGGCTTGGCCGCTGCCTTGTACGGTGTAGATTTGCGTGTATGAAGAGGTACACGGGCCGCCGCTCCCGCCGATGATGGTGAAATTCCAACTGTAATCGGCGGGCATCAAGTCGATGGGAGTGTCTTGATCGCTCACCTGGGCGGCGACGATGGTGACGGTGCAAGTTTCGCCGCTGGTGAAGTTGGCGTTGGGGTTCAGCGTATAGATCGTCGGGCCGCCGCTGACCACGGCAGGGTGGGCGCCGCTGACGGTGCAGACGATGTTGTACCAGCTTCCGGTCACATTCACCGGCTCGCTAAAGTTGATCGTCAAGTTGGCATCCACCGCCACATTGCCGGCCTCGCCGGCAGGGGTGACGCTCAGCACATAGGGAGCCAGGTCTACTCCAAATTGGCTGTTGCGGGGGTTAGGCGCGCCGACGGTAAAATCGTTACCGTTCTGATCGGTATCCTGCGCGCCGTCACTCTTGCGTAAGGCGGCGGTAGTGTTGCTCAGGGCGGGAGTGGCGGCGCTGCCTTCGTAGCAGGTCGCGCTTCCGAAGCCCACAAAGTCGATGATACTGCCGCCGGTTGGACAGGCGCCACTTAGCAGGGTGGTGGAGTTCACCAAAGCCACCTTGCCGTTCGTTCCGCTCATGGCTAAGGCGCCGGTAGCATCGGGGGTGGGTAAAGCCGTAGTGCCGCCGGCGCCTTGGGCCTCCTGCACCAGGTAATATTTCCCCGGTTGGATCACGCCGGTAAGGGACGTTTTCGCCCAGCTGGAGCCGCCGGCTGAAGCATATTGAACCGTCCAGCCTGTGAGGCTGACAGCTGTTGTACCACGGTTGTATAACTCGACGAAATCGTGTGTATAGGTTGCGCCGGTGTTGCCGCCGCCGCCATACACCTGGCTAATCACCACTAAGGCCGGTTCGGCGATCGCCAGGGCGATGGCGGCGCTGCTGGTGCGCGCCTGGGCGTCGCTGATGGTAACGGGCAGGCTGCGCGCCCCAAGGCTGGTCGCGACATCGATCTGAGCCTGATAGGAGAAGATGTTGTCGCTGGCGGTCACGTCGCCGTGGGTGGCGTCGTTGTAGAAGGCTTGCGCGGCGCTCAGGCCGATGGAGGATAGATCGGCAATCACATTCAGGCCGGTGCTGGGTGGGTTCGCGCCGGGGGTGACGCTAACGGTAAGCAGCGTCGCGCCGCCGGGGGCGACGGTGGCCGGGCTGGCCGCGCCCAGGCCGGTGGGGTTGGTGGGCGCCGGCGCGCCGCAGATATTAACTGGGGTGCTGCGGTTGCGCGGGGCGGCGGTGGTGAGCAGCTCAAAATCGGCGGAGTTGTTGTCGGTATCGGTGCAGCCGTTATTCTTACGCGCCAGGCTGCCGGAAGTGGCGGGGGCGGAAGCACGTGTGCCTTCAATAAAGGCATTGATGGCGGTTCCCCAACCTACTGAATCGACAGTCACTGCCGAGGGGTTGCGCAGCGCCACACCGCCGCCGTCTTTGGCAATACTGCCTCCGTTGTAGGTGGAGTCAGCGGAGACGGGGCCGTCATAATCGGAGCGAGCGGCCAGGTAGTAGCCGCCGGCGGGCAAGGAGACATTTCCCAATGTTGCCAGTGTAACGTCGCTGGTTCCGGCGGCTGAGCGATAAACGAGTTTATAGCCCTGCAGGTTCACCGGGGCGCTGCCTAAATTGTGGATTTCTATAAATTCATCATTAGCTACACCACCGTCGGTTTGCACCTGGCTAATCACCACGGTGGTGGATACCGCCTGAGCGGGATGAGTGGCCTGGCCCAGCCAAGACAGGCTGAGCGCCGCAAGCAGCCAGAGCCGCAGGCCAATGGAAAGTACACGATTGGGTGGGTGGGAGGTAAACGGAGGCATATTTTTATCCTTTTATTTTTAATCGCCGAATTATACCTCATCGTCATATTAAGTGTGTAAAATCGGCATAAATGGATTGAATCGGGTGGTATATTGTACGCACCACCGAAATTTAGGGATGAGAGAATTACAGGTATATTGACGCGTGGTTGGCAGCGCTGGCGCGCTAATCGGTCGATAAAAACGCGCCGCGTTTTAGTTGACGAGGGCCGGTAAGCATGGTAAAATCACGCCCGCTTGAGAAGAGAACGCCCCCATCGTCTAGTGGCCCAGGACGCGGCCCTCTCAAGGCCAAAACAGGGGTTCGAGTCCCCTTGGGGGCACTTCGCCATAGACATACTATTCACAGGTATGCCGTGGTCAAGTGGGTGCGCAAAAAGAAACAGCGGCGCGCCTGACGCAAACAACTCCCGGAACACCACCGGGAGTTGTTTGTTTAATGCAATCATTTTCACCATCCCCTGTTTTTATGGTCGGTTTCGTCAGTCTGCATGCGCTGACGAAAGAAGTCAATCCGCTTGCACCGATTTGTGCGGCGCGCTACACCGATCTTGGCAGCCGGACAGCCGGGGCCTGCGCACCGATAGAGAATATGCCTTAATTGCACAACCTATCAGCACGGCGACAGTGATGTATTACTGCCGTTTTTTGTTGGCTGAGCATCATTTCATCAACCAGCAGCCCTTCGACGCCGCGGCGCAGTGGGCGGGCCAACACGCCGCCGAGATGGTCAAAGGCATCGACGAGCACACGCGTGACCTGCTGCGCAGCGAGATCGAAAGCGCCATCCGGGGTGGGGTGGATATTCGGGTTTTGCGCGAGCGCATCAAGCAGGTGATCGACGATACGTCCGCCTACCGGGGCGAGCGCATCGCTCAAACCGAAGTGATGACGGCCTACCGGCAGGGGGCCTTGCAGACCTACCAGGCCAGCGGGGTGGTGTGGGGCGAGCAGTGGGTGAGCGGGCAGGCGGGCATGTGCAAGCTGTGCCAGGCTTTGAACGGCCAGGTCGTGCGCCTGGGCGAGCCGTTCAGGGTGCAGGTGGACGGCGAGACCTACGTCATCGAAGCCGGGCGGCCGGCACACCCGAACTGCCGCTGCCGCACCAGGAGCCTCACTTACGGCCAGGCGGCGCAGGCCGGATACATCGACACTGAGCCGCTTACCAGGCATCTGCCGGGCCAGCACGACCAGAAGGATCACGGGCGCAAGCGAGGCAAACGACTTGCCGGGGAAGTCGATCGGAGAATGGGTTTTTCTTACAACCCCTATACGCTTGCAAGCCCCAAAACCGGTTACATGGTTTCGGTGAACCCTGAGTTTAAGCGACGCTATCCAAAGGACGAATTTACCGCCGCTGAACTCAACGATTACATCAAAGAAGTTGAGCCGCTTTTGCGCAATGATCCTAATGTCTATATAGGCGGTTGGTTCGATATGAGGCAAAAGCAGCCTACCTGGACATATCCATCAACATCCAGGATGAACAGGAGGTTATTCGGCTGGCGAAGGAAAACGGACAGGAGGCTTATTATGATTTGGCGAAAAACGCAACCGTATATGTCAAATCGCAGGAAGACCGGCGGCTCTAATCAGCCTTGTGGGTACGAGCGTATTCTTCGTGCTGGCGCTCGAAATCGTCTATGGACTCCATCATATATCGGTGGATTTCATCGGCAGGCACGGTGAGGGGCGCAACCATGTATAACCAGCGTGGCGGCTTTTCATCTTTTGGCTCTTGGCCTTTAGAAGCGGGCTTTTTCTTAGGTGCTTTGTCATTCGACATGGATGGCGTTCCCTTTTTTATCGCTTTGGGCAATGATCCCATCTTGCTTGATGCGAGTCCTTTTTGGGCGGCGTGCTGAACCCGCCTCGGTTCTGGCGGCGGCGGCTTGTTTTTCTAGATTTTTATTGATGTCGCTTAGTGCAGCATTTACATCGCCGCCATAAAAAACTTTGGCAAGAGCCTTGATTTTGGCCTGCATAATCCGGTCGAAATCATCTAATTTCCGAGCAGCCATGTGTTTATTATAGCGCATGGGGCGCGGAAGTCAACAGGAGCGAGCAATGTTACCTGCATCTTTTTGGAACGATGAACGCCGGCGGCTGCTGACCATGCTGGGGCCGGTCATCGAAGGGGCGGCGCTGGCCGGGGCTGCTGCAGCGTCCGCCAACCTCGGCGGGACTGGCCTGGACTACGCTTTGACGAACGAACAGGCCTCGGCCTGGGCCAGGCAGTACACCGACAGCCTACTGGATCAGCTCGGCGCGACTTCCGAGCGCCTGGCTGGTGCAGCGCGAAGACAGCGCCGCGGCGGGCGTGCGCAGCGTGTTCGTGAACGTGCACACCGGCAAGCCGCTCACCACCGGCGGCCTGCGCGCCGTGTTCCGCAAGCTGGGCAAGCGCGCCGGGCTGGGCCTGATCTCGCCGCCCTCATCGGCCCCCAGGAACCGTCCCATTACGAACTCGAGCTGCAGCCGGCTTTGCTGGATCTGGAAGCCGTGATCAGCATGATCGCCCAATGCTGGGACGTGCTGCTGCCGCAGATGGACCGCGATATGACGGCCGCTGAATCGAAGCACTTCAAGTGCCTGGCGCGCATGACCTGCTTCTTCGAGTTCTACTCACGCAACCGGCTGATTTACAGCGGCCAGGCGCCGAAAGAGCTAAATGAGGTCCTGCCCGAATACTGCGTAACCACCATCAACGATCTGACCGCGTTGGGCTGGATGTGAGAGTGGGGGAGCATCTCTCCACGCTAACGAGTGGAGAGATGCTCAATCAAGGTGTTATACTTGGATTTACGACACCAGAAAGCGAACAGGATGGAAGCAAGCGATGGAAAAACTCACCTACGAACAATGGGTGGCGCTGGATGACCTGTATGGGCAACTACCGGATTTAGGTGCATCCTATTCCGCAAGCGGGCTGCACTATCAACTCATGGCGCTTTTAAATTCGTTTGGGTATCACCCCAACAGCCGTGAAGAAGCGGTGCAATTGGCCGGGAGGTTATTAAGTTATGGCTGGAAACAATCGTCTTGAGTGGATGCGCCCTGGGCAGTTGGTGCGGGTCAACGGCTGGGCGTGGTTTGGTGAGATTGTGGATGTGGCGGAGACGGACCGCGGCGCGATCATGTTGCTGATCACATCGCCCAAGGCCGCCTGGCACGGGCATAAGCCGGAATGGTTAGAGTACCTCCCTGACCAGATTGCCCCGGCCACCGCTCAAGAAGCCCGACGCGACATCGACATGTATCTTGAACGGTTGGCCAGGGCGCGCTCCGAAATCGAAAAGCTGGCCGATCGGTGGGCGCACCCCGGATTGTAGCAAGCCGATGGAGGACAAACCGAATTTTTGTGCTATAATCTCAGCAACCGAATAGCCAAGGTCCCCGAGCAGGATAGGCCGCCATAGGCCGCTCAACATAGGAGCGACGGCAGCCGAAAAGGCTCAGGATCACCACAGCAGACGTTTGACCTGTAGGCGGCGTCTGGATGGCATAGCAAAAAGGCTTTAGCAGCCTTTCGTTATGTTTTCCAGACGCCGCTTTTTTGTTTTGGTTTCAATCCACGCATCAGTTGTAGGTGCGACAAACACTTGTAGCATCGAAATCGCTGAAACGTGCAGATGTATGAAAAGAGTGAACCATGCGCAAATTTATCAACCTGACCATCCAGAAATCCGAAGAACGCCTGGTCGAGGGCTTCGCATCTACCGAGCTGCCCGACGACCAGGGCGGCTATTTCCAGGGGCGGCGCTACGCAGACGATGTGGTGCAGAAGTACGAGGCCCAGCCGACTTCCGGCGGCCCTGTGCTGCGCAAAGTGGCCGATAAAGCCCTGCCGCCGGGTGTTTCTGCGGAAACGCCTGCGTCTGAGCCACCGGTCACCGAGACCAGCCTGGCCGATCTGCGCAAAGCCGCCGCGCTGGAACCCAACCCCATGATCCGCGCCGGGCTGCTCAACCAGCTAAAAGACGCTGAAGCGGCCTACCGCGCCCGCAACTAACAGGAGGAACACCATGACCCGTTTAATCAACGCCGACGGACGGGATGTCACTCAAGACACCCTGCGTGGCATCGAAAAAGCTATTCTCGACGGTAACATGAACAAGGCCGCCGCCATTCCCACCGCCAGCGGCCTGTCCGCCTACAACCTGAAAGCTCCTTGGGGGCGCCAATTGAACTGCTTGACCTGCCGTTCGAGCATGGTAATCTATAGCGTCAGGGGTAAAATATCGCTATTCTTAGACCGCGCCGCAAATCGGCATAAGTAAAGATGGAGGGTTTTCTATGGCAACTATTTTACGTATCGCCGCAGCGCTGGTGGCCCTGGCGTTGCTGATCTGGCTGGGGCTGCACATTGTCCCACGCCCTTTTGCGCCCTTCCCGCAGCCAACCGCGCTGCTCAAAAGCATGCCGCTGCCGCCGGGTCTGCCCGCTCCGGTGGAGCGCTTCTACCGCGTGGTGTATGGAGATGAAGTCCCGATAATCGAGACGGTGGTTCTTAAGGGCCGGGCGCGCCTCGCCCCGCTGGGTTTCTTTATGCCGGGGCGGTTTGTGTTCGTGCATAACGCCGGGCGAGACTACCGCCATTATATCGAAGTCACCTTTTGGGGGCTGCCGGTATTCCGGGTTAATGAGAGCTACGTGGATGGGCTAAGCCGGATGGATCTGCCGGTGGGCAAGGTTGAGAATGACCCCGCTGCCACCCAAGGCGCAAACCTGGCGCTGTGGGCCGAAGCCACCTGGTTCCCCTCGCTGTGGGTCACCGACCCGCGGGCGCGCTGGCAGGCGCTGGATGACCACACCGCTTTGCTGTGGGTTCCGTTTGGCGAAGCGGAAGAGAATTTCGTGGTGCGCTTCAACCCCGCAACCGGCTTGCTCGACAGCATGGAAGCCATGCGCTACCGCGACGCCGGGCCGGATTCTAAGAAGATCTTGTGGATCGCCCGCGCCGAACCGGGCACGCCGCTGGAGGGCGGCCCCGGCGCCGGTCGCGCGCTCTCCTCGGCCGGATCGGTCACCTGGCTAGACCAGGGGCAGCCCTGGGCGGTGTTTACGGTGGAAGAAGTCAAATATAACGTGGATGTGCAAACCTATATTCGCCAGGAAGGGCCGTAGGGTGGGTGAAAAAAAGACTTCCGAAGTTTTCTAAACTTCGGAAGTCTTTGGGTTGGACATCTTTCTTGTTAGAGCGCTAATACGCTGCCGCGGGCTTGACTGTGTTGCGTCGATTGAGCAGCCAAAGCCCGGCGCTTAGTAAAGCCAGAATTCCCAGTAATTCTATCCCGATCCAAACCAGGCCAGCGCCATCAATCCATGCGCCGTAAAGCAGGCCGGCGAGGGTGCTGAACAGGGCTACCCAGCCCACGTACACCCAGGCTTTCAGGCGTCCGATGATGGTGGCGGTGATCAGGATGCTCTGCAAGCTCAACTCAGGGTCGGAGATCAGATAGGCCAGCAAGGGGCCGCGGTGCATCCCCAATTGCAGGAACATCTGGGCGATGGGAACTTCCACCAGCGTTGGGAAGTACATAAACACCCCGAATACCACGCCGACGAAATTAGCCACAATTGAATTTTCACCTGCCAGGGCCTGAATCCATTCCGGGCGAATAAGTTCGCGGATCATGCCCACAACAAACACGCCGGCCACTAAGAGGGGGAAAATCTGTTTGACAAAACGCCAGGATTCCCATAGAAAATCGCGGCTTTCATCTTCGGTGAGCCTGGTTTTTAGCATCCAACCCAACCCCAGCGAGAGCGCTAAGACCCCCAAGAATTTGCCGGTGAGCAGCAGGGTTACGCCGCCGGCATGCGGCGTCATGCCCAACGCGGCGATCAGCAGGGTGACGCCCACTGATCCAAGCGATATCCAGGTCCAGCGGGTGAAGCCGTCGAAGATGTTTTCGATCCCTTTCCAAGACGCCAGCCCCACCAGGATAAGCATGCCGATCAGGATCGCTCCTTGGGCGGTGACCCCTTCTTCGCCTTTAGCGGCATCGAAAGGAACCAGCTGGGAAAGCGTATTTTGGAGCCGATCTACGCCTGGGATGGGTAAATCGATTTGGAAATAGGTTTGCTTGAGCAGGTCAATTTGCAAGGTTCCCACAATCAGCAGTGCAACCAGCAGCAGCAGGAACACCACGGTGGCGCGCCGCATCGACGCCTGCCCGGCGAACATGGCGTCGGCAGCCTGATCGTGCTCAATATCTTCCTTGTGGAAGATCAGCGCCATGATGATGCCGATGCCGACGCCAAAGACCAACGAAAGGAATAATCGAGCGAGGGCTAAATCCATCCCTAGCACCGTGCCGGTGTAAGACAGCGCCAGGATATTGACCGCCGGGGCGACGAATAAAAAGGTGATCGCCGGCCCCAGCCCGGCCCCTTTTTTATAGATGCCCGCAAACAGCGGGATGACGGTGCACGAGCAGACGGCCAGTAAGAATCCGGCGGCGGCTGAAGCCGGGTAGGAGATCACCTTAGGGGTATTGCGTCCTAAAAAGCGGGTGATTGTTCCGGTGGGGATCATGGCCGTCATGGCCCCGGCTATGAAGAAGGCCGGTAACAGGCACAAGAGCACATGGGCGGCCAGGTAGGAAGCCAGGTTACCCAGGCCGCTGTAAAGCAAACCGACAATAAAACCAAGTGTATTTTCAATCATTTGGTAACCATATCTTATAAACGATTTGATCTGACGGCCCTAAACCTTATTCTGGCTTAGGGCCGGATGGGTGGGACTAGTCGGCCGCTTGCGCAGCGGTGAGGAAGGCGGTGATTTCCGCCATCGAGGGAATGCGGCCACTGCTGACGGTTTTCTCGCCGATCACCAGCCCGGGGGTAGACATGATGCCATAATCGGAGTATTTTGTCGGGTCGGTTACCTTGACGATTTCAGCCTCAATACCCAACTGTTCCACCACTCGCCGGGTCAGCTGCTCCAGCCGCTTGCAGTTTGCACATCCAGAACCAAGTATTTTAACGGTTAGCATTGTTTTTCTCCTAATGGGATGGGGTTTCGGTTTCACGCATCAACGCGGGGTTGAGTTCACACACACAATTCGGACAAGCGCACTGGGGCGCGGGTTCTGCATTCAATAAAGTGTCCATATCTCTTTCGGGAAAACCGAGCAGAACACCGATCTGGAGGAGCATATCCAGCAACTTCGGCTCAGTTAGCCGATAATAGATATACCTTCCCTCGCGGCGGGTATCGAGCACATTGGCTTCACGCATCTCCATGAGCTGCTGAGAGATATACGCCTGTCGCAGATTGAGCAAGGCTTCGAGATGGCAAACACAAGCTTCACCTTTGCCAATCGCGGTCAAAATGCGGAACCGGGTTGGGGTGCTGATGGCTCTGAAAATGCGGCTGACTCTTTCATCCAGGGGAAGTTCTTCCATATTCGTATTCATGAATGTATTATATGCACTCATTCGGAAATAGGAATATGACAAATGTCACCAATCTAAGGCGCCATCTTGCAGGTTGTAAAAAGGCTGCCGAGGTTTTGAAAACTTCGGCAGCCTGTGGTTGAGCTTTATGAGTCGGAGGCGTCGATGACGGGCGGGGCGGGCTTGGCGGTTGGCTTTTTGGCCGGGAGCGGAGCTGGGGCCGGCTTTTTAGGGGCGGGTTTCTTGGCGGCAGGTTTCGCGGCGGGCTTGGCGGCCGGCTTCTTAGGGGCGGGCTTCTTGGCGGCCGGTTTCGCGGCGGGTTTGGCGGCCGGCTTCTTGGGGGCGGGCTTCTTGGCGGCAGGTTTCGCGGCGGGCCTGGCAGCCGGCTTAGCCGCCGGCTTCTTAGCGGATGGCCTGGGCTTAGCCGGCTTCTTAGCGGCGGGTTTCGATTCGTCGCCTCCCATCTGAAGCAGAAGTTGAATGGCGCTGATAATCGTCTCGCCGACCACTTTGGCCGAGTCTTCGCGGTGTGTTGTGCCGGAAGATGAGCCGCCGGAGACGAAGATTTTGACCAATGTTTCCAAGGGAGAGTCGCCCTTTTTCTTGGCGTCTAAATAGGCAGAGCCGGCGCTAAGGAGCATGTCTAATGGGGTGGGCTGCTTTTTGACGCCACGCCCACTCATCAGGGTAATTTCGTCGGACGCCCTGGCGGGGGCGGCCGCCGGGTGGGAATCTCCCAACAGCGCCTGCACCAGCAAGATGGCGTTCTCGGCGTTTACGCCGGGCTGGCCTTGCAGCTGCCGGGCGGCCTGCTGCAGGTTCTGGGCGTACATGGCCGCCGTGCCGGAGGTCGCCTTGTGCGACAGTTGTTCCCCGGCATAGGCCAACCGCTGTGAGGGGGTGGCGTCAGGCTGCTCGCCGACCGAATGCTGAATGGATTCGAAGACGGCGACGATATTATCGCCGTGATTATGGTTAAGCAAATCGGCCTGGTTAAGCGTTTGGCGTTGGCTTTGTAGGGCCTGGGTGACGTTTTCAAAAAGCGCGGCAAGATCGACTGAGGTTGGGGGCATGGAAGCACTCCTATGAGGGTGGATGAAAGGCGGTAAGCGCGTGTTGCGATTGTAACACGATTCGCTTCGGACTTTTCCGGCCAAATCTGGTATAATATATGTAACGAATTCCAGATTAGCGTTCAAAATTGCCGCCTTTCTGTATCGCAGGGGCGGCTTTTTTCACACAGAAATCCTGCTCATCACTTAATCGTGTGGCAGCTATCTTGGGGGAGGAGGTGTACAATGGGCTTCAGCGTGGGCGATAAAGTAATTCACTGGCCGCATGGACCAGGCGAAATTGTGCGCATTGAAACCAAACCCATCCATGGGCAGTTGATTAATTGCTACGTGGTGCGCACCACCGATATGACCATCTGGGTGCCGATTGACGAAGCCCAGCAGCACAGCATTCGGGTAGCAACACCGGCGAGCGAATTTACGCAGATGTTGGCGATCCTCACCAACCCGCCGGAGAAGCTCCCGGAGGATCGCGCCATGCGCAAAGATCTGCTTTCGGAGCGGATGCGCGATGGGCAGATGTCATCCATTTTCCATGTGGTGCGCGATTTATCTTCATATAAACAAAGCGTCAAGCTGAACGATGTGGAACGCTCGATCTTAGAGCGGGCCATTAACGCCCTGCTGGCGGAGTGGACTTCCTCATTAGGCATTGCTCGCCCCCAGGCGCAGCAGGCGCTGTTTGAGCTGTTGGGAGAGTAGGGTTTTGCAGGAGGTAGGCGATGGACGAGAAACAAATGCTTGAGACTGTGGAGCACTTTATCCGCCAGGATAGTGTGCTAAGCGACGAAATTAAAGTCACGCGCATCCCCGATTACAAAACTGTGTTTATCGAGCAGATCGAGAAAGACAGCGGCGGACGCGCCATCACCATGACGCAGTATACCGTGGACGGGGTGCACTACTGGGCGGGCTACAGCCATCGCAGCCAAACAGTGTTTATCAGCCGCGGTTAAGCGGGGCGGATTCTTTAAGGGAAATTACAGAAAAGAAGGCGGTCGGCGATAGCGCCGGCAGCCTTCTTTTGATTCTACCGGGCACGGCGGCTTTATGTCCTCCGGGCGTTGAGCCTCAACCTTATAATTAGCTAAATATTCTGCAAAATCGAAATCCTTAGAAAAGCGAATTTCTAATCTGGACCCGCAAAAAATAGGATAAATAGCACTAAAATTATCGCATTATCCTATTGGTAGAAGGTTCAGAAGGAAGAGAAATGAATAAAGTAATCGTTTGGGCGCTGCGGATTATCGCAGGGTTAGCGGTGCTGGTTGTTGCAGCGGGGGTGGGCATCTTCGCGATTAGCGAGAGCAAAATTAACCGGTCTTATAATCTGCCCGATGAGCCAATCGGCGTTCCTACAGATGCGGATTCGATAGCCAATGGCAAACGCTTGAGCTATTTGCGCGGCTGCGTAGATTGTCACGGTGAAAACCTGGCGGGAACGATGTTCTTAAATGAGCCAATGGTGGGCACGGTCTACGCCACGAATCTGACATCGGGAAAGGGTGGGGCGGCAGCCACTTTTACCGACGCCGATTTTGTACGCGCCATTCGCCATGGGGTCGCCCCGGACGGCAGTAGCTTATGGGTTATGCCCTCGAACGAATTTAACGGCTTATCTGCTGAAGACATTGGCGATCTGATCGCGTATATCCGCAGCGTTACGCCGGTTGACGGGGAAATCACGGTGCACAAGATCGGGCCAATGGGGCGCTTACTCGTGGCGGCCGGGGCGATGCAAATAACCACCGCCGATCTTATCGATCACACCCGCCCCATGCCTTTGGCGGTTGTGGCCGAACCCACGGAGAAGTTTGGTGAATACCTGGCCGAAACCTGCCACGGCTGTCATGGCCCCCAGCTGCAGGGTGGGCCAACGCCCGGCGCGGAACCTGGCGACCCGCTGGCCGCAAACCTGACCCCCGGCGGCGATATGAAAGGCTGGCAAGAGGCCGATTTTGTCCGCGCCATCCGTGAAGGGATACGCCCCGACGGTTCGCAGATTAGCGCAGCGATGCCTTGGAAGTCCCTGGGACAATCGTACACTGAAGAAGAGCTGCACGCATTGTGGTTATACCTGCAGAGCCTGCCTTCTGTGGCGACCGCGTCAAAATAAGTTGAGCTTTCAGCGGGCGAAAATAAGCCCGCGGATCACTTTCTGGGCAGTGGTTTCAAACCTGGCGGTTCGCGCTGTAGGCGCAGCCTGCCCCCTGCGTTGGCCGGGGCGGGCTGCGCCGACCATGCCGCCGTGGCTGCCAGGGAACCGCCCGCTCTTACCCTCTCATGACAGAGCCTGCTGCGCCTGGGCTGCGCTTGCCGGGCGAAACGCGGTGCTGCAAGCGGTCTTATTCCCATCGCGTCCCCATTACGCCTGTTGATCCCCTCATCGTATTTCCGCCTCTACCTCGCCCCTGCGGCAATGAAAATTGGCTGATGCCTGGACAAAAGAGCGGACATCAGAAATTGGGTATTGACATTTTACCGGTTTTATTTTATACTAAACTTTGTAAGGTCACTGGACAAACAAAGTCCCGTCGCATTGGGAACCAACCTCCAGGAAAGCCGCCATGAAAAAAGCCACCCAACTTCAAACCAAAGAACATAATCGCTCACTGGCGCTGAATACGATCTTCTCGCACTCCAGCATCAGCCGGGCCGAAATCGCCCGGATCACCCACCTCACCCGCACCACCGTTTCCGATATCGTGGCGGCGCTCATCGATGAAGGCCTGGTGGCCGAAGTGGGGATGGGAGATTCAATCGGCGGCAAACCCTCTATCTTGCTTAGCTTACAGGAAAATGCTCGCTATCTCCTGGCTCTTGACCTGGCGCAATCGGAATTTCGCGGCGCAGTGGTCAACTTACGCGGCAAAATAATGGTTTCTTTCAGCGTTGGGGTAGAAGACTTATGCGGCGATGAAGCCCTTCAAAGGGTGTACGCCCTGGTCGATCAGCTGTTAGAGCAAGATTACGCCCCACTTGTCGGGATTGGCGTTGGCACACCCGGCCTGGTCAATTGCCAGGAGGGAGTGGTAGTAAGAGCGGTGAACTTGGATTGGGAAAATTTGCCCCTGGGCGCTTTGCTCGAGGATCGCTATCAGCTGCCGGTGAGGGTGTTAAACGACAGCCAGGCCGCCGCCATGGGTGAGTTTACCTACGGCCAGGCGGCGAATACCGAAAACAATCTGGCGGTGGTGAATGTTCGCCACGGCATCGGTGTAGGCATCATCATCAACGGGCGGTTATTTGAAGGGGATGGCGGCGGCGCAGGCGAAATTGGGCACACCGTGGTAGTGCACCAGGATGGAAAACTGTGCCGGTGTGGTCACTATGGCTGCCTGGAAACGGTTGCCAGCGCCAGGGAACTCCTGCGGCAGGTGCGCAAGTTGGCGGGACGAGGCGAGGTGGCTTTGCCCGCCTTTTCTGCGGGTAGCGCTCCGCAAGATATCACCTTTGAAATGGTTTGCCAGGCTTTCGAAGCCGGGGAACCCACGGTTGTTAACCTGGTGCAATCTACCGGATATTACATGGGCCTGGGCCTGGCAAGTATGGTGGGCATTCTCAACATTCGCCACATTGTGCTCAGCGGCGATATGACTTGCTTTGGCGAAGCATGGCTGCAGACCATCCAAACCACGCTCAATCAAAGCGCGCTGCCGCGCCTGGTAAACGAAACCAATCTGGAAGTTGGCGGCTTGGGCAAAGATAGCATCCTGCTGGGCGCTTCGGCCATATTGGCAAATAACCATGCCCTGCTGTATACACAAAACAAGGGTTAAGGTCTCTTCTCTTTCGATCTTTCATTCGAGCTTATTTTCCTATAATCAGATGATCAACCAGCGGCTTTCTCCTCCTCTTCCCAAATATGTTCCCCCGCTTGAGACGGATTTTCAGCCGTCCGTTTTACAGCGACATGCTTACCAATGCCTGGCCGAAACGGACGGCCGCCCGGCGGCGATTTGTTTAGAGCGCGAGAACGGACTGATCTCGCGGTATGAAACCCGCTTGCTCCCGCCGGATCATCCCCAAGCGGGGGCCACTTTCCATTATCTCGACCGCACCATCAAATTTCTGCTGTGGCAGCGCGGTGGGTTTCGTTTGACGGTGGGCGTCGATGGGGGAGATGCGCATCTGGCTCAACGCTTGACAGTGGCTTACGCCCCCAATGGGGCGCACGCCTTCGAAGCCGATTTCATGGGCCGCCAGGTGTACGAACATCCCTTTGAGATGCGCATTTGCCGTTACGAAGAGGCTCCGTCAGCCAATGAGCATGGCAAGCCTTTGGGCGGCTTTCTGGATGGGTGTCGTATAGGGTTTGACCTGGGAGCATCCGACCGCAAGGTGAGCGCCGTGATTGACGGGGAACCGGTTTTTAGCGAAGAAGTGGTTTGGGAACCGCGCAAACATGCCGACCCGGCCTATCACTACGCCGAAATCATGGCCGCCATTCGCTCTGCCGCCGCCCATTTACCCCGTTTAGACGCCATCGGCGGCAGCTCTGCCGGCATTTATATTGATAACCGTCCTATGGTGGCCTCCCTGTTTCGCGCCATTCCTCCACAGCATTATCGGCAGGCGCAAGATATGTTCCTGCGCCTGCAGCAAGAGATGGGCGTGCCGCTGGAGGTGATTAACGACGGCGACGTTACCGCCCTGGCCGGAGCGCTTTCCTTAGGAGAGGGCGGTGTGCTGGGCATTGCCCTGGGTTCCAGCCAGGCGGTGGGGTACGTGGACCCTGCCGGGAGCATCTTAGGGTGGTTGAACGAGCTGTGTTTCGCGCCCGTGGATGATAATCCTGGCGCTTCGATTGATGAATGGTCGGGGGATAGAGGCTGCGGTTCAACCTACTTTTCACAGCAGGCGGTTTTTCGCCTGGCCCCCAAGGCGGAGGTTGCGCTGCCCAGTGATTGCACCGATGCCGAAAAGCTCAAAGCGGCGCAAGCCCTCCTGGAGGCCGGTCACCCTGGGGCGCGGCGTATTTGGGAAAGCATGGGCATATTCTTGGGCTATGCCCTGGCCCACTACGCCGATTTTTACGATATCCATCACACCCTGATCTTGGGTCGCTGCACTTCAGGTTTAGGCGGCGACCTGCTCCTGGAAGGGGCCAACCAGGTGCTGCGGGGTGAATTTCCGGCCCTGGCCGACAGGCTGCATGTTCAACTGCCGGATGAGAAAAGCCGCCGGGTGGGCCAATCTATTGCCGCGGCCAGCCTGCCCGTGCTTGTAAAGGATTAAGCCATGCACCTGCAAAGTAAAAACGCCGAAATTTTTGTGCCCGACGGTCTGCCCGCCCAGGCCGCCCTGGCCCGCACGACCCAAATGGCGATTAGCGCCCATCAAGATGATATCGAAATTATGGCCGCTGCGCCCATTTTAGAATGCTTTCAAGAGCCGCAGGCATGGTTTAGCGCCGTGGTGCTTACCGATGGCCGTGGCTCACCGCGGAATGGCCTTTACACGCATTATTCGGATGATGAGATGCGCCTGGTGCGCCTCAAGGAACAACGCAAGGCGGCCATTGTGGGCGAGTATGCCGCCCTGGCGATGCTCGATTATCCCAGCCGGGTGATAAAGGACGCCGCCGATCAGCGCCCCCGGCAAGACCTGGCCGCGCTGCTGCTAGCCGCCCATCCCCACACGGTTTACACCCACAACCTGGCCGATAAGCACGAAACGCATGTCGCCACCGCGCTGCGGGTTGTGGCGGCCATCCGCAGTCTGCCGGAGGACGCCCGCCCGGCGCGCCTGATCGGCTGCGAAGTGTGGCGCGCCCTGGATTGGCTTCCCGACCACGATAAGGTGATCTTTGATCTTTCGAAGCAGGAAAATTTGCAATCGGCTTTGTTAGGTGTGTTCGATTCGCAAATTAGCGGCGGTAAGCGCTATGACCTGGGAAGCCTGGGCCGGCGGCGCGCCAACGCCACCTACTTTGAATCGCATGGCGTGGATGCCGCCACAAGCCTATCGTTTGGCATGGACTTAACGCCCCTGGTGACCAATACGCAGCTTTCAGTAAATGAATTTGTGCAAGATTTTATTCGCCGCTTTGCGCAAGATGTGGAGGAGAAATTGCGGAAATTTAGCTAGTGTTTCGTTTGTCCCTCCTGCCTGGCTGAGATGCGTGTGAAAAGGCCGGCTGCGAGGGTGAACCGGATGTCGCGTTATGACAGTGCTTGGATTTGCCACACTATTTGAGGAGAAACCATGCGTACTAAATTTTTTGCCCTGCTGCTGCTCGTCAGCATTTTATTAGCGGCTTGCGCTCCTGCCGCAGCCCCGGCCCCTCAGGTCATCAAAGAGACCGTGATGGTGGAAAAGAAGGTCATTGAGACCCAGATCGTGGAAGTTGCCAAGGAAGTTGAGAAGCTCGTGACCCCCACCCCGGGACCCAACCCGGAGGCGGTTATTCAAGGCGTGGAAGATGGCGCAGAGATTACCCTGTGGACTTTCTGGCTCTCGCCTACCTTCGACGATTACGTCAAGGGTGTCATTAGTCAGTTTGAAGCCACCTATCCGGGCGTGAAAGTCAAGTGGGAAGATCACCAGGCCACCTTCTTAGATGACCTGCGCAATGCCTATGCTTCGGGAACCGCTCCCGATGTGATCAACTTATCGAACGGTGAAGGCTGGGTGAGCGAGTTTGCCACGAAAGACCTCCTGATGGGCCTGGATGACCAGGTTGATCAGAAGATTAAAGACCAGTACTTCCCCGGTTTGTGGGAGGTCTCTCGGGTCGGCGGCGTCAATTATCAGTTCCCCTGGTATGCCGCGGTTGCCACCGAGCTAATCAATACCAAGATTTACGTAGAAGAAGCCGGCCTGAACCTGGATGAATTCCCGGCTACCGTCGATCAGCTGCCCGCAGTATGTAAGACCATCAAAGAAAAGACCGGTAAGCTGTGCGATATTCGCCTCACCGTTAATGATCTGCCTTCGCAAATGATCTACGAAGGCGGCATAAAATTCATTAGCGACGATGGCAAGACCTTCACCTTCGACTCGCCGGAAGCGGTCGCCTGGTTGCAGATGTACGTGGATATGGTAAAGGACGGCCTGGTGGATCAGACCGCCCTGATGACCGATCAGGATCGTGTGGCGCTGGATCTGTTTATTTCGGGCCAGGCGCCCTTCTTCCAGACCGGCCCGCAGCTCATCCGAGAAGTTCGCTCCAGCAATCCTGGCTTGTATGGATACCTGGCGGTTAAGCCTGCTCCGGTAGGGAAATCGGGAGCGCTGCCCACCACCGCCATGGGCATTTCTGTAAACGCCCAAACCAAGTATCCCAAGGCGTCGCTGGCGTTGGCTGAGTTCATCACCAACCCACGCAACATGTTGGAATTCGCCAAGATTGTGGCGGTCTATCCCTCCACACCCGGCTCCTATGACGATCCGTTCTTTGCTGCCAAGCCGGTTGCCATTGAAGACAGCGTGAAACCCATCGCGCGCGATATTGTGGGCAAGCAAGTAGACCTGAAGCCCACTATCCCCAACTTCAAAGACGTGAACGAGATTTTGCTGCAAGCCATTCAGCAGGCCTTGTTTAACAACGTGCCCGCCCAACAGGCCTTAACCGACGCAGTGGCTCAAGCCAACGCCCTGCTTAAGTAGGTGGTTTAGCCGTCACAAGGGATGGGGGTGGGTTTGCCGGAGACCATGCCGGCAAACCCACCAGGGGGCGGCGACTCGTGGCCCAAGGTAAACTGAGCTGCGCCTGTTTCTTTGAGCCTCCCCTGGCTGGGGCGGCGGCGCGTGAAATCATCTCGGATGGCGGGTGGGAATGTGAATCTTTAGCCGCGCCTTTCGGGAAGCAGGAACTTGCCATGACGAAGAAAAACGCCCTGACACCCTACTTGTTCTTATCGCCGGCCTTGTTGGTGATCGCCGTTTTTGTGGTGTTCCCCATCGGCGCGGTGGTGTACTACAGCTTCACCGATTACAGCATTGTGACGCCTCCCGTATGGGTGGGACTGAAGAACTATAATGCCTTGCTGCACGATCCCGTGTTCTGGATGTCGCTGCGCCATTCATTTACCTACCTGCTGGTTACTCCGGCGCTCATCTTCTTATCGATTATTTTAGCCATTGTGGTTAATCGTAGCCTGCCCGGCATTAACATGTTTCGGGCCTTGTATTATATTCCGGTGATTAGCGGCAGTGTGGCCGTTGGCATTGCCTGGCGACTGTTGTTAGAGAACAAGGGGCTGCTCAACGGGTTATTGATGTCGATTGGGCTGATCGCGGAACCGGTGCAGTGGCTTACCACCCCTGCCTTCACCCTGCCGATTGCGATGACCCTCACCACCTGGATGGGCCTGGGATATTACATGATGATCTTTTTGGCCGGGCTGCAAAATATTCCCGAAGAGTTGTACGATGCAGCGGTGATCGACGGCTGTAACGCCTGGCAAAAACACTGGAACGTGAGTGTGCCGGGGCTGCGACCACAGATCACCTTTGTGGCGGTAATTTCAAGCCTGGCAGCCCTGGAAGTGTTTACAGAAATCTACATTCTCACCGGCGGCCTGGGTGGAATATTGAACAGCGGTGTGACCATGGTGTTCTACTTGTGGAAGCAAGCTTTTCGCTTGCAGCACGCCGGCATGGCTTCAGCCATTGCCATGGTTTTGTTGGTGATCACCCTGGCGTTTTCGGTGATGAATATACGCTTGCTAGAGCGTGGTACGGAGGCGGAATAATGGAACACAAACCGGCGCTGTCCGTTATGCCTGTGAGAATGCGGCGAAGTCGTTCGAAAGTGTTGGAAACCGGCTTGTGGTATGTGGTGCTCATTGCAGTCGCCGTTATCACCATCTTCCCATTTGTGTGGGTGCTGTCCACCTCGCTCAAAGGGCTGGAAGATCCGGTCTATTCCGTGCCCCCGCAAATTTTGCCGGCTCACCCCACCTTCGATAATTATATCCGCGTGTGGCGGCAGCTGCCGGTGGGGCGTTTCTTCGCCAACAGCCTCATCGTAGCGGTTAGCACGGTCATTTTTAATATCCTTTTCTGTTCGCTAGCCGCTTACCCCCTGGCAAAGATGCGCTTTCGTGGGCGCGATGCGATATTTTATGCTCTGCTCGCCACATTTGTGGTTCCCCCGCAGCTCACCTACATTCCAAGTTATATCCTGGCGGTTAAAGTTTTTCATTATTACGATAGCCTACGAGCGCTTATCTTCCCCTCGTTGGCAACCGTGTTCAATATTTTTTTGATGCGCCAGGCATTCCGCACGGTTCCCGATGATATTATCGATGCCGGGCGTATCGATGGGGCGGGCGAACTGCGCCTGTGGTGGAGCATTGTTATGCCGGTGGTCAAGCCCTCGCTGGCAACGGTGGCGATCATCACCTTTGTGAACCAATGGAACGATTTTTTGTGGCCCTCGCTGATGCTGCACACGCGCGAGCGCATGACCTTGCAGGTGGGCCTGGTGGCGATGCAAGGAATGTTTACATCAGACACGCGCGGCATCGCCGCCGGTGTAGTGATGACCGTCATCCCCATATTGATATTATTTGTTACCCTCCAACGCCAGTTTGTGCGTGGGCTTAGCGGCGCGGTGAAGGGCTAATGGGCCACGCCGACCTGGGGCGGAAGCTGTTGTTGGCCTTTCGCGGTACGCACACCCCGCCGGCTGAATTTCTGGCGGCCATGGGGCGCTATCGTCCGGCCGGTGTGACGTTATTCCGCGCCTTCAACGTGGAGACCCCCTCCCAGGTGCGGGCGTTGACCGGGCGCTTGCAAGCCGAAGCCCAGCGGCTGGGCCTATCACGTCTGCTCATTGCTTGCGATCAAGAAGGTGGTCAGTTAATGGCCATCCAGGATGGGGCCACGCAGCTGCCGGGCAACCTGGCCCTGGGGGCGTGCGGCTCAACAAAGTTGGCCTACCAGGCCGGTTGGGTGTTGGGGCGTGAATTGGCAGCCATGGGCGTTAACGTCAATTATGCGCCCTGCTGCGATGTGAACGTTAACCCACGCAATCCTGTTATCGGGACGCGCTCTTTTGGCGAACAGTCCGCGGCGGTGGCGGCGCTGGCAGCCGCGATGACCGCCGGCCTCCAGGCTGCGGGAGCGGCTGCGTGCGCCAAGCACTTTCCGGGCCATGGCGATACCGCCGGCGATTCGCACTATGGCGTGCCGCAGGCCCCGCACGGCCTCGAGCGGCTGCGCCAGGTGGAGCTGCCACCCTTCAGCGCCGCCATCCGCGCCGGGGCGCGCCTTGTGATGAGCGCCCACCTGGCCCTACCGGCTCTGGATGCGAGCGCAGATCTGCCCGCCACCCTATCGCCACGCCTATTGCAAGGCCTGCTGCGCCAAGAATTAGGCTTTGAAGGGGTTATCGTGACCGACGCTATGGATATGCGCGCCATCCGGCAGGGGCCGGAGTTGGCCGGGCAAGTTGCGCAAGCCGCCTTAGCTGGGGCCGATCTGCTTCTGCTCACCACCAACCCGGAAGATTGGGCAAATGCCTATGCCGGCTTGAAGCGCGCTTACCCCTCTCCCGACGCCCCGCCGTTACAGGCGTCTTTGGGGCGCATTGCGGCGCTCAAAGCCTGGCTGGCGGATCGGGCAGCGGCGCAGCCGCCCCCCGACTTGAGCGTGGTGGGCTGCGCCGAACACGCCGCCGTGGCCGCGCAAATCGCGGCTCGCTCCATCACCTTGGTGCGGGATAGCGCCGCACGCCTGCCGCTTTTGCCGGCTGAAACCCCGCGCTTGCAAGTCATCTTATTCCAGCCTGAAGACCTGACCCCGGCCGATACCTCATCTTATGTGCGCATAAACCTGGCCCAGGCGCTGCGCCGGATGATTACCACCGTGGATGAATGGACGCTTCCGCATGCCCCAAGCCCCGCCGATATTTCCGCCTTGTTGGCGCAGCTGGATCGCGCCTCGCCAGTGGTGGTTGGTACGCTCAACGCTTACGCCCAGCCGGGCCAGGCTGCTCTGGTGCAGGCGCTGCTCGACAATGGTTTCGCCGCTATTGTAGCAGCCTTGCGCATGCCCTATGACCTGGCGTCTTTTCCGCAAGCGCCAACTTTTCTTTGCACCTACGGTATACTAGACCCGTCAATGGAGGCCTTGGCGCGGGTGTTGTGTGGTTATGCCGCGGCGCCTGGCCGCCTGCCGGTTTCTATCCCCGGCGTGGCTTCGGCTGCGCCTTTTGAAGAGGAAACATGAGTTTACGCACGGAAATTCTGGAACAGCCCGCCTGTCTGGCTAATCTTTTGGAGCATGGCCGTGAAGTGGTGGAAGAAATCGCCGCTGCAATTCGCCAGCGCGATGTGCGCTTCGCTTTTCTGGCGGCGCGCGGCACCTCTGCTAACGCCGGACGCTACGCCAACTACCTGTGGGGGGCGCGCAATGGCCTGCCCCTGGCCGTGGCCACGCCCTCGCTGTTCACCTATTACAACCAACCGCCGCGCTTGCGCGACGCCCTGGTGGTGGGGATTTCGCAGTCCGGGCAGTCGCCCGATATTGTGAGTGTGCTAACCGAAGGCCGCCGGCAGGGCTGTCTGACCCTGGCGATCACCAACGAGCCGAACTCGCCACTGGCGGAAGCGGCCGATTTCGTGATCGACTTAGGCGTAGGTCCGGAACGGGCTGTAGCCGCCACGAAAACTTATACCGCAGAGCTTCTCTCGGTGGCGATGCTGTCCGCCGCTCTTAGCGGCGCATCGGAAAGTTGGGACGAACTGGCGCAGCTGCCCGCCTGGGTGGAAAGCGTCATCAAACAAGAGCAGTACATTGCTTCGTTAGCGCCGCGTTTTCGTTATATGCAGAAGTGCGTGGTGTTGGGGCGAGGGTATCATAACGCCACGGCTTTTGAATGGGCGCTCAAGCTTAAAGAACTCACCTATGTGGTGGCCGAACCATATTCCTCCGCCGATTTTCGCCATGGGCCAATTGCTATGCTCGAGCAAGGCTTCCCGGTGATGGCTGTGGCGGCGAAAGGCCCGGTGCTTGATTCGCAGATGCGCTTGCTCGAAAGCTTGCGCCGCGAAACCGAGGTTGAACTGGTGGTGATTTCTAATGACCACGCGGCGTTGGCGCTGGCGCAATCGCCCATTGCTTTGCCCCCTGGCATCCCCGAATGGCTGACCCCACCGGTGGCGATTGCTCCGGGGCAGCTTTTTAGCATGTATCTTACCCAGGCGAAGGGCTATGACCCAGAGCAGCCGCGCAATATTCACAAAGTGACTGAAACCCACTAGCCGGCGCAGCGCCCACCGCACCGCGCCGTCACTATCCACGCCGTGGAAACGCCTCGTTTTCACGGCGGTTTGCTGTTAAAATAAGCTTACATGAGATCGGGTTGATGGTTGGCTAAGACGGCGCAGTCCCACCCGCTAACCCCATGCCGCCCTCATAGGCGACCGGAATCGGCGCTTAAAAACACCCCCCTCCGGGGATAGCCGATTATCTTGGTGGGTTCGCCGGGGCAAAGAAACAGTAAAACACCCATGACAACCGGGGTTCATTTCGTATAGGGAGAAAATGACGATGGGCAACGCTGCGATTACACGTGTTTACATGATTCGGCACGGGGCCACCTTACTGAGCACCGAAGATCGTTTTGCCGGCGCAACAGATGTGGAATTGTCGCCGGAGGGGATTTTCCAGGCCGAACGCTTGCGCGATCGGCTGGCCGATGACCATATTCGCGCGGTGTATTGCAGCCCCATGGCGCGCACACGGCACACGGCGCGCATCCTGGCGGAGCCGCATGGGCACATTCCGGTGGAGATGGCCGGATTGCGCGAAATCGACCATGGGCATTGGGAAGGGATGCAGCGCAAGGATGTTGAAGTTCAGTTCGCCGAAGAATACGCCGCCTGGGAAGAAGACCCGTTTACCTTTGCGCCACAAGGCGGTGAGGCGGGTGTGAATGTGATTGCTCGATCCTTGCCGGTGCTGCGCCAAATTGTGATGGAACACCGGGGACAAAACGTGGTGGTGGTTTCGCATAAGGCCACCATTCGCCTGGCGATTAGCAGCTTATTGGGTTTTGACGCCCGCGGCTACCGCGATCGGTTGGATCAACTGCCGGCTTGCTTGAATGTGCTGGATTTTAAAGACCCGGTGCGGGTGCGCCTGATGCTCTTTAACGATGTTTCCCACTACACTGATCAGCCAGAGCGATCTGGCGAACGGCTTTCAAAGTGGTGGGATACCGGCAAGGCAAAATCTTAATAATATTGGGCGCCCAGGTGAGGGAACGGATCAAGCTTTTCCCGGCTTATTCACCTTTGCCAACCCAAGGGGCTTTCAAATCGGCTGCGAGGGGGCAATGCCTCGCAGCAGCCGCTGTGTGCGGGCGCACATTGGTCATGCAACCTGGCGGTGGAAGCGCCGCCGGAATTAAATCGAGATGACCTTACCCGCCTGGCGCTGGGCTTCGATGATGTCGGTCATGCCGCCCACAATGCCCACGGACACCTGGCTATTTAACGCATAGAAGTTGAGGCAGGTGCTGCACAGGATCAGGCGTACGCCGTGGGATTCGATCACCTTGAGCGAATCGAGCACCGGCGAACCCTTTACTGCCAATTTCACCCCTTCGGCGTAGAAGCAGATGGCCGCCGGCCGGATATTGTGCTCGGCTAACAGCGAAAAATATGTAACCGCCAGCCGGATTTGTAGTTCGGGGTCGGCGCGCCCCATGCCGTTTTGGGCAACCAGGATCACGGTATCCGCATCGGGGATGGTCATAGCAGTCTCCAGAATAAATTACACGCGCTTGAAATCGATATAGCCTCTATCGACATCGGTGTCGATCAGCTGCACCCGTAAACGGTCGCCTACATCGGCGCCTTGGAAGCCTTGAACCAGTTTGCCCTCTACGGGTTGATCGATTAAACGAACCCATGTGCCTTTATCGGCTGCGCCGGTCACCAGGGCGTCGAAATGCTGCCCGATTTTGGATTGAAACAGCAGAGCCGCGGCCGATTTCTCTAGCTGGCGCTCAACTTTATTGGCGGCGTCTTCCTGGCGGGTGCAGTGTTGGGCCAGCTCGCGCAGCGTTTCCATGCTGTAGGGCGAAGGTCGCCCTGCCAGAGCGGCCAGCAGCAACCGTTGAGTAATCAGATCGGGGTAGCGACGGTTGGGGGCGGTGGAATGGGCGTAATCGCGCACCGCCAGGCCAAAGTGACCGGGGGGCGTCTCGCCAGGGGCCTCGGCGCGGTATTCGCCGGCGCCCATTAACTTGATGATAGTGAGCGAGAGATCGGGGAAGCGCAGGGCGTCGCGGGCTTTTTGCTGCGCCAGGAATTGGTTCAGCGCCTTGGGGTTGGGCTGAGTGGGCAGGGTGGCCCCGCGCTGCCGGGCGATCTCTACGATGCGCTCCCAGCGTTTTGGTTCGGTCACCACGCGGCGCAAAGACGGCATGCCTTTCGCCTCCAGGAAGCGCGCTGTCACGCCGTTGGCGGCCACCATAAAGTCTTCGATGATCTCTTTGGCGCGGTTGCGGTTTTCGGTGTGCAGGGTTTTGATTGAGCCGGCGGCGAAGGCCGGACGCCCCTGGATGGTTTCTAAGTTGAGGGCGCCGTTTTGGGTGCGCAAGCGTTTCAGACGCTGGGCGGCGGCGGCTTGCAGGCGCAAGTTGCGGGCCAGGCCCGGCGTGTGGCGCAGCCCTTCGGGCGCCTCGCCGCCTTCCAGCCAGGCGGCCACATCATTATAGGCCAGCTGGGCCTGGTTGCGCACCAGGGCCGGGTAAACCTGGGCGTCTTCCACTTCGCCGTCCTCATCAACGATCATATCAACCACCACCGCCGGGCGATCTTCGTTGGGGTTGAGCGAGGTCAGGTCGGTCGAGAGCCGTTCGGGCAGCATGGGGAAGATCTTGGCCGGGGTGTAGACCGAGGTGGTGTTGTGGCGGGCGTGTTGGTCGATGGCGCTGTTGAGATGCACCCGCCCGGCCACATCGGCGATG
This sequence comes from uncultured Anaerolinea sp., assembly GCA_964531975.1. Classification (GTDB taxonomy): domain Bacteria; phylum Chloroflexota; class Anaerolineae; order Anaerolineales; family UBA4823; genus RBG-16-57-11. The sequence continues at coordinate 245,767 of CAZHFU010000002.1, read as the reverse complement.
GCGACCAGAACGCGGGTCTGGCCGAGGGGCTGCGCCTCTGCTACGGCGAGCTGATCGAGGTCGCGCGAGTCGTCGTTGTCAATCGAACACCACAACCGGCTGCGCAGGTCGATCCAATCGGAGGGCAGCTCGGCTTGTTCGGGCATGTGTTTAGCTTCGCGCATGGCCTGCGCTGAAAAGTCTGGCAGCAGGCCCCGTTCCAGCATGGCCTGATGGGCGATGCGTTCCAAAATTGTGGCGTCAGATGAAGGGGTGTCGATAGGCATGGTACTATATATATTATCATCACCTTGGCCTTTCGCAAAGTATCGGTCAGCAGGCGGCGTATGCTAAAGCTCTTACAGAAAGGGGTCTTTCATCACATAAAAACGGGATACTTGAATGGGGCGCGTTCGCGTGAATCAAAGTAAAATAAAGTGCGTTTTCTCTCATTGTCCTGGGGGGAGGGCGACATAATTTTATAACCAGGTTTCCTGCCATCCGGGTGGATAGGTGGTCTGAAGGGTTGCAGAAAAGGAGCATTGTATGAAGCCGTTTCGTGTTCTTCAGTGGGGCCTGGGTGCAATGGGCAGTGGCATGGCAAAGCTCATGTTGGATAAACCCGGCTTGCAAATTGTCGCTGCAGTGGATGGCCGGCCCGATTTCCTGGGCAAAGATTTAGGCGAGGTGCTGGGCGTGGGCAAGACCTTAGGGGTGAAGGTGACCAACCGCCCAGAAGATGTGCTGGATAAATCTCAGGTGGATATTGTTGTCATCGCCACCACCTCCTGGACCAGCGAACAACTGCCCGACCTGACCAAAATCCTGAGCGCCGGTATCAATTGCATCTCGATAGCCGAAGAATTATCCGACGTTTGGGCGCAGAACCCCGAATTAGCGAAACAAATCGACGACCTGGCGAAAAAGAACGGCGTATCGATCCTGGGAACGGGTGTAAACCCCGGTTTCGTACTGGATTTACTGGTGGTCACCCTCAGCGGGGGCTGCCACACGGTGGAACGCATCGAAGCCTCGCGGGTCAACGACCTTAGCCCCTACGGCCCCACTGTGATGAAATCGCAGGGGGTGGGAACGACGCCGGAAGAGTTCGCCGCCGGTGTGGCGAACGGCTCGATTGTGGGCCACGTGGGTTTCCCCGAATCGATCAACATGATTAGCGACGCCCTGGGCCTGGGTGTGGATCGTATTGAGCAGACTCGCCAGCCTATTGTTAGCAGTGTGTACCGCGAGACGCCTTATGTCAAGGTGCAGCCGGGCATGGTGGCGGGTTGCGCCCACATCGGCATTGGCTACCACGGCGATAAAGAGGTGGTTAAGCTGATTCACCCGCAGCAAATTCACCCCCAGATGGAAAATCAAGATACCGGCGATTACATCAACATTTTTGGCAAGCCCGAAGTGCACATGGCAATCAAGCCCGAAATCGCCGGCGGTATCGCCACCATGGGCATTGCTGTGAATATGATCCCCCATGTGGTGGCCGCTACGCCGGGCCTCAAGCGCATGATCGACTTACCCACGCCGGCCGCCTTGATGGGCGAGAGCGCCTACCGCCGCAACGTGTAAGCGCCAGTTTCTGGGGCGGTTTGACCACGCCCAACCGGGGAACGTGCTGCGCGGCTGCGCGCAGCCACCCCGTTCTCTGTATTATATGAGGAGAGCAAGCTCATGACGATACCAAAAGGGACCTGGGTCGAAATTGAACAGGTCGTTTTGACTCCCGAACAGCGCGCCCCCAGCGTGCCCGAAGACACTCGCCGCACCCCGCTGATGCTGTACGTGGCCGGCTTTTTAACCGCCGATGCCGAATTGGGGCAAACCGTGGCCGTCCAGACTTTGATTGGGCGTGAGTTGACCGGCGTTCTCAAAACGGTTAACCCCAGCTACGATCATTCGTTTGGCGAAACCGTGCCCGAACTGCTCACCATTGGGATGGAGGTGCAGCGATGAACGCGCCTGCCAAAGATATGTCTTATGCTGCCGTAACGGCGCGCAAAAACGAGATTATGAAAGTTTCCATGGGCATGGATTACTCGGCCTTTATCACCAGCCCGGTTGCTTTCGAGTATGAAGTGATGATGGCGCAGACCGGCTACAGCCTGGAAGAGATTGCACGCATCCAGGCGGAGACCAAAGTGGGCAACACCCCGCTGTATGAGCTGCGCAACATCACCCAGGCGGTGCGCAAAATCGCCGGGCCAGGCAAAGGGGCGCGCATCTTCGTCAAAGATGAGGCCGCCAACGCCTCCGGCAGCTTTAAAGCGCGCCGGGCGTCGATTAGCGCTTACGAAGCTGCCAAAAAAGGCTACGCCGGGTTGATTGCCGCCACCAGCGGCAACTACGGCGCGGCGGTGGCTTCCCAGGCTGCGCAGCGCAACCTCAAGGCCATCATTGTGCAAGAGGTGTACGACAGCCGCGGCGTAGGCCAGCCCGAAATCGTGGAAAAAGGCCGCGCCTGCGAGGCTTACGGAGCCGAAGTGCTCAAGCTCACCGTTGGCCCGGAATTGTTTTACGTGCTGCTGCGCACTTTGGAAGAGACCGGCTTCTTTAACGCCAGCCTGTACACGCCCTTTGGCATTCGCGGTGTGGAAACCCTGGGAATGGAGATCGGCCAACAGGTGCGCCAATTGACTGGCAAGCAGCCCGACGCGGTGGTGATTACCCATGCCGGCGGCGGAAACCTCACTGGCACGGCCCGCGGGCTGATCGAAGCCGGCTGCACTGAAACCCGCATCGTGGCTTGCTCGGTAGACCTGGGTGGGCTGCACATGGCGTCTGATCACGACTTCAACCGCAAGTCGTTCACCACTGGGCACACCGGTTTTGGCGTACCCTTCGCCACCTGGCCCGACCGGGTGGATGTGCCCCGCAACGCCGCCCGCTCCCTGCGCTATATGGATGAGTATCAGCTGGTGACCCAGGGCGAGGTGTTTTATATTACCGAGCTGCTCACCCGGTTGGAGGGCCTGGAGCGCGGCCCGGCCGGCAACACCAGCCTGACCGCGGCGGTGACCCTGGCGCGTCAAATGGATCAAGACCAGGTGGTGGTAGTGCAAGAAACCGAATATACCGGCGCAGGGAAACACCAAAACGCCCAACTTTCCTTTGCTCGTAACAACGGCGTGGAAGTGCGTCGCGGCGACCCCACCGAGAATGTGCCCGGCAAAGCCATTGTCATCCCCGAAACCTTAGATCAGGTGCGTGGCAAGGTGCAAGATATGGATCGTTTACGCCTTTCGTACCTGAAGAATGCGGCCAAGGCGCTGCCAGTGGCGCAGTGGAGCGAGCAAGACGTGGCCTTTTTGGCTGCGGATCTAAAAATGACTCCCCAGTGGGTGCTTGAAAACGCCCCGGGGTTAGAAAAGTGAGGCTGTGATGAGCGACGAACGGATTAAGAAATTTGAAGCGCGCCGTGCAACGCTGCATGCGATGAGCGACGCGGCGCTGAAAGAGCGTTTTTGGGAATTATGCGACCTGGTGGTGGCGCCCATCGTGGAACTCTCACGCACCCACACCTCGCCTTCGATTGAGCGCTCGGTGCTGCTGCGGATGGGCATCGACAGCATTAGCTCGCAAGGGGTGGTAACGCGTGTGCAGCAGGCCGGATTGCTGGGCAAGGGGGCCGGACAGGTGCTGTTGAAACTGGCCGATAAGCGCCATGTGAGTGTGCAGCAGGCCGCCGCCATGCTGCTTGAAGACCCCGGTTTGCTCGACGGTTTGTTCGGGACGCCTGGCGTGACGAGGGCAAAATGATGACTCAACCCACCCTTGACCCTCAGCACAAGATGGATATTGAAGAAATTCTGAAGGATTTGGAGCATTATCACCCCACTCGAAAGGGCTGGACATGGCGGAATATCCCCGCCGGCGGGGTGGATATGGGGCCGTTCCATTATCGTGATATGGCCGAGCCGCTCAAGAACGGCATCGGGCTGCCTGCTTCCAAGTACTTCGAATATATCGACCCGCAGCCCAGCTGTGTGGTAACAACTGAAATTGCCTCCGGGCGCTTTGAAGATGACCTGCGCCGCATGCGCATGGCCGCCTGGCATGGGGCCGATCATTTGATGGTGATTCGCACCACCGGCCAGAGCCACATCGATGGTCTGATGGAAGGGACGCCCGAAGGAACTGGCGGCGTACCCATCACCCGCAAACAATTGCGCGCCAGCCGGAAGGCCTGCGATCTGATTGAAGCGGAAGTGGGCCGCCCGATCAACTTCCACAGTTATGTTTCGGGTGTGGCCGGGCCGGAAGTGGCCGTATTGTTCGCTGAAGAGGGCGTCAATGGCGCTCATCAAGACCCACAGTACAACGTGTTGTACCGCAACGTCAATATGTACCGCTCGTTTGTAGACGCGGCGGAGGCCAAGAAGGTCATGGCCGGTGCGGACATTTTTCAGATCGATGGCGCGCATAACGCTAATGCCACCGCGAAAGCCGGTTGGTTGGTGATGCCCGAACTGATGGTGCAGCACGGCATCAACTGTGCTTTTTCGACTGCCGTGGGCATGAAGAAGGAGCTGATTGGTCTTTCGACAGTTCCGCCGAATTCGCCGCCCGCTCCCAAGCTGTGGTACGACCTGCCTTACGCCGTGGCGCTGCGGCAGTTTTTCTCGGAATACAAGATGCGCGCTCAGCAGAACACGCGTTACATCGAAGCAGATATCGAAGAAGCGATTCGCACCCACACCATCGATACGCTCATCTCGATGCTCACCAGCGCCGACGTGCAAAGCACCATCACCCCCGACGAAGGCCGCAACGTGCCCTGGCACTATAACAATATCCGCGGCGTACAAACCGTTAAGCAAACCTGGGCCGCGCTGGATGGCGTCAAGGAACTGCTGACTCTAAACATGGAAGGTCCGTTGGGCGAAATGGCGCGCGATATTCAAGAGCGCGCCGTGGCCTTTTTGGAAGAAGTGGTTGAAGTGGGCGGTTACTTCGCCGCCGTCGAGCAAGGCTTCTTCGTGGATTCGGCCAAGTACCCGGAACGCAGCGGCGACGGCATCGCCCGCGATGGCCGCGGCGGTGTGGCTGCGGATTCGATTATCCCGCGCGACCCCGATTACTACGCCCCGGTGTGCGATCACTTTGGTGATAATCATCCGCCGGCGGGGGTGCGCAAACCGTGCGATCCCATCGATGGCTGCACCCTGTGCAAACCGGAGAAGATCGTCTATATCGATGAGCTAGACCCCGAAGATAGCGCAGACGCCCGCCTCGAAAAGACCTTGCCCTATCGCAGCGGCGGCTTAATCCGTCCGGAAGCGGAGTGGGCGGGCGATGGCGTGGTGCTCACCCAATTTGTGGTGACCGAGGCCGAACCCGTGGCGCGCCAGGCTGCTCTGGAAATTGCCCGCAAAATGGGCTTGCAAGAACCCGAAGTGGTCAATCTGACCGTACTTCAGCAGGCGGAAGGTTGCTTTGTTGAAGTCAAGGGCAAGGTCAATTTTGATGTGCGCAAAGACGCCCTCAAGATTCCGCCTAAGGAAGAATTGCTGCCGGAGGAAGAACTGCGCGCCGTTGTCAGGCAGTTGGGGCTGAAGGTCGTCGCCGGCACGGTGGGCGAAGACGAACACAGCGTGGGTATGCGCGAGATCTTGGATATTAAGCACGGCGGGATCGAGAAGTACGGTGTGAAATACCACTACCTGGGCACTTCGGTTCCTATCGGTAAGCTGGTCGATGCGGCCATCGAAACTGGGGCGCAAGCCATCCTGATCTCGACCATCATCAGCCATAACGACATCCACCGCACCCAGATGCGTAAACTGGCGGAATTGTGCCAGGAGAAGGGCATTCGCGATCGAGTCATCCTCATCGCCGGCGGTACGCAGGTGAACCGCGATATGGCCAAAGAGACTGGTCTCGACGCCACCTTTGGAAGAGGGACGAAAGGCATTCAGGTTGTGGATGCTATGGTGAAGATTTTGAAGGAACGCGGCGAGATCTAAACCGCGCCGGGGTGGAGGCCGGCGCGCCTTAGCGGCGCGCCGCCTCTCACTCAGCTTTTGACCTGGGGGCGAAGAGAGGACTACCCCCCGGTGGGGCGGGGTGGTTGTAAACTATGTATCACTAAGGTAGGGTATGGCTAAAACGATTGATTTGCTGACTATCGAGGTGGGTTCCACTATCACCAAGGCCAATGGCTTTTGCCGCCATCCCGATGGATGGCTGGACCACATGGCGCAGGGTTTCGCGGCCACCAGCGTGGCCCAAGGCGACGTGGGGGTGGGGGTAGAGCAGGCGATTGCCGAATTGCAGGCCCACCTGGGCGCACCGGTTGACCAGGCCGAGGTGTTCGTCAACAGCTCGGCGGCGGGCGGTTTGCGCATGACGGTGCATGGCCTGACGCAGAGCATGACTACCCGCGCCGCCCGCGAAGCCGCCCTGGGGGCCGGGGCGATCCTCAAGATGACCACTGCCGGACGCCTGAGCGACGATGACCTGGATGAGATTCGGGCCATCAACCCGAACATTGTTCTGCTGGCAGGCGGGGTGGATTTTGGCGAGAGAGAGATTGTGCTGCGCAACGCCGAAATGCTGGCTGGGCTGGGGCTAAACGTGCCAGTGGTATACGCCGGCAATGTGGCCGTGCGTAAGGCGGTGCAGCGTACCTTTGCCGCGGCCGGGGTCGAAACCCTGTTGGCGGATAACGTCTTTCCCGATGTAGATATTCTCAATATTCAACCGGTGCGCCGCCTTATCCAAGAGGTGTTTAACCGCCATATCATTCACGCCCCCGGCATGGCGCGCCTCGGCGAACTAACCCACTGGGCGATTATGCCTACCCCCGGCGCGGTGCTGACGGCGGCCGAACTGTTCGCCGAACAACTGGGCGACTGCGTTGTGTTCGATGTGGGCGGGGCCACCACCGATATTCACAGCGTTACCGAAGGCAGCTTCAAGTGGCTGGATAAGACCATCGAGCCGGAACCCAAGGCCAAGCGCACGGTGGAAGGCGACCTGGGAGTGTACGTGAACGCCCATCACATTGTCGAAATGGTGGGCGACGCGGCTTGGGCGGCGCGCTTGGAAGACTTGCAGGCCATGCCGCACACCCAGCGCGAGAAGGAACTCACCCGCTGGCTGTGCGCCCACGCCGTCGAAACCGGTATTCGCCGCCATGCCGGCGCGGTAACCGATTTGTTCACGCCTTCCGGCAAGAAGCAGATCGTCAAAGGCAAAGACCTTACCGCTGTAGAATGGGTGGTGGGCACCGGCGGCGCGCTGACCCGTGTGGAAGGCGGTGAGGAAATCTTGCGCAGTGTTTGCACCGGCGCAGGCAGGTTTCTGCTGCCGCCGCCCGAAGCGCGTATTCTGATGGACGGCGATTACCTGTTCTCGGCTTTGGGAACGCTGGCGCAAGCTTATCCACAAGCTGTGAAAGAAACCTTCAAAAACCTGGTGGGAGCCTGAACTTAGGCCTATTATTATGACCCAAGAGTTATCAACTATGAATCGTTACCAGACACCTCGGCTTGAAATCTATCCGGAGCGAATCACCGCCAACGCCCAGGCGGTGCTGGCGCTATGCCATGAGCATGGAGCGCAGGTGGCGTGTGTCACCAAAGTGCTAAGCGCCCATCCGGCGGTGGTTCGGGCGCTAGATGCCGCCGGGCCGGATATGCTGGCCGATTCGCGCTGGCAAAATCTGCGCCAGGTGGCCGCTGAAAGCCGCCGCCCGCGTTTGCTGCTGCGCCTGCCCACCCCCAGTCAGGCCATGGAGGCGGTGCGTTACGCCGATTATTCGCTTAACTCGTCCTTAGCCACGCTGGAACTGCTATCGCAAGCCGCCCAATCGGTGGGGGTGACCCATCAGGCCATCTTGATGGTGGATGTGGGCGATCTGCGCGAAGGCGTATGGCCCGATGATGCCCCGGCCATCGCCCGGGCTGCGGCGCAGCTGCCCAACCTGGAACTGGTGGGCCTGGGCTGCAATTTGGCTTGTTACGGGGGGGTCATTCCCACTGCCGAGAATATGCGCTTGTTAGTGGAGACGCGCCAGGCGTGCCGCCAGGCCAGCGGGTTGGAGCTAAACTTGCTTTCGGGCGGCAACAGCGCCAATTTGCCCTTGTTGGCTGCGGGCGGTATGCCGCCGGAGATCAATCACTTTCGCATCGGGGAAGCCATTCTGCTGGGCCGCAACGTACTCGACCGCAGCCCCTGGCCGGGGACGCGTCAAGATACGCTGCGCCTGGCGGCGGAGGTGGTGGAAGCCACCCGCAAACCCTCTCTGCCGATTGGCCCCCGCGGACAAGATGCCTTTGGCGGCTATTCTGAATTTGAAGACCGCGGGGTGCGTTTGCGCGCGATTTGTAATGTGGGCCGCCAGGATGTGGCCGTTGACGGGCTGACGCCTGTCGATCGCGGCGTGATTGTGTTGGGCGGCAGCAGCGATCACCTGGTGTTGGATGTGGAAGACGCCCAATCGCCCGTGCATGTGGGCGATGAGCTGTATTTTTACCCCAATTATGGCGCAGTTTTAGCATTGTCCACTTCTTCTTATGTAGACAAGGTTATAATGAATGGTTGATGTGCGCCCAAGCGATTAACTCGCCCTTGTAGTGCATAAGCTGTTTATTAGGCGCCCATGGGGGAAGCCTGGAAGGTTGGAAAGAGATGGATTTCGATAGTAATCAACAATCAAAGCCGCCGTTAGCTGCGGAGGTGGAAGAACTGCCCTTAGCCACCCTGGCGGATTTACCGGAGCGTTTACAGCAGGGGGCGGCCAAGGCTGGTTGGACGGAACTCATGCCGGTGCAGAGTAAGGCGCTGCCGTATTTGTTTGCTCAGCGCGATATGATGATCCAATCGCGCACCGGCAGCGGCAAAACCGGCGCGTATCTGATGCCGATTTTGGAGATGATTAACCCGCGCCAGGCGGTGACGCAAGCGGTGGTGATGGTTCCGACGCGCGAGTTGGCTCAGCAGGTGACGGCGGAGGCGAATGTCTTGGGTGTTGCCACCGGGGTGCGCGCTATCGGCGTGTATGGTGGGGTGGGCTACGAAGAGCAGAACGCCGCCTTTCGCGCCGGGGCGCATCTGGTGATTGGTACGCCTGGGCGAGTGTTGGATCATCTGATGCGCCGCTCATTCAATCTCAATAATTTGCAATTCCTCGTGTTCGATGAAGCCGACCGGATGCTTTCGATGGGTTTCTACCCGGATATGCGCCGGGTGCAGTCTTATCTGCCAGACCGCCCCGTGAGCACCTTTATGTTCTCGGCCACCTTCCCGCCGCAGGTCATTCGCCTGGCGGCCCAGTTTATGCACCAACCGGGGTTCCTGAATCTGAGCAGCGACCATGTGCATGTGACCGAAGTGGAACATGTCTATTATGTGGTTCCGGGGATGGATCGAGATCGGGGCCTGGTGCGCATTCTCGAGGTGGAGAACCCCGCCGCGGCGCTGATTTTTTGCAACACTAAGCAGCGCGTGGAATATGTGAGCGTGGTTCTGCAGCGCTTTGGCTTCGACGCCGATATGATCACCTCCGATCTCTCGCAAGTCCAGCGCGACCGGGTGATGGCGCGCATTCGGGCCGGCAACCTGCACTTCCTGGTCGCCACCGATGTGGCTGCCCGCGGCATCGATCTGCCGGAGCTTTCGCATGTGTTTCTATACGAGCCGCCGGAAGATCCCGAATCTTATATCCACCGTGCTGGGCGCACCGGACGAGCGGGGGCAAGCGGAACGGCCGTCACCCTGGTGAGCGCCATCGAACGCCCCGCCCTGGTGCGTCTTGGACAGCGCTTTAATATTGATCTGCAGGAACGCCCTTTGCCCAGCGAGGAGGAAGTGGAAGAGGTGGTGGCCGAGCGCATCACGGCGCTGCTCGAGACGCGCCTGCGCGAGCGCGACCGCATCAAGGTCGAGAGAATGCATCGCTTTTTGCCTTTGGCCCGCCGCCTGAGCGAAAGCAGCGATGACGCGGCCCTGCTGGCGATGCTGCTGGACGATTTCTACTCCGAAACCTTCCACGCCGCGCCACCCGGCGCTGAGGAAGCGCGCCGCCCCAGCAGCCCGGCCCGCAGCCGTCCGCCCCGCAGCCGCCCGCCAAGACGGGAGGGGCGCGACCGGCGCTAATTTCGTAGATCAGAAACCGATAGACCGCCGCGCCGCCTGGTATAACCTTGATGGGCGGCGGGCGCATGATGAGCTTGCCCACCTTTGCTGGCGGTGACGCTGCTGTGGGGCTTCATCCTGATTGATTTCATCGCCGCAGCGAAATCTACCCCCGCCAGGAATCTTCTCCAGCCATGTCCGGCCGGGCGCGCCGGAAATTTTTCTGCGGTGGTGGAGTAACCTCGATGCGCAAACCCAGCCGATCAACACGCGCTAACTTTGACATGAGTGTGGAGTCGCCTCTTCCGACGCGCCATAGCTTGCGCCCACTGCGGGCATAACGTTCACCGTGGCGCCCTTGAATAATAGGGGGCGGCGGTTCGCCGCTCAGCCTTGACCCATGGGCGGTTATTGCATAGAATAACTGGTGAAGCGTTTTAGAAAACCGCTATTTTTTTTAGAAGGTTATCCAAAACGTTTTGGAAAAGGAGGCTGTATGGCGGGCATCGCCGGCATTAATGCTCCCCACCGCGAAAAAGACGTTGAGGTTATGCTTGCTCAACTTCGCCATCGCGGCAGGCAAAAAAACAAAATTCTTTCTTTTGATTCGGCCACCATCGGCGGCGTTTGGTCTACCTCTAAAATGTGCAAAACGTCGCTTAGTTTGCGTCGAAGTGCAGTTTGGGATACGCTTTGCCCCCCCTTGCCCTACCCGGAGGCGCTTTCCCTGGCTACCCAGCCTTTTGCCCTGGCGGCAATCCACAACGGCCGGCTCTTCCTGGCGCGCGACCCCTTCGGTGTGCGCCCGCTCTACTATGGGCGCACTTCTAATGGCGCCCTGGCTTTCGCCTCGGAGGTCAAAGCCTTGCTGCCCGTAACCCGACAGGTGCACGAGTTCCCCATCGCCCATTGGTACGACCAGATGACCGGCTACGAGAACTATATTCGTTATAACGGTCAGCCAGTGCATAACTGGTTAAATGACTTGCCATCGCTCGAGGCCAATTCTATTGAAAATCATGCCCAAGACCTGAACCTGCGCCTGGAGCAGGCTGTCATTCGCCGCCTGCCAGATGACGAAGTTGGCCTTTGGATGTCTGGAGGGGTCAATTCGGCGGCTTTAGCCGCCATAACCCGCCCGCATGTGCGCAAACTGCACGCCTTTGTGGCGGGGTTGGAAGGCGCTCCCGACTTAGAATATGCTCGCCAGGTTGCCGAACACTTGGATTGCGCATTCCAGGCTGTCGTCTTCACCCAGCAAGAGGCCGTGCGGGCGCTGCCGGAAGTCATATATGCCCTCGAGTCGTTCGACCCGCCCCTGGTGCGCTCGGCGTTAGTTATGTTCATGGCGGCTCGCCGGGCGGCGGAATGTGTGGCCGCGGTGTTCAGCGGCGATGGCGGCGATGAGTTGTTCGCCGGTTATTCAGCCGCCGGCGTAATTAACCCCCAGGCTCGCCAGGCCGCCTTGCTAGACGGGCTTAACTGCATGCACAACACCACCTTGCAGCGCATGGATCGCATTGCCAATGCTTTCGGGTTGACGCCTTACGCCCCCTACATGGATTTGGAAGTAACCACCTTCATCTGGCGGATTGTGCGGGCTTTAGGCCAAGCCTATGAAGATCAGAATGTGGAAAAGTGGATTCTCACCAAAGCGGTGGGCCATCTTCTGCCCCAAGCCATTCTTCAACGCCCAAAGTTAGACCCCACCCAGGGCGCCGGGCTAAACGACGGATTAACCGAGGCGGCCCAAGGGCAGGTGAGCGATAGCGATTTTGAGAAGATGCGGCTGCTGCCCAATGGCCGACGCCTGGCCGATAAAGAAGAGGCCTGGTATTACCGCATGTTCACAGAACACTTCGGTAAGTTGACTGATCTTAACTGGATGGGGCGCCTCCCCGTAAGTTGAGGGCGCCGCCCGACGGTGTGCGCTGAAAACCCCCCTGGGCATCTTATGCCGGATCAAGGGGCCTTTGCCATTTAAGAAAACCTCTTGGCCTATTATCAAAGATATATGGTTAAATTGAAACTATGTTGTTTCAACAAATTCGTCGAATGATGTCTTATCATGATGATTGGGTCGTCTACGCCGCTGCTCTAGCGGTGGGTGTGGCGGCCGGCTTGGGTGTGTGGGTATTTAAACGTCTCATCGATCTGTTCCAATGGTTGTTTTACGATAGCCTGAAGGTGAGTGAGCCGCTTGGGCTGCATTGGCTGCTGCTGGCGCTTGCGCCGGTGCTGGGCGGTTTATTGGTGGGCGTGATTGCGGCGCGCTTTATTGGCGTGGAGCGTTACCACGGCGTGGCGGGCATTATGGAAGCCACCGCATTAGCCGGCGGACGGCTGCGCTACCGGCGTGTGCCGGTGAAAATTCTGGTCTCGGCTTTGGGCATCGGCAGCGGCGCGTCGATTGGGCCGGAAGACCCATCGGTGCAGATAGGGGCCAACTTAGGCTCGCTGGCCGGGCAAAAGCTGCACATGTCGGACGAGCGGATGCGCAGCCTCACCGCGGCTGGGGCGGCGGCGGGTGTGGCCTCGGCCTTTAACGCCCCAATTGCCGGGGTTTTCTTTGCCTTGGAGGTTATTCTAGGCGAAATTGGCGGGCGCGGGCTAGGGGTGGTGCTGCTTTCATCGGTGGCGGCTTCGGTGGTAACCCAAGCCCTCAGCGGCCCCCAGCCGGCTTTTCACATGCCCGCCTACGCCCTCGGTTCACCGGCGGAACTGCCGCTTTACGTGCTGCTGGGGTTGCTGGCCGGCCCGGTGGCGGCGGGCTACAGCCGCATGCTTTACCTGATGCAAGATGTATTCGCCGCCTGGCAAGCCCCACGTTGGATTAAACCCGCCGTCGCCGGGGGAGCAGTGGGACTGGTGGGTCTGTTCTTCCCCCAGGTTTTAGGTGTGGGCTACTCTACCATCGAGCGCATTCTGGGCGGGCAGGAAAATATTATTGCCCTGCTGCTAATGCTGCTGGTTGCTAAACTGGTGCTGACATCCGTTAGCATTGGCGGCGGGTTCTTAGGCGGCGTGTTCGCCCCCTCGTTGTATCTGGGGGCGGCCCTGGGCGGCGCATTTGGGCTGGCCTGCCAACGCCTGCTGCCTGGCATGATGGTCAACCCCCCGGCTTTCGCCATGGTGGGCATGGCGGCCGTGCTGGCCGGATCGGTGCATGCGCCCCTGACCGCCATCTTGCTGCTGTTTGAGATGACCAACGACTATCGCATCATCCTCCCGCTGATGCTCACCGTGGTGGTTAGCTTGCTCATCTCTCAGCTTTTGCAGCGCGATTCGGTCTATGCATTGGGCCTGGCCCGGCATGGTGTGCGCCTTGATCGCGGGCGAGATATCGATGTGCTCCAGCACATTCGCGTGGAAGAAGTGATGGAACCAGAGGCGCCCACCTTGCAAGAAAGCGATAACCTGGCCATGGCTACGCAGCTTCTGGCGCAGCAGCACCGCCATGGCATGGCGGTAGTAGATCGCATGGGGCGATTGGTGGGGGTGTTGACCTTGCAAGATATTGATCGCGAGCATGGTGGTGAACCGGATAAAATTAGCGCGGGCCAGGCCTGTACGCGTGATTTAGTGACGGCCTTCGCCGATGAAACCTTAGGCCAGGTGCTGCGGCGCATGTCTACCCGCGAACTGGGGCACATTCCGGTAGTGTCGCGCGACGACCCAAACCGGTTGGTAGGCTGGCTGCGGCGGGTGGAAGTGATCCGGGCGTATGATATTGCCCTCACCCGGCGGGCGGTGCTGCGGCATCAGGCGCAGCGGGTTCGGTTGGGAGCGCAGCTGGGCGAGGATGTATTTATGTCTGAAGTTGTGGTGAAGCCCGGCTCTCCTTGCGATGGACATATGCTAAAAGATGTCGCTTGCCCATCTAACAGCGTGGTGGCCACTTTGCGGCGCGGCCGCCATTTATCGGCCCCCAATGGGCACACCACGCTGCGCGCCGGCGATGTGCTTCTGGTTGTGATGGAAGCAGACGATCAAGAGGCCTGGCAAAACTTATGTCAACCTCAATCTTAAAGGCGCATGCCTGGCCGGATCGCCAGGCGAGACGATGAGGCGGCTAACCATTCGTGATGTGGCGCGGCGCTTGAATTTATCGATCACCACCGTATCGCGGGCATTGGACGGCTATGACGATGTGGCCGATAACACCCGCCGGGAAGTGCTCCGTGTGGCAAATGAGATGGGCTACGCGCCCAACCGGGCGGCGCGCCAGCTGCGGCGTCGGCAAAGCGATACGATTGGTTATATTTTGCCAGCTTCTATGCCCCAATTTAATGAGCCATTCTATGCCGAATTTGTGGCTGGGCTGGGCGACCAATCCTCCTTGCGCGGCTACGATCTGCTAACTTCTTCCGCCCCGGCAAACAGCCAAGAAGAACGCGATTTGTACCAGTATTGGCTGCACAGCGGACGGGTGGACGGCATGATCCTCAACCGCATGCGCCTGCACGATTGGCGGGTGAACTACATGGCCCAAACGGATATCCCCTTTGCCGCATTAGAGACCCCGGCGAACATTCCGGCCGGGGCGCGGGCCGGGTTTGTGGAAGTGGACAGCGCCTCTGTATTTGCTCTGCTGACCCAGTATCTGGTTTCGCATGGGCATCGGCGCATTGCGTTCATCGGGGGGGATGAGGAATATAAGATTCACCACCAGCGGCAGGAGGGCTACCGCCAGGGTTTGCTGCTAGCCGGCATAGATTTTGATGTGAATTTGGTGCGCAGCGGCGATTTTGGTCGGGCAGGTGGCTACCAACAGGCGCAAGCCCTTTTGGCGCTGGCCCAGCCGCCCAGCGCCCTGGTGTGTATTAACGATCTCACCGCTTTAGGTGCGGCGCAGGCCGTCCGCGAAAGCGGTTTGGTGATTGGCAAACAGATTGCCATTTCCGGTTTCGATGGTTCGGATGAAATGCTGCACAGCATACCGCCGCTCACCACCATGCGCCAACCTTTGGCTAATATCGCCGGCTGCCTGGTGGATATGCTGATCGATTGGTTGGCGGGCGTGGCCGTCGATCAACCCTTGTGCATTCTGCCAGAGATGATCTTGCGCCCATCGACCGCCTTCTACCTGGAGCGTTGAACTCCGGGGCTGCGCTTCGCCTCGGCGTGGATGCGCCCGTCTTTGATGGATACGACGCGCCGGGCGCGGGCGGCCAGGTCGTCATCGTGCGTCACCATCAAGACGGTCTTGCCTTGATCGACCAGGTTGTGAAGCAGCTCGAAAACATACTCCGCGGTGCGGCTGTCCAGGTTGCCGGTTGGCTCATCGGTGACGACGATGGGTGGGTCGTTCGCCAGGGCGCGGGCGATGGCCGCGCTTTGCTGCTGCCCGCCGGAAAGATGGCTGGGGAGCTTGTTCGCCATATCTTGCAGTCCCACCAGGGTGAGCAATTCCATAGCGCGCGTTTCGCGCTCTGCCGGGGTATAAAGGTTGCAGAAATCCATGGGGAGGCGCACGTTCTCGATCACGGTGAGGGTGGGCAGCAGTTGGAAAAACTGAAACACGATGCCCAGGTTTTCGCCGCGCCAGGCGGCCAGCTGGCCTTCATCCAACCGATGAACCGGCGAGCCAGCCACCATTACTTTACCGGCGGTGGGTCGGTCGATGCCGGTAAGCACATTAATCAGCGTGGTTTTGCCGCTGCCCGACTTTCCCACAATGGCCACGAATTCGCCTTTGTCGATGGTCAGGTTGATATCGCGGAGCGCCTTGAACTCTCCTGCGCTGGAGCTGTAGGTTTTATCGACCCCATCGAGTTGAATCAGGGGGCTGCCGGCTGGGCCGGTGGAATGAATTTCTGCGGGTGTACGGCGTAATTTCCAGAACATAATCTCTCTACTATTCGTAATTCAAAACTTCGCGCACGGTGAGGCGCACTGCCGATCGCGCCGGCGCCAGGCTGGCAGCAATCCCAATCAATATGACTACCGCCAGCCAGACAAAAAGGCCTGGTGTGGAATAGCGAAACGGGGCGCCCGAGCCAAACGTGGTGCGCACCACCGCTTCGGAGAGCACACGCCCCACGGGGTACGATAGTAGGGCGCTGAACGCCCAACTTAACGCAGCCACCACTGTGCCTTCTACTACCACCACTTTGCGAACCGAGCTGTGCGAAGCCCCCACGGCGCGCAGCACACCAATTTCGCGGGTGCGCTCCAGCACGTTCAAGCCCATTGCTCCGGTAAGGCCCAGCCCGCCAATGACTGCCAGGATGAGCGCCACCAAAAACAAAACCACCAGCAAGATATTAAAGGCGTTTGCCACCGAGTCAAAAATTTGGAAGCGTGTGCTGCTGCTGCTTTGACTTATTTTAGCGTCTTCAAATCGCTTTTCCAGTTCTTTCCCAATCGCCTGCTGCTGGGCGGGTGGACTGGCAATCCCCAATGTGCCAATCACCCGAATGCTGTCCACCCGGTTATGCTGTCCGGTGAGGCGGGTTAGCTGATCGTATCCCATGTAGATGCGTGAACCCGAAAAATGCATGGAAGCGATCCCCACCACCTGAATGGTGCGTTCCATGCCATTGATTTTTAACTTAATCGGCTTGCCCACCTGAATTTGTGGTTCTTTGATGAGCATATCTTCGTTCACCACCACCTGCCAGGTATCGTTTTCTTGCAGCCAGCGCCCATCCACCAGGCGCGGCTGAATGGTGCGGGCGTCGGCGGGCAGGCCCACCACTTCCACCCGGTCGCTTTCGCTGCCATTCTCGTGGATGACGAAAGCATTGGTGGACGCCCAGCCTTCAGCCCATTGAATTTCGGGCAGGCGCATCGCCTCGCGTTCGGCGGTGTGCTTATCGGCGCCGCCGGGGATGTTAATGCTGGCGTCGAAGGCAATGTAGCGCCCCATTTCAGTAATCTGCCCTTGAAGCGTGCTATACGCACTAAAAACCGCCATAAACATTGCGCCGGCGATGGTGAGGGTGGCCAAAGTGAAAGCTAAACGCGATTTGTTGCGGAAGGTATTGCGCAGTGAAAGCATTACCGGTGGGCTAAGCAGGCGGATGCTCATCAGGCGGCGCTCAAGGGCGTTTTTTTTGCCTTCGGCCCCGCCTGAGGATTGGTAAATAGCATCGTAAACCGATAGTCGCCCAGCCCGCAGCACTGGCGCCAGGGCCACGGCCATCGGCATAACCAGGCCCAGCCCGCTTTGCACCAGCAGCAGCCACACCGGGAGATCTATCGCCCCAACATCGTAGTTTAGGAAGCCGGCGGCTACCTTTGTTAAACCCCAGGCTCCCAACAGCCCCAAGGGCAGGGATACTAACAGCGCCGCCACGCTGAGCGCCAGCACGTAACCCAGATACATCAGGATGATCTGGCGCTTGGAAGCGCCCACCGAGCGCATAATGCCCACCTGGCGGGTTTGCTGCACTAATACGGCCGAGATGGTGTTAACCACCAGGCCCGTGCAGAGCACCACCGCCAGGAAGCTCATAATTTGCAGCACCATTAACACGCCGTCCACCGGGCGCTTGGCCCAAAAATCACCCGGGTTGGGGTCGCCGGGGATGCCCACCGCCGCCACATAATAGCCGCCCGGCTCGATGACGCGGTCGCGCACCAGGGCCGTGACGCGCAGCACCTCAGCCCGGCTGGGGTGGGCCTGGGTGGTGAGCAGGTTGATCTGATTATAGTATGCTGGCTGCCCCATCCATTCCAATGTAGACATCGAAACGAAGCCATCCACCGTGCCGCTAATCGTATAGGGAATTACCGAAAGATCGTGCTCGGCGCCTTCGATGCGCAAATCATAACGGCTGCCTTCTGGTGTTTCTACCACCAGGCTTTGACCGGTGGTATAGCCCAGGCTCTCAAAAGCGCTGCGTTCGAGCAGCACACCCCGCAGCCCCGGGGTGGAGGCTCCGGAAACGGACTGCACCGAGTTTATTTTGATAGATGTGAAATCGGGGACGGCGGCCAGGTTGAATGTAATCCGTTTTCCGTCGGGCTGGATAATTTGGGCCGAGAAGGTGCGGCGCACTTGGGCGACCTTCACATCGCGTATCGCCGTCACATTGGCCTCTAGTTCTTTGGGAAATGGCGAAATAAACATCACCGCGTGAGCGGGCTGCCGCGCCTGGAATTGGCTGAACAGATCGCGTTTAATCATCCTTACCGTATTGTTAATCATTCCTACGGCGGCCAGGCCTACGGCCAGGGTAAAAATGACCAATAAGGAGCGAGCTTTATTATCCCAAATATCGCGGAAAATCTTCTCTAAACGGGCCGACATGTTAATTCCCCTCGGAGTCTGTAGGGTCGGATGGGAGGATGCGCCCGTCGGCTATATGGACGATGCGCTGTGCATAGCTTGCTACGCCTGCGTCGTGGGTGGTGATTAGCAGCGTCTTCCCTTTCTCAATTAACCCGGCGAACACGGCCATCACCTCCGCCGTGGTGCGGCTATCCAGGTTGCCGGTAGGCTCATCGGCTACCAGCAGGGGTGGGTCGTTCGCCAGGGCGCGGGCAATCGCCACGCGCTGCTGCTGCCCGCCGGAAATTTCGGTTGGGCGCTTGTGACTGTGTTCCGCCAGGCCCACCTGGTCTAGCAAAAACAGGGCGCGTTCGCGTCGCATACGGGGGCTAAAACGCCCGCAAAATTCCATCGGCATCATCACATTTTTGACGAGGCTGATGCTGGGCAGCAGTTGAAAGAATTGAAACACCACTCCCAAGGTTAGACCGCGCATGCGCGCCAGCATATCGTCATCTTCGGGTAAAGTTTCACCAAACAAACGAATTTCGCCGGCGTCGGCAAAGTCGATGCCGGTAAGGGTGTTGACTAATGTGGACTTGCCCGCCCCAGATTTGCCCATCACGGCCACAAATTCACCTTGCTCCAGGCGCAGATCTAACCCCCGCAAGGCGGGCGCCGGCCCGGCGGGGGTTTGGTAGCTTTTTGTTAGCCCGCGAATGTCTACTGCCGCAATGGCAGGAATTGGCGGCGATGTTGGAGCAGTTGAACCATTTTTCATAAATTCGTCTAAACCTTTGTGAAACACCCTGTGTTTTATGATATGATGTATATCATAACTGTGTAGGCTGAGTATACCACAACCCAACCGTGCCATAAGGTTATGATTACATTACTGTAAGCTAAGCATTTGCGTAGAAAGGTGGTCAGTAAAAAACGGACATGGATAATTTAGAGAAGATCGACCGGCGCGTTAAGCGCACCCATAAATTCTTGCAGCAAGCCCTGATCGATTTAACCTTAGAGCAGGGCTATGATAATATCACCATCCGCGAGATTACCGAACGCGCCGATGTGGGCTATGCCACTTTCTTTCGTCATTATGCCGATAAAGAAGCCCTGCTGGGTGATGTGCTGCATGCCATGAAGGATGATTTTCGGGCTTTGTTGGAGCCTTTTTCAATGGTAACCGCTCCCGAGCGCACGGGCGAATTGATTTTTAACTACGTGCGCAAAAATTGTGATTTGTGTAGGGTGCTGCTGCACACCACCGATACGCTCACGCTGCTGGCCCCGGTTCAGGAAATCGGTTTGGAAGAGGCTGTTCCGCTGCTGCGTGCTTCCGAACAGGGTGATATTCCCGCCGACTTAGCCGTAGATCATCTGATGTCGGCTTTGGTGATGCTGATTCGTTGGTGGTTGGATCACGATATGCCCTACCCGCCCGATCGGATGGGCCGCATTGCCGCGCAATTGATTATCCGCCCGGTTATCGACGCGTTCCAGTAGCTGGTTGGGTTTGCTTCAGCAGCGGCTGGCGCACCGGGCTAGCATCTTTCCTCATCCGGCGATGTAACGCTATTTTGTTTCCACACTCGCAGACCGTAACGGCTCAGATAAATCGGAATGCTGCGAAACAAGCCATTCTCCTGTTCGATCTCGCGCAGCATGGCGCGTTTAACGCTTGAAAGATCGTTCGCCAGGATGGTGACCGAACCGCCATCTCCGCCTGCGCCGTTGACTTTCCAGCCTAACGCCCCGTGTTCATCGGCGATCTCGATGATACGCTGCGCTTCCGGGCTAACCAGGGCGGGGTGCAAGCGCCCTTGCGCCTGCGTATTCTCGATCATGGCCTGGCCCAGGGCGGCGAAATCGCCGGCGTACAGCGCATCACGCGCGCGCGGGGCGGTCAGGCGCAGGTCGGTCAGCTGACGACAGTTAGGGCCGGCGTCTTCCAGGCCGCGGATGACCATTTCGTGCACTTCTGATGAATGATGCGATTTACCCACGTACACCAGAGCCAGGCGGCGTTCTAGCTCCCACCAGGTTGCGTTGGGAACCTGGATGGGGGATACCGAGGCGTAAGGATATTGCATCATCTCGATGTAATTGATGCCGCCGTAGGCCGAGGCGATTTGATCTTGAATGCCACACTGCTGGCCCAATAAGGTTACCTCCACCTGTTGGGCGGCCAGGGCGGCTTCATGCGGGGCCAGGCGACCGGGGGTGAGGCTGTCGAGCGCGCCGATGAGCGCCACCGTCACCGCTGCCGATGTGCCGGTGGAAGCCCCGCCGGGCGCTTCGGAGAAGATGCTCACCTCGAAGCTCAGGTCTTTCGGCGCTTGCATATATTCAATCGAGGCTTCTAGCAGGGGGTGCTTATCCCAATGTTTTTCGGGCATCACAGCGTATCGTTCGCCGTAGTTCTCGGCATGGATAATGATGCGCTCATCTTGCTCGCAGTCGGCGTATACCATTAACTGCACCTCGGCATAGGGGTATACGGCGATATTGAAAATTTTTCCGTGTCCGGCGAACCAGGTATCGGTCCAGCCGCCCAGGTCGCAAATGCGAATGGGCGCCGATGAGTTAATAATCGAAAGAGGGGCGCGTTTTTTCTTCATGCTTTAGTGGGCTGCTCCAACACAGCAGTAAGTTAATTATAAACGCAGCACGGCTTGCGCCGCCAGCCAAAAGAGGCTTTGACGCACATCGGCGCGCGATTGCCAGCCGCGGTGATCCCACTCTGCGCCGCTCAGGTCGTCGCCGCCATACAGCACTTGCCCAAAAGCCACCTGGCGATACTGCGCCACTGCCATCATGCCGGCGGCTTCCATCTCTACCATGGCGCAGCCTTCGGCCCGCCGGGCGGCGATTCTCGTGGCGGTCTCTCGATAGGGGGCGTCGGTGGTCCAGGTCTTGGCAATTTGGTAGGGTGCGCCATGCTCGCCAAGCACGTCCGCCAGGGCCTGCACCGGCTCGGGTTGGGCTGTCACTTCGCGAGAAGGCGGCAGATAATGGTACGAAGCGCCTTCGTCGCGCACTGCTGCTGAAACCACCACCAGGTGGCCCACCGTCATCTTGGGGTTTAGTACGCCGGCCCCGCCGCAAGCAATAAATTTGCGGCTGCCAAAGGCAATCAGTTCTTCGAGCCGGGCGGCTGCCAGGGCTGAGCCAATGCCGGGGTGGTAGATGCCCAGGCGCTGGCCCTGGAAGGATATTTCATAATATAAATTCACTCCATCTTCCCACCGAATTCTGGCGACGACTACCGCATGATGTTCTTCCACCACCTGCTCGATGACATCTTGAAAAAAGCACAGCACACAGCGTTCTGGCACAGGTTGAGGGCGGTTGATGCGGGTGGGTTCGATTAAGGCTTGGGGGGAGGGGTCAAATTCAAGGATTGGATAAGGGAGCATGGTATGCTTTCCAGGATGGGATGATGGATTAAGCATAACACATTATTTGGCGGTGGTTTGCTCCCAACCGGCGCGAATGCGCGCCTGCACACTCTCCCAATCGGGAATGCCGGAAAGGGCGTCGGCAGCCTCCACATTGCAGGCTCCCACGGCTGCGGCGCTGGTGAGCGCCTCTTGGGGCGGCAGCCCACGCAGCCAGGCGCTGAGGAAGCCGGCGATAGCGGCGTCGCCGGCGCCGGTGGCGCCTACCACCTGCACCTTGAAACATGGGATGCGGCGTTCCACCTGCTGCCAGGCGTCCAAATCTGGCGGGGCCGCTCGTCCAAGGGCGGGGCCGTCTACCTTGCCGCTGCGCAGGAAAGCGCCGTGTTCGCCCAGCTTAAGCAGCACGATTTTCGCACCCAGCTGCAACAGCCTATCGCCTAATTCGGTAAGCCAGGCTGAATCAGGGGCCAGGCGGCGGCGTAATTCGGCCGGGTTCTGTATCGCCTGGTAGGCGTCCCAATCTATCATAAACAAGAGTTCTTCCAGGCTTGGGGTGAAGATATCCACATAGGGCAGCACATCGCCCAGGATGGCCGGCCATTCCACTTGGCGGCCTTCGATGGGGTCGGGCATACATAAATCGAGCGAGGTGGTGAGACGGTTGGCTTTGGCGCGCTGAAACAGCTGCACCAGCTCGGCCCCCTGGTTGGCGATTATGCGGCGCATGACGGGTGGATAGCCAAAATGGAGCAGATCGCTGCCTTCCATCAGGCTGTTGGTCACATCGGCCTGCCCAAACGCATCGTTAGCGCCGGGGCAGTGCAGAAACAGGCGGTCGATGCCTGGCGGGCTGATGATAATAGAATACGACGTGACCGCTCCGGGCGATGCAGCCAACCCGGCGGTGAGGCGGGGGTGATAGCCGGTCACCAGGTGGCGCATGGCCTGGCCGAATAAATCGTCGCCGGTGCGGGCGACCAGGGTGGTGCGGATGCCCAACTTGTGCAGCGCCAGGCCGGTGTTGGCGACCGAACCGCCGGTTGAGAAGATGACCGGCCCGGTACGCAGCAGGCCGCCGGGGACGAATTGACTGGCAAAGTCAAAATCGCCGGCGGCGGCCTGAAACGGGGGAATAATATCCAGGCAGATGTGGCCCGCTGCCAGGGCCGAGGGCTTACGCATGGGCTACGCCTCGCCCCTCCAGTACCTGGGATAATCGGTGCATAACAAGTACAGCGGCGCTTCGTCCTCCTCAACGATGGGGAAGCGGGGCGCGCCGTTCAGGAAGCGGTTGTCGGCGTTGTCGTCATTTACTTGGGAGACTTCGCCAACCAGGGCCGTGCCCCCTTCCGCCCAAAAACGATGATAGCAATATGGGGGTAGGGTGATGCTTTCCCCTGGACCAAGGCGAATCACCTCGCCCGCCCCTTTGCGATACGAGACGCCATCGATAATCACATCCACGGGGGTATGTTCGTCTAACTGCTCGTTGTCGGTGGCGCAGTAGAGCTGCAGGCATAATTCGGCCTCGCCCCCACGATTGATAATGTCTTCCATTTTTGACCAATGAAAGTGCAGCGGGGTTTCCTGCCCGGCTTCAATTATCAGCACCTTTTCGGCGTAAGTCTTTCCGTTGATTGCTGCGGGTAGGCCATTGCGCAGAGTGAATAAAAGCAGCCCGCGGTGGGCAAAATCGCCGCCGCCGAAATCAGTTATATCCCAACCGAGATGAGTGTCCACAATTTGATGGACACTGGCGTCTTTTTGCGCCCATTCTTCGGGCGTCCAGGCGGCGAAAGGCGGCAAGTAGAAATTTTGCCGGCGCAGAAAGTCGTCGGCGCGGCGCATGATGGCGTTAATCTCGGAGCGCTTCATTGGCCTCCTAAATTTCCTCGTCGCCTAGCTCTTTGGGCAGCACACCCATTTCATGCACCGCTTCAGCGCCCACCATCAGGCTCACCACTTCGTCGGGGGTGGTCTCGGCGGCTTTTAGCTCGCCCACTTTCCGCCCGCGACGCATTACGATGATGCGATCCGAAACTGCGAACACATCTTGCATGTTATGGCTAATTAATATGACTGGCACGTGCTCGTCGGCCAGGGTGCGCACCAGGCGCAGCACCTTGCGCTGCTCGGCCACGCCCAAGGCGGCGGTGGGTTCATCCATAATCACCATCTTGGCGTTCCAGTAGATAGTGCGCGCGATGGCTACCGCCTGGCGTTGCCCCCCAGACAGGTTGCGGATCTGCTGCCCCAAAGACGGGATGCGAATATCCAGGCGGCTGAGAATTTGCGTGGCTTCATCGCGCATCCTGGCGCGATCAAGCGTTTTCACCAGCCCGCCCATGTAGCGGCGCTTAATCTCCCGCCCCAGGAAGATATTGGATGGAGCATCCAGATTTTCGGCCAGGGCCAGGTCTTGATAGATGGTTTCAATGCCCATATCACGGGCGTCGCGCGGGCCGCTGAACGAAACGGTTTTGCCCTCGAAGATGATCTCGCCGGCATTAGGCTGATATACGCCGGAGATCATCTTAATCATGGTCGATTTCCCGGCCCCGTTGTCGCCGATCAGGCCGACCACCTCGCCGGGGTAAATTTCCATGCTGGCGTCGTCCACAGCCACCAGCCCGCCGAAGCGTTTGGTTAGATTTTTGGCTTGCAGAAGGGGTTCCATATGGTCTATTCCTGTGGCTTTGCTAGGCTATTTGCCCATCTTGCGGCCAAATTGATCCACGATGACGGCCAGGATCAAAACTACGCCAATCGCGACGTACTGGTAGAAGGGCGAGACGCCCAACAGCACCAGCCCGTATTGGATGGTGGCGATAATGAGTGAGCCGATGATCGTTCCGGTAATGCGCCCTTCGCCGCCGAACAGGCTGGCTCCGCCGATCACCACCGCAGCAATGCCCATCATCTGCGTGGTTTCTCCGGCGTTATATGCTCCACTGGTGAAACGCGTTGTCCAAATTACCCCGGCGATGCCGGCCAAGACTGCCGCCAGGATGTAGACCTTGATGAGCGTCCAGGAGGTGGGAATGCCGGCGCGCACCGCCGCTTCAAAGTTGCCGCCGATTGCATAAAGGTGCTGTCCAAATTGGGTTTTCGCCAGGATAAACCAGCATATCACCGTTATCAAAACCGCAATCATCACCACGTTAGGCAAGATGGGGATGATGTTGGGCATGTCGGCTGCGGTAGCCTCGGCCGGCATGTTGAAAAAGTAGAAGCCATGGTTGGGCCAGTAGCGCACCAGATAGCCGTTGCCGATGGCTCCCAGGTAGGGGGGCTGTTTGGCAATTGGGTAGCCGCCCGACCACAGCAAGGCGACGCCCTCCACCAGGATACCCATGCCCAGGGTGGCGATGAACGACGGCACTTTAACTTTAGCTACGAGCAGGCCGTTTATTAGACCAGGGATGACGGCAATCAACACGCCGCTTAACAGCCCCAAACCTACCGTGCTAAGCGGCGGCTGCCCGGAGGCATGCATCTTCTGCATCACTTCGGCGGCCACTACCGTGGAAAGGCCCAGTGTCCAGGCTACAGAGAGATCGATGCCGGCGGTGATGATGACGAAAGTCTCGGCCAATGCAATCAGCAAGATCTGCACCGTATATTCCAAGATGCCTTGTACGCTACGATAGCTTATGAACGAGATGTTGTTCATTTGCTGAGATGCGATGCTGAAGAAGATCACCAGTACAATGAAAAACACCCACGGCCAGGCCTGGCGAACCAATTCGAGATTCTCGCGCTGATTACGCTTTTGCCTCTGGACGGTGGATGGGGCTTGCGGGTTCGCCTCGATGGTCATGACGGCTCCATGATCGTTCATCATTGGAACCGGGAGCCGCCCGAATGAGCACGGTTCCCGGTTCCTTTTCCATAAAGGGGTGAAGTTACTTCGTATAGAAGAATTGGGTGATGTTGGGGTCGGTCATGTTGTCGCGAGTGATGACCGCATAGCCAGTGGGCATGTTGGCCGGAATGCTGGTGACGCCGTTGAGATAGGCCATCGCCATGAGTACTGCCATGTAACCCATATCGCCGGGCTTTTGGGCAATAACCATATCAACCGTGTTGGCCTTGAGCATTTCGATGGCCGTTTCTGTGGCGTCGAAGGCCACTACTTTTACCTTGCCGGAAAGACCCTTGTTCGCCACCACCTGGCCGGCGCCCTGGGCGGAGAACACGTTGGTTCCGAAGATGCCGCCCAAATCAGCTTCCTTCTGAAGCATCGCTTCCACCTGAGCCTGGGCCTTGGTGGGGTCGTCATCATTATAGTCAACGCCTACCAGGGTCACTTCAGGATGCCTGGCAATGGCTTCTTTGCAGCCTTCTTCGCGGGCATCGGTGGAAGAGATGCCGGGCTTGACGTTCTGGATATAGATTTTGCCCTTGCCGCCGATGGCTTCCACCAGCGCTTCGCAGGCAATCACGCCGCCTTCTTTGTTATTGGAGGCGATGAACGAAAGCGGGAACTTAACCGGGCCGTTGACATAATCGCCGTCGCCGATGAAGGTATCAACGCTGATCATGGGGAGGCCGGAATCGCTAGCTTTTTGCAGCGGGGCGATCATGGCTTCCTTATCGACCGGAGCCAGGAAGAGGAAGTCCAGGTCGCCGCGGGCCACCATAGCGTCGAGCATGGGGGTCTGGACGGTGGCGTTCCAGTTATCGGGGATCTGCGCAATCAGTTCGGCCCCAAAACGCTTGGCGGCGGTTTCGGCGCCGCGCTGCATGGTGAAGTAGAACGGGTCTTGCACACCGGCCAGGAAGCCGACCTTCTTACCGGCCGTCTTGTTGGCGATTTCACCAATCTCTTTGGTGTAGAAGAACTTCTGCACCGCGGGATCATCCATATTGTCGCGGGTGATAACCTGATAGCCAGTGGCGATGTGCTTGGGAGCGCTGGTTACGCCATCCAGGTAGGCCACGGCAAATTCCACCGCCAGGTAACCCATGTCGCTGGGTTTTTGAGCGATGACCATATCGACCGTGTTGGCCTTGAGCATTTCGATGGCCGTTTCTGTGGCGTCGAAGGCCACTACTTTTACCTTGCCGGAAAGACCCTTGTTCGCCACCACCTGGCCGGCGCCCTGGGCGGAGAACACGTTGGTTCCGAAGATGCCGCCCAAATCAGCTTCCTTCTGAAGCATCGCTTCCACCTGAGCCTGGGCCTTGGTGGGGTCGTCATCATTATAGTCAACGCCTACCAGGGTCACTTCAGGATGCCTGGCAATGGCTTCTTTGCAGCCTTCTTCGCGGGCATCGGTGGAAGAGATGCCGGGCTTGACGTTCTGGATATAGATTTTGCCCTTGCCGCCGATGGCTTCCACCAGCGCTTCGCAGGCAATCACGCCGCCTTCTTTGTTATTGGAGGCGATGAACGAAAGCGGGAACTTAACCGGGCCGTTGACATAATCGCCGTCGCCGATGAAGGTATCAACGCTGATCATGGGGAGGCCGGAATCGCTAGCTTTTTGCAGCGGGGCGATCATGGCTTCCTTATCGACCGGAGCCAGGAAGAGGAAGTCCAGGTCGCCGCGGGCCACCATAGCGTCGAGCATGGGGGTCTGGACGGTGGCGTTCCAGTTATCGGGGATCTGCACCACAAGCTCTACGCCCAGATCGGCGGCGGCTTGACGTGCGCCGCGTTCCATGGTGAAGTAGAACGGGTCTTGCACACCGGCCAGGAAACCAATCTTATAACCCTGGGTGGGGGCGGGTTGAGCCGGGGCCTCGGTGGCGGGCTGCTCGGGCGCCGTAGTGACGGCGGGCTGGGCGGGCGCTTCGGTAGTAATGGGTTGGGCCGCCGGCGCGCAAGCTCCTAGCAGCATCACAGCCACCAGAAGCAGGCTAAACAAAGTCACCAAACGTTTGGATTGCATTTTGTTCCTCTCCTTATTTTAGAACGAACCGGTGATGTGCCTTCTACACTCGGCGGGCGACGCTGTTACCGTGACTTGATTAAATCGCTCGATGGGTGGTGACGCAAGCACATTGTCATCTTAGCACAAATAAAACCTCTTGTCAAGATATTCTTGTTCGATATTTAACTTTTTATTTCTATATATTGTTGACTTCGAACATTTATGGAGGTATAATGTTCGTGTTGATGGCTTCTCGGCTAGAAGGAAAATAACATGGCTAAAGAACGTTTCGATCAAATTGTACAGGTGGTAGATGAACGCGGCTTTGTAAGCGTGGCAGAACTTTCTGATATGCTGGAGGTATCTGAGATGACCGTCCGCCGCGACCTCGACCAGTTGGATCGGCAGAAGCGCATTCAGCGCACCTACGGCGGGGCGGCCTCGTTAGGCAGCGCGGCGGGCGAGGGGCAATCGGAGCAGCGGTTGATTCCTCTGGTTGAGCGGGTGGATGTGGTGATCACGACCGCCCTGAACCCGAAGTATGATTCGCTGCTGCTGGGCACGCTAACCAACAAGCACGCCTTGCCCGTGGTGGCCGAATCGCTGTCTGTCAAAATGGAAGAGACCGTGGTTTCGGTGAACAATTACGCTGCGGCGTTTGAATTGGGCCGCCAGGCGGCGCAGTATGCCATCAAGCATTGGGCGGGCCAGGCCAATATTCTAGACCTGACGTATTACCTTGAGAACACGCAAACCCGCAGCCGAGGCTTTGTGGAAGGGGTGCGGTCGGTGCTGCCCGAAGCGGAGGTGACGCTTTCCCTCGACGCTCAGTCACGGTATGATACCGCCTACCAGTTGACGCGTGACGCGCTGACGGTTCATCGCCAAATTAACCTGGTGTTTGCCATCAACGATACCACCGCCTGGGGGGCAATCAACGCCTGCAACGATCTACGTATCCAGCGCGACCGGATTATCGTGATGCCCTTTGGTTTAGAGGGCGATACGCTGAAGAACGCCCTGATGATGGGCAACTATTGCAAGCTGGGCCTGGCGATGTTCCCGGAAATCGTTGGCCCGGTGTGCATAGAAGCCGCCATTTGCGCCTTCAACGACACTGCCTTGCCAAAAATGCTCACCACTCCCTATGCGGTGGCTTCCGCCGAAAGCCTGCCCCACTTCTATGAGCGCACCGGTTCAGGCTGGCAGCTGCGTTGGGATACGGCCTTCAAAGAACTGAGTATTCCTCTTGATATTCATCCTGATCGCAGTTATCCAGGATTAAAAATGCCCCGCCGGATTGGCTTCGTGATCCCCTTTGGGGAGCATGAATGGTATCGCAGTTTATCGCGTGTGATGCAAGAGTACGCCACCCGCTTAAAAATCGAATTTGAGTTTGTGGATGCGCACCAAAGCTTAAAGGATGAAGTGGATTTGCGCCGGCGTGAAATTGCCCGGTTGGCAGCCGAACAAGTGAAGGTTGATGATGTCATCATTATTGATGGTGGGCCGTTGGCGGGTTACCTGGCGGAATATTTATTAGAAAAGAAAGGCCTCACCATCATCACCAACGCCATTCCGGTTTTCAATATCCTGCGCGCCAACCCGGATAATATTTTGCTGCTCACCGGTGGGGCTTACCGCAGCAGCAGCCAGGTGTTGGTGGGGCCAACCGCCGAAGGGGCGCTGCGCGAGCTGCGCGCCGACAAACTGTTTTTATCGGTGAGCGGCGTGAGCCTCGATTTTGGCCTCTCGCATACAAATATCTCGGAAGTGACCATCAAGCAGGCGATGATTCGCTCAGCCCGCGAGGTGATTTTACTGGCAGACCATACATTTTTTGGAGAAGAATCCGTCATCCAGGTGGCTCCGGCCACGGTGGTGAGCAGGGTGATAACCGACGATGCGCTGCCCGCGAGTACACGCCTGGAGCTAAGCCAAATGGGCATCCAGGTGATGATCGCCACACTTTAGAGGAAGGTTGTGATAATCCAATCGGCCAACCCTTCGGCGTCGTTCAGGTCAAATTGCGGCACATCCACGGCCAGGGGAACATCGGCTGCCACGGCGCGTAATTGGGCCGGGTCGCTTACAAATTCCAGGCCGTTAGCGGCGCGCAGCACTTCGACGGCGCATAGCCCGGCGCGCTTAAAGCCTTCGGTGATGATAATGTCTACGTCGCCCATCCCCGCGGCGATTTCGGTCACGCTTAGCGGAGCGGATAAGCGGCGAATGCTGGCGATTTTATCGGGCGCGGCGATGACGACGTGATCGCTGCCGGCCTGGGCGTGGCGCCAGGTGTCTTTGCCGGGCTGGTCGATCTCAAAGCCGGGGTGGGCGTGATGTTTGATGGTTCCCACACGCAGGCCGCGGCGCTTTAACGCCGGAATGAGCTTTTCGAGCAAGGTGGTTTTTCCGCTGCCCGATTTCCCTACAATGGATAATAATTTTGGCATGTCGCCTCCAAGAGTTCAAATAAGGTGGTTAAACATGCAGAGCACCGTTTTGCAACGGTGCTCCGCTTGGCGCTGTGACGAATTACTCGGAAAAACCGAGGAGGTTCGCCACAGCACACATTTTGTTACAACTATCATCAGCCATTTGGCAACACCTCCTCTTCTATAGGATAGCGAGGGGTTGGACGGTTATCGTCCTATAAATCCTTCAATTAATGGCCGTAGTATTACATGAAAACGAGTAACTGTCAATGATTATTTGGGTAAAATTTATCTGGTTGCCCAGGAAACGAACCAGTTACCTGTGGGATGCAGATGGCAGCGCCTGGGTCGATTGAACCACGTGCATGCCCGCCTGGGCAAAGCGTTCAAAGGCGGCATCGGCGGCCTGGCTGTAATCTACCACGCCAGGGATGACCACCGGCGAGGTGCAGTCTTCCAGCAGGAATACTTTCTCCACCAGTTCGGCGTCGTGTTGGCGGATATCCCCTAGCAGATCATCAATAGTCCAGGCCACGCAGTGGCTTTTGGCCTGGCCGGCGATATACACGGCATCGTAGGTTTGGAGGAGCTTGAGGAAGCGCTGGCTGCGTTGGGCGATTGGCTCGCCATTGGGGCCATCCATCACCTCCGGGCCGATGGCGGAATAGTGCTCGGTGAGCGGCAAGCTGCCTTTCACCTCGAAGTGCACCTGGTTGGCGCGGGCGATGGTGTGAAAGAATACCGCCTCTTCAACCGCCGGCACTAGCGCATGGCCGATGCTGCCAAGCATGACGTGAAACGGCCACACCGTCAGGTCGTACTTATGACGCGCTTGCAGTTCCTGCGTATAATGCAGCAGGTGGGCTTGCCCATATTCGGGGGTGATGTCCAGGCTGGCGGCTGCCGCCGGGTTAAACCGCCAGCGGCCTTGCGCCACATCGTCATACGAAACCAGGGTCAGGGGGTGGGGGAACTGCCCTTGGGCATCGACTAAAAAGGGGGGATGGAAAATTTGATAGGCGGTGTGGGTGTCGAGGGTGGCTTCGATATGGCTGATGCGCCCCAGGTTGCGGTAGATGAAACGGCACAGGCGGCGACTGTCTTCCACGGCTCCCATGCCTGAAGCCCCGCCAACGAATAATTCAAAGCCGGGCATGCAAAATGAATTTTGCATATCGATGATAATCAAGGCGGTTTTGAAATCATCTTCCTGAGATGGGGCTAACTGATGCTGCTGCGCCCAGGCCAGGGCTTGCTGCATGCGTTCCTGGTAGGGCACATGCCAGATTTGATCGACGCGCCCGTCGTCGTAAAAAGGGGGAATGGGCAAACTTTCTATCTGATCGGTCATAAAACGCTCCTCAACATAAGGATGGTACTCTCGGTTGCGCAAGATAAAGCGGCTCAGCCGCTTTGTGTAATATATACACTATTGTAGCGCAAAGCGCCCACCTGTCAAGGGTTAATTGCACCATTTCTATCCCATTGCCGCGGGTCGAGCATGGGTGTATACTCGCCTACAATGAGTGAGGATAAATCTTTCGGGAGGAAAAGATGAAAAAAAGCATGGGTTGGTTTGTGGGTGGGCTGGTGATATTGGCGCTGCTGATTCAACTTGTTCCTTATGGGATGGAGCACACCAATCCGCCGGTGGTGCGCGATGCACCCTGGCCCTCGTCGGATGCCAGGAGCATCGCCCAAAAAGCGTGTTACGACTGCCACAGCAATGAAAGCGTATGGCCGTGGTATAGCAATGTGGCCCCCATTTCTTGGGTGGTGCAGCGAGACGTGGAAGAAGGCCGTCAAAAGCTCAACTTCTCGGAGTGGGGCAGGGGCGATATGGAGGTTGATGAAATCGGCGAGGTGTTAGACAAGGGTGAAATGCCGCCCCGCAAATATACCCTCATCCACACAACGGCCCGGTTAACCGAGGCTGAAAAGCAGACCCTGCGCCAGGCGGTGATGCAGATGGGCGGCGAAGATTAAGCAGGTGTTCGCCATGCGGCTGCTGAGAAAATGGCCGTTCACCAGCTGGTTGGTGGGGGCCTTGAGCCTGGCGGCGCTGCTGACCCACACCCATCGCCGGCCGCTTTCAAATGCCTGGATGAGAAAAGTGGGTTTTTCCCCGGCAGACTTGGGGCAGCGGCAGTGGGGGCGTATTTTCACCTCGGCCTTGACCACCCATGGGGCGGAGGTGTTCTGGCAGGCGCTCTCCCTCAGCGCGCTGTTTACGGGCCTGGCCGAATGGTCGGCGGGAACCCTCCCGGCCATTGTAACCTTTTGGGGTGTACATATTGCTACGCTGCTTTCCGAATCGCTGTTGATCTTGTGGCCGCTGCGCTTATGGCGTAGAACTTACAGCGAAGCCTTGGCGGTGGGGCGCGACGTTGGCCCGTCTGCCGGTTACTTCAGCATGTTGGGCCTGGCTGTTCAACGTTTGCCAGGGGGGGGGCGGGCGGCAGTGGCCGGGTCGATCCTGGCGATTTTGAGCGGGGCGTTTTTTGCCCCTCGTCGAGCTTCGGAAGCGTGGGAGACTAAGCTAACCGCCGATATCGCCCACCTGTTAGCTTTTCCATTGGGATGGCTGGCCGGGGCGCTGCTGCAATCACGCCGTCCAGGCGCTCCACGGACAGATCAGCTGTGAAACGCCAGTGGATCTTGTGGTTGTTGGTGCTGGCGTTTGGGTGGGTAGTTTATAGCAACCTGGCGCAGGCGCGCCAACTGGCCCAAACCTTAGCCGGCGGGAAGTGGCCCTGGTTGTTGGCCGCAGCCATATCGCAGATTGGCTATTTCGTCATTTTTACTGCCAGTTACCAGGCGGCCTTTGATACGGTGGAGGTCAAAAGCCGCTTGCTGCCGCTTATTCCCGTCACGCTCAGTTCGCTGTTTGTCAATGTGGTTGCTCCCAGCGGTGGGGCGTCGGGCGGGGTATTGTTTGTGGATGATCTGAGCCGCCGCGGTCAACCTGGCGGGCGGGTGACGGTGGGGGTGTTTCTCCAGTTAATCGCCGATTATGGCGCTTTCGCCCTCATTCTTGTCTTCGGGCTGTTGTACCTGTTCCGCCGGCACGATTTACATCTCTATGAATTAATTGCTGCGGTTTTCCTCATTCTCCTCATCGGGGCATTATCCGCGGTGTTGGCCCTGAGCCTGGTGCGTCCAGGCGCGGTTTCTCGGTTGCTGTTCTGGGTGCAGGCCCGGATGAATCGCCTCCTGGGTTGGCTGCGCCAGGAGCCTTTGCCACAGGGCTGGGCCGAGCAGTACGCCGTCGAATTCAACGAAGCTTCGCGCCTGGCAGCGCGCCACCCCGGTCGTTTGGCGCGCACCGTTGCGTTGGCCTTGGCCTTTCATGGGGTCAATATCCTCAGCTTATATCTGCTATTTCGCGGCTTTAATTACGATATAGGTTTTAGCCCATTGGTGGGGGGGTATGCGGTAGGGGTATTATTCTTGATCGTTTCAATCACTCCCATGGGCATTGGGGTGGTTGAAAGCCTGATGCCGCTGGTGTACGTTTCGCTAGGCGCACCCTCTCCTGTGGCTGCCGCCGTGGTGTTGTCTTTTCGGGGGATGACCTTCTGGCTGCCGCTGGTGTTGGGTTTCATCCTCCTGCGGCGGATCAAGACCTTCCGCAGCGAAGAACAAACCTTAGGTGAAGCCTGGATGGTGCGGCTAATTGCGCTGCTAACCCTGGGAATGGCCCTGATTAACGTGTTAAGCGCCGTTACGCCTGCGTTGGCCGAGCGCCTGGCGAGGCTAGAGCCGCTGCTGCCGTTGGTGGTGCAGAGCAGCAGCCGCCTGGCCACCGCCCTGGCTGGGCTGGCGCTGGTTTACCTTTCGCGCGGGCTATGGCGGCGCAAACAAGCGGCTTGGGCGCTGAGCCTTGCGGTGCTGGCGCTTTCTACCATCAGCCATATGCTTAAAGGTCTGGATTATGAAGAAGCCCTGGCTGCTCTGGGACTGATGGGGCTGCTGTGGCGAGCGCGTTTCTCGTTTCATGCCCGCTCCGACCCGCCTTCTGTCCGCCAGGCGTTCCGGGTCATGGGCGCAGCGCTTCTGTTTACAGTGGCCTATGGGGCCATCGGCTTTTATATGCTTGACCGTCACTATCGGATGAGCTACAGCCTTTTGGCCGCCATTCGCCAGACGTTGGTGATGTTTACCCAGTTTTACGATCCTGGCCTGGAACCGCTGACGGGTTACGGACGCTACTTTGCCGATTCGATTTACCTGGTGGGGGCGGTGGCGCTGGGGTCATCGGCCCTGCTGCTCTTGCGTCCGGTGTTTTTGCGCCGGCCGGCCACGCCTGATGAGCGAGCACGGGCCGAGACCATTGTGCAAGCCTATGCCCGTTCTACCCTGGCGCGCATGCTGCTCTTTGACGATAAAGCCTATTTCTTTACGCCTGGTGGTTCGGTAATTGGCTATGTGGTGCGCGCCGGGGTGGCGGTAGCGCTGGGCGACCCGGTTGGCCCACCGGAAGACCTTTCGGATGCGGTGCGCGGCTTTCAGGAAATGTGCGCTCAGAATGATTGGGCGCCCTGTTTCTACCAGGCCCGGCCCGAAAACCTACCTGTTTATCGTGCTGCCGGACTCGATGCCATCAGCGCCGGCCAGGATGCGATTGTGGACTTACACACCTTCAAGCTTGAAGGCCCAGCGGCGAAGAAGTTTCGTAACGCCTATAACCATCTGCTTCAGGCGGGCTGCCATTTCCAGGTGAATCTTCCGCCTCACTCGCCGGCGCTAATGAAGGAGCTGCGGGCTATATCGGACGAATGGCTCACGGTGATGCATGGTTCGGAAAAACGCTTTTCGTTGGGCTGGTTTGATGACGATTATCTCCAATCGTGCCCCATCGCCCTGGTGATTGACCAACACGGCTCGGTTAGCGCCTTTGCCAACCTGCTCACCGAATACCAACGCAATGAGCTTACTATCGACCTGATGAGACGGCGTAAGGAGGTGGAAGCGGGCACGATGGACTTTCTATTTGTGGGCTTGTTGTTATGGGCTAAAGAGCAGGGTTATGATAGTTTCAATTTGGGGCTAAGTTCTTTAGCTGGCGTAGGTGAAGCGCCCACCGATCCCGCCGTGGAAAAAGCGTTACATTTTGTTTTTGAACATGTTTCGCAGTTCTACAACTTCAAGGGGCTGCACGAGTTTAAGGATAAATTTCACCCGCGCTGGGAAGATCGCTTAATCATTTACCCAAACGCCGGCATGTTGGCGCGGGTGCTGGTGGCGATTGTGGCGGCTAACATGGGAGATGAAGGATGGATTGCCCGGCGGCTAAAATAACGTCTCTAAGCCAACCGGCTGGATAAACATGAGGAAGCTTCACCCCAGGCAGGGTAGAAACTTCCTCATATTGGTTTTAAACCCGATGTAAAACTACCTCACCCCGCAGCCGGCGGGGTGGGGCTAATGCCCTTCGGCTGCGCCAAGTTGGCCTGCGCCAGGCAGAATGTTGGCTAACTTCTCAGGAGTATGGATCAACACGGGTAGATGTTGAGGGCATATCCAATAATCTTGCCCCTGGCTGCGAACAGACAGCAGGGGAATTTGATCTGAAGTGCGGTTGCAGTACAAACAAGCTTCCATTTATGTTTCTCCTTGGTTGGAATGAGGTCAAATTATACCTGATTAGGAGATAAACGGGCTGACAAAAGTCATTTAGGCGTGGGTTTGCGTTTCTTTGGGCCTTGGGTGGCGGCCTCGCCATTGGCGCTGCGACCGGTATAGGGCGGGGCTAACAACGCGTAGATGGTTACCAGGCGCGTATCGAGCATGCGGCTGCGCAAGCGCGGGTCTAGCTCTTCGAGCGATTGCGACATGGTGATGACCGTAGGTAATTCGGCGTTGTAGCGGTAGTTAAATAGCTGATATAGTTTTTCGCGCACCCAGGGGGTGGATGACTGTGTGCCTAAATCATCCAAAATCAGGAAGGGGCTGGTGCGCACCTGCTCAAAGCGCCGATCTAAAGAAGCGCTGCTGGAGGCGCTAAAAGTGGCGCGCAAGTGATCGAGCAGATCGGGCACACTGACGAAGGTCACTTCATCGCCCAGGTCGTCGCGGTAATGACCAATCGCCGCCGCCAGATGGGTTTTACCGGCCCCGTAGGAGCCAGTTAGCGCCAACCAGCCGCGAGGGCGCTCGGCATACTGTTGGGCGGCTTTTAACACGATTTGTAGGCTGCGCTGTTCATCTTCGGTGAGCTTGTCGCGGCTGCGCAGATCGAAGGTGGAAAAGGTGCATTTACCCAACAAGTCTAGCGAAGACAATTCGGGGTGGCCGAAATCACCCGTGGGGTTGCGGTAATCGGTGGCTAAGATGCGCACACGTGTAGCCAGGTCGGGGTCTTGTAAGCGCGAGGCGATGCGCTCATCGAAATCACGCAGGTCGAGGTTGGTGGTAATCACCAGCGGCAGCCGATTGATGTAGCGGTAGTTGAGAATTTGAAAGAGCTTCTCGGTGGCCCACGGCGAGGCGTTTTGGGTGCCGAAATCGTCCATAACCAGCAGGGGGGCCTGGCGAATTTCCTCAAAGCGCGCCTCGAAAGTGGTATCGGGGCTGTCGTAGGAGAACCGCAGCGAATCGAGCAGGTCGGGAGCGGTAATAAACAGCGTGGGCACGCCCACCTGCACGGCGAAATTAGCAATGGCGGCCGCCAGATGTGTTTTACCACAGCCATAACCCCCTTGGAGCAGCAGCCAACCTTCCGCCTTCTGGGCGTAATGGCGGCTTTGATTATAGGCGTATTCGAGCGAGGCGGCCTGGCGCGGGTTCAGCCCCACCCGGCCGCGAGGGTTGAAATTATCGAAGGTGAGGTGGCCTAGCTCTTCGAGATGCGAAAGCGCAAACAAGCGCGAGCGCACCTGCTGGGCGGCCTGTTCGCTGCGGCAGGTGCAAATGCGAATTTTGCCGAAATCGGGGTCGCTGAGCGGCAAATCTTGACGCAAGAAACCTAACCCATGGCATAAGGGGCAGTTCGGATCACCCGGTAGATCATCCTGGCGGGGGGTGAGCGTCTGCCCAGGGCGCAGCGCGGCGCGGCGCGATCTAGTGCTTGATGAAGTCGGAGAATTCACCGTCGACGTATTTTCGACGATCTTCTGCAGTGTCTGGTCGATTTTGCTTTTCTTTGGGGCCATGTTTACCCTCACGCTGCCAGCGTTCTAAGATGGCTTGAATGTAGCGCCAATTGCGCTTGTTCCCTTTGACGGCGATCTGCATCGCTTCGACGATCCAATCTGGATGATAACTGGCTTCGGCGTCCTTAAGATTATCGGCCATAAGTGGGGTAAGCGGGCCGATATTTTCTTCGTATAGCCGGTAGATGTTAAGCGCCTCTATGATGGGCGGGGCGGAGGTAGAAACGTCCGGCTGCCACTGCCCGCTTTGAACGGCGTGATGGGCGGCGCGGCCTTTAGGGGAGTTGAGAAAGTATAGCGATTCGCCGTCGTGCTGGGCTTCTAAGATCATGTTCAATTCCAGCAGACGAGTGAGGCTCTCATCCAGGGCGCGCCGGGCGGCAGATGGGCTAGAATCCAGGGCTGCTAACAGGGCGGCGTCGTCGGCCAGGTTGGTATGCCGCAAGAATCGGAAGGCTCCTTCTGTTTGCTCCAGCCGGTAAAAAATAATCGTCGCCAGCTTCAGCGTAGGCAGGCTGTCCACTTGAGGCAGCACCTCACGAAAGAACGCTTCAGGGATGGGGACGAGGCGGGTGGGGCCTTCGGTAAAACCTGCGAATTTAGCCATGCTT
Organism: uncultured Anaerolinea sp.; assembly: GCA_964531975.1. Lineage (GTDB taxonomy): Bacteria > Chloroflexota > Anaerolineae > Anaerolineales > UBA4823 > RBG-16-57-11. The sequence continues at coordinate 207,986 of CAZHFU010000002.1, read as the reverse complement.
ACACCTGCGCCAGGTTGACATCGTAGGATGCGGCGTTTTCAAATTTGGCGATGTTGTTGCGGAAGACGAGTTCCACTTGTCCCACCGGGCCGTTGCGGTGCTTGGCGATCTTGATTTGGGCCACGTTCTTCATAAGGGTATCCTTCTCATACATTTCGGGGCGATTGATAAACATCACAATATCCGCATCTTGCTCCAGGCTGCCGGACTCGCGCAAGTCGGAGAGCTGCGGCTCTTTATCGGCGCGCTGTTCGATGGCGCGTGAGAGTTGGGCGGCGGCCAACACTGGCACTTCCAGCTCGCGAGCCAGAACCTTGAGATTGCGGGAGATGAAGGAAACTTCTTGGACGCGGTTTTCGTTGCGCGCTCCGCTGGTCATAAGTTGCAAGTAATCCACCAGCACCAAATCGAGGTGAAATTCGGCGTGCAGGCGGCGGCATTTGGTGCGCAGCTGCAGCGGCGTGAGGGCGGGGGTGTCATCCAGGAAGATTACCGTATTGCTCAACACTTCCACGGCGTGGGCAAACAGCGGCCATTCGTCGCCCTCTAGCTTGCCCTGGCGCAAGCGTTGGGAATCGATGCCGGTTTCTTGCGAAATGAGGCGCTGCACCAGTTGTTCCGATGACATTTCTAGTGAAAAAATGGCGACATGCTTTTTGTATTTCTGGGCGGCGTTTTTTGCCATGGAAAGCATAAAGGCGGTTTTGCCCATGCCGGGGCGGCCGGCCACAATAAGCAGATCGGAAGGTTGTAGGCCGCCTAACAATCGGTCGAGATCCGTGAAGCCGGTCAGCACCCCGTAGGTGGCATCGTCGCGCGATGAAAGCATATCGACGCGGTCGTAATATTGGGAAAGCACTTCTTTAATCGGCAGCAGGTCGCGCGTGGTGCGGCGTTCACTTACCCCAAAGATGGCCTTTTCGGCGTCGTCAATGACGGTGGCCACGGTCAGGTCTTGCTGGTAGGCCAGGCGGGCGATCTCGTTGGCGGCTTGCAGCATGCGGCGGCGCATGGCGTTGCCTTCTACAATGCGCCCGTAAGCCTCGGCGTGCAGCGAGGTGGGAATGTTGTTCATCAGGGCTGTGATGTAGGCCTGCCCGCCAATTTCCGCCAGCTTACCATGCTGTTCCAGGTCTTGCGTAACGGTTAGAAAATCGATGGGAACATGGTTTTCCTGTAGACGGGTGAAGGCTTGCCAGATCCAGCCGTGGCGATGGATGTAAAAGTCATCGTATTTTAGGAAGGAAGCCACATCGAAATAGGCTTCCGGGTTAATTAGCACCGCGCCAATCACGGCTTCCTCAGCCTCTTGGCTGTAGGGCGCCGTTTGAGACGCCGTAGTTGTTTCAATCAGTTCAGGAGGATTATCCATACCTGTATTAAACCCCATTTTGGAAACAAATGCACAGGCAAATGATGAGATTTAGAAGAGAATCAGGTAAAAAAACGGGGGCGCCAGGTGGGATAAAACTCCCGGCGCTCCCCGATATGAGTTACCCAACGGATTAGTTACTTCTGGGGGTCTTCATCGCTGGTGTCGTCGTCACCCAGATCGAGATTCTCCAGGAAATCCGAGAAGATGGAAAGGCGCTCGTCGCCATTGTCGGCGGTTTCATCATCGCCGTTGGAGAACGGCGTTCCACCAGCGGTAGAGTCGCTATCTTGTAAATCTTCTTCGGGGGTAATCCCGGCGGAATTTAACACTTCTCGCGCCACCAAAATGGGTACATGGGCGCGGACAGCAACGGCCAGGGCATCGGAGGGGCGGGCGTCGATATTGATGGTGCGCCCATCTTTTTCGGCGACGATATTTCCATAGAAGGTGTCGTCGCGCAAGTTCACTACTTCCACCCGCACAATGCGTGCATCGAGCTGCCGGAAGACGCCGGTCAAGAGGTCGTGGGTGAGCGGTCGCGCCACTTCCACCTCTTGCAGCGCGAGGGTGATTGATTCAGCTTCGTAAACCCCAATCCAAATGGGTAAATAGCGTTCGCTACCCTTTTCGCGTAAGATAACGATGCGCTGCTGCGACATCAGGCTTACTCGAATACTATCGATGCTCACTTCAACCATATTAGACATCACTCGCCTCCATTTATAACGTTAGCTATCCGACCAAGCGGATGCCCGCACCATAGCCTGGACTAATTCTAACATAATTGCCAGATTGGAATGTTAAAGAATAGTACTTATGAACTATTTGCAAAATTTTAAGATTACGATTATAATGCCCCTCGACCACGGGAGGTCCAACATTTTTACAATGGGGATAGCCGGTCCGGCGAACGCGGTCTATGGTGAGGGTGACCGAATATGAAAGCCAGGATACTTTGGGTTGAGGGTAAGCGGGCCGAAAGCCCGCCTTTTGTGCCCGGTTTACGCAAAAAAGGATATGTTGTTGAACTGGCGCCAACCGGTGACGAGGCGCTGGCAATTTTGCCGCGTTTTGACCCCGACCTGATTGTGATCAACGCCGCCTCCATGCGCACTTCGGGTAAGCGCATATGCCGCAGCCTACAAAGCCGCGCCAATGGTACGCCCATTGTCCTCATCACCGGCCCTGATAACTCCGCCCCCGATGTGGCGGTGGATGTGGTGCTGCCGCTGCCCTTTACTACCCGCAAGCTGCTAAACCGCCTTCGCCCATTGCTGCCCAGCGATGGGCTAAATATGCTCCATGTTGGCCCTATTCGCCTCGATATGGAACGGAAACGGGTGCGCTGCCAGGGCCGCGAAGCCAGCCTGACCCCGCGCCTGGCGCGGCTGCTGAGCGTTTTGATGGAGCATCCCGGTGAAGCCATGGAGCGGGCGCGCTTGTTTCGTGAAGTGTGGAACACAGAATATACCGGCGATACTCGCACCCTGGACGTGCATATTTCCTGGCTGCGCCAGGCGCTTGAAGAGGATGTACGCAAGCCGGTATTCCTCAAGACCATTCGTGGCTTGGGTTACCGTTTGGATGTGGATGGTTTGGAACCCGGCGATTTAGTGTGAGCCGGCGCGGAAGCGGCCGACCGGCGCGATGCGCCAGCCGCCCAACCCGCAGCAGCGATCACCCGCTGGTAGTTTCTCCCCCCCTTTGATTTACAAACTGATATTGGCCGTTTAGCCTGGGTTGTTCTGCGCCTGGGCGGCGTGCAGTCGCGCCTGCGCCAGGGCGATATACTGCGGGTTGATTTCGTAGCCCACGTAATGGCGGGCGGTGTTCAGCGCGGCCAGGCAGGTTGTGCCCGATCCCGCGAAGGGGTCTAACACCACATCGTGCTGATACGAATACAAGCGAATGACGCGCTCGGCCAGCTCTAAGGGAAACGGGGCGGGATGCCCGATCCGCCGGGCTGATTCGGGGGCGATCTCCCACACCGATAGGGTTGATTCCATAAACTGCTCGCGGCTGATGTCGGATACGCCGCGGTCTGGGCGGCTAAAGGCCTGCTTGGCAAACACGAGCAAATATTCATGCAGGTCGCGCTGGCGGGGGGCGCGGGCGCTCATCCAACTACCCCAGGCGCAGCTGCCATTGGCCCCCCGCCCCTTTAGCCAGATGATCTCTCCCATGGGTAAAAAACCCAGGTTCATGTGAAGGGAATAAAAAAAGGCATGCAGGGGAATATAGGGTTTGCGGCCCAGGTTAGCGATGTTAATCACATAGCGCCCGCCAGGGCGCAGCACACGATAGACTTCACGGCCCACCCGTTCAATCAGATCGAGGTAGCTTTTCAGGCTGAGGTTAGCATCATAGTCTTTACCGACGTTGTAGGGCGGCGAAGTGAAGGCCAGCCCGATGCTGTGATCGGGCAGGGCGGAGAGGTCCTCCGAGGATTGCTGGTAGAGCCGGTCGGCCCACACCCCAGGGGGCGGAGCGTCGATATGGCTTAGCTCGGCGTGCGATGCGCCGGCGGCGCTTTCGTAAAGGTTGCGGTTGTAGAAAGCGGAGGCGTCGTGCGATTGCCGGTGGCTTACTCCAAAACGAGATGTGGCGGTCTTTTTTACCATGTGTGGGCCTCTCTATAATCATACCAAGGAAAGCGCCAAAAAGGGCCTGTGGGTCGATTACAATTGCCGTATGGCGAAAGTTGATTTATTAGGCGTGGGCATTGACCCGGTGACTCAGGATGATTTGATTGCGCGCCTCGCCGGCGAGCAGCCCGGCGCGGCCCGCCTGCTCGTGGCCCACGCCAACATTACCGGTTTGAACCTGGCCGCCACGCGCCCGTGGATGCGCAGATTCTATAATGAGTGCGCCGGGGTGGTCTATGCCGATGGCATGGGGGTGCTGCTTGGGGCCAGGTGGCTGGGTGAGCGCATTCCGCAGCGTTATACCCTGGCCGATTGGGTCTGGCCGCTGATGCGGGCGTGCGCCGCGGCTGAGCGCAGCGTGTATTTGCTGGGAGGGCCTGCCGGGGTGGCAGAGCGAGCCGGGGCGGTGCTGCAAGGTGGCATTCCCAAATTGCGCATCGCTGGTACGAGCCACGGCTTTTTCGATAAAACCCAAGGAAGCACGGATAACGATAAGGTGTTGCAACGCATCAACGCCTCTGGGGCGCACCTGTTGATGGTGGGCTTCGGGATGCCGGCGCAAGAAGCCTGGCTGATGGAAAACTGGACTGGGCTGCATACCCCCACCGGCATCACGGTGGGGGCGTTGTTCGAGTATCTTTCCGGCGACCTGCGCCGCGGCCCGGCTTGGATGACCGACCATTACCTGGAATGGCTGGCGCGCTTGTTGATTTCGCCCCGCCGTTATGCCCGCCGCTACCTGCGCGATATTCCCCTGTTTGCCTGGCGCATCTTCAAACAAGGGCGGTCTAAGCGCCCCGGCTAAGCGCACGCTCTGCCCGCCGGTTTTAATAAGAGCCGCCCGAACCGTGGTAAAAACCGGTACAATACCCCCTATGAACCATGTCTACTTCTCCGATAATCTGCCCCTGCTGGCTTCCTTGCCCGACGCCTCGGTGGATTTGATTTACATCGATCCGCCTTTCAATACCGGCAAGACCCAAAAACGCACCCGGCTGCAAACCGTGCGCGATGACGATGGCGACCGCACCGGCTTCGGCGGACGCCGCTACCAGACCGTGCGCCTGGGGGCGCAGGCCTATACCGATTGGTTTGACGATTACCTGGCCTTCTTAGCGCCGCGCCTCGAACACGCGCACCGGCTGCTGGCCCCGCATGGTTCGCTCTATTTCCACATCGATTACCGTGAGGTGCATTACTGTAAGATTTTGCTTGATATGATCTTTGGACGGGAGAGCTTCCTGAACGAGATTATTTGGGCCTACGACTATGGAGCGCGCACCAAGAAGAAATGGCCTGCCAAGCACGATAATATCCTCTGGTACGCTAAAGACCCCGGAAACTACATCTACAATGTGGATGAGATCGAGCGCATTCCCTACATGGCTCCAGGGTTGGTGGGGCCGGAAAAGGCCGCCCGTGGTAAACTGCCCACCGATACCTGGTGGCATACCATCGTGCCCACCAACGGCAAAGAGAAAACCGGTTACCCCACCCAAAAGCCGCTGGGTGTGGTGCGGCGCATTGTGCAGGCGTCTTCTCGCCCTGGCGATGTGGTGTTGGATTTCTTCGCCGGCTCCGGAACGACCGGGGCGGCGTGCCTGGAGTTGGAGCGGCGTTTTATCCTGGTGGATAGCAATCCTCAAGCCATCGAGGTGATGCGGCGGCGATTTGCAGAAAAAGAAGTGCTGTTCCACTAAAAAAGCCCCCGGTAAAAGGGAGTTCAACTTAGGGATTTACGAAAACAAGAATTTTTGACCGACTCTCTTCAAGCGGAGGCTCGAAAGCAAAGACTGCACCGAAGGATAAACCCTTTAGTGCAGTCTTTCTTTCTGAAAGGATGACTTCCTAACAGGATGTTTTCAAAAAGCTTGGATATAGTAGCCTTATTCCATAGGCTTAATCTTTTCTTCAATGTAAGTGATTTCTTCATCGGTCAAGCCGTATTTTGCGTAAAGTTGACTGTCAATTTCAGAAACACTCTTACTCCAGTCGATATCTGATTTCTTGGTAAAGTCTTGTATAGGTACGAACTGGTACACATTCTGGTACACATTCTGGGACACTTTTAATATCCCAATCATAAATCTAAAAAACTTACCGCTCATATATTTTTGCAAATTTTCAGCTTCATTTTTCGTATCAAATGCACCAATGGGGATAAGTGAATCTGTGCAAACAGATTGAGGATATCCAATATAAGCTTTTCCAAGTATAGCAACCTGTTTGTCATCCGTCAAGATGCCAGCACCACCATTACCTTTCGAAGTAAATATTTTATATTTATCAATTACATCAATGCTTTTTGTGATGTTTTCTCTTTTTGTATAGCGTATTTTTTCATATGCACAACGCACTTCAATAGCTCCATCAAAAGGTTCTTCTGTTGAGATTTTATCAAGCTCTGACTTTTTACCTACTATTCCAAAAGCATTACGTCCAGAGGTTATAGTGGTCATCGACACAAAACCGTTGGCAGAGCGGACTTTATCCAATATACTTACTAAACTGTTCATTGAAATAATAATATCCAACCCATCTTCAAACAAAGGCCTTGTTGCTACATTTTTTTCGTCAGCATAGCACTCTGTGAAAACAACATTGCCGACGTGGTTTTTATCAAAAAGATAATAATTAACACCACCTGCAATTTCAACACCCTTAAACAGTAGTTTATTGTCGGGATAATTAAAAATCTTCGAAAAGTGGTTATTGTCTTTGATAAACTCTCTTAGCTTTATAAAAGATTTATCTTGAGCATCTGCTGTAAACCATCTTGAAGGTGTAATGAGGGATGTGTAATCGGCGTTTAATTTAATAGTATTTTGAATAAACATAGGGAACAGTTGCTTTGATAATGAAGCATTCTCCCCAGTATCACTAATGTTTTCCTGATAAGGCGGATTTCCGACCACTGCATCAAACTTCATTTCCTTCACTCCTTCTTTTTTCCAATAGCTCGGTTTCAGCACACGGGATGTAAACTGCTTTGGCTTATTCTTCATCATATTTATAAGGTCATCAAAGTAATGGGCATTGACTGTCAAATCCTTAAATCCAACTAATGTGCGTTTTGTGATGGACTTTGCCATTGGGGTTTTGCATATGACATATACATTTTCCTTTACTGCATCAGCCCATAATTTTTCCTGTAATTCATCTGTAAGCTGTTCTTCCGAATATCCAGAACACTTACTGCGGAAAATACTGTATGCTACAAATAAAGGGTAAAGTCCTGTTTTAGAGTTGATTTCAAGTATCTGTGCGCTTGCATTTCCAAGTGTTTCGGTGGTCACTCTGCCCTGATCAACATACCTCGGCACTTCAATCAGAACATTGTGTTCAGCATCATAGAAGTCATATCCACCGAGGCAATCACTCATGTGCATATTTACTACTCTCCACGGGGTTAGCACTGTTTCCTTGTCCGGGTTCTTGAAACAGGTAAACAACTGTGCGATTTTCTGCACACGTTCTGTCGGCGGCAGTTCATCTGCACTCTTTACTGTATTTCGTATTTTTCTTCCGGCTGCAATAAAAATCTCCGGGTCATAATATTTTATAAATTTTTTAAATATCTCTTTTGTGACACCATTTGGCATAAACTCATCCCAGGAGGAATCATCCACGAGTGTAACCAGCTTTTCCATTGTAACATCTTCATCAATGTCAACATCTGCACCATAAATCAAAAGTGGCATGCGAATTGAAATACCACGCAAAATAGATATAGCAGTTTGCTTATTTTTATTCTTTTCTTTAGCTTCATCAAGCTTTGCCTGTTCCTCAGGCGTACGCTCACGCTTAGGCTTTTTATCAATCTTTTTTAGTTCTTCGTATTCTTCATCAGTAAATCCCTGATTATTAATATCAATTTCATTTGTTTTCTGCTGTGCCTTTGATGTGCCTATAATTTTCTTAAGGTCGGCAAAATCATCAAGTGCCACACCGTCAAGTTTGAGCAGCTCGTCATTATATAGATTTGTATCGTCAAAACCGTTCTGTACGGCTCTTTCCGCATAGGCGCGTTTTAATTGCTGCAGCAGGTTATTGGTGTTATATTTTTTCATCTCTGTGCCATCTACTGAGATAACAGGACAGTAGTTCAAAAATTCGCCAAGGATTTTTCTGTCATCGCCGCCTGTCTTTCCTGCCTTAGTGGATATAGCAACGGATTCCGCCACCATTTTAAGTGTGCGATCAGGAGCAAAATCAAATACATAGCAACATTGCTTGATTTTACCGTCTTTATTGCAAGGTGACTGTACTCGGAAAATAGTTTGCAAATAGTTTGCTGCAGAGGTTGAGAAAGAACCAGAAAGCATAAAAACGGCTGTCCATTCCGGTACTGTTACACCTGTTGTCAATTTACCACAAGAAAGAGTAATTGTGTATCCGTCTCCTGCTTTGTCTATGGCATGGCGCACTTTTTGAAGGGCATCCTTTGATTCTTCATCCTTATCGCCATCTCCGGCAACATTCACAATATTGAATTGTCCACATCCGAAAACAGGATGAGCCTTCATCATTTTACTAAGAGCTTTTGCCTCCTTTACACCAGGCACCATCCACAGTGAATGTTTGAAGAGTTCGCGGTATTCCATCGTGGAATAAGGATAATTACTTTTGTTGTCTTCTTTGGTTATGAGGTTAATAAAACTTTTTACATCTGCCTCATGACAAAAGTCACCCACATTTTGCCCAGCCGGGATGTCACGCTTGTCTACGCGGATATCACCTGTCCAAACACGAAAAAACTCACGGAAATTAAATGCCTTGTCCTCTAATTCTGAGTATTTGCCGTTTTCGATAAGCTTTCCGAGGTCGTAGGTAAAAATTCTCAGTTCAGGCAGCTCATCGTATGGATTGGAGTCTCCAAAATGGAGTATATCCCATTCAGCTTTTCTGCTCTGCTCCATTACATAATCCCAAGTATAAATATTGTTATCCTCGTAATCTCTTAGAATATTAAAAGGTGTGCCGGACAGAGCCAGAAATTTGGTATCGTGGTCAGTGCCTTCTTTAACAATGGTTTTAATAACATCGTCACCGAGAGCAGTGGTGGTACCTTCATGTGCTTCGTCAACAATAACAAAATCCCATTCAAGAGAGAAAACAGCATTGTTTTTATCAAATTTACCACCGACAGCATCAGAGCCACGCAAATCCTGCATAGAGGCAAAATATACAAATTTTTTGCCGGAATTCAGCAATTGCTCAACGTTGTATCCACTGTTTTTTGAGCCGTACACATAATTTTCTTCATTATGAAAAATCTTAGTGAAATCTTCGTACCAACCACTGTCGACAACAGGTCTGTGTGTGATAATAATGGTACGATTGAATTTTGCTCTGCGTACCACTTCCAATGCAGATAAAGTTTTGCCAAAACGCATCTTTGCATTCCAGAGCATTCGATTTGCATCTTTGAACTGCTTAAGAGTTTTCTCTATGGCTTCAATCTGCTCTGGTCTAAATACAATAGGAACAAAGTTATCTGCGGGTACGTTTGATAAGTTATTCTGGTTCTTTTTAACGGCTTCAATTGCTTTTTTCGCTGTTTCGATGTCAACCTTATACCATTCTCGCCCGGTAGTATTTTGAGGCATTTTCTTTTGGATATGAGAATTGTCAAGCACACGATGTACTTGGTGATCTCGGAACGCTTTTAACTCAGGCTTACCGTCTTTTCCTTTTACAGTACGGATGGCAAGTTCGGTATGTAGGAGAACAGGCTTGATACCGGCAGTATTTGTATATTGCTTAATTCTGTTTTTGGCTGCCTGATTTAGTGTTTTACAGTTCGGAGATAAACTATCGATTGAGTCCTCCGTTTTAATGGTAGCATCACCGATTTTCAACAATCCTTTGTGTGCATCATCCTGTATTTCAAAGATGTATATTAGCTTATATTCAAATGAAGACTCGAACAAATTATCCATTTTTATCTCCTTCTATCAGCGATTCAAAAACTACACTTCGGTCTGCTCGCCAATCCATTATTTTGCATTTCTGACTTTTTGGCTTTTCCATGCTATCAGTACCATCTAAAATATCAAGTAAACTTAGCTGTATATAGCTTTCTTCAAGTTTGCCGAAAGGAACAGTATACTTCAAACCATCCATTTGCCACACATTCCAAGATATAATCCTTGCAGCTGTGTTTAATATCTTTTCATCCGGCATTTCATTAAACTTATACAAGGCATTTTCAATGAAAGTATAAAACACATTTCCGCGGGCAATCAATAGGTTATCACCTTGGTATTCATACCCATATATACTTTGTAAGGATCTTAGTGCCCATTTGTACCAATCTTCTTTATTTACAGTGTTTTCGTTAACAACACGCAGTTTTCGGTCTAAAATGCCAATTCTATTGGGTAATGGGATAGGTTCTCCAGTTGACGTGTCATATCTACTGACCAAATAAGGAGCTTCTCCACAGGAAATCTCCATCCTTCGAGCATCCACATAATCTTTCCATTGCTTGCCTTTTAAATCGGGAAAGATGATTTTCTCTTTGGTGGTTATCCACCTGTTTCCACAAGCATGGTTGAATACAAATTTTCTCTCAAACCATTGTTCATCCACCAAGTTATTCTGCTCATTACATACCCAGGATGGTGTAAATACTTCTGCTTTATCGCGGGTTCGGTTTGCCTGATGCTCTTTAGCTTTAGCAATTCGAGGACGTATCAATTTGGAGTGCACCCCGGTTATTAGCGAAGGTTGTATATGGCACTTGGCTCCGTAGTCCATTCCAAAGGACTCGTAATCACTTGTAGCCCAAATTATATTTTTTCTTGTTGTTCGGTCTATCAGAAGTTTAGCAAGAATAGCGTTTCCTAACTGACTAATCTCTTCTTCTAAAACATCTATCTCAAAATTTCCGCTCATGCCTTATCTTCCTTATCTTCAGCCGCTGGCACAAAATCCAGTATATCGTCCACACCGCATTCCATGACGCGGCAGATATTTTCTATGCTTTCCATTGAAATATAATGGTTGCGTTTCAGCCGAGTTAATACATTGCCGGAAAATCCGGCTCTCCGTTGTAATTCTACATTGGATATGTCTTTTTCTATCATCAAGTGAAATAACTTTTTATAACTGACAGCCATTTCACACCTCCACTTGTTTGTTGTATGCTTATTTATTTTATCACGAAAAAGTGATTTTTTCAATATTGGGATGTAAATTTCACAGATATCCAGCCTACCAAAATGGTACTCGAGAGTATTAGGAGCACTATTTTTATTCTTTATTTTCAACTTCAGCAGACTTTTTACGAGCATAGCTTGCTCGCCTATTCTTCCTATTTCGCTCGGCTTGGCAATCCCAACTATTGCAATATAGCTGACGGCTCGAATGTCTTACAAAGTATTCCCCACAGGCAAGGCAGGAGAGAATGGAGCCTTGCGATTCTTCATAACGGAGATCAGGGTCTACCGGCGGTGCAACATCAGCTACCATTCTCGAAAAGGTGTACCAACAAATATCAAACACCGATTGAATGTCGGCTCCGTACATCACTTTGCCTGTTTTCTTATCTAATTTCAATCTCATTCGGAAGTCTGGGAACATTTCAATCACTTGTAATATATGGTCATTGTAATTCTCCAAAATATGAGTCTTGTATTCCTCATCATCCTCATATTGCCTGTATCGTTCAAGAAAAGCGAGACTGTCACAAAGCCTACCTTCATAATAGAGATTTCTTGCATAGTCAACTTCGCCGTAGTATTTTACTCTTCTCAAGGCGAAATACAGTTCAAAGACCGTACCTAAGTCGCACAAATCTTTTATGAATCGTTTTATGCTGAAGGTTGCGTCATTCTGTACCAAATCTCTGTAAGTGATATGCGCAAATTTCTCGCTTTTAAGCATTTCATAAAGACTATCAATTTCATAAGGATGAATATTGCTTCTACACCAATCCCAGACGGCATCTGTAATCGAAACAGTGCTGTCTGGGTTATTTAGTTCCCCGTAAAGATTACATAGGCTAACCAACAGTTCTTGGCCAGTCAGAGAAGTATCAGTACCGCTTTGGGGAGCATGACCCCCTGTGAAGATAGGTTTAATTATTTCACCGCTATCATCATAGTCCGGGATATACTCAGGAAATCGCACAGCCCTGTATATCATTTCACCTACGCCGCCTATTTCAACAAAACCAAGATTTTCTACCGGTAGTCTTTTCATATCAATCATCCTTTGAATGTAATCGTTTGTGTAAGCGTTGAGAATTATACTTCGATTACATTTTATTATACAATGGCATTAAATACAAGAGCAAATTATAAAACTCTTTGATTCCTGTTCCTTGACAACTTAATAGTTCACCCGCAAGAGATACTTTTGCAATGTTGCCGCCACGATGGTGAAAACCGGAGCGCCTCTACTGCAATCGGATACGAGGAGACCACGAACAGGTGGCTGCCTTAGGAACTGTAGCGAATGGTGGATGTAGAAACCAAAGCAAATATCAAGATAAGGAGGAAGGAGTAAATGGAAAAAACAACCATGAGTGTGCAGGAACTGTCGGCACAGATGGGCATTAGCCTACCAAAAGCCTATGAACTTGTAAAATCGCCGGGATTCCCCACCATACGAATTGGAACAAGAATTTTAATTCCGGTTGATGCCTATAAGGAATGGCTGCTCAAAAGCTCGACACACAGATAATGAAAATACAAATTTTACGGAGAGGAGGTGAACGAGATGGCAAGCGCAATGCAGGAACTGATGGACATGAAGATATGGTTTCCATGGCGCTGGGGAACGGACAAAAATGGCAAGCCCACAAAAGTACCCTATGCAGCTAGAGGCGGCCCTACCGGAACTGATGATAAATGGTCTCATACATGGGTCACATACAATGAGGCAGTTAAAGCAAAGGATCATAATCCCGTTGCCGCCGGTGTCGGTTTCAAGATACCGAAAGGCTATTACTTCATAGACATCGACCATAAAGAGCTTACAGATCCGCTAGTGCAGACGATTTTAGCAAGGCATGATTCTTATGCTGAATACTCTGTCAGCGGCAAAGGGATACATCAATATGGAAAGTGTGATTTCACTCAAATCCCTACCTATCTTGACAAAGACGGAAAAACTAAACTCGATCGGCAGTTCTATATGAAGAATCCACATAACGATTTGGAACTGTATATCGGTGGCATCACAAATCGTTTCGCCGCCTATACCGGCAATATCATTGAGGATAAGCCTCTGCGTGAATGTACTGCAGCAGGCCTTACGACACTTGATAAAAATATGCGCCGCAAGGAAAAAACCAAATACAGCGCCAAGCGTGACGGAGATCGCGCTGACTTCGACATTGTCTGCAATCTGCGCAAACAGAAAAACGGAGAGAAATTCAAAAAGCTTTATGACGAGGGCGATTTCAGCGATTATGGATCACAGTCAGAAGCGGACGCAGCGCTCTGTGCCATGATTGCTTTTCGGACCGGCCCCGATCCTGATGCTATTGATTCTGTATTCCGGGATTCCGCGCTGTACCGCGACAAGTGGGAACGTGACGATTACCGAGAGGCCACAATCAATGTCGGAATCGAAGCCTGTCACGGAGTATTCCATAAATCCAAAATGGATCATCCTTATTTCATTAAATTCGATGAAAAAGGAGCACCATATGTGTTTCCGCCACTACTGGCAAAGTGGACGCGAGAGCAATTGCATTATATCCTCGTCCGCGACAACGGCAAACATACTCTTCTCATCTATGTCTATGAAAACGGTCATTATCGGCTATATGCCCCGGATATGCTCAAAGGTGTCATGAAGGGCTACATTGCCGGATATGACGAAGAGCTTGTATCTATGGGCAAAGTAGCTGAGGCATACAACCAAGTCACTACCGACCTAAACTATGTCAGCCAAGATGATCTAAACGCCAAGGAGGATTTAATCAATTTCCAGTCAAAAACACTTTAAGGGAGTAACGATTCGTTACGCCATATCGAAAGGAGGAATCCGTATGGATGAAAAGACCATCTGCATCACCAAAAAAGTAATCGGTGACACGCTCTACATTATAGAATCGGCAGTCAGCAGTGCTGCCAAAGAGACTGCCTATGACAAGCTGAAACGCATGATACTGAATGATATCAAAAGCCTTGAAATGAAGGCTTTTTAGCCTATATCAACTTGACTTCTTCACAGTAGTACGGGAACATAGAGTACCGCTTGAAGACTGTCGGAAAGGAGGAAAACATGAATAATAGACAGTCTAACACTACTGTGAAGAATATTAATAAAATCACCGCTCTTTACTGCCGCCTTTCTCGTGATGACGAGTCACAAGGTGACAGCAACAGCATTAAAAACCAGAAAGCTATTTTACAGAAATACGCAGATGACAACGGTTTTGCAAACACAGAATTCTTTGTTGACGATGGGTACAGTGGTACGAATTTCGAGCGCCCGGATTGGCTGCGCCTTATCTCCCAAGTGGAAGAAGGCAACATCGACACCGTCATTGTAAAGGACATGAGCCGCCTCGGAAGAGACTACCTCAAAGTCGGTTATTACACCGAAGTGCTTTTCCCCGGCTCCGACATACGCTTCATTGCCATAAACAACAATGTGGACAGTGCCAATCAGCAGGACAGTGATTTTACACCGTTCCTTAACATCATCAACGAATGGTATGCCAAGGACACGAGCAAGAAAATCCGCTCCGTCTTTAAATCAAAAGGTCAGTCCGGCAAGCCGCTCTGCACCAATCCACCTTATGGCTACATCAAGGACCCGGAAGATAAGACGCATTGGAATGTTGATGAAGAAGCAGCCAAAGCGGTAAAAGAAGCATTTCGCCTGTGTATGCAAGGTTATGGTCCTACGCAAATAGCTAAAGAATTCAGCAAAAGGAAAATAATGAATCCAACGGCTCATGCAAAGGCAAGCGGAATCAATATCCCTGACAACAGAGGTCATGACGATGATTATATCTGGCGAGGCAGCACAATCGTTCATATGCTTTCAAGGCGGGAGTATTTAGGGCATACGGTCAACTTCAAAACTTACCGTAAGTCTTATAAGCAGAAAAAGCAGATGAAGAATGACCCCTCAGAATGGCAGGTTTTCGAGAATACCCACGAAGCGATCATTGAGGAGCCTGTGTTCGAGGTGGTGCAGAAAATACGAGATAGCAGACGCAGGATTACACCGATGGGAGAAATGCCAATCCTCTCAGGTATGCTCTTCTGCGCTGATTGTGGTAACAAGCTGTACCAAGTACGCCACAGAGGTTGGGAGCATGACAAAGAGCATTTTGTGTGCGCTACCTACCGTAAAATTAAAGGCGGCTGCAGTTCTCACCAGATACGCAATGTGGTTGTTGAAGAATTGCTCCTTGACGGCATTCGCCGGGTAACGGCCTTTGCCAGAGACCATGAGGATGAATTTGTGGAGCTGGTTACCAAGAAAACAAGGATAGACCTTGATAGGAGCATGCGTGAAGGTAAACGAGAATTAGAGCAGTCACAGGCCCGAATCAGCAAGCTGGATGACATTATCCAAAGGCTTTATGAGGATAATATCGAAGGCAAGATTTCCGATGAGCGTTTTGCCAAGATGACCGCCAACTACGAAGCTGAGCAGCATACCCTTGAAAGCCGAGTGGCAGAACTGAAATCTGCAATGACTGAGGAAAAGGAAAGTGCACTCGGTGTTGACCACTTCCTCACCTTGGTACAAAAGTACACTGACATACAGGAGCTCACAGCCGAGATTATCCGGGAGTTTGTTGAAAAAATAGAGGTTTACAAGGCAGAGCGCATTGATGGCAGAAGAGTACAGCGCATCAAAATCTTTTATAACTGCATTGGTGAGTTTGACCCACCGGTTTCTACATCCACCACTGAACATGAAAAATCGGCATAGCCGGTAATAAACCAAACTATGCCGATATTTTTCCGGGATTAAAAATCCCTAAGACGCACCCTCAAACGGGGGCCTTTTTAGTCATAAACAAACGCCGCTATGCACACATTTTGCAAAGCAAAACGAGGTGCATAAAAAAATTATTTCTTCTTGCCGAACTTCTTCATCAAGATATCTTCGAGGGTGGGCTGACCAATCTCTTGCAGTTCGTAGCGCACACGCTGGAACGGCTTGTCGATCTTGAGGACGCGGGTCAGGTCGATGGGTGTGCCCACAACGACCAGGTCGCAATCGACCGCGGCGATCGTGGCTTCCAGGTCGCGGGTCTGCTTCTCGCCATAGCCCATGGCGGGCAGAATGGCGCCGGTCTTGGGGTACTTCTCATAGGTGGTTTTGATCGAGCCAACCGCGTACGGATGGGGATCGACGATTTCCTTGGCGCCGAAGCGCTGGGCGGCCACGTAACCGGCGCCGTAGGCCATTTCGCCGTGCGTCAGGGTGGGGCCGTCTTCGATCACCAGCACACGCTTGCCCTGGATGGCGGCGGGGTCGTCTACGAACAGCGGTGAAGCGGCTTCGATGACAACGGCGTTCGGGTTGAGGGAGCGCACGTTGTTACGCACCGTGATGACATCGGCGGGGTTGGCGGTGTCCACTTTGTTGATCACGACCACATCCGCAGAGCGCACGTTGGTCTCGCCGGGGTAGTAGTTCATTTCGTGACCCGGACGATGAGGATCGGCTACAACGATCTGGAGGTCGGAAACGTAGAAGGGGAAGTCGTTGTTGCCGCCATCCCACAAGATGATGTCCACTTCCTTCTCGGCCTGGCGCAAAATAGCTTCGTAGTCCACACCGGCGTATACGATCACGCCGGCATCGATATGGGGTTCGTATTCTTCGCGCTCTTCAATGGTGCATTCGTGCTTATCCAGGTCTTCATAGTTGGCGAAGCGTTGTACGGCCTGCTTTGCCAGGTCGCCGTAGGGCATTGGGTGGCGGATGGCGGCCACGCGGTAGCCCATGGATTGCAAGACCTTGCTAACGCGGCGGGTGGTTTGGCTCTTGCCCGAACCGGTGCGCACAGCGCATACCGATACCACCGGCTTGGTGGATTTGACCTGCGTGGCGGCGTAGCCCATTAGGACGAAATCCGGGCCAAGGGCGTTAGCCTGGGCCGCCTTGTGCATGACGACCGGGTAGGGCACGTCGGAATAGGCAAACACCACCTGATCGACCTTGAGGTCTTTAATCAGTCTTTCCACCTCGGTTTCGGCGTAGATGGGGATGCCCTTAGGGTACTGCTTGCCGGCCAATTCAGTGGGGTAGGTGCGGCCTTCAATGTCCGGGATTTGCGTAGCTGTGAATGCGACGACTTCGTAGTCGGGGTTATCCCGAAAAGCTACATTGAAGTTGTGAAAGTCGCGCCCAGCGGCGCCCAAAATGAGAGTACGAATCGGTGCCATTACATTTCTCCTTATAAGAATTTATCGCGCGGCTGGGTCCCGGACACGGCCATGCAGCCGCACGGAATCACATAACCTCCGGCGCGGCGATATCCAACAGGTGGAGGGCGTTGGCCAGGGTTTGGCGCGCCGCCGCCACCAGGCGTAAACGCGCCTGGCGCACGGCCTGGTCTTCTGTTTGGATAACTGGGACCGCGTGATAAAAACTATGAAAGGCGGCAGCGAGATCGTAAGCGTAACTGGCAATCACCAGCGGACGATACTCGTTGGCCGCCTGCTGCACGAGGGCCGGGAAGCGCGCCATCAGATCGATGAGCTGCACTTCGTGGTCGGCCAAGGGATAATCATAAGAAGCCTGGGCGGGGATTTCGCCGCCAGCCTTCTTGAGGATGCTGTTGGCGCGCACAAAGGCGTTTTGAATATAAGGCCCGGTGCGGCCGTCGAAGTTTAGGGCTTCTTCGATGTCGAAAACAATATCTTTATTGTTATCCACCGCCAACATGCTGTAGGTCATGGCCCCTAAGCCGATTTGCTCGGCTGCGACCTGGCGCTGTTCTAGAGGCATATCCGGGTTCTTTTGTTCGATTTCACTCAACACCCGGCGCGTGGCTTCATCGGCCACATCGTGGAACAGAACCAGTCGCCCTCGCCGCGCCGACATGGCCCCATCTGGCAGGCTGACGAAACCGTAGCCCAGGTGGAAGCACTTTTCGGCTTGCGGGAAGCCCCACAGCTCCAAAATTTTGAAGGTTTGTTGCAAGTGTAGGCTTTGGCGCACATCCACCACATAAATCGAGCGGTCTACATGGTACTGCTCAAACTTAACCTTGGCCAGGGCCAGGTCTTTGGTGAGGTAGAGGGTGGTTCCGTCGGAGCGCAAGATAACATTGGAGCGGTATTTTTCTTTCTTGAGGCCCAATTTCTCGTCAATCTTGACAATCACCGGGCCGGTGGGGCGCTGGTCTTCGGCGATGCCGAGGCGCACCAATTCTTCCACGATCTCTTTAGATGGCGCGTCCACCTGGCTTTCATAGAAGAATACGTCCATATGCACATCAAGCATGGCGAACATGGCGTTGAGTTCGTCCAGGCTCCACTGGCGGGTGCGCAGCCATAGGGCGCGCACGGCGGGGTCGTTCGCATCCCAGCGGCGATAATACTCGCGCCGCTCGGCGTCGTACTGCTCGCGGAGGGCGGTTTCGGCGGGGGTTTCGTTGTCCTTCTTTTCCAGCAGGGCGCTGGCTTCTACGTACAGCTTAAGCAGCCACTGGCCGCGTTCGATCACGCCTTGGGGTTCCTGGTGGCGATAGAATTTATCGTACATCCACAGCACGGTGATGACGCCCAGGCCGATATCGCCGGGATATGAGGCGCGGATGGTGGGGAAGCCGGCGAAGGCCATAATACGCGCCAGGGCCTCGCCCAAGATGGTGTTGCGGAAATGGCCGATGTGCAGCGAGTGGTGGGTGTTAGGCTGGGCGTACTCCACCATCACGCGCTCGGCTTTGGGGTCGCCGCGCCCGAAATCGGCCCCGGCAGCAAGCACACTATCGACCACGCGGCGGCTGAAAGCGGCGGGTTCGTAGGTCAGGTTCAGGTAGCCCTTCACCGCCTCCACCTTCGAGAAACCGGGCGGCGTGCCGATGGCGGCGGCGATGGCGGCGGCCAGCTCTTGGGCGCGCTGCGGAACGGGCTGTCGCGGCGCTCCAGCGGGCAGGCTGCGGCCCTCTAAGGCCGCCAATTGGAAGAAAGACACCGACATACCCCATTGCCCCGCGAAGGGCAGCGGCTGCCAGATGAGCGCTCCGGGGTCGGGAAGCTGATGCTCGGCGCAGTATTGGCGAATGCGCGCCTGGATGGTTTGTTGCTCGGTGTCAAACATGGTTAACTCGATTAATACTATGAATATGCCCGTACTTTATCAATCGCCAATTATACCCGACATTGCCGTTTCACTCTGATGACAAAGGTCACTCTTTATAGGTGAAGCTTGTGAAACTAACTTAATCCCCAGGGTATTGTTGATAGGGTTCTGATTATTGCACCTGGGTGAATGCCTGGCAAGAAAGGAGAGACGGCGCTAAAGGCGCAGTTCAGGTTACGCGCAAGCGCCCGGTGTATGCTGGCGCAGCGCAAACCATATTTCAAACGCAAACAGCGGGAGCTTATTATAAGCTCCCGCCGGCGAATTAACGGGGTGGGATTAAACCACAGTTACTTGAGGTTGTTCAGCTGCTTCATCAGGCGGCTTTTGCGGCGGGCCACATTGTTCTTGTGCAGCATGCCCTTTTCAGCGGCCTTATCCAGCGCGCTAATGGCCTGGCGGGTGACTTCTACAGCATTCTCGGCGTTGCTATCCAGCGCCGCTACAGCCTTGCGGCCCAATGTACGGGCGCGGCCCACAAAGAAGCGGTTGCGGATGCGGCGTTTTTCGTTCTGCCGATTGCGTTTAATTTGAGACTTGATATTTGCCAACGTACTCCTCCAAATTGCTGAATCCGATCATTTACACGGCTTGGAATTTTACCGTGGAGAGGGCGATTTGTCCAGTAAATTAAGGGACGAATTTTTCGTCAGATTTTATTTGCGATTCAAAAGGCGCCTTTGCCTTTTACCACTGCCCCCACTGTTTTGAGTAGGATATAGCAATCCAAAAGCAGTGAGTAATTTTGCACATAGTACAAATCATCCTCGGTATTCAGATACATGGGTTTCTCACTGCGCCCGTTCACCTGCCACCAACCGGTGATGCCCTGGGGCGCTGCAAATCGCTGGCGCTGCCAATCTTCATAGCGAGCCACTAATTCGGGCAGCTCTGGGCGCGGGCCAACCAGGCTCATTTCGCCTTTGAGGACGTTGATCATTTGAGGCAGCTCATCCAGGCTGGAGCGGCGCAAAAAACGGCCCACGCGGGTTATGCGGGGGTCGTGCGGGTCTTTGCGCCCCCAATCGCCTGGCTCGCTGGTGGGGGTGGGGGGCGGCGCTTCATCAGGTGTGGCGTGACGCATGGTGCGCAGCTTGAGCATGGAGAAAATGCGCCCGTTTTCTCCAACGCGCTTTTGCCGGAAAAGCACCGGACGACCATCTTCAAGCAGAATCGCCAAAGCGCACCCGGCCACGATGAGCAGGGCCGCCGGCGCTGCCAGTAGTACGCCCGCCAGGTCGAAGGCGCGCTTCACCAGGCGCTGGCTTTCGCTCAAGGCCGGGGCCCGCAGGTCGAGCATGGGAATTCCGGCGAAGTCATCGATGGCGGCCTTGTGAAGCGCCAGGCGGAAGGTGTCGGGGATGACCCACACGCGCACTGGCAGACGATGCAGCTCTCCCACCAGGCGATCCATGCGTTTATAGGCGCGCGGCGGAAGCGCCACCACCACATCGGCTATGTGACGCTGCTCCACAATCTGCGCGGCGGCGTCGAGCGTGCCGATAATATCGGCGTGGACGCTGCGCTTTTGGGGGTCGTCGTCTAAGAAGCCGCACACCTGCAAACTCAGCTCAGAATGGGCCAGGATTTGCTGCTCAAAGTCGCGCCCCACGATGCCGGCTCCAATAATGAGAACCTGGCGGATGCGTGAAAGGCTGTGCCGGCGCATTAATCCGCGCACCACGATGCGCCAGATCAACATGCTCGAATAGGAGAGCAGAACGAAGCTGAGAAACAGCCAGCGCGAAACATCCCGGTAAGACAGGAACAGCGTTCCGGCCAAGGCCACCATTGCCAGCAGCCCGGCCAGCGTCAGCCGGCTAAATTCGTCAAAGCTGCGAATATTGCGACGCCCGTCGTATAAGGAAAACTGCTGTAGAATCAGCGTCCATTCCAGCGCGGCAATCAGATAGACTGCCCAGGGCGTGGGAATGACGGCTGGATAAGCGGCGGCGAAAGGCAAGAAACCCAGCAGTGGGCGTAAATGCGTCGCCACTGCCAGCCCCCCCCAAACGCACAGCGCGTCCAGGGCGATGGACAGCAACGCGAAGTTTACGGAGAAACGTCGGAACATGGGGACATCTCTAAGTCGCAGGGGAATAATTGCAACGCAACTTGCAAAGAGCAGTCTTGCTGCTCTTTGATTGCAAGTTTGTTTTCGGTAGCAAGGTGCAGCACCCACCAACCACGCGAAGGTAGATTATGTAATGCTTTTAAATTGCCTTCGTTGTTTGGCAGGGCTGTTGCCAGGTGGGATGATGTCATTAATAGGCCCTGATCGTTGTACAACTCCGCAGTAATGACTGTGGGCGGGCAAGTCGAAGACCCGGAATAGCTCCATGTACCGGCCCAGCCAAGCGTGGGTGATGGCGGCCCAGTATATAAATAAAACCATCCCTGTTCGGGGTCGGAGGAATTTGCACTTGTTTTTACCTGGAGATGATAGAAATTGCTGCTAGTTTCTGTAATCTCCGGCCCGTTCTGCTGATGCGCTACCCAACTGGGCTGAGATTGTGGTCTACGGGTGATTAAATTTGTAAGACGGGTATAAGTCTGTAAGGCAACTTGTAGATTTGTGGGGTGACTACGGTGATAAAGCCGCACGCTTGCTCCATCGGAGAGCTGCCAGGTAACAGGTTCAAGCTCGAATGATCCTGCAATTTCCCAACCCTGTATGAATGCTTCCACTACACTCGATACAACCTTCTGCTCATTGGGATTTCGAATTCCATACTCTACTGGGTCGGTTATCAGCACCCATTGGGCGGAAAGTAAATCTTCCAATGGAAACTCATCGCGGGAATCAATCACAGGAATTTTCAGAAAGTTCAATTGATGGCTGCCATAAAGAACTTCTTCGGCATTTTTTAACAAATCATCATTTAGCAAACCCGATGCTGCCGCCACATAGATCGGTTGTTCAGGGGTGGTGCGCTCCCGTAAATGGGCGATCATAGCAACAATTTCGGAATAGTCGCTCCGATAAAGAGGGGTATATTTCTTCGAGAAGACGGCCATAAAGCCCGCTGGGGCATTAATGGGAGAAGCAAGGCTGTAGATTAGATTTATTATTAACCAACTAATCATGCCTAGGGCAAACCGCACCATGTGTTTTTGTGCCTGGGGAACTATAAAGCGGTGCAATAGGAGTGCTATTCCCAGGGTGATGAAGATCAGGAAATGAAGGGTATAGTGCGTGGCAGCATTTTTTACAACAAGAATCCATGTTGCCATATTGAGCAGCCCAAACATCGCTAAAAACAATGAGCTTGCGCGGTAATGAGTGTATGCTTCAGAGAGCAATGTGACGCCAAAGCCTGATAAACACAATATCCAGGTTCCCACGCCAAAATATTCAATATAAGCCAAAAAGGTTTGGGCCGAATTTATTTCGTAAGAGAGATATAGCTGCGGATAGTTATTGTGCAAAACCTTGATTAATAGTGGCAGGCCAAGCGTTGCCATAAATATCGTGATGCTGAAACCAAGGAGAAACATTTTCCGGCTTGTCATCTTGATCGAGTTCAAGAGCCTGCCGGCTAGTGTTTGGCTAGAAGGATACCCTTCGCGGTATGTGACGAAAAGTTTCCACAGGCCCACCGTGGCATAGAAGACCAATATATCATAAATAAAATGCCGGCGTAACAGTGCAGCAGCTGCTAAAGCGAAACCAATTCCCAGATATGTGGAGATTGACTTTAAATTTACATCCTTGATGAATAGGAGGCAAGCCAGGGCCACGAAACTTGCTGCTGCAATATCTGGATAGCCACGTAAAGTAGGGGCCCAGGCCATCGGCGTCAAGGCCACGATCCACGTTGCTAACCAGAACATGAGGTGCTTTCTTTGTTTTGCCAGGTTTTTGGCAATTGCGCCAATACATAATGCGTAGGGAAATTGATAAAACCAAACGATGCCTAATATGTATGTCAGGCGGCTATGCCCCAATATAGGATATAACAATGTCAGCGGCAGGGTGAACAGGTAATTATATTCACTGCCCAGTGAGGCGATGATTGATTTTACGCCGGCTGCGAAAGAGGTCTGCCATGCCAGATAGGCGCGCAACGACATTGCTTGATAGCCTGAATAATCCCAATAATAAAACGCGTGCTCGTGTGCGACATAGATAATGGATAGGAGTGTCATGTAGATAAATAAAACAATACCAAGCCAAACATCCATTTTGGATAGGCGATGAAAAAGGCTCTTAATTGGAAGGAGCCACAGACTTGGCGCGTTTTTGGGAATCATTGTATCCAGTATTATAATAGATATGTCTTGTTGTCGATCTCTAGAGAGGATCCCTGTGCTATTTCATATTTATGCCTGAAGACATATTAAGTGAGCGAGAAATTGAGATACTACAGTTAATTGCTACTGGAGCAAGTAATAAAGAGATTGCTTTACAGTTGGCAATAAGCATTAATACCGTTAAAGTTCACGTTCGCAATGTATTTTCTAAAATAAAAGTAAGTTCGCGTACTGAAGCCGCTATGTATGCGATTAACAATGGTTTTGTGGATGGTTTTATTGCTGTTGAAGCAGACAAGACTGGAAATGCAGATATTCAAACTGGCCCTTCAGACAATTCGTTAATTGATTCCGCCACAATCAATACCCCGCGACGTTTTTGGGATAATAGAGCCAGGAGTGTGTTTTTGTTTTTGCTGCTGGTCGTAGGGCTGGTGGGTGTCGTTGTGGTTAGTATTTTGCGCTTAAACCAACCTGTACAACCGCAGAGCGCGGTCGCCCAAGAGCGTTGGCAGTTATTATCTTCTCTGCCTAACCCTCGCTATGGTTTTGGAAGCGCGATGTTGGACGCAGACCTATACGTAATTGGTGGCTTAGACGCCGATCACGCCTATAGCAGCGTAGATAGGCTGGATGTAAATACCCAGGTTTGGAAGCGAGGGCGAGATAAACCCACACCTGTGGGCGAGGTGGGTGCGGTCGTACTGCGTGGTTTGATGCTGGCGCCAGGTGGGCGCCTTTCTTCCGGCGCGGTAACCGATCAGCTTGAAATTTATGACCCTCGCTCTGACTCGTGGAGCTCAGGCAAAGCAATGCCCACTCCGCTTAGCGCCTATGCCATTGCATCATACGAAGGCTATTTATATCTATTTGGCGGCTGGGACGGGCAAGGATTCACAAATAAGGCTTTTGTCTATGATTTAGATGCTGACGAGTGGACTGCTCTACCGCCCATGCCTACCGCATGCGGTTATGCCGCGGCAGTGGTGTCGAATCGAAAGATATATTTGATTGGTGGCTACGATGGGAAATCGGCATTGCGCCGTGTTGCCATATTTAATCCTGATGCCATCAACTCGAATGAATCCTGGCAGCTTGGGCCGGAATTACCTGCCTCGCTATACGATATGGCTGGTACAGGCATCGCCGATCTAATTTATGTTTTGGGGGGAAAAACCGATGCCGGCTGGAACAATACCATTTATATTTTCAATCCCATTGACAGCGAATGGCAAATCAACACCGAATTCCCATATAAGTTTGGGTCGAGCGGGGGGGTTGTCAGCGCCGGCCCCAATTTGTATATTTTAGGGGGGCGGCATGATAATTCTGTGTCGGGGGACATCTGGTTATATAAGGCATTGTATTCGATTTCCTTCCCGGTCATTCAGAAATAGTAATTTGAGGTAGGTTACACGGTTATGATTAAAATTCTTGGCAAGGTTATAGGTCTTTTGAAGTTGGCCTGGCTAGATCGCGATTTGTTGCGCTATGCCAGGTATTTGAAGGATAGCCAGCGCACTTATTTGAGTTATCCTCAATTA
This sequence comes from uncultured Anaerolinea sp., assembly GCA_964531975.1. GTDB lineage: Bacteria > Chloroflexota > Anaerolineae > Anaerolineales > UBA4823 > RBG-16-57-11. Next base: position 182,865 of record CAZHFU010000002.1, on the reverse strand, counting down.
GCCAGCCTTGCGGCAAACTATTTTCGATTACGCAAGACGTATAAAGAACATTTGCAAGTTGCAGAATTTGGGGTCGGGCGTGGGGGCAGTGCCATGCTGTTGGCCTGGCTGGTGCAGCGCTATGGGGGGCGGTTAATATTATACGATGTATTTGGCAGAATTCCAGCTCCCTCGCCGGCAGATGGCGCCAGTGCAGAGAATCGATACCAGGTGATCGTGGATAGCGAGGACGAAAGTTATTATGGAAATATTGAGAACTTATTGGGTTTAATCCAGCAGGAAATTTCCGAAGTATGCTCCTTAGATAAAGTGATCTTTACCCAAGGTCTTTTTGAAAAAATCTTACCAAATTTAAATGATGCCCTTAGATTTAACTTGGTTCACATCGATTGCGATTGGTATGATAGTGTCGGTGTAGTTCTAAACTACCTACAGACACGTTTGACTAAGGACGGGGTGATCCAGGTAGATGATTATTACTATTGGCATGGAGCACACAAGGCAGTGGATGAATGCCCATGGTTGGCCTCCATTCCACGCGAGCGCATTGAGGGTGCGGCGGTGCTCAAGCTAACGGAAACTCGCTGATCCCAGTTAAGCGGCGCATCGATCAGGTTAAGATACTATCGCAACTCGACTGTTCTGTTCCACTATCATTTAAAAACAAAAACTGCCCAAGTTACTTGGGCAGTTTTTGTTACGTCATAAACGATTACGGCATTACAATGCCGTTGTAATCTTCGCCAGCTTGCAAGGCGCCATTGTAGGTAATTACGCGTGCTACGACAGCCAGTTGACTGCCAGCAGGCCCCGCAATGACTACGCTGCCACCAGAACCACCACCAGCGAAACCGAAGGTCGCTAGACCGGCGTTTGTGGCATTAGAGTTGGTCTTGGCATACTGGGCCAGACCACCGGTGATGGTGTGAGTGCCGGCCAGGGTGCCATCGGGGTTATAGTAACTCACAACAATGTTGCTGCCGTTAGGGATGGCCGCTCCCAAATTCTGGATGGCGATGTAGGTGCGCTGGTAGCCCAGGCTGAACCACTGGCTGTTGTCAGCATAGCGCACGTACGGGAGGGCAATCTTGGTGGCGCCGTTAGCTAAGCCGTTGAAAGCTGTGGCCAAACCGCCGCCAGACACTTTGCCGATGGCGATGATGGGTTGAGCGCCATCTCCAGGGTTAGCCTCAAAGCTCTCAATGACTGCTGAGCCGTTGTAGTTGCCAGGAGGGGTAGGCGTGGCCGAGCAGGTGGCAAAGCTTGCTTTGTTTCCGGGAGCAATGGAAGCGTTCTGGCTATAGCCGCCGGAATAGGTTACGACCACATTGGTGTTCTTGGTTCCGGCATTCTGCACCGCATAGTAAGTGCTGGGGCCGCCGGTGGTGCAAAGAGCGGAAGGCATGTAAACCTTAATGAAGCCCTGTCCAACACCTTCGAAGGCCTTAGCGCCGATGTCAGCGCCCGAACCGAGTTCCATAACGCTCGAGACGATCTTGCCGGCGCCGCCGGTGGTTTCAATCTTGACCGAGCCGTTGAAGGTCGCGCCAGTAATGAAGGAAGCGGTTCCACCATCTACGTAAAAACCAGTGTTAGGCTTGAGCAGTTGCGTGGTCTGATAGGTGGGGGTGCCCGAGCCGACAGCATAGAACTTCAACGTGACCGTGGTATCGGCAGAGTCAGCGTTCTGAACAGACAAGAGCGACTTTACAGCGGCTTCTTTGTAGAAGGTGGCGATGAGGTTCGTCGCCGTAGCCTGTCCATTGTCAAAACCGTTAGATAACGGGCGAGCTTTCACGGTTGACCCGGCAGGAACCTGAACCAGGGTGGCGGCCAGCGCCTTATCGGAAGTCAAAACTGCAGTACCCTTGAAACCCGATGGGATCGTCCCAACCGAACCGATGTAAATCGAGGTGGCCCCGTTTACCGCCAACGCAGGGCGATTAACGATTGTGGGAACCGTATCGGAGGGAGAATCGTAAAATTGAATGGCTACGGCGTTGGCAACTTCACCACTGATATTTTGGTATGTAATCGAGGTGGTGAAGGTGGTTTCATAGGCGCCGGCCTTCGCTGAGAATGTGCCTAAACCTGCAATCAACACAGCTGCGATCAACAAGCTAGTCAGAATTTTCTTCATGTCTTCTATCTCCTTCTAAGAATGATGGATTGAATTACCTTGGCTTATTATAGGACAGTCGCTTATTTTTACAATAATACCTTTGGATTATCGGGTGGTTCTATTCCTAATGCTTCTGTAGTATTATTGATTTATTGCTCTCAATAGAGTAATATACGGACAGGTTTTCAAAAACGCACTCGTTTATATGGTAGGGAGATATGATGAAAGGCTTAAATATATTATTCTTTTGCACTTGGTTCATCTTGGTTGCGGCTTGCTCACCCAATCCATCTAGTACACCCACTATCCCCGCGCCCTCCAACACAGCCGCTGCCCAGGCTGTTGCTCAGTCACCCACTACTGCTGCTGCTCCTACAGACGGCACGGCCACATTGACTGGACGCGCCATATCTTCTGTAACCCAAAAACCTTACGCAGGCGAATCAATTCGCTTGGCCGAAGTGTTTTATGCCGATGGCAATGCTCATTACATCTTGGATTCATCGTTTAGCCCGGCTGCCGTGGCGGATCGAAACGGCAATTTCGTTTTTACCAACGTTCCTCCCAAGGAATATATTATTACAGTGGGAGAATTCTACGGTAATTGGAAAGCCTTTGAAGTGGATGGAGCCGCCAAGATATTCGATTTAACCGCCAATCAAGTCGTTGATGCCGGTGTGATTAGCGTTGATCTCACCAAGTGACCTTGATAGGAATCTAATGCTCAATTAGCGCTTACTGGTTAGCGACTGATAAATGGCTTCATATTGCTGTGCAATACGATACATTTGAAAATGTTGCACGGTTTCTTTGGCGGCTAGTTTCAGCCTCTCTGCATCTTGCGGAGAGGCTAAACTTTTAATAATAGACTGGGCCAGGTCATGCGAGTTTCGCGGTTCGGCTAGTTTACCGTTTTGATCATTTTGTATTAGTTCGTTGGTGCCGGCAATATTGGTGGCAACGATGGGTACATTCGCGGCCATTGCCTCTAATAACACCGTAGGTAGCCCTTCCCACAAAGATGATGAGACAAACAGGTTCATGCAGCTGAGCAGTTCGGGTACATCTGCTCGCGCACCGGTGAACACCACACGGTCTTGCACCCCCAACTCTTGCGCCTGGTGTTTTAGCTCATCAGCCAATGGGCCATCACCAATAATCATGGTGTAAGCTTGTGGAATGGCCTTGAGAATTTCTGGCATCGCTTCGATCAGGTAACAATAACCCTTCTGTTCTGCCAGGCGTCCCACGCTGCCAATTAATGGCGCTAATGCTGGAATGCCAAAACTTCCTTTTATCTTTGTCGTATCAACGCGAATGGCTTGAAAAGGTGTCAAGTCGATTGCGTTGTAGATGCATCGAGCCTTTTTATGAAGCAGTTGACTCAAGCGGCGTTTATTCATTCGTTCGGTGTTAAAAAGGTTTATGCCAATCTCTTGGTTAAACATGATTGGGTATAAGGTGTTAGTGAAAACGTGCCTTCGGAGTGGCTTGGTACTCCATTCGTAGGCAAACCCATAGTGTACGGTGCGCAGGATGGGTAAGCGCGGATGTGCGGCTTTTAATAGAATGGCATTAATGTCCGTGTATTCAGAATGGCTGTGTATAACTACCGGCCCCTTTTTTGCGCTGCACCATTTATTTAAAAACAACTGGGCTGCCAGATAGCTTTTATAGGGCTTGGCCTCATTCCAGTCGGCAGCTTCAAACGCTTCATATCCCTCGGCCTGTAATTCCGTAATGCGTTTCTTGCCTAATGCGCTATCATAATAACCCAAACTGGCAAAAACGACATCGAAATTGTCTCGATCAATATTCCTGCCCAATTCAAGGGCAAACTTGCTTAGCCCGCCACCGCCTTCTTCAACGTCGAAAGTGTAGAATAATTGAACAACACAAATTTTTTGCGTCATTTTGCCTCAGATAAAAACCGTTGATAGTCGGCGCCGATCATTTGGCCGGGGAGTCGGGCATCTTCGAATACCGCCGGCAGCACATTCATGAGATGATGTTTTATATCGCTGCGCTCGACCCAAAGCTTTTCAAGCGCCCTCGATAATGCCGCTGAGTCGATGTTTTTTATGTCTATCACCCATTGTGACAGCCCAATCATATCGGCAATCCCTTGGGTTTTATGCAAGTAACCTATGGGGAGGAGTGGGATGTATTGATGTAATGCAAAGATGTTTGAGTGCATGCGTGTACCAATAAATATCTCCATTTGGCCGATCGCGCCAGCCAATGCTTCGGCTGAGAGCGGCTTGTCTAGCACCACGGGCGGCTGTTTAGCATCGCGGCATCGTTCGGCTACTCTACGCGCCGGAATCCGATCGTCTTCTTTATCGGTAGGGCCTGTACATTGGGGGAAGAATATAATCCGAACTTGCGGATGATGCGCTGAAAAGTCTTTGAGGGCGGCGGCAAGGGCGCTTTCATACTGTTCTTGCTGTTTGAAATTTTTATATTGCTCTTGCCAATTAATAATCGTGACCCCAATGCAGCTTTCGTCAGATGATATTCCCGCCTGGCTTAAGACCTTTGTGCCTTCTTCGACAGATCCAATATCGAAACCCAACGCCATATCAGGCAGAACGATCATATCTTCTGTGGGAAAGCCACATGCCCGCAAATGCTCCAGGGATAGCTTCTCCCTCGCCATCACCAGGCGTACCTTCTTAAGCATATTTTGCATTAACCAGCGTTCTAACCGAGATCTAAATGGGCCATAAGATTGAGGAAGCAGATAGACGGGCTTGCCCGCCCATAATGCAAATTGGTGGGCAAGAATAAGAATTAGCAAAGCTCGACCCCGGCCATAACTGTAAAAATAACCGCCTGGTGTCCCCACAACTAGGTCTGCTTCTAAGATAGCCCGCAAGGGGCGGGTAATGGCCTCACAGTTGGTAATATAGCGCGCCCGCCCAAAAAGACGCTGGCTTAGAATGGCTGTGCCACCCACTAAAAGCAATCGGAGAAAACGCCATAATTGGTGATGGGGAGTTTGCTGAATATAGGCCAGAAAAGAGGGCGCTAACAATTCCGGGCCTTCGTAGCTGGACGGGTCGTTAACCACTACGGTGATTTGTGCGTTAGGGAAGTTCTGCGATAAATTGCTTATAGCTGCCTTGGTTAGAACCGCGTCTCCTGCATTATGGAAAGAATGTACATGGATTAAGGATATTTTTACCATCGATAACTCACACAAAGGACTTTTTTTGATGTAAATATTCTCTATATACAATCCAAGTATAACCGCTAACCACCACAATCTCTGAGATCAGGTATGCAATCGCTGCTCCATTGATACCAATCCTCGGTAACAAATAAGCGTTTAAGATGCCATCCACTACTACCGCGATTAGCTGGATCCAAGAGCGCCGTACCTGTAACTGCGCCGCCACTAAGACGCTTGCCATGCCGTAGGTCAGGGAATGCAGCAAAACCACCGGGCTTAGCAAGAGCAGAAGCGGCTGGATATCTTTATAAGCGCTTCCTAAAAATATCGTGGCTACTTTCGAAAATACAATCATGCCCACGAACAAAGCCAAGCCCACACAGCCCAGCACTAAAATATTTCGGCGCGCAGTTTGCCACGCTCGTTGAGGATTATAGATAAAAAGATTGCTGATGACTGGGATAATGACAATATAAACTGCCGAGGGGATGAGAAAAGTTGCATTTATAATCCCCACAGCCGGCGAATAGAGGCCCACTTCCTTTTTGGTTAGAAAGATGGAGACCAATAAAATATCCATGCGCATAAATAGGGTAGCTAGAAAGTCGGAGCTGAGATATGGTGGGAATTTTCTTAAGGCCAGGCGGATAATTTCCGAGCTAAAAGTTAGCCCTAGCTGCTGTTTTATATAAAAAATAATCAACGATAAAAATAATGCTTGGATGACTATCCGCCATACTAAAAAATTCTGAGCCGTGATGGCATGATTGGCAACAAGAATCAATGCCACACCCAATACTGAAATATTATAGAGCGCCTCCTGGAAAGCGCTGACTTTGTTTCTCAGGACGGCCTTCAAAGCCGCTAGAAGACCGTAATACATACCATTAAACCAGGTCAAAAAGGCCCCCAAGCGCATCAAGGGAACCGAAAAAGTTGGGGATTGAATTTGAGCCGCAACGAAATACATCATAACGAACCAGGCGCCTCCCAGAGTCAGGCGCAGAACTAACACGCTGCCGGCCAATTCACCAATTCTTTCGGGCTGACGCCCTCCTTCTTGAAGAAGCCATAAATCCAGGCCCAGGTTGATTAAGATGCCTAGGAGCGACATTAAAGTAACCGAACCCGTGTATAGACCAAACTCCTCTGGGCCTAACGCTCGCGCCAATAGGAAAAGAGTCATAGCAAGAGCGGCCTGGCTAACGGTAGAACCAGAAAATAATGCCAGGATATTCGATACTATCCCCCTACGGGTAATGCTTATTTCTAAGCTATTGGGTTTAGACATATTGTTCATAGATTTCAATGGCCCTTTGCGCTAATTTCGACCAACTGAAATCTTGTAAACGCGTTAGGCCGCGTTGGTTTAGCTCTTTGCGCATCATCTCATCGCCGGCGAGCCGCTTCAATTTTAATGCCAGGTCATCGGCGTCGCCTGGTAGGGCGAACAGCCCAGCGGGCGGATCGCCCATGAGCCTTTCTCTTTCACCAACTTTGGATGTGACAAATGCCACCTGGCAGGCCCAACTTTCAAATAACTTGAGCGGTGACCGCCCAAGAGCCGAAGCGTCATTGTAAATAGGGTCTACGGAGATATCGGCCAACCGATAATAATACCCCGCGTCTTCGGGAGGTACTCGCCCCACAAACCCAACCTGCTGGTCTATATGTAGTTCTTTCGCCAGGGCGATCAGATTGTCGTAATCTTCTCCGCCTCCAACAATGAGTAAATGCAGCCCCTGGGTGGCCGGAGCCAATTTTGCAAATGCGCGCAGCAGAATATCGACCGGGTGGCTCTTCAGGCTGAGACTCCCCAAGAAAAGGATGACCGTCTTTCCCGCGAGATTGAACTGTTTCCTCAACGCCTCCAGGCGATGCTCAGAAAATTGTTCAAAACGTTCCAAATCCACCCCGTTGGGTAGATAATGAATATGGTTTGTGGGCACACCCCACTGTTGTAAATTGTCGGCCATAAATTGGGTGTTAGTGGTTACCGCGGTCACATGCCGAGGCGTCCATCTTTCAAACGCAGCTACCCCGCTTTTTTGCCAGGAAGCGGAATAATGATTCGACTCCGTCTCGTAATCATCGCAATCCAAGAACACGCGTTTGCCAGTGCTGATGCCAGCTAACAATCCGGCCAGGCTGTTCATGGGATGTGGCTTGCAAATATGGATGATGGAAGCAGACGATTTGATCGCCGCCTGGCTTAACGCCCAGGTGGCTTGTACGGCCAGGGCAAGTTGCTTTGGGGGAGAGTAGTAGGTCTTTTGGTTGCCGCTTTTGCGCACATGCATCGGAGCAACATAATGAAGATGAACGCCTTGCCAAAGCCGCTCCGCAAAGAGTTCCGGTTGATAATCGGGGTGCAAGGCGTAAATTTCAATATGATGGCCCAGTCGTGCCAACTCTTTGGCCAGCGGCCCATATCGCCCCAGGCCGCTGGGGCTTTCCAGGCTTTGGGTTAGCAAAAATGCAATCTTTAACAAAAAGCACCTTTTCTGTATGGTTGAACGGGGATCACCTGTTATCCGCTGCCGGGTTTGGTTTGGATTATTTGACTAAAGATTTCGATCAAAGCAGCATTCGCCTCGTCTTGGTGGGTACTCCGAGGTGGTTCAGTTGAAACCGCGGGCTGTTCCAAAAAGGATTTAATGGTTTGGGTCAATCCTTCCAGGCTGCCGTGATGAAAGGTTAAAGTCTGTGCTTGATGTTGAGGAAGTAAGCCCTGTGTCACCAAGTCGCTGGCAATCAGCGGCTTTCCCGACCCGATGGCCAGCCCAGCTACCGCACTCTGGGTGGCGCCGCTCTCATACGGGGTTACTACCGCGTCTGCGGCCGCGAAGTATAGGCTCAAAGCTTCATTCGGGATGTAACGATCAACGATAGTCACTCGGTCATTCAGGCCATGATCGTTTATTTTAGCGAGATAGGCGGCTTTGTCATTCCAGAACTCGCCTGCTACTAGCAGATGAATCTCTATTCCTTGATCTTTGAGAAGTTCTAACGCATCTAACAGCAGACCTAGCCCTTTATATGGGCGCACAAAGCCAAAGAACAATAGGACCGGCGTCTTAGCAGGCAGCCCGATAATATGCTTTGCCTCAAGCTGATCGATTTCATCGTGTGGAAACAGCCGGTAAGCTGGCAGAGGGGCGATGAAAACCCGGCTGTTAGGGCGTATGAATGGCAGCAATCGGCCTTCTTCAACCGGCGTGTGAACAATAAAATCGTCTGCTCCCGTTAAGGCCAGGCCTGCCAGATGCTTATCCCACGGCTTTTCTTCATGAGGTAAAACATTGTGGATTAAATAAACTTGCCGGATGCCATGCTGATGCAATATTCGACCCATGATGGCATATGGCAAAGCCCAGCCGGTTGTCCACCATTGAAAAACAACAAAATCTGGAGCCGTTTGACTGATAGCGCCAGCAGTTTTTATCCACGAGATGGGCGAAAGGATGTCAAGCAGCGCTTCGGCAGGCGTTTTCTGGACACTTTGGCTGTTATCTTTATCGGTGGCGCCAGGATAAAGCCACAACGGATACAGGCGTCGAAAAGAAATGACTCGGACTGAGAACCCAGCTTGGGTTATGGCATTCGCTAATAAGGGCGTATGGTGCGCGATTCCGCCCCGATAGGGCCACACCGGGCCGATAATGGTGACGTTACCTGTTGAAGATGCCGAGAGAGGCGTTTTCATGGCAGAATTTTATAGATTAGCACTCGATCTTGGCGGTATACCAGGCGGAAATGGGGGTTATCCGCCAGATCGGCCAGGTCAATCATCGGCGCCGGCGCATTGACGGCGCCCTGCTGCTGTCCGATATAAATATAGCGATAACCCAGCTGCCGCAAGCGAGATATTATCTGAGGTGAGCTAATGCCTTTCTGCTGGATTAGACGGTTAAGCTTAACCGTCTTGATACGGAAATCTGTGCTAAAGCCGGCTTCGTTGCCAAAGTTAAGGGGAGGCTGGTTGGTCAGACGGCCAGTCTCCAAAGGAAGCCACCATCCTCCATCACTGCCCGCAGTAACATATCCATTATAAGCTTCGAACGCATTGACGACGAATCGATCTGTCGGCAGGCTGTGCGCTGTGATCCAGTGCATAGCGCGTCCATCTGGACGAGTGGCCAGGGCGAAGTGATCCGGTAGGATGAGCTGGGTCTGCTGGCGCGCCATCCAAAGAGAAACTGCTGCCAGGCACAGCAAGAACGCGCCTTTTATATAAAGGTAGCGATCCCAGCGCACTATATTAGGTGGAGGGAAACTGCTATATCGTCCGAGATTCAATCGCTTTGCGATCCAGCGCCCTATAAAGGTTAATGCTGTGCCAGTCATCACAGAAATTGGAAGATAAAGGCTCATTAATACGGCGAAGTTATCAATTGCTCCGCTGCCTGGCAGCCCCAGCCAGCCCAGGTTTGCGGTCAATATTTCCAGCGCCGCCCATAAGACAATGCCAGTTATCCAGCGCCGGCGGAGTAAAAGCAAACCGATAATGATGATCGGAACGGTTCGCCAGAACCACAAAGGGAAATAAAGATTTAAGTTGCCGATCGTGTCGTTGATCGCTAAGCCAGCCGAGGCGCGGTTTGCCGGTGTGGAAAGTTGGTGGCCCAAAATAACGAGGATTTTGCCGGAGAATATGTGGTAGAACCACGGCAAAAAGAGGAGTGCTGCCCCTGAACCTAGCAGCAAAAAGTTGCGCGCCCGCTGCCATAACCCGCCCACCCAGGCATGCACCGCCAACGCTGCGATAGCAAATAAGGCGACGAGAATAAGAACGCGATAATGGGTAAGCGCTAGACCCCCCAGCGTTAACCACCCAAGCAGCAGCAGCCCTCTTGAAAGCGGCTTTTTTTGAGCTGCTATCCAGATAATCATCATGGCTACGGGTAAGATCGTTTGCCCGGCCAACTGCGTGTAGCGCCCCCAGTTGGTGTAAAACATGGGCATGTTTGAAAATAAACCGGCGATGAACATTGCGCATGTTCCCGCCCATTGACTGCGCCCCACGCGCGTCGCCAATGGGTAGACCGCCACGACTGCCGCCACGTTGAGCAGTTGACCGCCTACTAAAACAGCTTGTGGTGCTTCCCATCCACTCATCCAGGCTAAGACCGCGGTCAGGCTGTGAAATCCAAAATGATAAGTGAAACTGCTTAACTCGGCGTATGGCAACCAATTGGGAAAGATTCCCCCCCAATTTAAGATCAGTTGCGTAATCATACTGTGTTGATAGGAGTCGCCCCACAGTGGGTAAGCCATGCCGCGAATGACCCAGAAGCGCGAGAACAGAATCGCCGCGACGACAACTCCTGCGGCGCACGCAGGGAGGGTAAAAATGTGCCGCAGTTTTTTCCTTATTGACACGGTCTTGATAGATTGTCGCCATTCACCTGATCGCAGGTGCGTGCGCCATGCCTGCCATAGCAGGACCGCCGCGGCGCAAAGGGGAGGCAGCCAGGCAAAACCTATTCCTGGGCGCAAATTCACAAGCCATGCCAGGGCCATGAGAAGCGGATATATCGCCATACCCGCTCCAATGCTCAGTCCAATTTTCGACCATCCATCTAAAGCCCCCCAGCCCGGCCAGGTAAACTTCAACAGCGCCCACCCAGGGATGATGAAGAGCCATCCTGCCAGCGCTAGCCAGGTCACCCACTGGGCACATTCTTCCAATAATCCTAACCAATAGTTAGAGGCACGATATACCAGCCCAAAGGTAAGCTGCTGGTCTTGCGGAATATCATTTAGATATAATGCTCCATTCAGATAGCTAGCCCCGGAAGATGTTGCCAGTGTCAGAGGCGGGCCTTGAACGAGATTAACAGTTAAGCGATAGTCCTGGTTATTAGAAGTGGGTAATGGTTCAAATTCACAGCTGAGGGCGTAGTATTCAGAATCATCCAATATTATGGCAGCTTGGCGGATGGGTTCTTGAGGCGCGTCGCGGCGAAAGACCCCGATATTGATTTCGCCTGGCCCATGCCAAGGCTCACTTAAAGGGATAACCACCTGGGTTAGGCCGTTGAAGTGTGCTGTAAAGGTTTGGCTAACCTGTGTGTTTCGATCTAGAACGACTGAGCCGGTTTGCTGGCTTTGTTCTGGTTTGATCGGAGTGTTTGTGCAGGAAGTTAGAATAAAGAGCCAGGCAATCCCTATCAACCAGCGTGTGTTATAACGGCTCATTATTCTTGTCACTCGTGGATGATATGCCTTGAAGGTCCGATTTTCTCTGGCGGTATAAGATTTCCTCTAACATTTTGCGGTTAGCGCTAATCATATCGGCAATAAGGCCAATAAGTAGAATTTGAAAACCTACAATAATTAAAATAGCGGCCAAGATGACCGATTGGATGTGGCCTCCCCCTTGACCGTTCAGGGCGAACCACAGGTAGCGTAGCAGGGGAGCCAATCCGGCGATGATGAGCAGCCCCCCCAGCAGGCTAAACACCTTGAGAGGCTGGTACATGCTGTAGGCGCGTACGATCGTGGCGCTGGAGTTAACCAGGTAGTGGGGGATGCTGCGGATGAGGCGCGACGGGCGGGTTTGCGGGTTGGTGTGGACGGGTACAAACGCCACCGCCAGTTTGCGGTTGCCGGCCTGGATGAGGGTTTCTAGCGTATAGGAGTACTCGCTTAGTACCATGGTGCGCAGGGCGGCCTCGCGGCTGAGGGCGCGAAAGCCGCTGGTGGCATCGGGGGTGGACATGCCCGAAGCCCGCGAGATGACCCACGAGCCAAGCGTTTGCAAGCGACGCTTGAAAGGGCTGAAGGCCGGCAGTGTGCCCACACCGCGGTCGCCCACCACCAGATCGGCCCGGCCTTGCAAAATAGGGTCGATCAGATGTTGAATGTCTTCGGCGGCGTACTGGTTATCGGCGTCGGTGTTGACGATTATGTCTGCCCCGGCGCGCAGGCAGGCTTCTAGCCCAGTGGTGAAACCCGCTGCCAGGCCGCGGTGGGGATTCAAGCGCACCACATGCTGCACCCCGCACGCCTGGGCCACTTGCGCGGTGTCGTCTTGGCTGCCGTCGTCCACCACCAATACTTCGATCTCGTCCACGCCGTCCAACATGCGCGGCAAATCCCGCAGCGTGGCGGGCAGCGTCAGCGCTTCGTTGTAGCACGGTATTTGGATGATGAGTTTCACGCCCGGCGATTACCTTCCTTTGATGACCACGGGCAGGAATAGACTGGGGCTGGTGAAGTTCCACTGGCCCAAGCCCATCTGGTTGCCGGCCCAATCATAGATTTTAACGTATATTGCGCCGCCCGCAAGGCTAGTTTGGCCGATTGGGTTGATTACCGCGCTCCAGCCGTCTTGACTGTTCCAATCTTCGGCCAATGTTTGCCAATCACTGCCCTGCCAGTCGCTGCTATGCCATAGGAAGCGCACAAAGGCAATACCGCTGCCGGCGTCTTGGGCTTGCACACGCACGGTTAGTGGTAGGGAGACCAAGGGGCTGCTTGGGTTGATGAAGATGCCCAAGGGACGGGTGGCGTCTTGCGCCAGGTGTAAGCTGTAAGTATGGCTGGGGCTGCCTGCCGAGGGATGATTCCAGGCATTTACCTTGAGGTAATATGTTCCGCTGCGCGCTACGCGGTAGACTAACCACGAATCAGGCCGCTCATACTGCACCTGGTCGTCGTTTTTAATCAGCGGTGAGCCTCCATCGCTATCCAGGAGGGTGAGGATCGAATCTAGCGGGGAGGCGTTGACGGCGGCTTCGATCCACGCCCCGATGGTCTGCCCCGCCTCGGCCTGGAAAACGTAATAATCGATATCGCCAGACGGGCAAATTACGCCCTGGGCGGCTGCGCCGGGGGTGAGGGCGCCGGCCTGGGTGGGGGAGTTATCCGAATCGCCGGGGCAGCTGGGCGGCGTTTCTGGGCCGATGGTTATATCGTCGATGAACCAGCCCAGGTGGGCGTTATCGGCTGCGTCTAGGGTGGCGAATAAGAAGCGCACCTGCACCGTTTTGCCGGCGTAAGCCGCCAGCGAATAAGCCGGGCTTTGCAGCCAGTAGTTGGGCGGATCGTCGGAGAGTTGGACGATATCGATAAAGGGGCCGCCGTCTACCGCAAATTGCACCCAGCGTTGATCGTACCAGGCATAGGCGCTTTCCGTCTCATACAGCTCCCAGAAGCGCAGGCTGTAGGCGCTGCCGGCCGGCAGACGCACAGGGGGAGAGGTGAGCACGCCCAGGTTTGGCCCGCCGGTGTTATAGCCACTGGCAGCCGGGGTGTACTGCCAGGCGCTTCCGCCGCCGCTGGTGTGATTGTAGGCGCTGGTTAACGCCCAACCGCCCGCGCCTTCCCAGCCGGGGGCGCTGTTGTCCATGTTCGTAGTGTAGGGCGCGTTTATGGCAGGGGTGGGGGGCGGCGGCGCGCTCTCGATCGACAGATTGCGCGGCGCGCTCCAACTGCTTTCGGCGCTGCCCTGGCGCGCCCGCACCTGCCAGGTGTAGGTTCCTGCCGGTAAGGCGGCCAGGTTCCACGAAACCGCTTCGTCCCAGGCGGTGGTTTGGAGGGTGGCCTCCCCTTGCCGCAGGCGCGCCTGGAACTCAACTCCGCCGCCGCCGTCATTCCAGCTCAGGCGCAGAGGATCGCGAACGGTGTAGACAGCCCCGTCGCTGGGAAAGATCACAATCGGGGTGGCGGGCGTTGCGCCGCGGGTTTGCACCTTTATGGACGAGACGCTGTTCTTGCCGATGCGGTTATCGGCCAGGTTGTAATCGCTGTTAATAAAAGTTTCGGCCCGCCCGCTTTGGTTGGCGTCTTGGTACAGGGTGGCCTGCAGGTTAGCGCCCAATACGATTGAAGACACGCGGTTATCGCCTATCTCAGTCAGCGCCGCCAGGTTCAAACTGCCCGTGTTCAGCAGCGCGCAGGCTCCTAGGGCGTCCTTTTCGGTGAAGATGGCGACTTGATTCGGGCCGGGGGTGCAAAGCGGCGCAGGTGGTGGGCACACCACGTTATTCGCCAGGTGGGTCAGCCCCGGAAGGCCGGGGGTGGTGTTATTGGCCCGGTCGCGCAGCTGTAAGGCCACATCCACCGGACCTTGCGCCACGCCGGCGGCGCATACATCCCAATCATAAGTAAACATGGCCTGGTTGAAGGGGCCGGCGATGACCTGCCAGCTGCCGTTCAGGCGGGCCAGAATGGATGCACTTGCCAGGCCGCTGCCTTCATCCAGCGCCCAGCCTTGCAGTCGCACGATGGGCGAGACCAGGCTGTCGCCGGTTTCCACGCTGGTAAAGGCCCCGGTGGGGGGAGTGCTATCGGTGGAATAATAATTGCCCGAAACATAATCGGTTTGAAAAGTATCACAAACATCGCTAGATTTACAGTAGGTTTTATCGGTGGCAATACGTGGGCGGCCGCCGTTGATGCTCACGTCTTCGAAGGTGATGTCTACGGCAGTTCCCCAATAGGAGGCGGCGTTGGTGTGCACCATAAAGTGCAAATGATTGCCCGAACTCACGCCGGTGTCGTCGGCGATGCCCAAAAACTGGCCGCGCTGTACTTGTGCGCCGATGATGCGTAGTTCGGCGGGGATGCTATCTTGCGCCAGGTGCAGGTAGAGCATGTAGGTGGTTGGGGTGGTGGTCGTATCTTCTAGCACCACATAGTTGCCGGGGCTGTCCTCGGAGCCGTTTGTTTGGGTCCAGCGCACCCGCGTAACAACTCCCGCTTTGGCGGCATGCACGTTGAACATGGATGAAGGGTAGCCCGGCTTAGCGAAATCAAAGGAGAAATGGGCGCTGCCGGAAGGGGTATAGCGATCGTGGCCCACGGTTTGGGTAACGCGCATCGTCTCGCCGCCGGCGTAGGGCAGGCGGTAGCCGTGCAAGGCTGCGCTGGGCATTGGCATGGCCTGTATGCCGGGCGCAGCCATCGCGATTTGCCGCCATTCAGCCTTTAGCTCCTCGCTCACCAGATCTGCGGGAGCGCGCAGCAGCGCGTCGATCCATTCCGGTTGCGAGGGCAGCGTGACTTGCCAGCTGCCTTTGATCTGTTCCATTAACGCCAGTCCGGGTTCAATCGGCAGGGGGTGGCCGGTGTCCGGATCGAGCGGCGTGAGCCAGGCGAAAGCCCAGGCGGCATCCTGGGAGAAATGTGGAGCGCTGATTTGAGTTTGGTTGAGCGCCAGAGCGGGGCTGTCAGGCTGTTCTTGTTTGACGGCGGCTTGCAGCGCCGCCTCGGCCTGTGCGAGGGCTTCCGCTTCAATCACCACCGCCTGCGGAGCCACCGGAGTGGGAGAGGGGGCGGTTATATCGGCATATACACTGAGGTAAGTGAGCGTTCCTACCACGCCCAGGGAGAGGACAATTAAGACAGCCAGTGAAATGCGAAATATCATTGCGTGAGACACCTTAATCTCTCATACGCTCCTCCACCGCTTTTACGAAAATCGGGACCAGGTCGGGGTCGAATTTGACCCCTGCCTGCTGCACCAGGAATTGCAGCGCTTCGCCCCGGGTACAGGCTGGATGATAGGGGCGGTCGGTTGTCAGGGCGTCGAACACGTCGGCAATGGCTAGCATGCGCCCTTCTAACGGAATTTCCCGACCCACCAAACCATGCGGATAACCGCTGCCGTCCCAGCGCTCGTGATGGTAGAGGATGTAGTTGACGGCAGGCTTCAAGAAACTAATTTTATTGATGATCTTGGCGCCTGCAATAGGATGCTTTTTCATCTCTTCCCATTCTTCCGCGGTCAAATCGCCGGGTTTTTTTAAGATATGGTCGGGGATGACAATTTTTCCGATGTCGTGCAGCCGGGCGCCAAAAGCCAAAATCCGCATTTTATCGGCGGGCCAATCCATGGCTTCGGCCAGCCACTGAAGATACAACGAAACGCGGCCAATATGCCCGTGCGTGTACGCATCGCGCCCTTCAACCGTGCTGGCAATCACCTCCACCGTTTCCAGGTATGCCTGGTCGATGAAGGCGTACTTCAATTCGGCTGAGCGCATTAAACGAGCATGCACTATTCGTGCCAGGTTGCCGCTTTCAATGGGTTTAAAAATAACATCTTCTACGCCGGTTTCTTGGGCGCGCTGCAGTTCGGCTGAGCGGCCTTTGGTGACGAAGAAAATGAACGGGATGGTGGTCCAGGCAGCATGATTGCGCACCACCTGGTAGAAGTCGGCGCCGTTGCCGCCGGGCGTGTTAATATCTGAGACGATCAGATCGGGGGAAATGCGTTCCAGGAAGCGCTGCGCCTCGTTTCCGTTTTCGGCCTGGAAGACCTCATAGCCTTCGATCTCTAACGCCTGGGCCGATTTCTTGCGTGAACGGGTATCGCTATCGACGACTAATATACGCTTTGCGGTGATGGGTAGGGTCGGAAAATCCATAAGAATACACCTGTGATGAAATTATAACACGCGGGTTGAGCGTGATTTGTCCAGTATAATAATCCAACGATGCCTTTCAAGTGGATGAAATGGTTAGGAGCGGTCTTGTGGCTGGCTTTAGCCTGGGGCCTGGTGAGGGCCGGCGTTGATCGCTTGGGCAACCTGGGCGCGCCGCGCTGGCAGGAAACCGCCTACCCGATTGCCAGTGCAACGCAAGCCGTCTATCCGGTGGAAACGCCAACCAGCGCGGCTTACCCAGTGGACACCCCCACCGTAACAACGCCGACCGGCGCACCGTCGGCCACCCTGCCTGCCGTCCCGCAGGTTAGCCCCAGCCCTCCCGCTGCGCCCGTGCGGCTCACGCCAACGCCAACCACATTAGTTCCTTCACCCGGCGCGCCTGCAGCGGGGCCATTCCAGGCCACGTTGAGCGGCGCGCCGGAAGGCGACCTGGCTGAAACTCCCGACCTTCTTCAAATGCCGCCGCTGCCGGTCTTGACTGTGGTGGTAACGCCGACCCCCGGCTTACTCATGTTAGGGCCATATACGAATGCTTCTGGGCCGCCAAAGGCAGCCGGCAGCGGGCCGGTGGGAGTGTTTTCCTCATGGGGCGCCCTGGCCGTGCTGGCGGCGCTGTGGTTGGGCTTGCTCATCTGGCTAGGGGTGACGCTGTGGGTGATGAAGGGCAAATAAGCCCCCGCATAACGCCGCCTGGCATCCGCAAGATGCGCGGGAGTGAACCGTCTTCATCATAAAACGACATGCCGGAGGGTGGTAAATCGCCGGCGGCCCGCGTTACTTTACTGCCAGGGGTAAAAATAACCTCTCCGGCACGGTTAGCCAGGCCGCGCTCACTGTTCCCCAGTTTCCATTCTTATCTTGCGCCTGGATAAATACCAGGTGTTGGCCGGTAGTCAGGCCGCTTGTGTTAACAGTGGCGGTCAGCGCCTCGCTGCGTTGATCGAATGCGCCGTCGGCAGCTTGCATCGGGTGAAGAACGGGGGCGGGGGTGCTCCACGGAGGCGCATCGATGGTGTAAATGGCCGCCTGGATGTTTTGCACCGCCTCCCCACTGGTGGTGCGCTTGTCGTCGGCGAGGGCAGAGATATTGGCCGGCCCGCCGGGTACAGCCGGGGCAAATGTAACACGGGCGTTTACAACCTCCGGGCCGGTGGGTTGTTGGTAGGGCGCGCCGGCGGCTTTCAACCCGTATAGCAGGGCGGCGGTGTTATCCGGCACGATGCTGTCCTCAAAAGTGGGACAATCCTGGAAGAACCAGGTTCCCATTTCGAAAGTAAAAGCCGGCACGCCCAACTCTCCATAAATATAATCGTCGGTTGAGCCGTCGGTTACATACAAGGTGTAGGCGGGTGAAGGATCGTAATGATTGTAATAGGCAAACTTGCGCCCCAGGGTTTGCAGAGCGGCGGCGTTGGGAGCAGGAGTAGCGCTGAAAGCCCAGGGCCATAACACCAATTGGCTGTAAGAATGTAGATCGATAAATAGCCCTTGGGTATCGGCGGGGGCTGGGTCGGTTAAGTTAGGGCCGCGTTGATCGGGGAACAGCGCCAGGGCGTAGTTCTGGATCGCCCAGGCCTCCGGCTCCGATGCGGCGCTGGGGCCGCGGTATGTTTCGGCGCATTGGTTTCCGCTAGAGCCGCCACAGCAACCCCATTGAAACGCAAAGTTGCGGTTGAGGTCGGCCCCACGCTGATTCGAGCCGGAACAGTAGGTGGCATTGGTGTTTTTGCGCCACAGAGCACCGCCTTCGGCTTGCACGCGCCCGTCGGGGTTGGCATGCAGCAGCAGATGAATATCGCGGTGATCGAGCAGCCAGGTGATATCGGGGTCGCGGTTATATTCCTGGAGCAATTTCTCACCCAGGCGGGTGAGCAGCTCGGCGGTGACCAGCTCGCGGGCATGAACGGCCGCCATGATGAACACCGGCGCTTTGGGGTTAGTGGCGGCCTGGTTGGTGATGCGCAGCACCATCAGGTCGCGCCCGGCGGCGCCGCCGGAATCTTCCTTCTCCCACGAATCACCAATATCGATCCATTGGGCCAGGCCAGGGTAAGCTTGGGCGAGCGCCTGGGCGGCGGCGTAGGTCTCATCTACGGTGCGGTAGCAGCTGTAGGCTGGAATGCTGTCCGGCGTGCTTGCTGCGCCGCCATGCGCCGCCAACATGGCAGGTTGATTTGCCAGTGCCGTCAGGCGTTCGTCTATTTCGATGTTTAAACCCATCTGCTGCAGCCGGGCCATCTCAACGGCGTTAACCCCCACCACCGCGTAACCCTGGTGGGGGTGCACTTCCCATGGCTCCAGCCAATTGGCAACGGATTGGAGTTGTTGACGGTCGCGGTAATAGACCCGCACCGCTTGCAGTGGGCTTTCCGCTTGGGCGCGGCGAAACAGCAAGCCGCCGCCCAAAAGCGCCATGAGGGCCACCAGCGCCAGCCCGGCGGCTGCCAATGGGTTGCGCAGAAAAGTTAGTTTCATGGGTTATGCCATAGGGCAAAATTCTTTAAGATGGAGCCGCCCACAAACTCGCGCAAAATCGAGTTGTCGGGGATGCGTCCGGCGTCTAACGGTAAAAACCATTCCAACAGCGCTAACAGGCGCTTAGCTTCGATGTGTTCCGGTAAAGTGGAAGAAACCTGGCGTAACAGCGGTTCGGCCAGCGGTTTCAGAGCGGATAATTCATATACCAGGGCCGAGTTGAACATGGCATCGGAATTTTCTTGGTAGGGCATGATGTAGCGCTTCTCGCCGCGCCGCACCGATTCCCAGCGCGAGATGGTGTGCGTGGCGCTGTAACCGCGCTCGCGGGCGTCGCGTACAATGCGCCGCAGCAAGCGGGTATCGGTTGTGGAGATGCGATTGTGCCGGTCTAAGTTTAGCTGGGTAAGCGCCGAGGCGTAAATGCGGAAAGCCTGCGAGGCGGGTAGGTCGGCCAATACTTCGGGGTTTAGCCCGTGAATGCCTTCCATAATGATAATTTCTCCAGTGTGGAGTTGAATCTCTTGCCCCGGCAGGCTTTTTCCGGTGAGAAAATCGTACGTGGGCAGCAGCACCCGCTCACCGGCAATCAAACGCGCCAGGTCGTTCTCTAGCTGAGCGCGATTGAGGGCGCTAAGAGCTTCAAAGTCGGGTTGGCCGTCTTCGCCCAGGGGAGTCTTGTCGCGGTCTATGAAGTAATCGTCCATTGCCAGTGGAAAGGGCGAAAGCCCGCTAGCCAGGAGCTGCACCGCCAGGCGCTTCGAGAAGGTGGTCTTGCCAGAGGACGACGGACCAGCAATCAGGACGATCTTGACTTCATCTGCGCGGTTGGCAATTTGCCGGGCAATTTCGGTTACGTGCTGTTCGTGCAGAGCTTCAGATACCAGGATGACCTCATTGCCGCGCCCGGCGTAGATGGCTTCGTTGAGCGCGCCCACATTCGAGATGCCCAGCCGGTCGAGCCAGTCGCCATAGCGACGGAAAGCCGATAATAACTTTGGGTAATCGGGCATTGGCAGCAGTTCGGTGGGGTTGTGCCGGCGGGGGTAGTGCAGTGTGAAGCCATGGTCGGTGACGCTAAGCCTGAACCAGCGCAGGTAGCCGGTGCGCGGAACCATGTAGCCGTGATGGTAATCGCGAAATTCGCCCAGCTGGTAGAGAGTGAGGTAATTTTTTTGGCGGTGGGCCAATAAACTCACTTTTTCAGTTTTGCCGGTTTCTTTGAAGTAGGCGATTGCCTCGGGTAAGGGGGTCTCCTGGCGGCAAAAGCACATATCCGCTTCCACCAGGCGGTGCATTTCGCTTTCCAGCCGCGCCAACTCGGTCTCGTTGAGCGGAGGGCGGCCTGAAACCGCGCAGTAATAACCGCCCGAAGAAACGGAGTGATCTACCGTTAAAACCGCTTCGGGGAATAGTTGGTCGAAGGCTGTTTCCATCAAGAATACCAGCGAGCGGCGATAAATCAGCATGCCGTCGGACTCGCCCATCGTGACCGGACGAACAGTGCTTTCAATTTTGATGGGGTAGGTTAGCTCGCGCAATTCGCCGTTTACCACAGCCCCAACGATAGGCGGAGTGTCGGCTTCGGGCAGGATATGCAGAAATCGCTCAGTCGGCGCGCCGCGTGGGCCGGAGATAACACGTCCATCAGGTAAAATAATTTGAACTTTGGGGTTGGTTTCTACCAGTTGAAATTCTAAATCGGGTTCGGGTATCATGATATGTTCTCGTTCATGGGTAAATTTAGAGCATCATTGTAACATGATCGCCAGGTGTAAACCAGAAGTCCACGCAGCCTTCGCTGGGGAAGTACGGACGGTGGATTGTAATTTTTGGCTGCCGGGAGGGATAGTTATTTGGGTAGGAGTGCGCCGATAAAAACCAGGTCGGCTTGTGCGCCGTCATTGTTATAAAAGGTTAGCTTATCTTGAACGGCGGAGCGAATCAGGCTGAGACCGAGATTCTCTCGCTTGCCGGTTAAAACATCATCCGGCCAGCCAACGCCATTATCTTTATAGGTGATGAGCAAATCGTTTGAACCAGGCGCCGATTTGGCAAAGATCCACACTTTGCCTTGGGCCTGCTTGGGAAAGGCGTACTTAGCGGCGTTGGTGAGAAGTTCGTTGATTACCAACGCCAGGTTGGTGGCATGGGTGACATTAATCACAAGGGGTTCTTCTTCCGGCGAGAGCTGGTTGCCGCTTTGGCCGGCGTTAATGATAAGCGGCTCCCCACTGCCCCCGGCTGGGTCAGAGGCGGGGGCGATGATGATCGGTTCTTCATGCGCCACACTAATGGTGATGTGAATCTTATCTTTCACTGTCATGCCGGTTAGCGCCGCCCGGCAGGTGGCGCTTAGCAGCTGCTGCACAGACGCCGATTGCCACTGCCGCCCAGAGAGAATATCGTGCGTCACCATTAGCCCGCGAATGCGCTCACGCAGATCAAAGAGAATTTGCTGCGGCGTTTTGCCGTTGGTCTGCTGCCGGAGGTGATTTAGTTCCATATTAATAATCGCCAGAATAGAAGCCAGGTTGTTTTTAACGCGGTGATTGACTTCTTTTAGCAAAATCTTATTGATAGATGCATCCCGGCGGGTTTGTTCAAAGAGCCTGGCGTTTTGCAAAGCGATGGCGGCATAAGCGGCCAGGTTTTCTAACAAGTTCTGATGGTGGCTGTCAAAAGCATGGGGGATAGGCGAGGTGAGGCTCAACACCCCCAGGGCGTTATTGTACAAAATGAGCGGGGCGCTCATTAGCGATAAAAAGCTATTGAGCGATGGTCGCTGCACAAAGCGCGGGTCTTGGGTTACATCACCCACGTTTACGGCAGTGCGATTTTCAAACACCCAGCCGGCCACTCCTTCGCCGGGTGCAAATATAATGCTTTGCTCATCTTCCTGGCTGTGCAGCGTGGGATAAGAATGGAGCATGCCATCTTTCTCGTCAATTAACTGCACGGTGGTGTGCGAAGGCTGAGGAAATATCTCTGGCGCGGCTTTGAAAATTGCGCTTAGCACCTCGTCAAAGGATAGGCTGGAGGTAATCACCGCCGCAATGTGGTTAAGCTGGCGCAGCTCCTGGCCAGAGCGTTGTAATGCTTCTTGGGCGCGCTTACATTGGGTAATATCGCGACTGACGGCTAATATGGCGATGGGGAGGTCATCGGCATTCGTAATGAATGATGATGAGACTTCGGTATGGATGATGGAACCGTTTTTATGATATAGATCCAGTTCGGTCACCGCGTAACCGGCCTCTTTATCGCCCGCCATGAAGGCCGCAACACTTCGAGACAGGTTGTCCTCGATCAGTTGATAGGATTGGGGGGTGAGCGCATCGCGCAGGGTTTGGCCTAGCACCTCTTGTTGGGTAAAACCACGCAGCCTGAACACGGATGGGCTGACATAGGTAAATCGCTCATCAATTAGGTCTACGGCCCAAATCGTGTCGTTGGTGAAATCAGAAAGGATCCGATACTTGGCTTCGCCCTGCTGAAGTATTTGCACAGCTTGTTCAACCGTCCAGGGGCTATTCTTCGGCAAAGAATGATCCGACACGTAATCCTCGAGATATTCTACGTCAAATAAATTAAAACTTACTTTTCCCCGGTGAAAACCAAAACTAGTATAGCATAATTCGCCGGCGCGGGCTTGTTTTTAAGCCACAAGTTGACCTGGGTAGTTAATAACCTTGGGAGTTCTTAACTACCATTCGTGGCGGTTAAAAACTCCCAAGTAAGTTACAGTGACGCGCCGGTAAAGGCTATTCGTTATCCAGCGGTTCTACGCCGCAGCACAGCACCAGGTCTTTGGCGGCTTTGACTTCATCCAGCCGGCCAACGGGGGTGATATGGGGAGCATCGTGCAGCAGCTCGGGCTGGGTATGGGCTTCCTCGGCGATCTTCTTGAGGATGTCAACAAACGCATCCAGGGTCTGCTTGCTCTCCGTCTCGGTTGGCTCGATCATCAACGCTTCGTGAACGATCAGTGGGAAGTAGTTGGTGGGCGGGTGGATGCCGTAATCCATCATGCGTTTGGCAATATCCAAGGCATGGATGCCGGGGGCATCATCCCACATGCCTTCCACCACAAATTCGTGCATGCAAATGCGGTCGTAAGGCAGGTGGTAGGTATCTTTGAGTTTTGCCATGAGGTAGTTGGCGTTGAGCACGGCGTATTCGGCGACCGAGCGTAAGCCTTGGGCCCCATGCATGATCATGTAGGTGTACGCGCGCACCATCATGCCAAACTGACCGTTGAAGGCTTTCACCCGTCCGATGCTTTGATCGGGGATGACATAGCCGTAAAGCGGCGGGGTTTCTTCATCGCCTTCTTCGATGATGTCAACGATAGGAGCGGGTAGGAAATCCACCAGGTGCGGAGCAACGCCCACTGGGCCGGAACCTGGGCCGCCGCCGCCGTGGGGGGTGGAGAAGGTTTTGTGCAGGTTGAAGTGCATCACGTCGATGCCCAGGTCGCCAGGACGCACAATCCCGAGCAGGGCGTTCATATTTGCGCCGTCGCCATACACCAGGCCGCCGGCCTCGTGAACGATACGGGTGACCTCGAGCACGTTCTCATCGAACAGCCCCAGAGTGTTGGGGTTGGTGAGCATCAGCCCGGCCAGGCGATCATCGCACACGGCCTTGAGGGCTTCCACATCCACATTGCCGCGCGCATCGGAGGGCAGCTGCACCACGTCCATGCCACTCATGGCCGAGGTGGCCGGGTTGGTTCCATGGGCCGAATCGGGGATGAGGATGCGAGTGCGCTTGCCATCACCGCGTGAGGCGTGGTAGGCGCGAATAATTAACACGCCGGTTAGCTCGCCCTGCGCGCCGGCGGCCGGCTGCAGCGTGACGCCGGCAAAACCGCCGATCTCCTTCAGGTATTCTTGCAATTCGTACATTAATAGCAGGGCGCCTTGAACCGTCTCAATTGGCTGGAGCGGGTGCAGGGTGGCGAAACCCGGCAGGCGGGCCACTTCTTCATTAATCTTGGGGTTGTATTTCATAGTGCAAGACCCCAACGGATAGATGCCCAGGTCGATGCCGTAATTCAACTGCGAAAGCCGGGTGAAGTGCCGCACCACGTCTACCTCGGAAAGCTCTGGCATGGGCAGTTCGTCACGAATCAGCCCGGCGGGCAAATCGGTCAAGGGCACGTCGGGGGCCGGGTAGCGCACACCGCGGCGGCCATGAACCGAGAGATCGCACAACAAAGGCTCAGTCATGGCTCACCTCCGATAGGACATCCACGAACGAATCGATTTCTTCGCGGGAGTTCATTTCTGTCACCGCGATTAGCATGTGATTCTCCAGTTCCGGGTATTCCTCGCTCAAATCGTAGCCGCCCAAGATATCGTGCTCCAACAGGTGCTCATTGATTTCGGCCACGGGCAGGGGGGTTTCGATCACAAATTCGTTAAAGAAGGGCGCATCCGACCACAGTTTATAACCGGGCAGCTCGGCGATGGCGCGAGCGGCGTAGTGGGCCTTGTGGTAGCACAGCCCGGCGACTTCTTTTAGCCCTTCTTTGCCTAGCAAGCTCATATAGATAGTTGCAGCCAGCGCCAGCAAGCCCTGGTTGGTGCAAATATTTGAGGTGGCTTTATCGCGGCGGATATGCTGCTCGCGGGCGGTGAGGGTAAGAACGTAAGCGCGCTGCCCGCGGTTATCCACGGTTTCACCCACCAGGCGTCCAGCCATTTTGCGCACCAGTTCTTGCTTGGTAGCGAAGATGCCCAGGTAAGGGCCGCCAAACGAAAGCGGGATGCCCAGGGGCTGGCCTTCGCCGGTGACGATATCGGCGCCGAACTGGCCGGGCGGGGTGAGCAGGGCCAGGGCCATGGGGTTCACCGCCACCGAGAGCAGCGCTCCGGCGGCATGCACTTCGTCGGCAAGCTTTTTCAGATCATAGACGCGCCCGAAGAAGTCGGGGTATTGCACCACAACGAGGGCGGTGTTGGTGTCTACATGCTGCAGCAGGGCTTCGGGGCCGGCGCTCAGGTCGCCGTCGTCGCCCACCACGTCGATCTCGCAGCCGGCGTTGTAGGTGTTCACCACCTGGCGTGAGTAGGGATGAACCCCCGCCGACATGACGACTTTGGTGCGCTTGCCGCGGAACTGCGCCATCGCCAGGGTGACAGCTTCGGCCACTGCCGTTGCGCCGTCGTAGTGCGAGGCGTTGGAAACGTCCATATCGGTCAGGGCGGTGATCAGGCTTTGATAATCGAAGATCGATTGGAGCGTGCCCTGGCTGATTTCGGGTTGGTAGGGGGTATAGGCGGTGTAGAACTCGCCCCGGCGCAGCAGCATATCCACCGCCGCGGGAGAGTAGTGATTATAGGCGCCTGCGCCCAAAAAGCAAGCCAGGTCGCGTGTGCCTTCATTGACGTTGGCGAGTTGGCGCATCCCGGTCATGGCTTCCATTTCGGTAAGCCCTTCGGGCAGGTTTAAATCAGGGAAACGATACTGTTCAGGCACAGCCTGGAAAAGATCGGCAAGTTTCTTAACGCCGATGGTTTGCAGCATCGCCTCCCTTTCTTCGTCGGTATGGGGGATGAACATGTGAAAGGCTCCTAGCTCTTGTCGGCGCAGACTTTTTCGTAGGCGGCGGCGTCGAGCAGTTCGTTGATCTCAGACGGGTCGCTCAGTTCGATCTTGACCATCCAGGCATCGGAATAGGGGGCGCTGTTGACCTTCTCGGGGGTATCGGCCAGGGCTTCGTTAATCGCGATGACCTTGCCGCTGGCCGGGAAGTAGACATCGGCTGCGGCCTTTACCGATTCGAGCGTTGCCACGGAATCGCCTTTCGAGACCTCATCGCCAACAGCCACGACGATCTCGACAAAGACGATATCGGATAGCGAATTTTGGGCGAAATCGGTAATGCCGATTGTGCCGGAGCCGCCCTCAACTTTGATCCACTCATCGTTAGGGGTGTACTTGAGATCACCAGGGATATTCATGCGTCATTCTCCTTATTTGATTTGGAAAAAATATTAATACGATGGGCGTTTGCAGCGCCGGGGCGCACAAACACAAAGGCGCACACCGAGGGAGTGTGCGCCTCTGTCTGGAACCTGAGAGATTCGCGCCAGCCGGCGCTTGCACCGTCGGTGTGCTGAGGGAAGATGCGCCCGAAGCACTTTCCAGAGGAAACCCGAAGCCGAGTCCTTTTACCTGAGAGTTTCGCCCAACGGTCCAGGTTGGGTTTGCCCCTTCGGCGCCCGCGTAACTATGCGGGTCTCTCCTCAGTTTCGCTATAGGGTTTGATTTGCTGTGGTCGGGTTCATGCCTTCCGTAGCGTTTTGATTGTATGCAAAAGGTGGTAAAAATGCAAGTGCCTAATGTAATAAATTACTCACCAGACGGCGATAAATGCCAGGGTGAAAAGGCTGCTAACCGCTAACTGCCTGAATCCAATCTTGGTGGGCTTGTAACCTACCGCCGGGTGGCTGACACCCCACAGTGTTTCGGCGGTTTGTAGGGCAAACGGCAGCATCAACCACCACGAAAGCCAACCTGCCCAGGCCAAGACTGCCACAAACAGCAGGTTGAATGTGGTGAAGCCGAAGGCCGGCGCGCCCATGCTTGCCCCCTTCGCCAGGGTGGGAGTCGCCGGCAGCACACGCTGCTGCAGGCGCAATGTGGCGTAAACAATGGAAGCCGCCGATTGCAGCCAGGCTAACAGAAACAACAGCCACCCGGTGGCCGAGCCAAACCATTGACCCGCTTGCGGGGCGCTGCTCACCCAATAGGCGGCGGGTGCGGCCAGGGCCAGCACACCGCTGCCCAGCACCTCGACCCCGATTTGACGGCGCTCTCGGCGGCGGGAGACGAGATAGAGATGCCAGGCAAAGATCGGCAGCCCCGGCGCAGCCAGGACGGCCACTTGCTCATAGCCCAGGTAGGCCAGGCCGGCCAATGCCGCCAGACCCACCAGCCCGTAAACCACCATCCAAAAACGCGCCGCCGGTAAATCGTTCCGGCTGCGGCGCCCGCTGTAAGCCTTCACTGCCACCGTAATCGGTTGGCGCAGCAGAAAGGCGGCGACCGCCCCAGCAATGAGGGCCGCACTGCCCAGGCTCCAGCGCCCCCCGGCGAATAAGCCAATCAGCAGTGGACTGAACAAAAACACCCAAGACCCATGATCTTGTGGCAGGGCAATGTGGCGAATAAAGAGGCGTTTCATAGGGCCTATTCTACCCACTTACGCGATCAGCGATTTGACAAAAGTCATTTCCGCCTTGTCGTTAACGTGAATATGAGATAAGAGTTTTTTGGTAGGCGTGCAGGGCTAAATATCGCCAGGACTCATCTCTTCCTCTGCAACCTTTGACCTTCTTGAGTGTTATGGATAGGGTAGTGCGAGTTTTTGACAGCTTCTTATTGGTAAGCTGAACCTATCATGATAGCAATGAGGTGGATATGACCCACAGCATGGACGAGCATCGGCGGCAGCTGCGAGCGCGCAAAGCGATTGCCCAAGGCACGCCTCAGGAGGCCGAAGCGCAGCATAAGAAAGGCCGTCTGACTGCCCGTGAGCGCCTTGAGCGCCTGTTTGACCCCGGCTCGTTTGAAGAGATCGATACCCTGGCGACCCCCCGCACCGAGCAGTACCTGGGCGGCAAGCAGTCGCGGTACGGCGACGGGGTGATTACCGGTTTTGGCTTAATCCATGGGCGGCGCGTGGCCGCCGCTTCGCAAAACGCAGCGGTGATGGGTGGCTCGCTGGGCGAAATGCACGCCAACAAGATCGTCAAGGTGATGCACATGGCCCTCAAGTACGGTTGTCCGTTCATCGCCATTAACGATTCGGGCGGAGCACGCATTCAAGAGGGGGTGGACAGCCTGGCCGGCTACGCCCGGATTTTCGACGCTAATTGTGAGGCTTCCGGCGTTATCCCCCAGCTTTCGGTAATTATGGGACCGTGCGCCGGTGGGGCGGTCTATTCTCCGGCGCTCACCGATTTCATCTTTATGACCGAGAACAGCTACATGTTTATCACCGGGCCGGATGTGGTCAAATCGGTGATGCAAGAAGAAGTTAGCCTGGAAGAACTGGGCGGCGGCATGGTTCACAGCGTACGCAGTGGTGTATGTCACTTCTTGGCCGCCGACGATGCCGCATGCCTGGAAACAGTGCGCGAGCTGCTCACCTACCTGCCATCCAATAACCAGGACGACCCTCCCTACGTGCCGCCCAGCGATGACCCTGAGCGGCGCTGCCCCGAACTGGAGCAGATTGTTCCCACCGCCCCGAATAAGCCTTACGATGTGCGCCAGGTGATCGCAGCGATTGTGGATGACGGCCGCTTCTTAGAAGTGCATGCCTTATGGGCGCCCAATCTGGTGGTGGGTTTTGCCCGCCTCAACGGGTGGGTGGTGGGGCTTATTGCCAACCAGCCCATGGTGTTGGCCGGCTGTATCGACATTAACGCCTCGGTCAAGACGGCGCATTTCATCCGCATTTGCGACGCCTACAATATTCCCTTGATTACCTTGCAAGATGTGCCGGGCTTCTTGCCGGGCAAAGACCAGGAATACGGCGGCATCATCCGCAATGGGGCGCGCATGATCTACGCCTACTCTGAAGCCACCGTGCCCAAGCTGATGGTCATTTTGCGCAAGAGCTATGGTGGGGCCTACTGTGTGATGAGCAGCAAGGGCCTGCGCGGCGATTTGCTCTACGCCTGGCCCAACGCCGAAATCGCCGTGATGGGGGCGGAGGGGGCGGTCTCAATCTTGTTCCGTTCGGAGCTAAAAGACGCCCCCGACCCCGCCGCCCGCCGCCAGGAGCTGGTGGACGACTATGAGCAGCGCTTTAATAACCCCTACGTGGCCGCGGCGCGGGGTTTGATCGACGATGTGATTGATCCGCGCGATACTCGCCGGACGCTTATCCGCGCCCTTGAATTCACCCTATCCAAACGTGAACGCCATGCCCCCAAGAAACACGGCATTTCGCCGGCTTAAGCCGGGGCGGGCCGGTTTACTGCGCATGAGGAGGTCTTATGTTTAATAAAATCTTGATTGCTAACCGGGGGGAAATTGCGGTGCGGATTATTCGCGCTTGCCGCGAGCTAGGCATCGCCACCCTGGCGCTTTACCAGGCCTCGGATCGCGATTCGCTGCATGTGCGCCTGGCCGACGAAGCCGCTCCGCTGCCGGCGGGGTCGAGCTTTGGCGACGAGGCCGCCATCCTGGAAATGGCGTTGAGCAAAGGGGCCGAAGCGGTTCATCCCGGCTACGGCTTTTTAGCCGAGCGGCCCGCTTTTGGGCGGCGCTGCCAGGCGGCCGGGGTGGTATTCATTGGCCCGCCGCCCGATGTGATGGAAAGCGCCGCCAATAAGATCGGAGCGCTGGAAATGGCCCAGGCGGCCGGCTTCCCCACCCCGCCGCATACCTCCACCGCCCACACCGATTGGCGCGCCGCCGATCTATTCCGGCAGGCTGAACTGGTGGGCTATCCCCTGGTGGTCAAGTCCATCTGGGGCGGACGGGGGCGGGGGGCGCGCCTGGTTTTATCGCCGCAGCGCTTAGAGCGCGCCGTGCAGGCCGCTCAGGCCGAATCGTTGGCGGTTTATGGCGACCGCTCTGTTTACCTCGAAAAGGCCATCTTGCCTGCGCATCAGATCGGCGTGCAAGTGCTTGGCGACGCCCAAGGCCGCCGCATTCACCTGGGCGAGCGCGAAGGTTCGCTGTTGATGGGCAACCAAAAGATGATCGAGGAAACCCCCGCTCCATGCCTTAGTGAGGCGCAGCGTCATCAACTGCACGGCATGGCCTTGGCCCTGGCCGAGGTGTTTGCCTTCCAGGGCGTGGGCACAATTGAGTTTTTGCTTGATGAAGCCGGAAAATTCTACTTCTTGGAGATTAAGCCGCGCATTCAAATTTCGCATCCGATCACCGAAATGACCACACGGGTAGACCTGGTGAAGGAACAAATTCGCCTGGCAGCCGGTTTGCCGTTAGCCTATGCTCAGGAGGATGTTCACATGCAAGGTTGGGCGATGCAGGGCCGCGTGACCGCCGAAGACCCCTGGCGGCAGTACCTGCCCCAGCCGGGTCGGCTAAAATCGGCGCGTTTTCCAGGCGGGCCAGGTGTGCGCATCGATACCTACGTATCTTGTGGCAGCGCCATCCCCACCGAATATGATCCCCTGGTGGCGAAGCTGGTGGTGTGGGGGCCAGATCGAGCGATCTGCGCCATACGGCTGCGCCAGGCGCTGCGCGAGTGTCACCTCACCGGCGCGCCTACCAACCTGCCTCTGCTGCTGCGCCTGGTGGACACGCCGGAATTTATCCGGGGCAAGTATTCTACCGATGCCCTGCTTGGCGCACAGGTGGATGACAGCGCCCATAAGGACGACGCCTATCGCCACCTGGCGGTGATCGCCGCCCTGGCGCAAATGCGCCGCCAGGAGCAGCACCCGGTTATTCCTGAACGCTTATTAAGCGGTTGGCATCGCGACAGCCGCCGCATTCCTTCGTGAGGCGTGCATGCCTAAATATACAGTTACGATTGAAGGTTTTACCTTCGAGGTTGAGTTGGCGAGTCATGTGGCCGAAGGCCAGGTGCAAGCCTGGGTGGACGGCATTCCCGTGCAAGTGGTGGCGCCATCCGCAGACGACCCTAACCAGCCTTTAGAGTGGTGCATTGTCGAAGATCGCCCTTATGAGGTGATGATCGACCCGAATATGAAGTGGATTCGTTCGCCGGAGGGGATGGCTGCCCTGAAAGTGCAAGATGCCTTTGCCCCGCAAGCGCGCCCGCCCGTGGGCGACGGGCGGGTTAAGGCGCCCATCCCCGGGCAGATTACCCAGGTGCT
The DNA here is from genome assembly GCA_964531975.1 of uncultured Anaerolinea sp. Classification (GTDB taxonomy): domain Bacteria; phylum Chloroflexota; class Anaerolineae; order Anaerolineales; family UBA4823; genus RBG-16-57-11. Next base: position 151,857 of record CAZHFU010000002.1, on the reverse strand, counting down.
AGTGGAGATGGGTCAAGAAGTGCAGCCGGGCCAGCCTTTGTTAGTGCTGGAAGCGATGAAAATGGAGAACGAAATTCGCTCACCCTGCGCCGGGGTGGTGCGCGGGCTGCATGTGGGCGTGGCCCAGAAGGTGGCCGGAGGCGATTTGCTGGTTGAGGTGGACTAGGTTGTCAACGTCGGTTGCGGTACGCTTACAAATTGCATTAACCTGTTCAGATGAATGCGCACCCTGACCCCCGCGCAGGCCGGTTGGGGCCTGATGCGCTGCCTGATTGACGCTCGCAACCTGCCAAACCACGGTTTCACGGCCATTGCCCAGTTGGCCCGCCAAACGCCCGCCCGGCAGGTACGATATGTAGATTTTGAATGGTTATCAGATTGGAATTGAGGGGGTTATTTCTTGGCCTTCAACATGCCGCGAATATAATGAAACTTATTCTCCATCGATGCTTCCCAGGGGGCGGGGGCGTGTTCTAGCGTTTTTAAAACGGCTTCCCAGTCTAGCCCCGGCTGCCATACCAGCTCGGTGGAAATATTGCCCAGCTTGTGCAGCTCGAAAAAGCCGGCCGCATCGGTGATGGTCTTGTCGTCGCAGGCGAAGATTTGCACCTTTTGCAGTCCGCGTCGCCAGCGCGCCGCAGCTTCCTCGGCGGGCATGGGCAGATGGTTGGCCTGCCGGTAAGCGATCTCCTCTAACTCCTCATCCAGGTAAGATTCGCGGTGGTCGTTCACAAACAGCAGCAAATCCACCTCATCGGGATGCGGCTTGTCGGTGAGCAAGTCGCCAAACAACCATAATTTTAGCGGAGTGACGCGAAACTGCGGCAGGGGATTCGGGTAATCTTCATCTAAGCGCGTGCAGATCGTGCGGATTTTGCGGAAGGCGTCGGCGCGTTTCATAGGCGCAATCTTATCATATTTTCACCGCCATGGTTGAGCATGGCGACGTGAACGGTTGGCTAGAAATCCAGCCGGCCGAGAGGCCTGCACCGCGGAAAGATGGGGAAGCCGCGCCCACGCCGCGAAGAGGCCAGGCTGTGCATTGACGCCTCGCGGAACATTTGTTATAGTTATCACTAGTGGATAGCATGTTCAAAAATCATCTTCCATCACTATAACCCCATTATCGGATGACAAAAACAATATTAACCGGTGGAATTTCCTTTGCGCAAATGGGTAAAAAAACGGGCAGCCATGGTAGAAAAAACAAACGACCCTTCTGAAATAAAATCGCGCTGGCCGCGGCGACTCTTGATCGCCGGCGGCGTTGTGGGGGCGGTATTGGTGATTAGCGCCCTGGCCTTCAAAATCTTTCAGCCTGTCCAGGTGCTGCCGCGCATCCGTCTATCGCCTGGCTTTCGGTTCATTGATCAAGCCGGACAGCGGGTGACGAATGAAGACCAACGGGGCAAGATTGTGCTTTATACCTTTGGTTACAGCCGCTGCCCGGAGGCTGATTGCGCCGTTCAAAATCAGGTCATGGCCGATGTGCAGGCGCGCTTGAGCGAGGTGGATACCGGCGGCGTGCCGATAGAATTGGCGACCATCTCCGTCGATACGCGCAACGAAACCCCAGTCACCCTGGCCGGCTACGCCAACCACCTGGGAGCCAGGCCGCAAACCTGGCGCTTCTTCTATTCCACCGATCCTAAGCTGCTCAAGACGATTGTGGGCAGCGGCTTTGAGGTCTATTATGAACCCACGGAGACCGGGGATTTCAGGCTCGATCCCGTATTCATTTTGGTGGATGGTTGGGGAATAATCCGTGGTGAATATCGTTACAGCACCCTAACACCCGATGTGGAGCGCATTGTGCGCCACCTCCAGGTGCTGGGCGAGGAGATTCGCAACAGCAATGGCGCTGAAAAGTTGGCCTACGAAGCCGCCCACCTTTTCTTATGCTATTCGCCCTAAACGTTGATGCAATAAACGCTACATCTCATAAGGAAATCTGCGGAATGAGCAAAACCAGGATAGCCTTGATATTGATAGGGTTGTTGGTGGGGGCCGGCTTAGCGTGGCTGGCGCTGCCTTATATTCGCCCGCACCGCTTCACCGGCACGGTGATTCAATCGCCGCAGACCGCGCCCGATTTTTCCCTTCAGTCTAGCCGCGGCGGTACAGTGAGCCTGGCAGATATGCGCGGCAAGTTGGTGCTGGTCTATTTTGGCTACACATTTTGCCCGGATGTGTGTCCTAACACGCTGGGCCAGGTGAAGGTCGCCATGCGCGAGTTGGGACGTAAAGCCCAACAAGTGGAAGTGCTGATGATTTCGGTTGACCCGCTGCGCGACACCCCCGAGGTATTGGGACGCTATATGAAGAATTTCGACCCCGGTTGGATTGGCGCGAGTGGAAGCGAAGATGAAATCGCCGCAATCGCCGCCCTGTATGGCGTATTTTATGAGAAGCACCCCGGTTCCCCTCAAACCGGCTACCTGGTGGATCACACCGCTACGCTGATGGTGATTGATCAGGAAGGGCGCTTGAAGTTAATTTTCCCATACGGCGCCACCGGGCAAGATATGGCTGCAGATCTGGCCTATCTACTGCGGTAACCGTCTACCAGGCAGGGAATGCAGCCTGGGCGAGGCTGCCGAAACCATGACACAGGCTGAGTTTTTACTCTTCAAAGCGAGGGGAGGGCAGCCTGACCTTGCATATCATGTCGCCCGGTTTGGTTTTTTATCTCAAGCTTAGGCTTCGAGGAGGCGTAAATGGATAAAGAAGAGCAAGACCTCCAAACGGAGGAGGAATTTAATCCGCGCGGGACGATTGTCGTTTTGATCATCTTTCTGATCACGATGATCGCGTTGTGGGGATATATCTACCTGCTGCTGATCCAGCGAGGTGTAACCATATGAACAGCAAACCGTCTCTGCATGTTAACCCTTATGAGCGTAACTGGATGATTATCAGCGGCGCGGTATTGATCGGTTTTCTGATCGCAATTGCCGTCTCTAGTTTTGCCTTAGGCATCCAACCGGCCTCACCGGAAGCGCGGGTAGACCCTAACACCGTGGCGAAGAGCGGCCCATTTGCCAACCCTGGCTTGCGCCAATTGTCGGAAGGCAAGTATGAAGCCTATGTGGTGGCTTCGGTGTGGCGTTTTAACCCGGCGGAAATTACCGTGCCGCTGGGATCGGAAGTGACCTTTTATGTCACCAGCATCGATGTGCAGCACGGTTTCAAGTTGCAGGGAACCAACATCAACCTGCAAATTGTGCCGGGACAGGTCTCGAAGCTCACCCATCTCTTCGATACCGTTGGGACGTTCGAATATATTTGTCATGAATATTGCGGCGCGGGCCATGCGGCCATGGCCGGACGCGTTATTGTTACCCCATAAGGCGAAGGAGCCGTGATGTTAGCTGAAAACACTTACCAGGTATCTGCATCGGATAAACGCTTCATTGGCTGGCATCTCATTGTGGCGTTATCGGCCCTTGGTTTGGGCAGTCTATTCGGGCCGTTTCAAGCATTTGAACATACCGGATGGGATTTGTATCCCTATCTGCAACCGGTGTTTAAGTCGTATTATCAGGGTCTTACGATCCACGGTGTGTTAAACGCCTTTATCTGGACGACCTTTTTTATCACGGGTTTTACCACCCTCACCACAATCTATGGCCTTAAGCGCCCGCTCAAATACCCGTGGATCAATCAGCTGGGCTTCTGGATGATGGTAGCGGGCACGATATTGGCGCTTATCCCCATCCTGGGCAATCGCGCCTCGGTGCTGTACACCTTCTACCCGCCCCTGAAGGCAGATTGGCCTTTCTATGCTGGGCTTGTTCTGGTGGTGGTGGGCAGTTGGGTGGAAGGTTATGGTTTTTATTTCACCTATTACGCCTGGCGCAAAGAAAACCCCAAGGTTCGCAGTCCGTTAATCACCCTGGGCAGCCTCATCAACATGGTTATGTGGCAGTTCGCCACCCTGGGCATTGCGGCTGAAATTCTCACCATGCTGCTGCCCTGGTCGTTGGGGCTGATCGGGGGGGCCGACCCGCAGCTGGCGCGTACTTATTTCTGGTTCACCGGCCATCCGTTAGTGTACTTCTGGCTGCTGCCGGCGTATGTATCGTGGTACGGCATGCTGCCGCGCCAGGTGGGCGGTAAGCTGTTTAGCGATTCGCTGGCCCGTCTATCCTTCTGGCTGTTCCTGTTCTTGTCCATCCCGGTTGGTTTCCACCACCAATTTACGGATCCGGGCATTCCCAACGCTTGGAAGTATCTTCATTCAATTATTACCTTTGGTGTAACCTTCCCCTCGCTGATGACGGCTTTTACCGTAGTGGCCTCGCTCGAATATGGTGGGCGGCGCAACGGCGGAAAGGGCCTGCTGGGCTGGATCCGCCACCTCAATTGGGGCGATCCTTCGGTGGCGGCGCAGCTTTTAGCCGGCATCCTGTTCTTCTTCGGCGGCATCGGTGGGATTACCAACGCCTCGTATAATATCAACCTGATTATTCACAACACGGCCTGGGTTCCGGGGCACTTCCACCTGACCATATCCACGGCGGTCACCCTTTCCTTCATGGGCATCACCTATTGGCTGGTTCCCTATCTCACTGGGCGCAAGCTGTGGGGACGTAAATGGGCGGTGGCGCAGTCTTGGGTGTGGTTTGTGGGTATGATTATCTTCTCCAACGCCATGCACGTGTTAGGCCTGTTAGGCGCGCCGCGTCGTACGCCATTGGGGCTGGCGCCTTACATCCCGGCTGAATGGAATGGGCGTTTGCTCATGGTGGGCATAGGCGGCGGCATTTTGCTCATTTCGGGCGCGATGTACCTCACGATCATGATCGCCACGGCGCTATCCAGGCAGCGCGTCGAAACCGAGGTGGTCATTCCGGTGGCCGAATCGATCTCGCCGCCAGAGATGACTCCGGCCTGGCTCGACCGTTGGTCGCCTTGGGTGATCGCCACCCTGGTTTTGATTATCGTGGCCTACGGCCCGCAGTTAATCGACCAGATTGTCAACATGCAGCTCACCTCACCCGGCTTCCGGGTGTGGTAATAGGATGAGAGACTATCCCAATACCGGGGTGGATTGGCGGCTGCGCCAGGGAGGCGCAGCTCGCCGGTTGCTGCGTGGGCTGGAGCGGTTTTCCCTGGCGTTGGAACGCCCACTGGCGCGCCTGGCCCGCCACCCCCAGTGGAACCCGCTGTATCACACCGGGCCGATAACGGTTTTTCTGCTGCTGGTGATTGGGCTGACGGGCGTATATCTCACCTTGTTTTATCCGTTTGGGTTTAGCGCCTCTTACCAGGCTGTGGCGGGCATTGAATCGAATTTGCTGGGACGCACCATGCGCGCCTTACACCGCTACGCCTCCGGCGCGGCGGTGATTTTTGCTTTGCTGCACGGTTGGCGCACCTTTTTTCAAGATCGTTTTCGCGGTCCGCGCTGGCCGGCCTGGTTAACCGGTGTGCTGATGATGCCGGTGGTGTGGATCATCGGTCTGACCGGTTATTGGCTGATTTGGGATCGGCGCGCCCAGGCGCTTAACCAGGCGCTGGCGCGGCTCATCGGCGGCGCAAACTGGGGGCAAAGTTTTTTGGTCGATCAGGTTTTCTTGCCTGAGGCAGGCGTGGGGTGGATATTTGTGCTGCTGGTCATTAGTGTGCATGTTGGCCTATCGCTGGCGGTGGGCGGCATGTTGTGGCTGCACCTGATGCGCCTTAATCGCCCCAAATGGTTGCCGCCTAAATATTGGATGGCCGCCGTGGGGCTGCTGCTGTTGGCTGCCGCGCTGCTGGTTCCGGCGGGGATGCTGCCAAAGGCCGATGCCGCACGCCTGGCGCAAGAGTTCCCCTTAGACGGTTTCTTTTTGTGGAATGTGCCGCCGGCCCTGAGCACTTGGGCGCAGTGGGTGTGGCCTGGTGTGCTGCTCTTTACGGCCCTGGTTTCGGCTGCGCCCTGGCTGCTGGGCAGCTGGACGCGCCGCCCCCTGCCGCCGGTTACTTTGCTCGCCGGGCGCTGCATTGGCTGCACCCTGTGCGCTCAAGATTGCCCCTACCGGGCCCTGTCGATGGTTGAACGCGGCCTACCAGGGCAGCCCAAGTATATTGCCGTGCTGCACCCGCAGATGTGCGTGGCGTGCGGCATATGCGTGGGGTCTTGCCCCACCGATGCCCTTCAACTCAACCCAACCCATGCCGTGGATGTGCACAGCTTGTTTGAAAAGCTGCGCCCGGGGTGGCCCGGCATGGCGAAGACCACACCCGCCATGGCGCTGACCGCGCCCCAAGCGGAGGCGCAGCTTTCGGGGAGTTGGCAGGCGGCGGTGATGCAGGCGGCCGCCGCAGGCCGCCATCCTACGGTTATGTTTACCTGTGAGCGGCACGCTTTTCAGGGAGCCGCGCGCGCCCATCTGCCGGAGGGGGTGATCGTGGCCCCGCTCAGTTGCATTGCCATGGCGCATCCCGACGTGGTGAGCCAGGCCATGGCCTTGGGGGCGCAGGCGGTGCAGTTTGTGGGCTGCCCCCCGGAAGACTGCGCCAATCGCGAAGGCAACCTGTGGATGCAGCAGCGCCTCGATCAAACCCGTCTCCCACGTTTGCGGCGGGTCGAAGCGGGAGCGCGGCTCTCATCGGCCTGGCTCTCGCCAGAGGTCCTGGCAGCGCCAGCCGCCCTGGCAGCGCCGGACGGCGAGACACCTGCGGCCGGGTGGGTTTCGCCCTCCCCGCTTGCCACCGCCTACACCGTCTCGCTAAACATGCTGCGCGCCGGTTGGCGACAGTGGCTGCCAGTTTTGGCGCTGTTGGCGGCGGCGCTGGCGGCGCAGGTGGCCTTTAGCGCCTTGCCTTATCGTCCCTACGCCGCCGACCAGGCGCAGCTTGAAATTGTGCTGCGCCACCGCCCAGGCGCTCCTATCATGGAGCAGGGGGCGGTAAGCGCTCTGGGCGCGGCTATCGACGCGCCTCGGAGCGATGGCGGCCAGGCGCGGCTGTCGGTCAAAGCGACCTACCCGGCGGCAGTGGATGATCGCCCGGTTTTGGACGAATCCCCGGCGCAGCTACAGGTGTGGATCAACGGGGCGCTCGAATGGCGGCATACGATCCAATTGAGCGAAGCGGGGCGAGCGCGTAAGCTGCGCTTTTATGCTCCGCTGCTGCTTTCTGCGGGGCGGCGGCAGGTGGAAGTGCGCTTGCTTGAACCCGGTTTGCCCCCCTTGATCTTATTCCAGGGAGAAATTATCCTGGCCGAGGGCGAGATTCGCCGCCTGGTGTTTGAAGACCAGGTTTCCGGCGGCGACCCCGACGCCGGCGAAAAGCTCTACTACGATGGCTCGGCGGGCTCTACCGTGGGCTGTCGCATTTGCCACGCGCTCAGGCCAGGGGAAGGCGTGGTGGGGCCATCCTTTGCCGGTGTGGCAACGCGGGCCGCCGGGCGTGTGCCGGGAATGGCCGCCGAAGATTACCTGCGCCAATCTATCCTGGAGCCAGATGCTTACACTGTGCCCGGCTATCCGCCTGGGCAAATGGTGCAGAACTATGATGAAATTTTGACGCCCCAGCAAATTGAAGATTTGGTGGCGTTCTTGATGACCCTTAAATAGCCCGGCGGCGTTATTTCATATTTTCGGGGGTGTTGGGGTAAGCGGTTTCGCGGCCTTCTTTGGCGTAACCATCAACGTGGCGCACACCGGTCAGTTCTCCCGCGCTGGTGATGGTGTAAAGCGTTGTGCCCTGGCGCGGTGGGCGGCCTGGTATGGGCAGGCTTTGCCAGGCAACCTTGAGTTGGTTGCCCTCAACAACCCCGCGCCCGCTTTGCAGGTCTCCGCTAATGATCCACTCCAGCAGATACTCGCCTGGCTGCGGGCCGGGTGTGATCTTCAACCGCCCGCCGTACTCGATGCCGGTAGGGTCGAAGCCGTTGACGATGTAATCGCCGGTCAATGTGGAGAGATTGGCCGGGTTGGCCGGGGGGGCCGGAGGCTTAGGGGCGCGGCTGCACCCGGCTGCAATACTCAATAACAAAATTATACCCATCCAAACAAGGCATTTTTTCATCGTGGTAGAATTATAGCATTGAAAAATGCGGCCCGGTAAGGGCGGTATGAACGGTGGGTGAGACTAAGGAGCAGGGCATGAATTTACGTCAACAAGCGGCTTTAAAAGCCCTGGAATACGTTACCGATGGCATGGCGGTTGGCCTGGGAACCGGCAACACGGCCGCATATTTTATTGATGCGTTGGGCGATAAATTGCGCCGGGGCCAGCTGCATGGGGTGCGGGGCGTGCCCACCTCCAACAAAAGCGCCGAACAAGCCGCCCGCCTGGGCATTCCGCTCATCTCGCTTAGCCAGGTGGATTTTCTCGACCTGGCGGTGGACGGAGCCGATGAAGTGGACCCCAACCGGCAGCTCATTAAAGGGTTGGGCCGGGCGCTGCTGCGCGAAAAAATTATCGAAACTCACAGCCGCCGCTTTATCGTGATTGTTGATGAGGCCAAGCTTTCGCCTCGCCTCGGCGTGAAGCAGCCTCTGCCGGTGGAAATCGTGAAATTCGAAGCGGCTGTGCATGTGCGCTGGCTGAATACGTTGGGATGCCGGGCTGAACAGTGGTTTGAAGATGACTGCAGCCCGGTGATCACTGATAACGGCAACTTTTTGGTGCGCTGCTGGTTTGACCAGGGGGCGCAGCCGGGTATTGCCGATCCGCAGGGCCTGGCCGATGTTTTGACTCGCCGCCCGGGCGTAGTGGAGCATGGGCTGTTTCTAAACATGGCTACGGATGTGCTGGTTGGCACATCGCATGGTGTGGCGCGCCTCGAGGATTTAACCGCCTGAGCGCCTGGTTGAGGAGGAAATATGGCATATTCTATGATTAAGATCGCCCCGTCGATTCTTGCGGCGGATTTTACGCGCCTGGGTGAGCAGGTGCAGGAAGCCATCGACGCCGGAGCAGATTATATTCATGTTGATGTGATGGACGGGGCCTTTGTGCCCAATTTATCGGTGGGGCTGCCGGTAGTGGCGGCGCTTAAGCCGATCTGCCGGGCGGCAGGCGTGTTTATGGATGTGCATTTGATGATTGAGCAGCCTGAAAGGCTGATTCCCGATTTTGTCGAGGCAGGGGCCGACGGTTTAACCGTGCATGTGGAGACATGCCCGCACTTACACAGCACCCTGACGCAAATTCGCCAATTGGGCGCGCGCCCCGGGGTAACGCTAAACCCGGCCACCTCGCTTAGTACGCTGGAAGAGGCGCTGCGCATCGCCGACCTGGTGCTGATTATGTCGGTCAACCCTGGGTTCGGGGGGCAGTCATACATCCCCTTCAGCACGGAGCGGGTGGCCGGTGTGCGCCACATGCTGGCCGAGCGCGGCCGCTTGGGGCAGGTGGAAATTGAAATTGACGGGGGCATCTCGCCGGCCAACGCCGCCCTGGTGACGTCCGCCGGGGCAACTGTGCTGGTGGCTGGATCGGCCATTTTTAACGACCGGGCAGGGGTTAAGCACAACCTGGAGGCTTTACGGGCGGCGGCCCTGGCTGGTGTATCTATCTAAGCGTGGTCAAATGGGGGTGGAGGGCGGCGCAGATTGTTAGGCCTGGGGTTAAGCGGCGCTATCACTCTGGTTAAGCCGGGACGGGTTACGTCATTTGTCTATTGTTGATGGGGGTGAAGTCGGTATAATAGGTCAAGTATTATCCAAAACCCATAAAGATTGGAAACGATTGATGACAAATTCTGTCAATAATAAGATGCGCCGCTTTACCTGGTTGAGCTTGACTTTAATGTTGGTAGTAACTGCATGTAGTGGAAATACAACCCAAACCAATAACAGTGCTTTAAATACAACCTCTTTAGAAGCGCGCCAATCTCCAGCGGCGCAGGCAGAAATGCCTAAGGCCGCAGCCGCTGCGCCGGCCGTCAAGGGCTATCTACCGGCTGAACAGGCGCCGTTGAATGTGAGCCGCGAGGTGAGCGCCATTGCGTCCGGGGCGGCCAAAGTGGGCGGCCTGAGCGCCGGCGCCGCGCCGGCTGCCATGGCAGCCGAACCCTTTGCCGCGGCGGACGCCCTTGAGCAGCCCGTCGCCGAACAAGGGGCTGCGCTTGCCAGGCAGATCGATGCGCCCCAGGTGCAGGTAGATCTTTCGCTGCCCCAAGAGCCAAAGGTGGGTTCGCGCGCGCCCAATTTTAGTCTGCAGACCCTCGATGGTCAAACCGTTACGCTGGCTGACCTGGTTGGGCGACCGGTGGTGATTAGCTATTGGGCCACCTGGTGCGTTCCATGCAAGCAAGAGCTTCCTATTTTGCAGCGCCTGAATGATCAGTACCGCGATCAGGGCCTGGTCGTGCTAACGGTCAATGCCATCGATCAGGACGCCCTGGACGATGTGCAAGCCCAGGTTGCCGCGATGGGTCTCACCACCCCGGTGCTGCTAGACACCGGCAGCGTTTTCGCCGGCGCTTACCAGGCTGCCTTCTTCCCCTCCACCTATTTCATTGACCCCTCCGGGGTTATCCGCTCCATTAAATTGGGCGATTCGGCGGAGGATGATTTGACGAACAAGATTCAAAGCTTGCTGGCTGGTTCACTCTAGGATATTAAGGATCGATATTGAACGCAGAACTGCGCATTCTGGTTGTGGCTCCGCCTGGTCGTTCTCGCGAAAGTCTGGCGGCTATAATAAGGACGCTTCATCCGGTGGAATTGTTCCTGATGGACGCCTCCGATTGGGATCGTCTGGCGGAAAGCGCAACGCGGGTTGGGCCGTTTAACCTGGCCCTGGTAGACTTGTGCGACCCACATGCTAACGCCGAGGTGATGGCGCATTTACGCTGCTGTTGGCCGGAAATTCGCCTGTTGGCGCTGGTTGATACGCTGCGATTAAACAACCCGGTCGCCAAGGGGGCCAATGGGGTCTTGCACCGGGGAGTAACCGCCGGACAGCTGCTGGCAGTGGTTCAACAGTTGGCCGGTGCGCCGGCAGCCTGGTCGCACGCCGGCATGATGGTGCATACGGGCCTGAGTGGGGGCAGGCTTTTGGAAAAGTAGTTTATCCGATCTGAGTCGGAAACGATTGGTTTGGGCCAGGTGATCTTTCACCCCCAAACCAATCGTGTTAATCTCACCAATGGGGGATTTATCTAGGAGGATAGATCATGCGTTATATTAAACCAACCATCGCTCTATTTGCCGCTGTTTTAATCTTAGCGGCCTGCGCGGGCGGCGCCGCCCTGACCGAAACGCCGATAGCGCCGCCCACCACCCCCGCCGCTGTGGTGGATGCGCCCACCGACACCGTCGCGCCGGCCACATCCACCTGGCCGGCTACCACGGCGGCGGATCGAGCGCCTACCGCAGCCGCCCTACCTACTTCGATTCCCATCGAGGTTCCGCCGGGGTTAGAGCTGGCGGCTCTTAAAGCGGCGACCTACCGCACGGGGTTCACGAACAGCGGCAGCGCCATCCTGCAAGACGGGGTATATACCGAACCAAGCGTGGCCGGTGGGGCCAGCCTCAACACCGTCACGCTGCAAGAACCGGTGACGTATGGCCGGCTGCCCGATGGGCGGGTTGTGGCGGCGGTTATATTAGCCTCTGAGACCGGCGGCAGCGGCACGTTCTACGAACTGGAATTGATGGGGTTGTTAGAAAACGGCTCGCCGCTCAACCTGGCCTACACTTTCTTGGGCGACCGGGTGAAGATCCAATCGGTTGAGTTCATGGATGACGGCAGCCTGGTGGTGGATATGCTCACCGCCGGGCCGAACGATCCGCTGGCTGCGCCCACCCTGCCGCAGCGCCTCACCCTGCGCTACCTGGATGGGCAGCTGGTTAAAGAGACTCCCATCGCTCCGCTAGACCCCACCGAGGCGCCCTCGATTATCACCACGCCCCCGCTCACCGCCACCCTGGCCGGCCAGGGGACCGCGCCAACCACTCTGCAAGGCACGGTCTGGCAGTGGGTGGAATTTGAGAACAGCAGCCTGGGCCGCCTGGTGGTTAAGAATCCCTATCTATATCTGCTTGAGTTTACCAGCGGCGGCGAGGCGCGTGTCAACGCCGATTGCAACAGCGGCGCGGGGTCTTACCAGGCGCAAAACGGCTCTCTCAAGATCACAAACCTGACAACCACGTTGGCGGCCTGCGGGCCGGATTCGTTGTACTCGCTGTATATGGAGAGCCTCAACAATATCGAAAGCTACATGATCACCAATGGGGCGCTATACCTGACTGTCAAAGATCAGGGTGGTATTATGAAGTTTGGTCCGCAGCCCTAACCCCGCATAACGGGCAGTGATTCGGGATGCAAAAGAGGGCGGGTTAACGGACCCGCCCTCTTTTGCTTATGCATTTCTAGCGCCGGTAGGCGGGTATATAGAAGGGACGTTTGATGAGCCGCGCTTTGACGGGCTTATCGCGGATCATAATATCGATTTCGCTGCCAATCACGGCATGTTCTGCGGGCAGCAGCGCCATACCCAGGTATTTTTCTACGGTTGGGCCAAACATTCCGCTGGTTACGTGACCCACTTCTTGCCCATTAATTTGGATGGGGTAGTGTTCGCGCGCCAGGCCGCGTTCGACCATCTCGAAACCCACCGCTGCCTGCTTGGGGCCTTCAAGTTTCTGCTTGAGGAGAGCGTTTTGTCCAATGAAAGGCTTATCCAGGCTGAGGGCGAACCCCAAGCGCGCCTCGAGGGGAGTGATGTGATCGTTGATCTCGTGACCGTAGAGTGGCATACAGGCTTCAAAACGCAGGCTGTCGCGGGCCGCCAGGCCTATCGGCTTCACGCCGTCGGCTTCGTATGCGTTGAGGATGCCTTCCCACACCTCCACCGCCTGATCGACCGGGACGAACAGCTCGAAGCCGTCTTCTCCGGTATAGCCCGTGCGCCCTAACAGAACGGGTACGCCGCCGAGAAGTTTTGTTTGCACCGCACTAAAGCGTTTGGATTTTTCCAGGTCGGCGTCGGCCAATTTGTTCAGCATCGCCACGGCCATCGGGCCTTGAAAGGCCATCATGTAGGTTTCATCCGAAATATCGTTTACGGTTACATCGAACCCGCGCATATGGGCTTTCAGCCAGGCGACATCTTTATGCCGGTTGGAGGCGTTGATCGCCAGGAAGAAGTAATGCCCGTAAAGATCGTGGGGCAGTTTATACACGAACAGATCGTCTACGCACGTACCGTCTTCATAACAGAAGATGGCGTAGTGCGCTTCCAACATCTGCATCTTCGAGACGTCGTAAGTCACCATCTGGTTGACGAAAGCCTCGGCGTCTGGGCCGATGACTTCTACCTGCCCCATGTGATCGATATCGAAAAGCCCCGCCACGTTGCGGGTGGCGTGATGCTCTTGAATGGGACCGGTAGGATATTGCACCGGCATTTCCCAACCGGCAAATGGAACCATACGTCCCCCGTGTTCACGATGCCATTCGTAAAGACGGGTGCGGTTAAGGGTTTCGCTCATGCTTATTCTCCTGTAGAAAATTCTAGTTGGTAGGAAGGGTGAATGAGATAGTAACGCCTTTGTTAATTTCGCCAAATGCCTGGATAGAACCACCGTGGCGTTCAATAATGCGGCGGCAAATCGCCAGCCCCAGGCCGGCGCCTTCGTACTCATGTGCGCCGTGGAGACGTTCAAAGGGTTGGAAGAGTTTTTTAGCATAGGCCATGTTGAAGCCCGCCCCGTTATCGCTAATTTGCCAGGCGGTTTTCCCGCCGTCCTGGCGGGTATCTAAGCGAATCACGGCGTTGGGGGTGCGGTTGGTGAACTTCCAGGCGTTGCAAAGCAGCTCGTCGAGCAGGGTGGCAGTCATCTTTGGATCGGCGAACAGCATCAGGTCGGGGGCGATCTCGAAAGCAGCCTGGCGTTCAGGCTGCGAAGCCTGTAGTCGGGTGGCGATTTGGCAGCCCAGGGCGCTCACATCCACCTCTTCCGGGTTGAACGGGGCGCGCAAGGTGCGCGTATAGGTGAGCAGCCGGTCGATGATGAGCGAAGCCGAGCGGCTCGAATCGCGAATGAAACCCAGGTAGGCTTTCCCCAGGGTGTCGAGGGCGGCTTCGTAATCTTGCGCCAGGGCCTGGCTGTATCCATCGATGCCGCGCAGTGGGGCGCGGAGATCATGTGAAATGAACCGCGCCAGATCTTCCATTTCTTGGATGGCGGCGTCGCGCTGCGCCTGGGCATCGAGCAGTTGACGTTCCAGGTCTTGTATGCGTTGTTGCAAGTCCGGCGGGGGCGCGTCTGTCATGATTAACGATTATAACCCTGAATTGGCGATTATTTTCGTTCCTCTCGCAGGGAACCAGCCCCGGAAGACGGTGGCGGCGCGAGACGACTAAAGTGCGCCGCTTTCTCTTGCGGAGCGCAGCGTTTAGGCCGGTTACTCATAGGCCAACACCTCGCGAATCGTCAGCTGCGCCGCGCTGCGGGCGGGGATGACGCCGGCTAAGATCGACAGCAGCAGCACGGCCCCCAACCATAACAAGAAGCCGGTGGGGGTAAGTTGAAGCGTGGTGGGGTTGCCGAAAATGGCATAGCTCACGCTGTCGGAAAGCACCTTGCTGATTGGGATGGCCGCCAGGGCGGCAATCACCCAGCTCATCCCGCCCACCAAAACGCCCTCGGAAATCACCAGGCGCGCCAGGATGCGGTTGGTGGCTCCGATGGCGCGCAGTACGCCAATTTCACGGGTGCGTTCCATCACGTTCAGGCTCATCGAACCGGCCAGGCCGATGCTGCCCACGATAGCGGTGAGGGTGGCGAGGAACAGCAAGAAACCGTTTAAGATGGAGAATCCTTGGGCGGCGTTGCCGGCGATGAAATTGCCGGTAGTGAGGTCGGCGGCGTGCACGCCCGCGGCTTTGAGGCGCTTTTCGATGGCAATGCCCAAGGCGCGCTGAGCGTCGGCGGAGAGGTCGGGTTGATCGGCGACAACGCGATAGGTGAAAGCCTGGCCGAGCTGACCAGAGGCGGCGGAGAGTGAGTCGTAGTGGGTATAGCCAATCAGGCTGCTGTTCTTCCCGGCCAATTGGAAGAAACCGACAATCGTCCACAGCCGGTCTTTGCCGTTGATGCGCAGTGGGATGACGCCGCCCACCTGATATTGCGGGTAATCCAATAAGAAACGCTCATTGAGGGCGATCGCGTAAACATCGCCGGGCTGCACCCAGCGCCCCTTAAGCACCTGGGGTTCTACCAGGCGGGTGTTGGCGGGTGGGCCGAGCAGCTGGATGGGCGGGCCGGCGCTGTTATCGGGCAGCACCATTTCGCCCCGCCCCGCCGCCCAACCCTCCACGTAGCCCACGCCGGGAACATCGCCCAACAGGCGCTGTACTTCGAGTATGCGCCGCGGGCTGGTCAGCGTGATGTTGACATCGGCCAGAAAGTAACGGCTAACCAGCTTTACCTGCTCATCCATCGAAGCCTGGATGTTGAAGGTGGCGATGAAGATCGCCCCGCCTAACGAAAGGGTCACCAGGGTGAGCGCCAGCCTTCCGGTGCGGCGAAACGTGTTGCGAATGGAGAGCAGGGTGGAAAGCGAAAATAACTTGAGGCGGGTTATGTGCTGGTCGAACCGGCTGCGCCGGCTTTTTCCGCTTTGGCGAATGCCGATCAGCGCTTCGCTCACGCTCAGTTGCGCCCCCTGCAAGATAGGAAATAGGGCGGCCACCTGGGGGACGATGATTGCTAAGAAAGCCTGGATCAGGATGGCCTGGGGAACCAGCCGCGCCCCGCGGTAGTGCACATTCACGGAGGCGGTTAATTGGCCCAGGCGTTGGAACGATATTTGCTGCGCCAGGGGGATGGCAATCAAGGCCCCCGCCAGTCCGAACATCAGAATGAGCGCCATATACAGCACTACAATTTGCGACTTGCGCGCTCCGAGCGTTTTGAGAATGCCGATCTGTTGAATTTGCTGCTGTACGATGGCTTGCAAGGTATTGGTAATTAAGAACCCGCTCAAAAAGACCGCCAGAAAGCCCAGCAGGAACAAAATGCCGGTCAGCGCCTCCATATATGGGCGGTTGGGATGGTTACTGCGCCCGTTAATTTCGATGTGCGAGATGGGTACGTTGATCTTTTCCATCTCGTCGCGCACCCGGTAGGCAGTGGCGCGAATGTTGTTTTCATTATCCGCTGCTCCAGCGGGACTATCGGGGATGGTGAGGTAAAGCGTGTTGTAGCGATAGGGCAGAGGTTCGCCCAGCCATTCAGCCGTCGCGGGGGTAATGTAGCCTTGCACCGGCGCTAAAAAGAAGCCCGGCCCCCGGTTGAAAGCGCCCACGGTTTGATCGGTCACCACCCCCACCAGGCGCAGCCGGCGCAGCTCCCCCTGGGCGGTCTCGATGGTCACAAAATCGCCCAGGGCGGCGTGGGTTTCGGGCAGCTTAAACTGTTCGATGACGATCTCTTTATCGCCGGGGGGCCACTTGCCGGCGATGGGGATGCGCCGGCTCACCTGGCGCTGGTCGAAATCCGGCGCGGTGTGCATATCAATCGCCGTCCAGGTGTCGGGGGCGGTCTGTAAGCGTGAGGCGAAGATGCGCATCCCCTCCACCTGGGCGACCCCAGGCGCACGGGCGATATGCTTCACCAAATCGTCTTTGAAAGGGACCAGGCTGTTAACCTGGATGACGGCCGGGTTGACGCTGCGGTAGCCCGTCACCATGTCATCGGTAATAATGATGCGCAGGATGACGATGATGCCCACAGATAGCAGTCCCACGGCAATCGAGGCCACCACCAGCAGTGAGCGCGCCCAGTTGCCGTACAGATCGTGCAGCACCTTGTGGAAGCGAGGTCGGTTCACGCGGAGGGCTCGCTGCGGGTATCGGAGATCAATAGGCCATCGGCAATAACCAGGGAGCGTGTGGTGCGCTGCGCCAGGGTGGGGTCGTGGGTCACCATCACAATGGTTTTGCCTTGCTGAACCAGGTCGCAGAAAATATCGACCACCTGCTCGGCGGTGCGGCTGTCGAGGTTGCCGGTGGGTTCATCGGCCACTAAGATGGGCGGGTCGTTCGCCAGGGCGCGCGCGATCGCGGCGCTTTGCTGCTGCCCGCCCGAAATGGCCCCGGGCAGCTTATCGGCGGCGCTTTCTAGCCCCACCAGGCCCAGCAGGGCGCGGGCGCGCCCTTCTCTTTCGGCCAGGGGAATGAGATTGGAGAATTCCATTGGGAGGAGCACGTTTTCCAGCACCGACATCATCGGCAGCAGCTGGTAAAACTGAAATACAATCCCCAGGTTGCGCCCCCGCCAGGCCGACATTTGGCTTTCGCTCATGTTTTGAATGCACACGTTTTCGATGCACACCGAGCCAGAAGTGGGCCGGTCAATGCCGGTAAGCATGTTAACCAGGGTGGATTTGCCGCTGCCCGACTTACCGACCACGCTCACGAACTCGCCGCGGTAAAAGCTGGTGGTTACGCCGCGCAGGGCGGGAAATTCACCGGCGGGGGTCTTGAAGAGCTTGACGATAGCCTGCATTTGAATCAGCGCCGGGGCCGGGGGAGGGGCTGCGGTCGTCATGGGAACGCCTCGCTGATCTCGCCGTCCACCAGGATCAGGCGGCGGGGGAGGCGTTGGGCTAAATTCTCGTCGTGGGTCACCATCAGGATGGTTTTGCCGCGTTCCACCAGGGCTAAAAATATTTGGAAGATATTTTCGGCGTTGGCGCTATCCAGCCGCCCGGTGGGTTCATCGGCCAGGAGCAGGGGGGGGTCGTTTGCCAGGGCGCGGGCCACGGCCACGCGCTGCTGCTGTCCGCCCGATATTTCGGAAGGCAGCTTATAGGCGTGGTCTTCCAGGCCCACCTGGCGCAGCAGCGCCAGGGCTTCTTGCGGTGTGCGGCGGCGCTCGAAGCGCCCGGCCAGATCCACCGGCAGCATTACATTATCAATGATCGACAAGCTTGGCATCAGGTAAAAAGATTGGTAGATAATGCCCAGGTTAGCCCCGCGCCAGCTAGCCAGGGCGTCTTCACCCAACGTATGCAGCGGCGCGCCATTCACCCACACTTCACCGGAGGTGAGATGATCTACCCCACTGAGCATATTAATCAGGGTGGTTTTGCCCGCTCCCGATTTACCTGAGATCGCCACGAATGCGCCGCGGCGCACCTGCAGGGTAATGCCTTTAAGGGCGGTGAGCGGGCCGGCGGCGGTGGGATAAACTTTCACCCCTTGCTGCATGTTGATTAACCAATCGGATGGCTCCGGGGAGCTGGTGGGAGAATAGACGTTGTTCATAATTATAGGCTGCCTCGCGATTATAGACCCTTGATAAACTAATTGTCAATGCAACCCCTCCCCATCCGCCGGGGGCGCGACAGGCCTTGATGGGTTGGACTGCCGCGCGGTCTCATCTATTGATTAGCGGGGATGAAATTTTCCGTCGCGCCTCCTCTCCGTGGATTATAAAGATAAAGCCCCCGCCTGCTCGATGATTTCGCCGCCCTGGCGCAAAACCACCCGGCCCGGTTTGCCGTGTCTCTGGGTATCGCGCCGGATGTGGGCGAGCGATTGACCGCGAAGACCTATCTCTTGGGCTGCCGTGCACGCCCCGCCGCACGCGCCGCCTGGGATCGCCCGGCGCGGCGAAGGAGCCAACCAGCTTATCGCCCGCCTGAGCCGCCCTATCATGCCATTGTTTAACGATGTGGGGTAAAGGCAACTGCGCCCGGCTAACTCGATCTGAACGCCTGGGTTCCGCTCGATCCGGCGGCCCATGCAATTGTGAGCGCCTCATTGGCCCGCCCCGCCGCAGCCAATGGCGGATATAGTCCGGCGCATGGTCTCTGCCTACGACCCCGACGGTGCGCGGCCGGGCCACGGATGAAACTGGGGAAGCTGCGGCGTGAACGCTTGCCGGGTTTAGCGCCTTTTCGGACAGCATCCGATCTGGCATGCGGTAGGCGGCTTCATCTTTTTTGTCTACTAATATACTTTTTTGCAAACATTGTGTATAATGCTTGTACTTTCATGTCACTAATCGGGCAATCAATTTGGAGGTCGAATGGATATATTCACGAACGAGGTCCTGACGTTAGATGTTGGGATGCGGCTGCGCCAACTGCGCACCGAACGGGGCAAATCAATGCGCGCCCTGGCGCGCAGCAGCGCGCTATCAACCAACGCCCTGAGTATGATCGAACGCGGCCGAACTTCCCCTTCGGTTAGCACGCTCCATAAACTGGCTGAAGCCTTAGAGGTGCCCATTACGGCCTTCTTCCGATTAGAGCCGCCGCGTCAGGCGATTGTCTTCCGGCGCGCCGCCGAGCGCAAGCAGGTGGCCCTTCCGCAAGGGCAGTGGGAGGGGCTGGGCGGTGAGACCTTCAGCGGGTCGATGGAGCCGTTTCTTTTGCAGCTCGATCTGAACTGCGGCAGCGGCCCGTTTGGCATGATCCATTCTGGTAATGAGTTTGTGATGTGCCTTAACGGACAGGTGGAATATGAAGTGGAACACGAAAAATTCCTCCTAAACCAGGGCGACACGCTGTTGTTCTCGGCCCAATACCAGCACAAATGGCGTAACGCCGGCAGTGTGCCGGCGCAGCTGTTGGTCGTCTTGGCCGGCTTCGAACCGGGCGAGCGCCCATCCGAATTTCATATTGCTTCGGGACGAAAAAACCCCCGCACTCAGGAAGAAATTATCGACCGGGCCGAAGCGATGGACTTGGAAGATCAATATTAAACCATTAAAAATCATGCTATAATGCACCGCTAATGGTAGCAATCTCAAACCCCCGCGCCGGCTGTGAAGTGAACCTCGTTGATGGTAACGCCAACGATAATAATTCACTGCGTCGGGCGGTGGGGCAAGGGCTACCGGTTCGTTAGTCCTTAGCCTTAAAAACCAATCGCCCGACGCAGCAGCTTGCGTAGGGCGATTTTTTTCTATAGGAGGAGAGTTATGTATAAATCACACACCTGCGGAGAACTGCGCCGTCAGCAGGTCGGCCAGGCTGTGCAATTGGCGGGGTGGGTGCATCGCCGCCGCGATCATGGCGGCGTGGCGTTCTTAGATTTGCGCGACCGCTATGGCTTAGTGCAGGTGGTGGCCGATGACGACACCCCCGAAAATGTGCGCGCCGACATGGACGCTCTGCGCCCGGAGTGGGTGGTGCAGCTTGAAGGGGTGGTGCGCCCGCGCCAGGCCGGCGCAGAGAACCCCAATATGCCCACCGGTGAGATCGAAGTGGCGGTTAGCAAGGTGGTGGTTCTCAACCAGGCTAAAACTCCTCCTTTTTCCATCAATAAGGAAGAAGAACCCGACGAAAACACCCGTCTGCGCTATCGTTACCTTGACCTGCGGCGGGAGCGTATGCGCCACAACCTGGAGCTGCGCCATCGGGTGGTCCGTTTTATCCGCAACTATCTGGCCGAGCGCGGTTTTATCGAAGTGGAAACGCCGATCTTATTCAAAACCACCCCCGAAGGCGCCCGCGACTACCTGGTTCCTTCGCGCGTTCACCCCGGCCAATTCTATGCTCTGCCGCAATCTCCCCAACAGCTTAAGCAGCTGCTGATGGTGGCGGGGGTCGAGCGATACTTCCAGATTGCGCGCTGCTTCCGCGATGAAGACCAGCGCGGCGACCGGCAGCCGGAGTTTACCCAGCTTGATATCGAGATGTCTTTCATTGAGCGCGAAGATATTATGGCCCTGGCCGAAGGCATGTTCACCCAGTTAGTTAAAGAGGTGACGCCCGAAAAGCGCTTACTATCCAGCCCGTGGCCGCGCCTGACCTATGACGAGGCCCTGGAACGTTTTGGGAAAGACAACCCCGATTTGCGCTTTGGGCTGGAGCTAAAAGACCTCAGCCCGGTGGTGCAAGGCGGCGGCTTCAAGGTCTTCGACGCCGCTCTGGCCGAAGGCGGGCATGTGCGCGGCCTCAACGCGAAGGGCTGCGCCGATTACAGCCGGAAGCAGATTGACGAGCTAACCGAGTATGTCAAGAAGTTTGGGGCCAAGGGCCTGGCCTGGCATGCTCTGCCTAAAGACGGCGGCGAGGCCCGCTCTTCGTTCGCCAGGTTCTTACCCGCTCAGGTGGCGGCGAACATCGAACAGCGCCTGGAAGCCGAACCGGGCGACTTGCTCCTAATCGTGGCTGACTCTCGCCCCGCCCTGGTATTTGAGGTGTTGGGGCGGCTGCGGGTGCTATTAGGCGAACGCCTGCACCTGGCAGACCCCAACGTGCTGGCTTTTTGCTGGGTCATCGACTTTCCCCTTTTTGCCTGGAATGAAGATGAACAGCGTTGGGACCCCAGCCATCACCTGTTTACCTCCCCCATGACCGAAGATTTGCCCCTGTTGGATAGCGATCCCGGCAAAGCCCGCGGCCAACAGTATGACCTGGTGCTGAATAATTATGAAGTGGGCGGCGGATCAATTCGTATTCACAAACGCCAATTACAAGAGAAGGTGTTCGCCCTGATTGGCCTGGAGCACGAGGTGGCCCAGGAGCGCTTTGGGCATATGCTGGAAGCCTTCGAATATGGTACGCCCCCGCACGGCGGCATCGCCCCCGGCATTGACCGCGTGTGCATGATCCTGGCCGGCGAACCGAATATCCGCGAGGTGATCGCCTTCCCCAAGAACCAGATGGGCCGCGATGTGATGGCCGACGCCCCCTCGCCGGCGGAACCGAAGCAGCTGCAAGAACTGCATATTAAGATAGTAGAATAGATCATACCGGCGCGCTTGATTGGGAGCAGGGCGGCGTTTTCGCCGTCCTCTCCGCAGAGCAGCTAAGAGGAGATATTATGGCACAGATCATTCAAATCAAAGATATTGCCCAGTACGTAGACCAGGAAGTGGTAGTGCGTGGTTGGGTTTACAACCGCACCGATAAGGGCAAGCTGGTTTTTCTGTTGGTGCGAGATGGCTCCGGCTTTGCGCAGTGCGTGGCTTTTAAAAACGATCTGCTCCCCGAAGAGTTCAACACTGCCAGCCATGTCACCCAAGAGTCCTCGGTGATTATCACCGGTAAAGTGCGCGCCGATAGCCGCGCTCCAGGCATTCCGGGCGGGTTCGAGGTGGGCATCACCCATTTCGAGGTGGTTCAGATGGCGGCGGAAGATTACCCCATGGCGCTCAAAGAGCATGGCGTAGATTTCGCCCTCGACCATCGTCACCTGTGGATGCGTATGCCCAGCCAGTGGGCGATCCTCAAGGTGCGTTCGGCGGCGATTGCCGCCATTCGGGAATGGCTCAACGATAACGGCTTCACCCACATGGATACGCCCATCCTCACCCCGGCGGCCTGTGAAGGGACGACTACGCTGTTCGGCACGCCCTACTTTGACGAGGGCGAAGCCTACCTGGCCCAAAGCGGCCAGCTCTACAACGAAGCTAACATCTTTGCTTTTGGTAAGGTGTACTGTTTCGGCCCCACCTTCCGCGCCGAAAAATCTAAGACCCGCCGCCACCTGACCGAGTTCTGGATGGTGGAACCGGAAATTGCTTTCTGCGACCTGGATGGGATGATTGAAATCGAGGAGCAGTTCATCAGTCACATTGTGCAGCGAGTGCTGCGCGACTGCGGGCCGGAGCTTAAATCGCTGGGGCGCGACGAGGAGAAATTGGCGCGCGTAACCCCGCCGTTTCCGCGCGTATCTTACGATGATGCCCTGAAGATGCTGGAGCAAATCCGCTCTGAAACCGACGACCCCGAACAAAAAGAACTGCTGGCGATTGAATGGGGCATGGATTTCGGCGCGCCGCACGAAACCGCCCTCACAGCGCGCTTCGATAAACCTGTGTTCGTTTACGGCTACCCCACCGCGGTCAAGGCTTTCTACATGGAACCGTGGCCGGGTCGCCCGGAGGTGTGTAAGAGCGTCGATCTGCTGGCCCCCGAAGGCTATGGAGAAATCATCGGCGGTTCGGAGCGCATCTCGGATTACGATTTGCTGCTCAAGCGCCTGGAAGAGCATAACTTGCCGCGCCAGTCGTTCGAATGGTATCTGGAGCTGCGCAAATATGGCAGTGTGCCGCACTCCGGCTTTGGGCTAGGGGTAGAGCGCCTGGTCACCTGGTTAACCGGCATCCAGCATATCCGCGAGACCATCGCCTTCCCACGCACTATCAAGCGCGTCTATCCGTAGGCGTGGCGGCATTGGCGAGCCTGGAGACATGGAATGGGAGATCACGTTTGTGGGGCGCAGATGCGTTCCGGTGAGCAGGTGAGGAACTGATGAAAAGCGGCTGCCGGGCGCGATGTGGGCAGCCGCTTTCAATTTTTTCTAATCTGTAAAGTCTTCCCGCGCCCCCCCTTTTATGGTATAAGAATGTTACCCCTGCTGTGCGCGTGATGCCGCACCCCAGGTTTTGAGCCAACACTCACTAATAGGGGCCCAATCTTCCCCCGGTGACGCGATAGGCGGCCGAAAGGCTTTAGTCAAGGCGGATCCTAAGAGGCGGGTTCCCAACCTGCGAAGGCAGGTTCAAAACTACGCAGCACACGGCATGGTGGGGCGCTGCAATTTTGGATCATAAAACGACAACCGGCTTCAGCGTACTGAAGCCGGTTGTCGTTTAAGCGCCCTGGTGCTAGGGGAACAGCCGCCGGGCCTTAACTTCAGCGACAGCGTTGGGGCGGTAGCGGTAGAGCTGGGCGGGCCGGCCATCGCCGCTGCGGCGCTGAGCGGTTGGCTCGATGACGCCCGTCGCCAGGATGCGCCGCCGGAAATTGCGCTTATCGATATTCTCGCCCAAGATGATTTCATAAGTGTGCTGCAATTCCGTAAGGCTAAATACTTCGGGCAGCAGTTCAAAACAAGCGGCGGTATATTCTAGCTTGTAGCGCAGGCGGCGCAAGGCGTAGGCCACAATCTGATCGTGATCGAAGGCCAGTGCGGGCAGGGCGTCGATGGGCGCCCAGCGCGCCTGGCGGGCGTCGCTGCCGCTGTGTAGGGGCGCGTCGGATGGAATGAGGGCGAAGTAGGCCACGCTCACCGTGCGCCCGCGCGGGTCGCGACCCACATCGCCATAGGTGTAGAGCTGCTCTAAATAGGCTCCTTGAACGCCGGTCTCTTCGGCCAGCTCACGTAAAGCGGCGGCTTCCAGCGATTCGTCCATCTCCACAAAACCGCCCGGCAGAGCATACTGTCCCTCGAATGGCGGGCGGGCGCGCTGCACCAACAGCGCCTGCAAGCGGTTGTCGCGCAGCGTGAAGATCACAATGTCAACCGTCACGGCGGGGCGGGGGTACTCGTAGGTGTAGGGGGTCATAACGGCCTCATTATACAACACGCCTGGGGGCCGAATTCCAATTGCTTGAGCTTCGAGCAGCGGCCGGGAATATCCAAGAATCCAGGCAAGCACTCATCGGCCAAGCTTTCGCGCCAGCGGCAGAAAGATTTGCCGCACCGCCCCGGTGTAGCGCAGCAGAATGAGCCCGTCATGCGACGGCAGCACGACCTGGTTGGTCAGTCCGCCGTGGTTGACGGTTGGATCTTGGGTTCCGCGAATTCTTATGTACCAGCCCTCCAGGGATACGGTTTGGGGGAGGGAGCTGGCGTTCACCAACGCCAGGCCGTTGGTAAAATCTCGCCGCCATATCTCACGACTGCCTTGTTGTAGGTGAATATCGTCCAGCCACACGCTGCCGGTGGTTTGCCCGAAGCCGAACTGCAAGGCCGCCACTGCGTCGCTGCCGGTGGAGGGAACCGAGACCTCATAACGCCGCCACTGGGTGGTCAGTTCGAAACTCCCGAAATTCAACCATGTATCCCAGGGTGGGTTGTTGCGCTGCGCCCAGGCGCTGATGGGCCGCTCTGCCTGCGCCTTCGCCCAAAACGATAGGGTGTAATCCTGCCCGGCGGTGAGGGCTGCCGGCTCATAGGCCAGCGCCGCCTGCCAGTCCACCCCGGCTGCTTGGGTAATGTCTATTCGCAGGGAGGCCGTCCCGACGGCGTGGGTGGCGGCGTCGATGCTTGTCGCTCCGGCGTAGCCGGTTTCGGTCCAAAAATTCCAGTTATCCAGGTTGGCCTGGTTTTCCATATCGCCGCCCACGGTCAGGTTTGGGGTGGGGAGCGGACCCACGGCGCGCTGCGCGGGCGCCAGGGGCGCGCCCAAGTAGCCGCGCCCCTGCCCGGCGTTATCATATTCATCGAACCACAGCAAACACAACCACCCATGCCCGTTGGTGTTGATCTCGTAGCTGAAGAAACCGTCGTTAAGCAGGGCTGAAGCCAGGCCAAAGCGCATCTTGCGGTAATTGGGAACGAAACCAGGCTGCGCACAGGGGTTATCGTAAGTCCCGTCGCCGGAGGGGTCTGGGCCGCTGTCATCTTCG
This sequence comes from uncultured Anaerolinea sp., assembly GCA_964531975.1. Taxonomy (GTDB): domain Bacteria; phylum Chloroflexota; class Anaerolineae; order Anaerolineales; family UBA4823; genus RBG-16-57-11. The sequence continues at coordinate 126,585 of CAZHFU010000002.1, read as the reverse complement.
TAGGTTTGGATGGTGGTTAAGTTGGGCCGGCGCGCCTGCTCCATCCATTCAAAATAACTGCCCTTTTCCACCGGGCCGAAGACGGTCTGGCTCCAGGGGTAGCTGTAAGACCAGCCGTCATCTTGCGGGAACCCTTCGTAGTTGTTGCCGTTTAGCAAGTCGTAGTTGGTCATGCCCCAATTGACGTAGAGGATTTTATCCGGTCCGACCAGGCGGCGCAGTTCGCTTTCGTAGGCGCGTAAACCGATGTTCCAGCCGGCGTCGAAGGCGGCGTAGTTGTCGTTGGGCAGAGTGTTGGACTGGTTGGGGTCGAGTGTGCGGGCGGTGGAGGCCTCGCCCACCAGCCAGCTTTGATCGGGGTCGGCGCGGTCGATCAGCACACCATCCCACACGGCGTTATTCAGCAAGTGGGCGTCGGTTCGGGCGTGAAACTCAGCCCAATTTTCGGGGCCGATGCGGGGGTCGATAGTGGCTTTGGGAGATTGGACGCTTAAGTTTAGCAGCCATGAACCCGGCCAGAAGGTGACGTGGGCGGCGATACGCGTTCCAGCCGGGTGGGAGGAAGCCGGGCGCACGTAGCCGCGCTGCACTGTGATCGTCTTGGCGGCCTTATTGACCGACTTTACCTTGACGCTCTCCCAGCCAATCAGCGCCGCCTCGCCGGGGACAAACAGATCGTAACTCTGACCGCCGCCGCTCACCGTCACAGCGTTCAAGCTGAACGTGGTTTGGGTGGCGTTGACGGCGGTCTTGAGGGTGGTTCCCACTTGGGTAAGGAACCATTCGGGCGGGATGGCGCTGACGGCGGCGTTGCCGTTCTGCCCGGCTGGCTCGGAATCGTCAAAGGGCAGCTCGCAAGCGTTAGTGCTGTTGAGCGCCAGCGCATTCGGGTTGAGCGCCTTCACCTGCCCGGCCTCGGCGGCCTGGCTTTCGTCGTACACCACGTAATCATAGCGGGCAATTTGCGCCGCCGGCTGAGTGTACACATTCGGCCACCACATTCCGAGGCGCGGGTAGCCGGGGTTAAAAGTTAAGCGTTGGGCGGGTATAGGGACGGTGGTTGAGAGCAGCCATGCGATTACTAATAAAATGAGAGAGGTTTTTTTTCGCATAGGTTATCCAGAGGGGTGGCTCCAAGAGCAGGCTCAAGATGACCGCGCTCGGCTGAGCAAGAGATAAACTCATTGGGCGGCGTGGATAAAACAAGCAGCTGCCCAAGATTATCTTTTGGGCAGCTGCTCAATAAAGAGCTTTTAGAACAGCACCAGGGCCAGTTCGCTGCGGTAGCTGCGGGTGACCGGGCTGCCTTCGCCAAGTGTTTCGAGCAGCCCCAGCATCACCTTGCGCGCCAGGCCGTCGCGGTAGCGTTTGTTCTCGCGCAAAATGTCGAGCAAGCCATCCATGGCGGCCTCAAAATTGCCACGCCTTACCAGGCGCAGGGCGTTTTCGTAGGCGGGGTCAAGCGGGTCTTCACCGCTGAACGGGTCGCCTTGGGTGAGACCTTGCAATGCCTGGGCCAGGGGTAGGAGTATTTGGGCCGAATTGTAGGAGCGGCTTGGAGGAAAGCGCTGGAGGATTGAAAGGGCCTCTGGGCTGCCTCCTTGCAGCAGCAACGCCCGGCTCAGGCCGAGCAGGGCTTCGGGTTTTCCAGGTACTGCGGCCAGCGCCTCGCGGAAAGCGTTTGCAGCCTGGGCGGCCTGCTGTTGATCGAGCAGGCTAAAGCCTTTTTCCAGGGCCAGGTCGGCTTGCGTGGGGGCCAGGGCTTGCACAAACTCCCGCAAAGCCGGTTCGGGGCGCACCCCGGCAAATTCGGCCACAATCTGCTGATTGCGAAAAGCTTTCACAGCGGGGATACCGGTAACCCCAAAGCGCACGGCCAGGCGCGGGTTCTCATCTACGTTGACCTTCGCCAGGCGGAAGCCGCCTTGGGCTTCAATGGCGAGCTTTTCCAACACGGGGCCAATCATCTTGCACGGACCGCACCATTCCGCCCAGAAGTCCACCACCACCGGGGCTTCCTGCGAAAAGGCGATCACTTCATATTCAAAATCGGCTTCTGTTACATCCACAATAAAGCTAGAAGTCATCATTACTATTCTCCATACTGTTTATACCTGGAGGGGCGTCCACAGGTCTATTGTACCGTTAATTCACCGCTATTCTACCGTCGGGGTGTATGAATTGCGTTGGCGCGAGGTAGGAGGAAAATTAACGCCTTTCCCAGGTTTGGCAGATTTCTTGCACACAGGTATGCAGCGAGGAGCGACTTATGTTTGAACGCCTGGGATTTCATTATTTTGCAGATTCTCATCACTATCGCAGTAGTGATTTAGATGCCTGGCTGCCGGTATTAACCGGGCTGGGGGCGTCTTGGTTGACCCTGGCGGCCCCTAACCAACGCGCCATCCCCGAAGAGTTTATCGCGGGTCTGAGGCAGGCGGGCATCCAACCGGTACTGCATTTTTCCCAACTTGTAATGGGGCAAACAATTCAAGAATTACATCCCCTGGTGCGCGCCTATGCCGATTGGGGAGTGCGCTATATCGCCTGGTTCGATCACCCTAACCTGCGCAGTGCTTGGGGCGGCGCGTGGGCGCAGGGCGACCTGGTGGAGCGATTTGTGGACAGCTTTTTGCCCCTGGCGCGTCTCTCGCATGCGTATGGCATCCGTCCGGTGCTGCCGCCGCTAGAGCCGGGGGGCGATTATTGGGATTTGGCCTTTTTGCGGCGGGCGCTGAAAGTGCTGCGCCGCCAGGCCGAGCCGGAGCTGCTCACCAATTTGGCGTTGAGCGCCGATGCCTGGGTGAACCCCGCCGGGCTGGATTGGGGGGCGGGCGGGCCGGGGCGCTGGCCGCAAGCTCGCCCCTACCGGTCGTGCAGCAGTCCGTCGGGCTGTCAAGACCAGCGTGGTTTTCATATTGCCGATTGGTACAGCAGCATTGCGCAAGAGGAATTGGGCTTCGCCCCGCCGGTGCTGCTGCTGCGGGCCGGAAAACGTATGCCGGAGGGGCCGCGAGCGGGCCTATCCCTGGCGGAGCGATTGCGGCATGCCCAGGTGCATCAGACGCTGGCGCGCAGCCTGGCCGGGGAGCAAGTGGGCGTGCCGCGGCTGGATGCGCCGGTGTTAGCGTGCAACTTTTGGCTGCTAGCCGCCGAGGCGGAGGATCCCTGGTCGGCGCAGGCCTGGTTTACGCCGGGCGAAGAACCACTGCCGGCGGCCGGTGCGCTGCGCCAATGGGTGGCTAACCAGGTACGGCAAGGCGCGTCTCGGGCGGCTGAGGATGCGCAAACCTCGGCCGCGCCCGACCGAGGGCGGGGATTGGTTGGCGGCGGGGCGGGGGAAGCCGGGCCTGTGGGGTGGCGGCTGTGGCCGGTTTTACTAGAAAGCTGGGATGACATAACCTGGCCGCCGGAGCGTGGCGCCGGGGTGGAAGCGGAGAAATGGGGAGAGCGGATGGATAACCGAGGCGCAGCGGGCCTGGAGTGCGGAAGCCCTGCGCATAGCCGAGGTCGGGCGGTTGAGTTGGCGGCCACCGCACAGCCCGCGCCCCCCGCGGCGCCCCCCACGCCAAAGCCCGCGCCCCCCGCGGCGACCCCCGCGGCGACCCCCGCGGCGACCCCCGCGCCTGCGCCGCTCGCTGCTCCGCCGGTTGAAATGCGGGCCGGCGGCCGGGCTGCGATTTCCCATTACATTCTGCTGCCCCTATATGCCTGGGGCGCTGCAAATTGGGACCTGGCGCTCATCGAACCAATGTTGAGCGTCTCTCATCCCACGATTGGTTTTTCTTTAGCCGAGGCGCAGCATGCCGCCCGGGTGACGGTGGTGGGCGGGGATGGGGCCATCTCGCCGGAGGCTATCGAGATGCTGCGCCAATCCGGCTGCCAGGTGGACCGGATATTGGATGATGGCACGTTTTTTGCAACGGATTAACTGTTCCCCACACCGGCAAATGGTTTTGCCAGTAGTCATGTAACCAGGAGAGTTTTGAATGAATTCTATTTCTAGCCCTGAGCCTGTCAAATCTTGTTCATCTTCCGTGCCTTGCGAAGCCGGGCAGCCCCTGCGGCCCGTGATGAAAGTGTTAGGCCTGGGCGGGGGCGGCTGCAATGCAGTGGAACGGATGATGGCGCTGCAAATGGGCGGCGTGGAGTTCATCGCGGCCAATACCGATATTCAGGCGCTTAAACTTAACTCGGCCCCCACACGCATTTTATTGGGACCAAAGGTTACTGGGGGGCATGGGGCCGGCGGCAACCCCCAGCGCGGTCGGGCCGCGGCTGAAGAAAGCCGGGAAGCGATCAAAGCCGCTCTGAGTGGCGCTGATATCGTCTTTCTCACCGCCGGTATGGGCGGCGGCAGCGGAACCGGCGCCATTCCAGTGGCCGCTGAAATCGCCCGCTCGCTCGGCGCGGTTGTGGTTGGCGTTGTTACCACGCCTTTCGAATTTGAGATGGCCCACCGCAAGCACACCGCCGATGAGGGGCTGGCGAATTTGCGCCGTCATGCGCATACCGTGGTGACGATCTCTAACGACCGCCTTAACACCGATGCCTCGTCCGCCCTGCCTTTGCAGCTGGCCTTCCAGTTGGCCGACGACGCGCTGCGCCAGGCGGTTCAGGGCATCACCGAGTTGATCGCCGAGACCGGCCTGATTAATATCGACTTCGCCCACATCCGGCGCATCCTGTTAATGGGCGGCGGGGCGCTGATGGCGATTGGGCAAGGCCAGGGTGAGAATAAGACCATCCAGGCCGTGCAGCAGGCCTTGAATCACCCCATGTTGGATCGGGTGGACTTGAGCGGCGCGGGCGGGATCATCGTCAACTTCACCGGCGGGAGCGACCTGGCCCTGTTTGAGGTGCAGGAAGCCCTTAGCGGATTGCAAGAACTCACCGGAGACGAGGTGGAATTGTTCTTTGGGCTAACCAACGACGAACGCATGGAAGACCGCGCCCAGGTGATTTTGTTAGTGACCGGCTTGGGGAAGCCAAGCCTGAGCGACGCGCTGTTCGCGGTCAAACCGGCGAAGGCCTCGCCGGGCGGGGAGCGCGATGCTGCTGGCGGCGCGGCGGCGGCGCGCCTGCCGGGGCGACTGGAAGGGCGGGCGGGGTCGCCGGTGGATGCGCCCGCCGGTTCATCGCACGGCGTCTCGGCTTTGCAGTCGCCGCGCTCGCAGGTAGAAGCGCCGGTGGATGTGCAAGTGGCTTCACCGGCGGTGGCTGTGACTGCGCCGGACGCGCTGGCGGGCGGCGCGCATGGCCTGCAGGGCGCTAACTCGCCGTCTCGCTCCGACCTGAACATCCCCACTTATATACGCCGGCGGTGATAGATGAAAACACAAATGCTTGCTTCTGTTAACCAGGAAATTTATCGCCGTTTTCCAATTTTGGCCGGCAAGCGCCCCCGCATCCAATCTTATCGGGCGTTTACGGCGGCGCTTTTAGGGGCGGGTAGGGGGGCTTCAGGCAGTCAACCCGCATATTTAATGATCTATAAGGGCCAGGCTGCCGCGTCCGATCGGACGGCGATTCCCATCGTGGTGCGCGTCCTGGTAGACCGGCAGGGCAAGATACTTAAAATTAGCTCGTCGCGCTAGAATTCGGAGGTTATGGTGACAATCAACACTATTTTAAATCGCTTTGAGATTGCCCTTTGGGTGGCGCTCGATGATGCCATCCAATATATCCGCACAACCTCTAGTGGGCCGATTGTCGTTGTGCTCAGCGCGGTGGTGATCCTTTTTGGCATTCTTACCATAACCGCTTCCCACTCCCCCAACCCCTCCAATCCCCCGCCTGCTGCGCCGGTGGTGGGCACGCCCGCGGCGTTTTTTGGTAACAATGAACAGGAAAATATTGTTTTAGGCTGGGTAGAGCGGTTAGAAGACGGCGCTCGCCTGGAAGGCTTGTGGCTCATTGTGCGCAGCCAACAAGATAATGAGGTTTCTTTTTTCCCTCTGCTGCCTTCTGCGCAAAGCGCCCAGACCCCAGACGAACTGGACGCCGGCTTTCGATGGTCGCCACGCAGTCAGGCCGACCCGGCCTTCATCAACGCCCTTGATAGTAAAAATCTGCTTTGGAACCAGTATTTGATTTTAGATCGCGCTTCGCTTAGCGGTTTGCTGCACCTGACCGGCGGTGCGCCGTTAAACGGCGTGGCTGTCATGCCCGATCAGCTCCTGGCGGGTTTAACCACCGTCACGCCGGCGGGAGAAGCCCGCATACGCCAGGCGCAAGTTCTAGATGGCCTGTGCCGCGATTGGGAGCGATCCTTTGCAGCAGCCGATCCCAATCTAATGGCCGGGTTGTGGCTAAATACCGCGGTGACCGATATGAGCCAGACCTATTTTCAGCAGACCTGGCAAGAAATAATCGGCAACGGCGGGCTAAACTGCCAGTTCCCAACCTTATCACCCCTATGGAGGTAGAAGGCATGATGCCTACAGCAGCGAATTTATTTGTTTGGCTCGACAGCGGATTCTTTTTGGCCGGGCTTTTCACATTTATGATAGGGATTTGGGTCTTAACCCTGCGGACAGCCGGGGCCGATATCCAAACCCTGGCGAACTATACGGCGCGCCTGGCGCAGAAGGGCCTGGTGGAAGACCTTTCCGGCATTGTGGGGAACGCCTCAACCCTGGTGGATGCGATGAACCAGCTGGTAAATACGAAGCGCGGTGTGGGCATCACCTTGTGCATTTTTGGCCTATTAATGATGGCCGCCTCGGTATATTTTGCCATGGTACTCTTTCAGGTGCAGTGATGAAACAAACCCCTCTGGTTATGGCATTGAAAACCCGATTGACGGGGCAAGAATGGGTCTACACGCTGGCTGCTTTGCGGCAAGATAAGCTGATTTGGGAGGCGCTGGATGGCAGCCGGCTGGGAGCGCAAGCGTTGGGCCGTCCGCCGCACAGCACCGGTTGGGGGCCTGCCGCCCTGGCATTGCTGGCGCTAGACAGCCCATTATCGCCGGCGCAATTACAAGCCGCGCCATTAGAAGCTTTGCCGGAAGCCTGGCAGGCCTGGGTGAACGGCGCTAAAGCTGAACTTGAGCAGCCTGGCCCACGCCAGGGGGGATCTGCGAGTGATAACGCCCTCGAAACGCTGCGCGCCGCTGCCTGGCAAGCGCTGCGCTTGCGCGAAAGCTACCGCGCTGGCGCTAGTTGGCGGGAGGCGCTGCACAGCGCACCGCTGGTTGGGGCGCAAGGATTGTGCTGTGCGGCGATTGCTTACGGCTTGCTGCCCGACGCCGGTCGCTTCTTGCGCGCCCTGGTGCAAACCGATGGCCGCGCCGGCCCGATGTTGGCCGTGCATGCGCTGCTGTGCCAACCGCAGCCCGAAGAGGCGCTGTACGAACAGGTCAACGCCCTGCTTGGCGACCTGCCGCCGGCGCACGGGCTGGCAGTGCTGCGCGAATTGGCGCTGCACCGCCCCTCACAATCACAGCGCCTGGCGAAGCGGTTTTTGGCCGATCAGGCGGCGGTGTGGGCGGCTCCCCGCCCGGAGACCGCCTCCGCGGACCTGGGCGAGCAGTTCTATAGCCTGGCGGGATCGCTGCGCCTGGCGCAGACGTATCAATTGGCCGCCGACCTGGACACCGCCATGCCGCTCTTGGCCGAATCGCTGCGCGAGATGAGCCGTCTGCGCGGCCATCTGCTGGCGCTGTTCGCACAGGCGGTTTCGATGGCGCATGGCCCGCACGATGAAGATTGGAACGATACAGCGCAAGAGACCAGCCTGGAAGCCTGGAGGCAGGCCCTCCATATGGCCCCCGATGAACACCCCTTCGTGGCCGGGCTGGTAGGCGCTTTGCTGCAAGCCGACCGGGCCATGGACGCCCGCGCTTATTTGGAACGCCGCCAGGCCGATGGCGATCATCATCCCACCCTGACTCTGGCGTGGGCGCAGGTGGCAGCGCGCTTAGATAATCATAAAGAGGCCGCCAGTCAGGCTGCTCAAACCGTGCACGTGTTAGATGCGCAGGGGTGCGAACTGGCGCTGGACGAGTATCGCGCGCTGGTGCAATTGTTAAGCGATGAAGGGTTAGCGAAAGAGAGCTTACGAGCCGCCCGCTTGGGGTTGGAGGTCTACCCGCTTGACCCGATCTTACTGCGCCAGGCGGCTCAAACCGCGTTTACCTTGGGCGAAGTAGAAGCCGCTTTGGGTGACGCATGCACGGCGCTTGCCGGGCTGGGTTTACAGCAGCCGGCGGACGAAGATGCGATTCGGGCGCTGCACGGCTTGATGGTGCAGGCCCTGGAAGCCCAAGATGAGTGGGCGGCCGCGTTGGAAGAACGCTCTCAGGCATTGGCCGAGAACCCTCATCCCACCCTGGACGAGCTGCATGCCATGATGGTCTGTGCCCAGCATGCCGGCCAAGGCAGCCCATTGGCGGCGGCAAGCCGCCAGGCGCTGGCGTTGGCCCCCAACGACCTGGATGCACACCAGGCATTGGCGCGCCTCGCCCAGGCCGCCGGAGACGACGCCGGCGCAGCCCTGCATTTTGAACACGCCGCTCGCCTGGCGCCGGACCAGCCCGACCTATGGCGTGGGCTTGTGCAGGCCATCGTTCACCTGGATCAGCCGGAGCAGACAGTCAAGACCCTTCAGCAGGCTATCCAGGCGATGCCGCAAGAGGGCGAATTTCACCTGGTTTTGGGTGAGGCCTACCAACGGCAGGGATCTATGCCCCAGGCGCTGCAATGCTTTAGAACGGCGGCAAAGTTGGGTTGCAATGGCCGCACACCGCTGCGCCTGGGGCAAACCTTGCTGCGCATGGGCCTTTTGGAAGAAGCCCAGGCCGTGTTAGAACCGGCCTTTGCGGCCCCCATGGCGCAAGAGGCTTTGCCCGCTGCCCTGGCTGCCGAGTTGGCTTATGCCGTCGCGCAAACTCGCCTTGGCCTGGATCGACTGGATGAGGCCGCGCCCTTGCTCGAGCAGGTGGTTGCCTGGCAGCCAGAGGCGGCGCAGCCCCGCCTGGAACTGGCGCGAGCGCTGATGCGTTCACCGCAAACCGCTCCGGCGGCGCGGCAGGCTTTGCCGCACCTGGAATGGCTCACCCAGGCCCATCATGCCAATGTGAACGGTGAAACGCGGGGCGAGGCGCTCGTTTTGCTGTCCGAAGCCTACGCAGCCGTGGGTGAAACCAGTAAAGCCATGCACTCGTTTCGGCAGGCTTTAGATGAACCCGCTAACCAGGCGGCCGGCTTGCGCATACGCCTGGCGACGGGGCTTGGTAAGGCCGCCCTGGGCCTCGATCAGCCCGAAATGGCCGCCGCCGCCCTCAAAGATGCGGTTCAGGCGCAGCCTGATAATGCCGATCTGCACCGCAGCCTGGCGGAGGCCTACCTGGCGTGTGGCCTGGCTCCTGAATCGCTGCAAGCCGCCCAGGAAAACTTACGCTTACAGCCTGAAAATGTCGAGAACCTGGTTTGGTTGGCGGATCACGCCGACCGTTTGCGCGCTGTGCCCGGCGTTCACCTGGACGCGGTGCAGCGCACCCTGCAACAGGCGCTCACCCAGGCGGGGCGATATGCACCCAAACGCGGCGATTTGCTGCTTCGCCTGGGGCTTTCCCACCTGGAGGCCGGCGATTTGACCCGCGCCACGCAATCTTTCCGGCGGCTGGCTTCCGCAGATTTGCCAGTGGAGCAGCTTTCCGGGGAGACGCTAAAGAAGGGCGCGGAGGCAGCCTTGCAATGCGGAGAAGGCCCCGCGGCGGTGCGCCTCTACCAGGCCCTGGCAAGCCGTGCTCCAGAGGCCGAAGCCACTCAACCGGCGGCGCGGGCGCAACTGCTCGCCCAGCTTTCCCTGGCCCACGAGATGGCCGGAGATGCAGCCGCCGCCTTGCAGGCCATCGACCAGGCGCTGGGGGTTGACGATGAACAGGCTGCGCTGCATGTTCGCAAGGCCGACTTGTTGCAGGCTGCCGGTCGCCGTCAAGACGCTCTGGACAGCCTGAGCGAAGCGGCTGGCCGTGCGCCGCACGATCCACGGCTGCGCTACCGCCTGGCCGATACGCTGCGCCAGTCGGCGCGTTTGCCCGAAGCGTTTGAGCAAGCGATGCGCGGCGTTGAACATCTCGTCCCCCACAGCGACCCGGCTCTGCGCAGCTCGCTGCATCTGTTGGCCGCAGACCTGGCCGCAGACACTTTGCGCCCGCGCCTGGCTCTGGAACAACTGCTGTCCGGCGCGCCGGCTGATTCGCCGGCTTATCACGATTTTCAACACGTGGCGCGCCGGGCTGAGTTAGCTTTGGATGTGGGGGATGATGCGCTGGCCGCCGAAGCCGTTGCTGAACTGCGGGCGTTGGATAACACCCATCCGCGCACGCATGCTGCAGAAGCGCGCTTGCGTAACCGCGTGATCGATCTTGATGAGCGCGATCGCCGCTGTCGCGCGGCCCGCAACGCGATTACACGCATGCGCCTGGAACAGACGCCTACCGTCCCCCCATCTACCAAAGCGGATTACATCGCTTCATTCTTGGGGGTGGCGCAGGCGCTTATCGAGAGCCGCATGTTCGATGACGCCCTGTCGGTGGTGGATCGGCTGATTGAAATGATCCCCGAAACCCCACTGGCGTATTTCAAGCGCGCCCAGCTATTAACCCTCAAGGCTGAGGCCCAACGCCTGTGCCAGGATGTGGATGTCACTCGTCACGCTCCTGGGGCGGCGGCGATTAGCGAAGCGCAGCGCCAGGAGATGGAAAACGCCTTTGGGCAGGCGGCGGGTTTGTTGGGGATGCCGGCTGTGTATCAGGAAACCCCCGCGGTTACGCAACTCACCGATGCCTGTCGGCAAACTTTGGCGCTATGGATGGGGCGTGGGCGGGCGGCTTTTACGCCGTCGGTGTCAACGGCCGGGGTTTTGGAGGGGTTATTGCGGGCGACGACGCCAGATTCGGCGGCGCTGGCCGCCTTGATGGCGGCCTATCGCGGCGCAGGGCGGCCGGCGTTGGCGCTGCAGTGTTTGCAAATTGCCTGGACGCCCGCCGCTGATGGCCGCGATGTGCGCGCCCATGCCCTGGTGGGCGTGCAAAAAGCGCTTGCCCAGCCCGATCCTCGCCAGGCCTTGACCGACGCCCGTAGCTGCGTGGAAAACGCCGCCCCAGATTGGCCCAATATTGCCATGCTGCATTTCTTGACAGCCCGCTTAGCGTTGGCCTGCCAGGCGATGGAGGCGGCGCTGACGGCGATTGGGCAGGCCCTGGCAATTTGGCCGGATGAGCCGCGCTGGCAAAGCCTGGCCGCCCAGCTTTATCAGAGCAAGCAGCAGGCTATAGGACTGCCCGACCATGCGAAGGCCATGCAGCATCTGCAGCAAGCCGTCGCCCTCGATCCTCAAGAGGCGCAAAATCACTTGGGGATGGGACGAATCTACATTGAGAAGGGTCAAATTGCGCGCGCTATTACGGCGCTGGAGCAAGCGGTTCATCTACAACCGGAAAGCGGGCCGGGCTGGTTAGCTCTCGCCCAGGCGCAGGCAGCCGCCAGCTTGTGGGAAGCCGCCGCCTTGAGCGCCGATAAAGCGATTGCCGCCTTAAACGAGCCGACTGATGCGCTGCTGCTGCGCGGGCGGATTGCCATGCAGAGCAATAATCCTCGCGGCGCGTTGAGCAAGGCCCAGGCGGTGCTGCGATTGCAACCCGAACACAGCGAGGCGCTGCACCTGGCCGCCCAGGCCCTGGAGGCTTTGGACCGACCGTTGGAGGCGCTTAAAGTGTTGGATCACGCCCTGCTGAGCAGTTCAGACCCTTTAACGCTGCAGCTGGAGCGGGCTAATGTGCAGCGCCGCGCCCAGGGGCTGGAAGCCGCCTTGCCTGGTTTACAGGCCTTGGCTGAACAAAACCCCCAGCGCACGGATATCGCCGCCGATCTGGCAAACTGGCTTCTGGAGGCGGGTGAGAACGACGCCGCAGTACAAACCGCCCGCCAGGCGCTCCAAGATGAGCATAATAACCTCACTCCAGAGCGGCGCGCCGGGCTGCACGCCTTGATTGGGATGCAGATGCGCGCGAGTGGACAGCTTGACCAGGCGATTCAACACCTCAGTGAAGCCTCTAACCTGGCCCCATCCAACCCGGAAATGTTGATGGAGTTGGGTCGCGCCTACCAGGAACGGCGGCAGTATAAATCGGCGCTAAAGGTCTTTCAAAAGGCGATGAGTGTTTCTCCGGGGGATTACCGCCCGTATTACCAGGCCGGGCTGGTGCTAAAAGATAGTAAAGATTACCTGGCTGCGGAGGCGATGCTGCGCCGGGCGGTTCAGTTGGCCCCGGACGAGGTAAGCATTCGCCGCTTGTTGGGGGCTGTGATGGGTTTGGTTATTGTCCATGGTAGCAAATTATGAAAACACGTCTCGATCGCCAAGAATATCTGCGGGTTTTGGAAGCCGGGTTGACCGCCGGGGCTTATGGGTATGTGCGCCAGGCCGCACAGCACTGGCTGGGCCATTTTCCCGGCGATTTGGCGGTGAGCCTGCTTTACGGAAAAGCGTTGTTGGGCGAGAAACGCTTTGCGCAAGCTGCGCCGGTGCTGCAGGGACTGTTGCGCGCCGACCCGGCCTATGTGGGTGCGGTAGATGGGTTGTTGGCCCTGGCCGCGGCCACGGGGCAGGAAGACCCCTTCGCCCAGGCCTGGCGTGCGGCCCTCACCGGCACGGGCGAAGCCGCAGAGATGCCGGCTTGGAGCCGCCTGGTGGGCGAGGCGCGCCGTCGGCTCGACCAGGTGGAAGCGGCCGGCGAAGAGCAGCGCATTGAACAGATTCTTCAGCACACCAGCTGGTTTTTAGCCGCCTATCGCTCGGAGGTCGAGCAGCCTTTGGCCGCGGCGCTGCATTTACAATGGCTGGCGTTGCAGGGGGCCGCCCTGGGCGAAGATACGGATGGAATGGCGGCGGAAATTGCAGTGGCGGCTAAATATCACCACCGCTGGCCGGACTGCCTGCCGGTGATGCTGTGGTTGGGGCGTTGGCTGGCTGAAGGCGAGCAGTCGGATGAGGGGGTAGCGCTGCTGCACCAGGCCGCGGTGCGCGACCTGGGGGCACAGGTTGCGCACCGCTTGTGGGGCTGTGTGCACCCCTACACGGCTCTGTGGTCGGATGAGGTGAGCCTGGGGCTGCCTGCCATGCCGCCGGCGGCTGTGGCGGCAGTGTTAGGATGGAACCGCCTGGAGGCGGGCAGGACATTTGACGCGGCGGCAACGGAAGCGCCGGTTCAGGCTGCGGCGCTCGACCATCCTGCGCCGCCGGCCGGGGCCGCCCCAGGGCGAGAAGATGCGCAGGCGGCTGGCCTCGGTGCGCGTTCGCCCATCGAACAGCCCACGCCGCCCGCCGGTGGGGGTGGTATGCCAGGCGACTGGGCCACTCAACCTGCCGCTCTCCCTCGCGCTCCCCGCCCCGCTCCGACGATGACGGAGCCGCTTAAGGGTGATGAGCTTGTAGAGATAGCGCCAGGGCTTGCGCCGGGCTTGCTCGACGGCGCAACGCAAGTTGGCGCGCGGGGCCGGCGCATCTGGAGCAGCACCCCGCCGCAGCCTGAAGCCGGTAAAATACCTGGTGGAGCGCCGGACTGTGCTCCTACCGGCGGAGGCGGCATAACGCCCGCTTCGTCTGCGGGCAGCGCTCAACCAGCCCACGCCGGCTCTGCCCCGGGGCGCTTGGCGGCTGCCTCCCACCAGTCTAAGGCCGATGTGGCTGGTCTGCCTGGCCCATCTGCAAATGACGCTCACCAGGGGGAGGGGTTCCCCCCGCCTGCGCGCCGGATCGCGCCGCCCAAAGGGCTGCCGCCGAAACCGGCAGACCCCGATTTGCGGGCAGCCGCGGCGGAAATCAACCGGCTGGCGCGTAAGTTTAAGCAGCTGCCGATTGGCGATATGGATGGCCGGTATCCGATTTACGTGGTCTTTTCGCTGCACGGCAAACTTGTGGAGGTGTACGGTGAGGAGGCGGCAAAGGTGGAGAGCGCCATGGCGGGGTTGGTGCAAGCTGTGGCCTGCCTGCCGCGCTGGGGGGCGCGACTGGTGTTGGCCGACGACGCCCAATCTTTACGGCCTCTGGGGCTGACGCCGGTGCGCTCTGGCGATCCGTGGGATATCAAATTGTTTTTGCGCGACCTCGACCTGGCGCTGGGTGGGCATGGGGAACGCCTGGGGGCGCTGTTGATTGTGGGCGGTCCGGAGATTGTGCCGTTTCATCATCTGCCTAACCCCACCGATGACCTGGATGTGGACGTGGCCTCGGATAACCCATATGCCGCCAATGATGAAAACTATTTTTCGCCGGAATGGCCGGTGGGGCGGCTGCCAGGCGGAGCGGGTAAAGATCCTCATTTGCTGGTAGAGAGCTTGGAGCGCATCCGGTTAAGCCACGCTCGCCCGACCCGCCCACAGGGGTGGAGGCTGCGTCTGGCGGCCTGGCTTAAGCAGGCCTGGCGGCGGCGTGGTGCGCAGCGGCGCGGCCCGCACGCATTGGGTTACTCGGCGGCGATCTGGAAGCGCTCCGCCGAATTGGTCTACGCGGAGATGCCGGAGAAGCAGCGCCTTTTAGTTTCGCCTCCGTTGGGGGTGGGAGAGGGGCAGACAGATGGTCCGCTTAACCATACCCCGCCGATGCAGGGGCGGCTGGCCTATTTTAATCTGCATGGGGTGATGAACAAGGCGGAATGGTATGGTCATCGCCATCCGCAAGAAGGCCGCGATGCGCCAGAGAACCCGGTGGCGTTGCGCCCGCAAGACCTCGACACTGTGGATGCGCATAACGAGCGTCCGCAGATCATCTTTAGCGAGGCGTGTTTTGGTCTGTCAATCGAAAACCGTACGCCCGATGACGCCATCGCCTTACGTTTTTTGCAAAACGGCGCGCTGGCGGTGGTGGGGGCCACCTGCACGGCGTATGGCTCGGTGGAACCTCCGTTGGCAGCCGCCGACTTGCTGGGTCAGCTGTTTTGGCGTGGTTTGCGAGAGGGGCAGCCAGTGGGGGAGGCGCTGCGCCGCGCCAAGCTGCTCTACAACGTTGAGATGACCGGTCGCCAAGGCTTTTTAGATGGCGAGGATCAGAAAACCCTGATCGCTTTCGTTTTGTATGGAGACCCATTGGCAAGTCTCGAATGGAACCGCCCGCTGCCGAAGAGCGTTCGCTACACCGAACGCCCCTTAGCGCCGCTGCGGATTGTCAACGATTGCCCGCCGGCGGCCGGGCCAGGCGCGCCCCTGCCACCCGAAGTGGCGGCGGAGGTGAAGCGGGTGACGGCGCGCTACCTGCCGGGAATGCAGGATGCTCGCCTGACTTACACAGGCGCACGGCCTATTTGTGGCGGGGCGGAGACTGACCCGGTTTCCGCCGCGGCGAGGGATGGAAAGCCGGGTAAGCACAAGAAAAACGGACGATCGGATGCAGCCGAAACACAGGCTGCCAACGCCCCCAGCCTTGTGACGCTGAGGCGTCAGATCGACAGCGCCGGCAGCCTGCACCCGTGTATCGCCCGCCTGACCGTGAATGAAAAGGGCAAGGTGGTAAAAATGGTGGTGTCGCGGTAGCGCCGGCCCACCCTGGGCGGCGATTATAACCGTGGCTTGGCCTGCGTTGCGAGAATGCGGGCCGCCATGCGGCGGCTGAATTTATGGTATGATTGTTTTCTCAGATTGAGGTTTATCGTGAGAAGACGCGGATCCATACTCAGATTTTTATCGTTAGGAATATTATTTGGCGCTTTTGTGCTAACCGCCTGGCAGTTAGTGGTCTTTAGTCGCATTCGTTCTTACCTGCCTGCCGGCCTGGCTGTGGCGGGTGTGCCCGTAGGCGGTCTTAATTCGGCCCAGGCGGCCCAGCGGGTTGTGGCAATGTATTCCACCCCGCTTGAGCTGCGTTATAACGACGCGCAAATCTTGCTCTACCCCACCATGATTGATTTCCAATTAAAAACGGAAAGCATGATGACTGTGGCGCGTATGGAACGCTCGCAGAAGCAGTTCTGGCAAGACTTTTGGGATTATTTGTGGGGCCGCACCACCTTCCCAACCGAAGTGCCCATCGACGCCACCTATTCGGAAGCACGTTTGCGGGCTTTTTTGAGTGATGTTGCGGCGCGCTACGATCAACCCGCCATTCCATCGATGCCTGCGCCGGGAGGGGCGAGCTTTGAACCGGGCAAACCTGGCAGTGCGCTGAATATTGACGGGGCTTTGCCGCTGATTGAAGCGGGCTTATATTCGTTGGATGACCGCTCTATCGATTTGCCGCTGCAAAGTGTGCAGCCGGGTAAACCCGTGTTTCAGAATCTAGAAGTTATCATCAAGCAGACCATTCAATCGTCTGGTTTTGATGGTTTGACGGGCGTATTCCTCAAAGATTTGCAGACCGCTAACGAGATTCACTTTGCTTACCGGCAGGGGGAAGAAGTGCCGGTGACCCCGGATATTGCTTTTACGGCTTCGAGCATCATTAAAGTTCCGATTATGGTGGCGGCGATGCGTCGTTTCTCTGAATCGGTGGATGAGGAGACGCTTAAGCTCCTGGGAGATATGATTGACAAATCGGGCAATGAAGCCGCCGACTGGTTGATGGATCGGGTGATGACCAAGGGCCGCGCTCCGCTGGAAGTGTCTGAAGATATGAAGGCGCTCGGTTTGAATAACACCTTTTTGGCGGGCTATTTTACCTTTGGTTCGCCGCTGCTGGCGATAATTGAAACTCCGGCCAATCAGCGCACCGATATCAACACTGACCCAGATCAATACAGCCAAACTACCCCCGCCGATATTGGCATGCTGCTGGAGGATATTTATTTATGCGCACAAAATGGGGGCGGGGCGCTGCCAGCGGTGTTTCCAGGGAAGTTTAATCAGCAAACCTGCCAGGAGATGATTGATTACCTGGTTAAAAACCGGCTCCCTATGCTGCTCACCGCCGGTCTGCCGGAAGGCACCCGGATTGCCCATAAACATGGTTGGACCTCGGTAAACGAGGTGATTAAAACGGTCGAAGACGCCGGCATTATTTACACCCCAGGTGGGAATTATGTTTTGGTGGTGTTCATTTACCACCCAGAGCAAATTATGTGGGATAACGATTCGGCGATGATTTCCAATATCGCGACCAATGTGTATGACTTCTACAACCTGCCCTAGTAAAACCGGGTAAATAGCTTGCCTAAGTGCGCTGTTTGCGTGTAAAATGCTAGGGATCGCCTCAGTAGCTCAATGGATAGAGCGCCTGACTTCGAATCAGACGGTTGCGGGTTCGACTCCTGCCTGAGGCACACATATCCAGCCATTTATGGCGATTGATCTCCCTATCCGGGGAAAAAGCCGGTCACTCGACCGGCTTTTTCGTCCTCCCTCGCATCCTTACACTGAGAGGCTTTGACCTTCCAACCCCACCATTTGATCTACTTCTTGATGCGTCTCTGGTTGCGCCAGGCCTAGGAGACGGTCGTTGGCTTGCAAGATGATGTCGCCGTGAGGAATGAGGAACTCATCGTTGCGGGCGATTAATACCACCAGGTAATCTTGCGGCAGGCCGATTTCGCGTACCTGGAGACCCACCAGGGGTGAATGCGCCTGCACGACCACCTCACGCAGTTCGCCATGCCAACCCCGCAGAGTGGCTAACTCCACCGGAAACTTTGGTTCCGGTTCGTTCGGGTCATCCACTTTGAGCCAGCGCGCCGCCAAGGTCAGCGATGACCCCTGGATCAGCACCGAGGTGAGCACGACAAACAGAACCACATGAAAGATAATGCCGTGGGGGTCTAGCCCTGAAAGGCTTGGGTAGGTTGCCAGGATAATGGGAACCGCGCCGCGCAGCCCAACCCAAGATACTAAGGTCTTCTCGCGTGCGCTTAAGTGGAAGGGTATCAGGCTGATCCATACACTGATTGGGCGAGCTACAAACATCAGGATGCCCGCTAACGCCAACCCTGGGATGGCGATGGGCGGCAATTCGGAAGGATTGACCAGCAGCCCCAGGGTAAAGAACATTACGATCTGGGAAAGCCAGGCTAAGCCATCGTAGAAACGCGATATGCCGCGCTTATGGCGGAAGTCTTGGCTGCCTAAAATCAGGCCAAGCAGATAAACAGCCAGGATACCGCTGCCGCCTAGCAAGGAAGGCAGAGCAAAGGTCAGTAAAATCGATCCAAGCATTAGCACCGGGTACAGACCATCGTAACCCAGGCGCAGCCGATTGATAAAGTATAAAAATAAACGACCCATTATCAGACCGAACAGCCCACCAATTACCATCTGCTGGACGAACAACCCTATTAGGGCCAGGGGGGTTTTATCGGGAGAAAGGATGAGTTGAATCAGGCCAATGGTGAGGAAAACCGCCATGGGATCGTTGCTTCCCGATTCGGCTTCTAGCAGTGGGCTGAGATTGCCGGCGAGGCGCACACCCTGCGAGCGCAGCATGGCGAACACGGCTGCCGCGTCGGTGGATGAAACGATTGCCCCTAGCAGCATCGCCTCAAGCCAGGGCATTCCAATAATATAGTGAACCGCCACGCCCATGAGCGCAGCGGTAATAAACACCCCCACCGTTGCCAGGGTGAGGGCTTCTTTAATTACCTTACGGATGCTTTTCCATTCGGCGTCCAGTCCGCCGGAGAAAAGAATAATTGAAAGGGCAAACAGGCCCACGCTCTGTGCCAGGCCGGGGTTGTTAAAGTCCACGATCCCCAGGCCATCCGTGCCAGCCAACATGCCTAGCGCCAGGAATAGCAGCAGTGCAGGGACGCCGATGCGATCCGAGACTTGGCTGGCGACTACGCTTAGCAATAACATGCCGGCGATTAACAAAAAGCCCAGTTCCACAGCAACGCTCATGCAAAAATTGTAACATCATCTTGCTCCCAAAGTCTATTTTTGAAGATATTCCTACACCTAAGGGTTTCTCCCACATTCGTTTGGAATATTTGCCATCGGCCAGGCCGAAAAGGTGGACGTGGGCGTTTCTCCCACATTCGTTTGGAATATTTTCTTATTCTCATCCGGCAAGGGTCTTGGTATGCTTAGAATAGGTTAGCGGTTAGACTGCTAACATTTGGAGGGAACAGATGAGCAATTTATTGGTATGGGGCGCGATTGCATTTATTGTGGCGATTGTGGCGGGTGCGCTGGGTTTGCGTAGCTTATCATCCACCTCGGCTGTGGTGGGCAAGGGATTATTTGGTCTTTTTGTTGTTATTGCAATTGTACTGGTGCTGGTCGCCGTGTTAGGGTTCTCGGCCTTGTTTTAGCGGGCAGCTTTTGTTAGATAACTTCTTCTCCTTTTTGTTGGGTACGGATGGGTGAGACAGCCCCCGGGGATCGACACTCCGGGGGTTGTCAATTAAGCCAGGCCTTCTAGGGGAAAGCCCTACTGGCGCATAGGAAAACACCTGATTGTAGGCGGGTGATGAGGCGTTTATACTTCATGTATACACCGCCTAAGAGGGACGTTTAGCAAGCAGGCGATAACAATGATGATCGCAGGATAGAGAGGTTCTAATGGCTAAAACAATTATTGCTTTGCACGATGACCCAATCGCGGCGCAGCAGAGTATGCAAGAATTGATCGATAACGAATTTCAGGTCGGCAATATTAGTTTTGTGACCCCTCACAGCGAGGTGGTTAGCTTACCGGTGCAGCCGGAATGGGCGGAAAATAATATTTTCTTACAATCGCTGCCGGTGGCTGCGCCATTGTTCGGTTCGACTGATTTTGAGGTGATGAATGTAGCGGGGATCGGTTTGGTGCAAGTGGGCGGACCATTAGCGGCTGAATTGAACATCCAGGCCAGCCGTAAGTTCAGCGGGGTGGGCCGCAGCCTTTCAGGCGGGCTGCTTGGGGCGCTAATCTCGATGGGGGTTCCCGAAGAGCGGGCCCATTATTATGCCGAAGGCGTTCGCCAGGGGAGCACTCTGATTCTGGTCAAGGCGCCGGACTACCGCGCCGCGGAAGCCGTGGCGATCATCAATCATAATCAGCCGGTAGATCTAAAGCGCCGCGTCAACGAATGGCGAAAATCGGGGTGGAACGGCTTTGCTGCTCCCAGCGCAGCGTAACCACTATTTAGAGAATGGTCAAGTTTAGAGGCGTATATGGATACTTTCCGCCGATTTTCCGCTAAGGTATCTGAAGCCATGGGGTCGCCATGGATGTTTATTTTGGCGGTGCTTACGATTGTGATCTGGTTGGTAAGCGGCCCGTTTTTCGATTTTTCCGATACATGGCAGCTGGTGATTAACACCGGGACGACTATCATCACATTCCTGATGGTTTTCTTAATTCAAAACACCCAAAATCGCGATGCCAAGGCTTTACACCTCAAGCTGGATGAGCTGATCCGAGGGGTGAAAGGCGCCCGCACCGACCTGGTGGACTTGGAGAACCTTTCGGAAGATGAACTTAACAGCCTGAGTGAAGAGTTTCGCCTTTTACGAGAGAAGTATCAACAGCAGCATCGTATACACGGGGAGAAGCAGCCTCTGCCCGCCGAATCAAATGAGTAGAGGAGGGCCTCGCATCATTCACCGCCGATGGAGGCATATGAATAGAAAGGGACAAACATGAAGTTGAAAGATTTTGGCGCTTTATTGAAGGAGACATTCGCAGAGTGGAGTGATGACCGCGCAGCTCGCCTGGCGGCTTCCCTGGCATATTACACTATTTTTTCGTTGGTTCCTCTGCTGGTGGTAGTAATTGCTTTAGCCGGTTTGATTGGACGAGGGACGGTTGTGCAAGGCGAGCTGATGTTTCAACTACAGAACTTAGTGGGCGAGGAAGGGCGCAAATTTATTCAGGATTTAGTCGTGACCTCTGCCACTCGACCGCAAACCGGCATTATGGCGACGGTGGTGGGAGCTGTAACGCTGCTTTTCGGCGCGCTGGGCGTGTTTGGAGCCTTACAGGACTCGCTTAATACCATCTGGGAGGTGAAACTAAAACCGGCCAAGGGCTTGGGAGAAACCATTAAACGCCAGGTGGTGGATCGTTTTATCTCCTTTACTATGGTGTTAGGGATTGGCTTCATGCTGCTGGTTTCGCTAGTGGTTAGCGCCGTGCTGGAAGCGATGGGCAAATATATGAACAGCCTGCTGCCCTTCCCGGATGCAGTGATGAGTCTGCTCAATTTTGTAATTTCTTTTGCGGTAATTACCTTGATGTTTGCGCTGATGTTTAAGATTCTGCCGGACGCGCAAATGGCCTGGAAGGATGTATGGTTGGGAGCGGCTGTGACGGCCTTTCTATTTACCATTGGTAAGATAGCGATTGCTACGTACTTAGGCCGCAGCAGCATCAACTCATCCTATGGCGCGGCCGGTTCCTTAATGATCATCCTGGTGTGGATTTATTACTCGGCGCAGATTTTATTCCTGGGGGCTGAATTTACCCAAGTTTATGCCACGCGCTATGGACAAGGGATACACCCGGATGACAACGCGGTGATTTTGACGGAGTTGGATCGCGCCCGCCAGGGAATGACCCGACGGGATGAATCCCCTTCACCATCGGCCAGTGCGCCTAAGGGGGTCCCAGCGTTGAATGTTGCCCCGATGGCGGCCGCCGTGGCGGCGCAAACCTACAGCGATGCTGTCCCTTATATGTCGGCGCAGGGGGCGATCTTGGAAGTGAAAAGCAAAGACGCTCGCTTACAGAATGTGGATTTGCCGCCGGTTGCGCCCAGTTCAGTCAAGTACAATTTATCGTCCGGCAATGAGCAGAAGTCGCTGGTGCAGGAGGTGGCCGCGCCGTTGGCGATCTCTTGGTTAGGGGCGCTTGTGGTGGGCACACTGGTGCACTTCTCGTTTCTCAAGTCGAAGCAGTAAGCTATCCGCGGTGTGGTGAGAAAGATCAAGCTTGTCACAGCGCGGATTTCAATCAGTCAGGAGTTATGTATGGCACAGTCTAACAAACAACCGGAACCCCAACGCCCTGCGCAAACGCAGTCGCAGCAGCCCGGCATCGAATCGAAGATGCGCCCCCGCCCACAGTCGGAAAACGAGGGCTACCGGGGCAGCGGAAAGCTGAAAGGCAAGGTGGCGCTGATTACCGGCGGCGATAGCGGCATAGGCCGTGCGGTGGCGATCCTCTTCGCTCGAGAAGGGGCCGATATCGCCATTGTTTACCTGGATGAGCATAACGATGCCCAAGAGGCTGCGCGCCTGGTGGAAAAAGAAGGCCGTCGGGTGATTTTATTTTCCGGCGATGTGGGCGACGAAGACTTTTGCAAAGAAGTGGTGGATGAAACTATCCGGCAGCTCGGCATGCTCAACATCCTGGTAAACAACGCCGCCGAGCAGCACCCGCAAGACAGCCTGCAAGATGTAACTCGTGAGCAGTTGGAGCGCACCTTCCGCACCAATATTTTCTCTCAGTTCTATTTGACCAAGGCGGCTTTGGAGTATCTTAAGGAGGGAGACGCCATCATTAACACGGCATCGGTAACGGCTTACCGGGGCAACCCCACCCTGGTTGATTATTCGGCCACCAAAGGGGCCATTGTGGCGTTTACGCGCTCGCTGGCGTTACAGTTGGCCCAGAAGAAGATCCGTGTTAACGCCGTGGCGCCAGGGCCAATTTGGACGCCGCTCATTCCCTCGACTTTTGACGCGAAGAAGGTATCTACTTTTGGATCTGATACGGCTTTGGGGCGAGCAGGTGAGCCGGAAGAGGTGGCTCCTAGCTATGTATTCCTGGCGAGCAGCGATGGCGCTTATTTTACTGGACAGGTGCTGCATCCTAATGGGGGGGATATTGTGAACGCCTGAGACGCGCAGTGCGGCGCGTTAGATCAGGTTGGTGAGTAACATTGGAGGGCGCTGCGTGGCGAAACGCAGCGCCCTCCGCTCTTTAGCTGCGGTTATATTTTGCTTTTTGGGGGCGGTAAAATTTGCGACAAATGATACAATTCCACCTAAGGAGAGAATCTGGAATGGAAACTGAACCCAAACGTATATTCAATTTTAGCGCCGGGCCGGCCACCCTGCCCCTCCCAGTGTTGCAACAGGTGCAAGCCGAGCTGCTGGATTATGGCGGTACGGGTATGTCGCTGATGGAAATGAGCCATCGTTCGAAAACTTTTGAAGGAGTGATGCAGCAAATCGACAGCGACCTGCGCCGCTTGATGGATATTCCGTCCGATTATAAGATTTTATTCTTGCAGGGCGGGGCCACCCTGCAATTTGCCATGCTGCCGATGAACTTCCTGCCGAAGGATCAGTCGGCGGATTACATTTTGAACGGCACATGGAGCAAAGGAGCGATTAAGGAAGCCCGCAAACTGGGCAATGTTCGTGTTGCCGCATCTTCAGAGGCGACGAACTTTGATCGTGTGCCCGGTTACAGCCCATCTTCCTTTGACCCCCAGGCGGCTTACTTACATTTCACCTCCAACGAAACCATTCATGGGGTGCAGTTCGCTGCTGAACCCCCCGCACCGCAAGGTGTACCGTTGGTGTGCGATATGTCGTCGGACTTCATTAGCCGGCCACTTGATGTTTCCAGGTACGGTTTGATCTATGCCGGCGCGCAAAAGAACGCCGGCCCGGCGGGCGTGACGATTGTGGTGGTTCGCCAGGATTTGCTGGAGCGCACCCCGGCCAACTTACCCGTGATGTTAGATTACCGCGCTCTGGCGGAAAGCAATTCGATGTATAACACCCCACCCACCTTTGCCATCTATATTGTTGGTCTGGTGGTCAAGTGGGTGCTCGCCTTAGGCGGGCTGGAGGCGATGCAGCGTCGCAACCAGGAAAAGGCCAACCTGGTGTATCGCGCCATCGATCTGAGCGGTGGCTTCTACCGCGGGCATGCCGAACCCGGCAGCCGTTCTGTGATGAACGTCACCTTCCGCTTGCCCACTGAAGAGCTGGAAGCGCAGTTCGCTAAGGAAGCCGGCGCCCAGGGGCTATCGGGGCTTAAGGGTCATCGCTCGGTGGGTGGGATGCGCGCCTCTATCTATAACGCCATGCCGATTGAAGGTGTGCAGGCCCTGGCCGATTTTATGCAAGCATTCCAGCGCGTGAATGGGTGAAGCCATGAGTTTTAAGATTCTCGTTTCCGACGGCCTTTCAAAGGCCGGTTTAGATGTGTTATCCACCTGTGCGGAGTTGGTAACCAACCCAAAGATTACCGCCGAGGAGTTAAACCAGGCGCTGCCCGAATTTGACGCTTTGATTGTGCGTTCGCGCACCAAAGTGACCGCACAAACCTTGGAATCTGCCGGAGATAAACTAAAAGTCATCGGGCGAGCCGGGGTGGGGGTGGATAATATCAACGTGGCCGCGGCGGTGAGAAGGGGCGTAACGGTGGTTAACAGCCCCTTAGCGGCCACCGCCGCCGTGGGAGAGGAAACCCTGGGGCTGATGCTAGCCCTGGCGCGGCGTATTACCATGGCCGATGCATCGATGAAAGCCGGTAAGTGGGAAAAGAGCGCCTTCATGGGCACGGAGCTATCGGGAAAGACCCTGGGCATATTGGGGATCGGCCGGATAGGGACATACGTAACGCAGCTGGCGGCCGCCTTTGGCATGCATGTGATCGCTTACAACCCTGCTTGTGCTCCCGATGAAATTGAACGCCGCGGGGCGCAGGCGCGCAGCTTTGAGCAGGTGCTGAAAGAGAGCGATTATGTCTCGCTGCACTTGCCGCTAACCGAAGAAACGCGCGATTATTTGGGCGCCGAGCAGATTGGGATGATGAAGCCGGGCGCCTACCTGGTTTGCACTGCGCGTGGCGGGGTGGTGAATGAGCAGGCGCTGCGCGCGGCCCTCGATTCGGGGGCATTGGCCGGGGCGGCGCTGGATGTGTTCGTGCAGGAACCGCCGCAGCCAGACAGCATCGCCATGCACCCACGGGTGATCGCCACCCCCCATATCGGGGCGCAGACCAAAGAGGCCCAAGACCGCGCCGGGCTGGATATTGCTAACGAGGTTTTAAACGCTTTGCAAGGCAAACCGCTGCGTTGGCAGGTATGGGCAAATGACTGAGCGGGTTTTCCGCGGTAGATTTCCGATTTTTGCGGCAACTTAAGGTAAAATGATTGTTTGCGGGTAAACTATATTGACCCGAAGGTGCAGCTTGACCTTCGGGTCTGGCGCGGAATGGATCATCATGAACATTTTACTCACTGGTTCAGTAGCCTATGACTACTTAATGACATTCCCCGGTTTATTCCGGGATCACATTTTGCCTGAGCGGATCGAATCTCTTAGCCTGTCGTTCTTAGTCGATTCGATGACGCGCTTACGCGGTGGTATTGCGCCTAACATCGCCTATACTTTAGCTTTATTAGGTGAACGCCCGCGTTTGTGGGCTGCAGTGGGAGAAGATTTCGAGGAATATCGTTTATACTTAGATGACAAAGGCGTTGATACCAGTGGAGCGCGGGTTATTCCGGGCGTCTTCACCGCCTCATTTTTTGTTAGCACCGACCAGGCCAATTCGCAAATTGCCAGCTTCTACCCCGGGGCCATGGCCTACGCCGCGCAGCTATCGCTGACCGAACTGGTGGGCAATCTACCGGACGTGGTGATGATTTCGCCTAACGACCCCGGCGCGATGGAGCGATATGTGCGGGAATGCGCCCAGTTGGGCTTACCTTACTTTTATGACCCCAGCCAGCAAATTGTGCGCATGAGCGGTGAAGAACTGGCCGCCGGCATGGAAGGCGCGCAAGCGCTTTTCGTTAACGATTACGAATATGCCTTGGTGCAAAAGATGACCGGCCAAACAGCCGAGGATGTGCTCACTCGCCAGGCCAACGGCTTTGTGGTGGTAACACGCGGCGAAGACGGAGCATCGATTTACACCTCCCAGGGCCGGGTGGATATACCCGTGGCTCCCGCGCAGCAGATCGTTGATCCTACCGGCGTGGGAGACGCCTTCCGCGGCGGCTTCCTGACCGGTTACAGCCGCGGCCTACCAATGCTAACCTGTGGCCGCATGGGCGCCCTGGCGGCCACCTATTGTCTTGAGCAGCGCGGACCTCAAGGCCATTCTTTTACCATAGAACAGTTTAAGGCGCGCTATTTCTTGGTTTACGGGGAAGAGATCAATTGGTAAAGCAAAGCAAATTTCTTTTATCCGGGCGGGAAACGCCTGGCTTGTTTTGCATTAGAATACATAATCCAACAATGGAGTAGAGTAGATGGAAAATTACGATGTACGTGACATTAAGCTGGCCGAGGGCGGACGCCGCCGAATTGATTGGGCCGAGAACGAAATGCCGGTGCTGCGCCTGATTCGTGAGCGCTTTACCAAGCAACGGCCCTTAGAAGGCTTACGTGTTTCGGCCTGTTTGCACGTGACCACTGAAACTGCTAACCTGATGCGCACCCTCAGCCTGGGCGGCGCCGATGTGGTGCTAACCGCTTCCAACCCACTGTCTACCCAAGATGACGTGGCCGCGGCGCTGGTATCGCTCTACGAAATTCCCACCTATGCCATCAAGGGTGAGGATAATGTGACCTACTACAAGCATATTTCTGCTGCGCTAGATCACAAGCCCCAGGTGACCATGGATGATGGGGCCGACCTGGTGAGCGTGCTGCATAAAGAACGTCGCGATCTGCTGCCGGAGGTGATCGGCGGCACGGAAGAAACTACCACCGGCGTCATTCGCACACGCGCTATGGCGATGCACGGAGCGTTAAACTTCCCGGTTATTGCGATTAATGACGCGATGACCAAGCACTTATTCGATAATCGCTATGGAACCGGCCAATCGACCATTGACGGGATCATTCGCGCCACCAATGTATTATTGGCGGGTAAGGTATTTGTGGTGGCCGGCTATGGCTGGTGTGGGCGCGGCCTGGCGATGCGCGCCCGCGGTATCGGCGCCAATGTGGTTGTGACCGAAATCAATCCAATGTCGGCATTGGAGGCTGTGATGGACGGCTTCCGGGTGATGCCGATGGATGAAGCCGCCCGCATCGGCGATGTTTTTGTGACCGTCACTGGCGATCTTAACGTGATTGACGAGCGCCACTTTGAAATGATGCGCGATGGCGCGATTGTCGCCAATTCGGGCCACTTCAACGTTGAGATTAACATCCCGGCTCTCGAAAAACTCGCCACCGATAAGCGCGCTGTGCGCCCATTTGTGGATCAGTATCTTATGGCCGATGGCCGCCGCATTAACCTGCTGGGCGAAGGCCGCCTGATTAACCTGGCCGCCGCCGAAGGCCATCCCGCCAGCGTGATGGACATGTCGTTCGCTAACCAGGCTCTTAGCCTGGAATACCTGGTCAATAATTACCAGAATTTAGAGAAGAAGGTTTATGGCGTGCCGAACGATATTGACCGCGAGATTGCTCGCCTCAAATTGCTAGGCATGGGCATTATGATTGATACCCTGACCCCCGAACAGGTATCCTATCTCAATTCTTGGGAGGAAGGCACATAACCATGTACTTCAGTCGCGACCAGCTCGAAGCAATCGAGGATCAGTCCCTGGCCCCTTATGGCTGTAAAAGCCGGCTTTCAAAGGGGCGCGCCCACCCGGAAGACGAGCCGGAATACCGCACCGCCTTCCAGCGCGACCGGGACCGCATCTTGCATACCACGGCTTTTCGCCGTTTGGAATACAAGACTCAGGTGTTTATCAATTACGAGGGCGATTATTATCGCACTCGCCTGACGCATACCCTCGAAGTATCCCAAATTGGGCGTACTTTTGCACGTGCCCTGGGCGCGAATGAAGATTTGGTGGAGACCATCTGCCTGGCGCACGACTTGGGTCACAGCGCTTTCGGACATTCCGGTGAGGTGGCCTTGGCGCGCCTGATGAAAGATCACGGCGGCTTCGACCATAACAAGCAGTCACTGCGCATTGTTACCGTGTTAGAGCGGCGGTATCCCGACTTTCCCGGTCTTAATCTGACCTGGGAGGCTCGCGAAGGGATTGTCAAGCACGAGTCGGAATATGATATTTCCGATGCTTCGGACTACAACCCCGATCTGCGCGGTAACCTCGAGGCGCAGATTGCCAATGTGGCCGATGAACTGGCTTACACCGCGCATGACCTGGACGACGGGTTACGCTCGGGCATGCTCACGCCGGGGATGCTGGAGGGCATGACGCTGTGGGAAATTCTGTTAGAGAGCGTGGGCGTGCCCCGGCAGGGCCGCCTGGACGACTTGACCCGCCACCGCCTGATTCGCCGTTTAATTGGCCTGGAGGTGACCGATTTGATCCAAACTACTAACGCACGCTTGCGCGATAGCAATGTCAAATCGGTGGAAGAGTTACAGCGTTTGCCTTATAACGTGATTGGCTTTAGCGAAGATATGCACCGTCGCAATCGCCAGTTGAAAGATTTCTTATACAATAAGTTATATCGACACTATCGCGTGGTGCGTATGCAAGTTAAAGCCGAGCAGATCCTTTCCGATTTGTTCAATGCCTTTCAATCCGAACCCACGATGCTGCCCGGCCATGTGCAGGAGCAGATCGATCACTTTGGGTTAGAACGCACCATTTGCGATTACCTGGCCGGGATGACGGATCGGTTTGCGATTGAAGAACACGAGAAGTTATTCGATGCAACCGCGAAAACTTGAGAGGTGAAGCTTAATTATGCCTGATCCAATCTATCTTACAGCCGAAGGGGAGGTCAAGCTGCGCGCCGAATTGGAAGACCTTAAAGGGCCGCAGCGCGATCAGATTGCTTTGCGCTTGCGTGACGCCATCCAAATGGGCGACCTTTCGGAAAACGCCGATTATCACAAGGCAAAAGAAGACCAGGGTTTTCTAGAGGGGCGTATCCAAGAGCTGGAATACATCTTGGGTAACGCCATTGTGGTGCAAGGCGGCGCGGGACAGCACTACGATAAGGTGGAGGTGGGGGCCACGGTGACTGTGCAAGAAGAAGACTACGAACCTGAGACCTTTTACATGGTGGGCGCGAAAGAGGCCGATCCACGCCAGGGCAAAATTTCGAATGAATCGCCCATTGGCAGCGCCCTTATGGGGGCGCGCCCGGGCGATGTGGTGGAAGCTGAAACCCCGGGCGGAATGCTGCGTTTGAAGGTTCTGAAGATCGAATAACTCCTCTCGCCTGAAATCGGTTAAGCCGCACGGTGTTGAAAAGCCGATTGGCGACTTAAAAACAAGGGGCCGTCTGAAAATTCACATTTCAGACGGCCCCTTTAGTTTTGAAAAACCGACCTGTCTCTATTTGGCGAAGATTGCCAGTTCGAGCAAAAAGCGGTTGAAGTAGCTTTCACCTGGCATGGCGCTCTCGCCGTATTCCATCTCATTGACGCGGGCCACCATGCGCAGCGATTGGGTCTCAAGCTCGAATTCAGTATTGGGAAGCGCTTCCACCAATTCGCCCTTCACTGCCAGGCGCTGGCACATTTCTTGATCGTTAAAGGCGTACGACGACATGATCACCTTGGTGACGGTTTGAATATCGTCCTTATCAAACAGCCACACTTCGAAGGCGGTCACCTTCTTTGGATCTCCTACGCCGATATGCTCGCTGATGCTCACGCCGCATTCTCCTAAGAACTCATCGCTGCCAGGGGGAATGCTGAATGAGTCGTCGAACAGATCATCGCCTAACTGGTAAGAGGCCATGAACTGGGCGATAGGCCGTTCGCCGCTCTCGGAATAATCGGTAACGGAGGCGCTGCGCCGGGCGGCGATAGCTTGCTGAGCGGCGGTAGGTTCACCCGTTCCGCCGGTAAAGCGGTTGCGCAGGAAGAAGTACCAAAACGCCGCGCCTCCCACGCCGAGCAGCACCAGGCACACCAGGAAAATAACCAGCAGCGAGCTGGTCTTTTTGGGCGCATCAGCCCCATCTGGAGTGGCCGTAGCAGCGCCGGGCAGGCTTTCTCCGGGGTAGGGGGACGAAATGGCGGCCCCTGGTTCGACGGCAGCGGTGGTTTCTGAGGGGCCGGCGGCCAGGCCGGAACCGCCTACCACATCGTTAAAAGCGATAATGGCGTTTTGGTCGGCTTCCTCTTTGTTTTGGATGATTTCCTGCATGGTTTGTTGAGCGGTATTGCCCAGGCCTTTATAGCGATCTTGCGCCTCCGCCACATTGCCGGTAGCAGCGAAATCTCTAATTGCCATGCGCAAGTAATCGACGCGCCATTCCTGGCTCAGAGACGAAGGGCCGGCGTTTTGCCATTCCACCGGCCAGATCACCCAGCCGATTAGCAGGCCCAATAAAAGTCCAACGATTACGCCGGCGGCGATCGTCACAAGCGGGTTGCGTGTATAAGCTCGCAGTTGTTCCATCTTTTTCACTCCCTAATCGGTGGCTTCGCGTCCATTTTATGCCGAGGGACCGCAGGCATTCGCCTGCAGGTTCTATTTTAGACCAATGTGGCAAAAAATGCAACACTGTTTGTTAATGCAAGATTTATGCCGCATCGGCGGTTTCATCCGCGGCCACTATTTCTAATGGGAAGCGTTCCTCACATTCGGTGCATTGCGCATTCTGCTTATCGGCCACCACCAACAAGCCTCCGCACTGGGGGCATGGCTGCGCCAGCGGCAGCTTCCAGGATGTAAAATCGCATTCGGGGTAGTTGGCGCAGCCGTAGAATACGCGACCTTTGCGGGTTTTGCGCATAACAATCTCACCACCGTCTTTATGGCACTGCACCCCAATTTTTTCCAGCCAGGGTTCAGTGTAACGGCAATCGGGGAAGTTGCTGCACGAGATAAACTTGCCATAACGCCCCCAGCGGATTACCAGTTCGTGTTGGCATTCGGGGCAGTCGCGGCCAATGGGTTCGGGGCCGAGATTCATATTGGGGATGTTTTCTTCGGCTTCACCCACTTTGACCGCAAAGGGGGCGTAAAAGTCGCTAATCACTTTCACCCAGGGCAGTTCGCCGGCGGCGATCTGGTCGAGGCGGGCTTCCATCTCGGCGGTGAAGCCCACATCCAAGATGTCGGGGAAATGTTCGAGCAGCAGGTCGTTAACCAACACGCCGGTTTCGGTGGGGCTAAGCCGCTTGGCGGTGCGGGTCACATAACCGCGGGCTTGTAAAGTTGCCAAAATTGGGGCGTAGGTAGACGGTCGTCCGATGCCGTTTTCTTCCAGGCTGCGCACCAGGGTGGCTTCGGTAAAGCGCGGCGGCGGCTGGGTGAAGTGCTGCTCTGGCAGCAGTTTCATCAGGCGCTGCGCCTGGCCTTCGCTCAGGTCGGCAGGCAAGCGAGCGCCTTCTTCGTCATCAGGCTTCAGGTCTTCATCTTTGGCTTCCTGGTATACAACCGTATAACCGGCGAAGATCAATACGGAACCGGTGGCGCGCAGCAGGTATTGATGCGCCTCCGTTTGGCTGGTCACCTCCACCGACATAGTATTGTAGACAGCGGGGGCCATTTGCGACGCCACAAAGCGCTGCCAAATCAGTTGATAGAGGCGGTATTGATCGCGGTTGAGATGGTCTTTGAGCATATCCGGTTGGCGCAGCACCGAAGTGGGACGAATGGCTTCGTGGGCTTCTTGCGCCCCCGCCGCCTTCTTGAATTTAGGGGCAGATTCGGGGAGAAAATCGCCGCCGAAGCGCTCTTCGATGAACCGGCGCGCCTCGTCTTGGGCGATGGTGGAGACGTTGGCCGAATCGGTGCGCATATAGGTAATCAGGCCAATCACTCCGCCTTCGCCAATATCCATGCCTTCGTAAAGCTGCTGCGCCAGGGCCATGGTGCGCTTGGCGGTGTAGCCCAGCTTGCGGGAAGCTTCTTGTTGGAGGGTGCTGGTGATAAACGGCGCGCCAGGATTGCGCTTGCGTTCGCCCCGTTTGATCTTGGTGATGGTGTAGGCCGCTTTTTGCATGTCGGCAATCAACGGGTCTACCGCCGCCTGGTCGGGAAGGTCAGGTTCGGCGTCATCCAGGCGCACCAGGCGGGCGATGAAGGAATGTTTGCCGCCTTTGGGGCGAAGTTCCGCGGCAATGGTCCAGTATTCTTCGGATGTGAAGGCGTCGATCTCGCGCTCCCGGTCGGCGATCAGGCGAAGAGCCACCGATTGCACTCGCCCCGCCGAAAGCCGCCCGCGCACTTTGCGCCACAGCAGAGGGCTGAGGTTGTAACCCACCAGGCGGTCTAGCACCCGGCGCGCTTGCTGCGCATCGACCAACGACATATCGATGTCACGGCTGTGTTCGAAGGCGGCGGAAATGGCCGGCGCGGTAATTTCGTGGAACACCACCCGGCGGGTGATCTTCGGGTCAATCTGCGCCGATTCCATCAAATGCCAGGCTATCGCCTCGCCTTCCCGGTCGGGGTCGGTGGCGAGATAAACCTCGGCGGCGTTTTCGGCTAAAGCTTTGATTTCCTTTACCACGGCGCGCTTTTCGTTGGGGACGCGGTATTTTGGGGCGAAGTCGTTGTCCACGTCTACCGACAGCTGCGAGCGCAGCAGATCGCGCACATGACCAACCGAGGCCTTAACGGTATAGCCCTTACCCAAAAAACGGCCAACTGTGCGCGCCTTAGCCGGGGATTCAACGATAACCAGCTTGCCGCTGCGCTCCTTTTGGCGTCGTTCCGGCGGGGGCGGCGTCATGCCTTCGTGGGCGGGCGTTTTGCCCATCAAAAACAGGGTTGTGCCACACACGGCGCACACCCCGCGCGTGGCCGGAGCCGCGCTGCGGGTGAACACCGGCTGTGGGTCGTTCATTTCTCGTTTGGTTTTGCACCGCACGCAATAAGCTTCCAATATAAACCTCCAGTATTGCTGCCTTACTTATAAGTCGCCCAGGGCGACGATTAATTCTAAAGATAATGCTTGCCGCGCTCCCTCAGCTGAGCGACGATCTGCCGCACACGCTGGGAATCGCTTTTATTACACACCAGTAAAACATCGCCGGTATCCACCAACACCAGGTCTTTCACCCCGATGGTGACAATCAGACGGTGCTCTTCTTGCATATACACCAATGTTTGCGAGGTGTCCAGGCCTATATGATCGCCGCCCATAATGATGTTGCCGTCCTGGTCGCCTTCCAACACCTCAAAGAGCGATTCCCACGTGCCCACATCGTTCCAGCCCAGGCCGGAGGCGTGAACCACCACTTCGTGGTTGGCCTTTTCCATAATGCCATAATCGATTGATTCGCTCTGCAAACCATCCCACACTTCGTTCATCACCTGAAGGCGGTCGAAGGGAGGGGCGGCGGCCTGGATGCGTTTCAGACCGGCGGAAAGATGGGGCATTTGGTGTTCGATTTCGGCTAAAATGCGTTCGGCCTTCCAAAAGAACATCCCAGAATTCCATACATACTGCCCGGCTTGCACCATTTGGGTGGCTTTTTCGAGCAAGGGTTTTTCTACGAAGTGATCCACCCGGTTAACCTGAAAGCTGTCATACTGACCGACGGCCTGGCCCATCTTGATGTAGCCAAAGCCGGTGGCCGGGTAGGTGGGTTCCACGCCCAGGGTCACCAGCCAGTCTTCTTTGGCAAGCTGGTAGGTGGTTTCCAGCAGGTGGCTGTACAGGTCTTCGTTTTCGATGTAGTGATCGGCGGTCACAACCGCCATAATGGCCTGCGGGTCGCGGTCGTGTAAAACGGCGGCGGCTAAACCCACCACCGAGGCCGTGCCGCGTGGCGATGGCTCGATCAGGAAGTTGTCCTTGGGAATTTCGGGGCTTTGGGCCTGCAGGGCGGGAGCCTGCTCTTCGATGGTGACAACAAAGATGCGTTTAGGCGGAAAGACGCCGTAAAGCCGCTGCACCGAGGCTTGAAACAGGGTGCGGCCTTCGAACAGGTTAAGCATCTGCTTGGGGCGTTTCTGACGCGACAGCGGCCATAAGCGCGTGCCGCCCCCGCCCGCCATAATCACCGCGTAATAGTGATCGAGCATGAGGTTTACTGATCTCCTGAAAGAGTGTATTGCCCACCCTGTTCGCCAATCGCCACGTAGTGCATCCCGCCCACCTGGCGGGCCAGCCCCTTAAGCTCTAACATGGTGAGCGTGGCCGAAACCTGGGCGATGGGCAAATTGGCAAGCCGGCTTAATTCGTCCACATGCACGGGTTGGCGCCCCAGCAGGTTGTAAAGCTGCGCTTCCAGAGCATCGCCAGGGAGGGCGCTGCGGGCTTGGGTGTGCATCCCCGCCTTTTGAATATGGAGGGCAGCGAGGGCGTCGTTGGCGCTGAGCAGAATTTGCCCTCCGTTTTGAATGAGTAAGTTTGCGCCGCGGCTCATGGGGGAGTTGATCGGCCCAGGCACGGCAAACACCGAGCGACCTTGTTGGAAGGCGAAATGCGCGGTAATCAATGCGCCGCTTTTTTCCCCGGCTTCCACCACAATCACCCCAAGTGAAAGGCCGGAGATGATGCGGTTGCGGGGTGGAAAATTGGCCGCATCTGGCGGTGTGCCGGGAGGATAGTCGCTCAGCACGGCGCCATGCTCGGCGATATTCTCGGCCAGGCGGCGATGTTCCGGCGGATAAATTTGGTCAACCCCGCTGCCTAACACGGCCAGGGTGCGCCCACCGGCGTTGATGGCGGCCTGGTGCGCCACGGCGTCCACGCCGCGCGCCAGCCCGCTAACGATGGTCAAGCCGCTGCCGGTCAATTCCCGGCTGAGCTGCTCGGCGGCTTGCCGCCCGTAAGGCGTGGGGCGGCGTGTGCCCACCAGGCTAATCGCCAGGTCGTCGGCGGCTTCTAACCGCCCGCGTACATAAATTACCGGCGGAGCGTTGGTAATTTCTTTCAGGCGGGCGGGGTAAGCCGCATCCTCCAGGATGAGCGCCTGGATGTTGTGACGGGTTAACGCTTGCCAGGCGGCTTCGGCCTGGCCGGATTGGCGGGTTTCCACGATGGCCTGCGCCAGGCGGGGGGTTAGCCCGGCCTCGATCAGGGCGGAGGGCGTGGCTTGCCAGGCGCTCTCGGCATCGCCAAAGGCATCTAACAGCATACGCATCCGCGCTGCGCCAATGCCTTTCACCAAATTGAGAGCTACCCAGAAGAAGGGGGCGTTTGGAGTCATTAATGAAATACTATCTGGCGCTTATTCGTCTAACAAACCCGGCAGCAGGTGGATGTGCATTTCGCCCTTATCTAGATCCACTCGCAGCACCACACTTTCGATGGCGGGCAGCAGCAGATCGGCGCCTTCCGGACGGCGCACCACATAGACATCGTTTGCCGGGGTGGTTAAAATCTCATTGATGCGGCCCAAGGTGCGCCCGCTCTCATCTATCACCGCCAGATCGAGCAGTTGGTGATGATAGTAATCGCCTTCGGGCAGCTTCGGACGGTTGGCGGTGGGCACATACAAAAATTGGTTGCGCAGCTCTCCCACCGTTTCGGGGGTGTCGTAACCGTAGAATGCCAACAGCAAACCCTGCCCGTGCGGACGTCGGGAGCGCAGCGTTACCGGCGACAGGGCGTCGCCAACAAAAAAGCGCACGTTTGGCTGAATCCGTTCTGGAAAGTCGGTAATCACTTCCATAAGGATTTCGCCTTTAAGGCCGTGGGCGTGGCGTAATTTACCTACCACCAAATAGGCAGGCCCACCTTCCGAGGGGGAGCCTGCCTGGTTGGGTTTCGGGGGAGGGGTGCGAAACTGACCGGAGCTGCTCATGATAATGGCCTGTGGGTCAATCTGGCTCAACAATATCTAAGATTGCGCGCTTACCCTCTTTAACAGCCGCCACTCGCAGCAGGGTGCGGATTGACCCCGCAACGCGGCCGCTTTTGCCGATGATGCGCCCCATATCTTCTTTTGAGACGTGCAGGCTTAAAATAACCTGCGCCCCACGCCGCATTTGGGTCACTTTAACCTGGGTGGGGTCGTCTACCAGAGAGCGGGCGATATACTCGACCAATTCCTGCATGAAAGCCTCCATATTTTAGATGGTTGGGCGATACCGCCGCCCAACCATCTAAAAAGGTATTGATAATTAAGCCTTCGCTCCACCCACGCGTTCGGTCTTGGGGTTGATGTTGCGGGCGGCGTCTGCGGCTTTTGCTTCAGCCAGCAAGGTTTCCAGGGCTTCGCCCTGTTTGTGGCGAGCGTAACGATCCAGCAGGCCGGCCGAGCGGAACACAGCCGCAGCCGATTCGCTGGGCTGCGCGCCCCGGTTGAGCCAGTCATAGATGCGGTCTTCGTGCAGCTGAATGGTGGCGGGTTCGGTGCGAGGGTTATAATGGCCTAAGATCTCGAGGAAGCGGCCATCGCGGGGCGCTTCTTTATCGGCGGCGATCACGCGGTAGCTGGGTTGGCCTTTGGAACCCACGCGGCGTAGACGAATACGTACCATGTTTGTTAGTCTCCTTCACGTTCTCATATACAGATTAATCGACTATCCTGCAACTGCCGTGGTGCAAGCGTTGAGGGGAGCGGAAGGAGCGCTTTTCTCGCTTGTCGCCGTTGGCAAGACGGCGGATAGCCGGGCAAAACTTAATTATAAGCGATAATGCCGCACGATTGGGGGCGGTTTATCGTCCAAACATACGCGGTAAACCGCGCATTCCACTCTTCTTAAGCTGCTTGAAGAGTTTTTGCGCCTCACGAAATTGCTTCAGCAAGCGGTTAACATCTTGCACTTGCGTACCAGAACCGGCGGCGATGCGCCGGCGGCGGGAGGCGTTAAGCACATCGGGGTTGCGCCGTTCCTGGCGCGTCATCGAATTGATGATGGCTTCGGTGAGCTGAAACTGTTTCTCGGCGTCTTGTGGGTTGATCTGGCGCGCCATTTGCCCCATGCCGCCGGGCAGCATTTCCAACAGTTGACCCAAAGGCCCCATTTTCTTGAGCTGGCGCAGTTGGTTGGCGAAATCTTCGAGGTTGAACTCGCCGGTCATCAGCTTTTCGGCATCGGCGCGGGCGGTCTTCTCGTCGTAGGCTTGCTCAGCGCGTTCGATCAGGCCTAAAATATCGCCCATGCCGAGGATGCGCCCGGCCAACCGCCCCGGATCGTAGGTCTCGATGGCGTCCAGGGCTTCGCCTACGCCCAGATACTTAATCGGCACACCGGTAACAGCGCGGATGGAGATGGCCGCGCCGCCGCGCGCGTCGCCGTCGATCTTGGTCAAGATTAAGCCGGTTATGGCAATGGATTCGCGGAAACCCTTGGCAACGTTGACGGCCTCTTGGCCGATCATGGAATCGACCACCAACAAAATTTCTATGGGCGACACCTGGGTTTGAATGGCGTGCAGCTCGTCCATCAGGCTGCTATCGAGCTGCGAGCGGCCGGCGGTGTCGAGAATAATCGTGGTGTAGCCGCCCTTAGCGGCCTGATCCAGCGCCTTGGCGGCTAACTGCGGAGGGGGAACGCCTGGCTCGAAGACCACGGGCACGTTGAGTTTCTCGCCCAGGGTTTCCAACTGCAGCACCGCGGCGGGGCGGTAGGGGTCGCAGGCCACCAACATCACCCGCTCGCCTTGCGAGCGCAGCAGGCGGGCCAGCTTGCCGGCCATGGTGGTCTTGCCTGCGCCTTGCAAACCCACCAGCATAATCGTCCGAGGGCGTGGGCCGCTCAGGTCGAGGCGTTCGGCCTGGCCTAGCGTGGCGATTAACTCTTCGTTGACGATCTTAACCACCTGTTGGCCGGGGTTGAGCGCCTTGGAGACTTCGGCCCCCACCGAGCGTTCGCGCACACGCGCCACAAAGTCTTTCACCACGCCATAGTTTACGTCGGCTTCTAATAAAGCCAGGCGCACTTCGCGCATAGCAGCGTCTACGTCCGACTCGGAAAGTTTTCCGCGGCGGCGTAGGCCTTTAAATACATCATCGAGGCGTTGCGTTAAGTTCTCAAACACGGCTTAGAATTTTAGCCTGTGTTCTCCGTCTGGTCAAGGGTTTTTCATATAATAAGTACCATACTGCCTGGCAGCGCCGGCGGCGGATGCAGACCCGGCAGGCGCGGTGAGATACGGTTCACGTTATGTTATAATCAAGACTAATATTATCCAAGCTGAATGAGGTGGCATATGCTTTCACTGGTTATCTTGCTTGTGCTTTCGTTAGTTTTGGGGTACTTTATTGCCAGGCGCAATAAGGCAGCGTAAGCGCCCATGTACCTGCTCACCCTGGCAATATTATCTGCGGCGTTAGGCTACTTGCTAGCCATCGGGCGGTTTGGGGGGCTGCCCCGGCGGGTGTGGTCGGCATTGCGCCGGCGCGACGCCTTTCGGCAGTGGGCGCTTGGCCCGGCGGCGCGCTGGTGGCCGGCCGATTTCAAGCATTGGTTGGCCGATTTGAGCGAATCCGAAGCCTCCGATTTCCACCATGCGCTCGACGAATACGCCCGCAGCCTGGGCTTCCAACTCGACCAGGTGATGGATGGCAGCCTGGATCGCACCCCGCGTATGCGCCAGGTCTTTGTGGAGGCGGTGGTGGTGTATAGCCCGGCCTACCGCAAGGTGCGCAAAGCCCAGCAAGCCGCCGACCTGGAGGCCGCTGAGCGGGCTGAAGAGCGCCAGGATGATGATGGCTCGCAGCCGGTTAAAGGCAAGCTGCACAAGCGCGACGGACAAAAGGAAACCCCCGAAACCGCGGCGGCTGATTAATGTCATCGGTGGAGCACCTTTTGCGGCGGAATTTGCAGCGACTGCAAATTCTGCACGAGATTGATCGCAGCATCCTGGCAAATCGATCTATTGAAGAAATCGCCCGGCAGGCGCTGGAAGGGATGGGAGCATTGATTCCCAACTTTAGCGCCGGTCGGGTGCTTATATTTAACGGAGAGCGGGTTGAAGTGGCCGCCGCACATGTGCAAACCGCGCTCTCAGGCGGCCAGACCAGTCCAGCGGGTGGGGGTGAGCTTTCGCTGGAAGAATGCACGGGTTATCTCAATCACACGGCGGCGGGGCAGGCGGTGATTGTGCCCGATGTCACCGCCCTGCCGGCCGGGCAGGCTGCGCCGGCGTGGCGTCTCCCTGGCCTGCGCGCCTACCTGGCCGCGCCGCTGCACAACAGCCGGCAGCCGATTGGCCTGCTGGAACTGGCCGCCGGCGCGCCGGCGGTTTTCCAACCCGAACACGCCCAAATGGCCGAAGAAGCGGCTGATTCCTTGGCCGTGGCCGTTCAGGAAAGCCGCTTGCGCCAGGCCGAGCACCGCCGCCGCCGCCAAACCGAAGTGATGGCCGATATGTTGATTGCTTTGGCGGCGGCCAACGATTTGCAAGGCTCGTTGGAAGTTTTGCTGGTGCATTTGCACAACCTGATCCAGTATGACCGCGCCGGCTTGTTTTTGGTGGATGAAAATCGGCGTTACAGTCCAACCGGCGCGGAGCAGCGCCAGGCTGCGCCGACGGTGTTCCCCGAAAACGACCCATTGGTGGCCGAAATGCGCATGGCCGCCCACCCCATTATCGCCGCCGACGCTCAAAACGACGCCCGCTTTGCCCAGTGGCCCGACCTGCACGATGTGCGCGGCTGGCTGGGCGCGCCGCTGTTGGCCGAAGGGGAAATGTTGGGCTTTATTTCATTAGGGGCGCTTGAACCCAACGCCTTCTCCTCCGATGATGTAGAAACTATATCTGCCTTTGCCGAACAGGCCGCATTGGTGTTGGCCCGGATGCTGCGCGGCGAGCAGTGGCAGCGCCGCAGCGAAGAATTAGAGGGGCTAACCACGATTGCCTCCGCCTTGGGGCAGGCGGAGCGCGACGAAGATACCCTGCACGCCGTGGTGGAGCAGCTGACGCGCTTTTTGGGGGCGGCGCATGGGGCCCTGTTGGCGCCCAACGTGGGCGGTCAAAGCCTGGTGGTGCAGGCCGGCAGCGGCCCCTATCTGCTGGGGCTAAGCTTGCCGCGCGGCGAACATTGGTTGTGGCAGGTGATGGAAAGCGGCCAGGTGAGCGCTTCCGAGGTCGGCGCGCTGCGTCTGCCGCCCAGGGTGGAATTTTACCGCCTGGCGCTTGCCGGAGCGCAATCAGCGGCGGCCATCCCTTTACGATCCGACCAGGCGGTGTTTGCGGTGATGTTGTTCGCCTTTGAAGCGCGGCGCAAGTTCACCGCCCAAAATCTACGCTTATTTCAAACCGTGGCTGAGATCGCCTCGATGGCGCTGCGCCGGGCGATGGTGTTGGAGGGCCTGGAGCGCCAGGTGGAGCTGCGCACCCAGCATCTTTCCACGCTGTATCACATCAACAACCTGGCTTCGCAGCCGGGCAACGAATTGGCGGTGCTCGAAGATGTGCTGTACGTGGCCGTGGCGGCGTTACAAGGCAGCGGCGGGGCGGTGCATTTCTTGGACGACAGCCTGACCGCCCTGGGATTGGCGGCCCAAAACGGCCTGGCCCCCGAAGACCTGCCCGCCCTGGAGCAGCAGCCCGCCGGCCAGGCGTTTTGGCGCATGCTTTTGCGCAGCAATGAACCGGTGATGGTGGCCGATTTAGCCGCCCAGCCGGAGGCCCCCGAGGCCTTGAAGGCTGTGGCGCGCCGCAATCGCCCGGCTTTCCTGGGCGCATCCATACGCGCCAAGGGCCGCCCTTTGGGGGTTCTCAGCCTGTTTGCTCGCACGATCCAAGATTATTCGATTGAAGATGTGACCTTATTCTCTACGATTGCCGATCAGATTGGCGGGGTGATTGAACGGGCGCGCCTGGTGAAACAAGCCGAGCTGGCCGCGGTGGTGCAAGAGCGCCAGCGCCTGGCGCGTGAGCTGCACGACTCGGTAACGCAGCTGCTCTACAGCCAGGTGTTGTTTTCGGGGGCGGCGCTTAAGGTGCTGCGTAATGATCAACGCCCACTGGCCGAGCAGCATTTGCAGCGCATCGAACAGGCCGCGCAGCAAGCCCTGAAAGAAATGCGCCTGTTGGTATACGAACTGCGCCCTTCCAACGAATTGGATGAGGGCCTGGCCCAGGCGTTGGAGCGCCGCCTGAACGCGGTGGAAAAGCGCACCGGGGTGAATGTGCGCCTGGTGCGCGAGAACCTGCCCGGCCTGGAGCGCCCGGTGGCGATGGCGCTGTATCGCATCGCTGAAGAGGCGCTCAATAATATCCTCAAGCACGCCCAGGCCGGGGCGGTCACCGTCACCCTGCGCGGCGAGCCGGCGGCGCTGTACCTGGAAATTAGCGACGATGGCCGCGGCTTTGACCCTGAAACGGCCGCCCGCCAGGGGGGGATGGGTCTTTCGAACATTCATGAGCGCGCCGCCGCCTTAGGAGGGCGGGCGGAGGTGATTTCCCGGCCAGGGGAAGGCGCGCGCGTGGTTGTCACCCTGCCTTATGTAGCTAACCGGAGGAGCAATGACCCTCAGAATCATTAAGATCCTGATTGTTGACGACCACGCCGTAGTGCGCGACGGGTTGAACGCCTTGCTGGCGGCGGAAGACGGGATGCAGGTGGTTGGTTCGGCGGCTAATGGGG
The DNA here is from genome assembly GCA_964531975.1 of uncultured Anaerolinea sp. Classification (GTDB taxonomy): domain Bacteria; phylum Chloroflexota; class Anaerolineae; order Anaerolineales; family UBA4823; genus RBG-16-57-11. The sequence goes on along the minus strand of CAZHFU010000002.1, from coordinate 85,299 downwards.
TGGAGGCGATTGGTTTGGCCCAGCAGACGAAGCCGGACGTGGTGCTGCTCGACCTGGTGATGCCGCTCATGGACGGCGTACAAGCGGCGCGCGAGATTCATAAGGTTTGCGCGCAGGCGCGCATTCTGGTTTTGACCAGCTTCGCTGAAAACCATCAGGTCTACTCGGCCATCAAGGCCGGGGCGATGGGCTATTTGATGAAAGATACTTCATCGGATGAGTTGATTGGGGCGATCCGCGATGCGTATATCGGCAAGGCCATCCTTGGCCCAGACATTGCCCGTAAGCTGATGGCCGAGTGGCAAGATGAACCGGCGGAAGAGCCGCATAGGGAAGACCTGACCGAACGCGAAGTGGAAATTCTTCAACAGATGGCCCTGGGTAAGACCAATCAAGACATTGCCAATGAATTGGTGCTAAGCGAACGCACCGTGCGCACCCATGTCACCAATATCCTGGCGAAATTAGATTTATCCAATCGCACCCAGGCGGTGCTGTACGCCATTCGCCACGGCATCGCCCATATCGATTACCGCAAAGACTAAACTCAAGCAGACAGCGCCGCGAGATCGGCTCAGGCCGATTGCAGCCATTGGGCGGCTTCGAGCGCGTGATAGGTGATCAGCAAATCAGCGCCGGCGCGTTTGAGCGCGGTCAGGCTTTCCAAGATCACGGTGCGTTCGTCCAGCCAGCCGTTGGCCGCGGCGGCTTTGAGCATGCTGTATTCGCCGCTCACGTTATACGCCGCCAGGGGCGTTTGCGGAAAGGCCTGGTGGACGCGGTACAGCACGTCCAGGTAGGGCAGGCCGGGTTTGACGATCAGCATATCCGCGCCTTGCTCAATATCCAGGGCGGCTTCTTTGAGCGCCTCACGGGCGTTGGCGGGGTCCATCTGATGCGATTTGCGGTCGCCAAATTGGGGGGGCGATTGGGCGGCGTCGCGAAACGGGCCATAGAAACCGGAGGCGTACTTAACCGCATACGACATGACCGGCAGATGGGCGTAGCCTTCGGCGTCTAAGGCGCGGCGGATCGCCGAGACCATCCCGTCGATCATGCCGCTGGGGGCGGCGATATCGGCCCCAGCCTGGGCATGGCTCACCGCCACCCGGCCCAGCACCTCCAGGGTGGCGTCGTTGAGCAGGTAGCCTTCCGGCAGGCGGAGGTCGCGCTGCGGGCCAAGGTTAAGCAAGCCGCAGTGCCCATGATCGGTGTACTCACAGCAGCAGATATCGGTGATCAGCGCCAGCTCCGGTACGGCGTCTTTGATGGCGCGGAGGGCCTGCTGGATTATGCCATCGGGGGCGAAGTTTTCGCTGCCGGCCGCATCTTTGACGGCGGGGATGCCAAACAGCAGCAGCGCCGGAATGCCCAGGCTGCGCGCCTGGCGGGCCAGCCCGGGCAAAAGGTCTACCGACCATTGGTACACGCCGGGCATAGACGCGATTTCGGCTTGCACGGCGCGCCCATGGCGTACAAAAATAGGCAGAATAAAATCAGCCGGGTTAATTTCTGTTTCCCGCACCATCCGGCGCAGGGTGGGGGTTAAGCGCAAGCGGCGCGGTCGTTTGACAAAATCGTCCATGTGGCGTCCTCCTGAGTGAAGCGTTCTCATTGGCGTGCAGCCTGAAAGCCAGAGGCCGGCGAAGCTTGAGGCCGCTTGCCAGTGCTTGGCTGCGCCAAGCTGCGCCAAGCTGCGCCTGGCTGCGCAAGGCCAGGCTGCAACGAGCGATATGCCGGTCTGGCGCGGGCCAGACGCCGCCAAAGGCGGCTGTGCAAGGCGCTGCTGTGCAAGGCGCTGCTGTGCAGGGCGCTTGCTGTGCAAGGCGCTGCTGTGCAAGGCGCTGCTGTGCAAGGCGCTTGCTGTGCAGGGCGCTTGCTGTGCAAGGCGCTGCTGTGCAAGGCGCTTGCTGTGCAAGGCGCTGCTGTGCAAGGCGCTTGCTGTGCAAGGCGCGGCTGTGCAAGGCGCTTGCTGTGCAAGGCGCGGCTGTGCAAGGCGCTGCTGCGGCCCGGCATCGCGCCCGCCCGGAGACGCCCGGCTACGCCTGGGCGGCTTCCTGAGCGAGCGCCTTGGCGGCCAGGCGGCGGCCTAATTCCAGCGGATCAGGGCCGGCGCCCGTCACGGTGATCGAACGGCGTCCGCCAGGTGAGAGCAGACGGCCTTGTAAGAATATATGATGTGATCGCGGATCGGTGCGCGCTAAGGCCGCCACCGGCGCGGCGCAGCCGCCCCCCAACCCCTGAAGAAAGGCACGCTCAGCGGTCACGCAGCGCCGCGTGGGCAGGTCGTCCAGGGCCGCCAGCAGGGTTAGCACGGCTTCATTGCCAGACAGGCACTGCACCGCCAGGGCGCCTTGCCCCGGAGCCGGCAGCATGGCCTCCACGGGCAGCCGCTGGGTGACGTGCTCCAGCAGCCCCAGGCGGCTAAGCCCGGCCGCCGCCAGCACAATCGCGTCGTACTCGCCGGCTAAGGCTTTGCGCAGGCGGGTAGCGACATTGCCGCGCAGGTCTTGGATGGACAGATCGGGGCGCAGGTGCAGAAGCTGCGCCGCCCGGCGCACGCTGGACGTGCCCAGGCGGGCGCCTTGGGGCAGGGTGTCGAGGGTGTAACCGTCGCGTGAAATCAGCACATCCTGCGCTTCGCCGCGCGGCGGAATGCAGGCCGTGGTCAGGCCGGGGGCGTCTTCTACGGGCAGGTCTTTGAGCGAATGCACCGCCGCCTGCACCCGACCGTCACGCAGCGCTTGCTCCAATTCCTGGGTAAAGACGCCTTTTCCGCCCATTTGGGGCAGGGGCGTGGCCAGGTCTTTGTCGCCCTGCGTGGTGATGATGCGCTCTTCGCAGGTCAGCCCGCGGTGCAGCGCGCTCAGCGCCTGGATTACATAGGCGGTTTGCCAACGGGCTAACGCTGAGGGCCGGGTGGCAAAAATTATTTTTTCCATGCCATGCATTGTACCCAATTTTTATCTCACCAGAGCGGAAATTTGGGCTTTGTAAGGGATGCCTTAACTGCAGCGCAGTCCCAGGAGCATGGCAAGACCTTCAATCGCCTTGGCTCCGGGGGTTGGGGGTCATCGCCATAGTTTTAACTGATGGCCGGGGTTGCGCGCGCAACAAAACGCCCGATGCCCGCCATACAGCGGGCATCGAGTTTAGCAGAAGACCATGCCTGCATCTTATCCAGGCCGCCGCACCGCCGGCGCAAGCCGCCGCGCCAGGTCAGCTAGATCAAGGGCTGCCGGTAGGATGCGTGCTCGACGGCCTGATCACGCATCCTATTGCTTAAGCCGCCCCGGCCTGGCAGGTCAATAGGCAGGCTGCCTGAAAGCTTCGTTCCCTTCCTTACCTCTTGATCACCGGTAGGAGGATATAGTAATTCAGCAAACCTTGCAGCGATTGAGACCAGGCGCTGCCCGTGGATTCCACCGTTTCGATCCAGTAATAGTAAGTTATGCCCGGCTGCGCGGTGCTGTCGGCGAACTCGTAGCTGGCTCCGGTTAGCCCGCCCGGCGCCTGGCTTGGGATCGGGCTGGGGGTGAGCAGGCTGCGTACGCCATCGGGAGAGGCGGCGCGGTAGACGTTGAAGCCGGAAGTGTCCTGTTCCTGGGCGGTCGTCCAGCGCACCCATAACGCACCGGGGGCGGAGAACGTGCTCATATCGGTCATAGTGACAGCTGAGGGATTAGCGCCTAGACCAGTATAGTCCCCTTCACTGAGCATACTGACATCAGTTACCTTAACTTCGTTGTTGGTATCATCAACCTTGGCATAAAATTGATAATCCGGTATATTGAAGTTATAGCGGGTGCTGTAGATATCTGTTTCAGTGCCAACGATATCGCCAGGCACATAGGTAAAGACGCCGGTAAAGTTAGTCTCCTCTGGTGTACCGCCCTCTTTGGTGACTTTCCAATAACGCGTCAGGTAGTTGGGATAATAGGTGGGATCGAAAACCGGATGCTTGTCGTCAATAACCTTGACACAGGCTTTATATGTATCGTAATTTGTATCTGGCAAGTACAAGCGGAATGGCGAATAATCTTCCGTATTGGAAGGCCCGCTGTTATCCCCGATCGGGAAAGTAAATGTGTAAGAACCTGAGCCCGTAAATATTTTACAGAGTCTCCCTTGGTCGGCGATAATCATCCGATCGCTGCTTGGCGGAGAATTGGTTATCGAACCAATTTCAGTAATGGTCAAGTCCCATATGTCAAGATCCAAATTGCCCTGGAGCATCGTTAGTTTTCTCGATAACAGGGCGGTGATTAGGAGCTTAACATCGTTGGGATTGTCGATTTTAAGATTCACGAAAGTGGTATTGCCGCTGCCTCCAATGGTTTGCAAGCTGGTTCCGGAGAAAACTACGCCATTGATATAGCCTGTTCCGTTCAATGAGCCGCCGTTATTGATCCAATTACCCTTAATATGCAGGTCAGCAGCATCAGCACCCCCCAGGGTCAGGATATTACCGCCATTCATGGTAAAGTTACCCAGGACGGTTCTAGCGCCATCATTTAAGAGAGTTAAAGCTAACGTCCCAGGCTCCAATACCACATTTTGAGGCACCCCCGCCCCGGATGAGCCAGCTGCCCATTCGGTCCCGACATTTTTAGTTTGCGAGGTGCCCCCATATTCCAAGGTTGAGCTGCTGCCATAAAGTGGACTGTTGGTAACGACGACGCCACCCGAGGAAACTCTTAATGTGCCATTGATGGTCGTCAATCCGCTGCCGGGGTTAAACCAGCTAAAATTCCAGGTGACTGATTTGACTTCAACTTGAACAGTATTACCAAAAGTTAATCCATCGCTGCCACAACTTGCGCTGACGACGGTCTTTGTGGTTTGGTGAGTAGAAGTCATCAGGAAGTTAGAGCCGGCGCCGCCGCTGACCGTGCGCGCCCCGCAAACCTGGATATTGCCACCGTCGCCGGAAAGCTCCATGGTGTAACCGTTGAGGTCAATATTACCGGCGAGATCGAGGATATTACCGCCTGTGGCGGTGACGGTGAGGTTGCCGCCCAATTGCAGGCTGCCGCCCGTAGTAATCGTCAGGTTGGCGATGGTTCCACTGCCGTTCGTCACCGCGTGACCGATGGACACTGTGTCTCCAGCACCCGGAGGCCCGCTGTTGCCCCAGGTGGCTGTATCGGTCCAGGCTCCGGCTTGCGTTGAAGTGTAGGCTGCCGCTTTAGCGTGTGGGACGGTTATAAACAACGTCGCCGCCAGCGCAATCAAAATAAACACACTGGCTAAAATGTTGATGCTTTTGTATCTCATCGGAAACTCCTCCTTAAAATTACATCAGACGAAAAAACGAGACGGACTTATTGGTGTGCATTCACACAAAAACTTCCTCACCGCATAAATGCTTATCCAACACCATCTAAATATTTCGAGCGTGAAGTCGGGATAAGGGCTTCACCGGTTTACCCTTGGGTCTGCCACAACACTAAATATCTCAGAAGAATCCAATCCAAAGGTTATCGTTAAAAGTGTTGCGAATCTATAAGACACCTGGTAGATCGAATATTCTCCCCATCGTAGTGTCCCCAATTTCTGGTCAATGCGATCTGTGGGTAGATCGCTTGTGCGAGATTACGCTTGCCGGTATGCAGCACCTTAAGCTGATCTAAACTATTATAGCATAATTTGGTTGATTAACTTCTCTTTTCTTCGAATTATTGAGGCGGATTTCTCCCACCTATCGCCAGTGGGATTACTTAATTGCCTCCATTGACGCCAGGTCTATGGGGTGGTAAAAGTGTAACATGCAGACTTATTCCATTTGCTTAGTCGGGTTAGGGCAGCGCCAGGCGGTGGTGATTGGCGGGGGGCAAATTGCCCTGCGCAAAGCTGAGGCGCTGCTCGATGCGGGCGGGTCGGTGTTGGTGATTAGCCCCGAATTTAACGCAGAATTTGACCGCCTTGCCCAGGCCCAGCCCGGCCTGGCCTGCATCCAGCGGCCTTATCAACCGGGCGACCTGGCCGGGGCGTGGGTGGTGATCTCGGCCACCGATGACCCGCAGGTGAACCAGGCGGTTTATGCCGAGGCGGTGCAGCGCGGCTGCCTGGTGAACGTGGTAGACGACCCCGAACACAGTAATTTTATCTTGCCGGCGCTGATCCGGCGCGGCCCGGTGGCGCTGGCGATTTCCACCGGCGGGGCCAGCCCGGCCTTAGCGCGGCGGCTGCGTGAGCGTCTGGAAGCGTGGCTCTCGCCGGCTTACGGTGAGCTGGCGGCGTTGTTAGAAACGCTGCGCCCGGTGCTCAAGCAGCGCTATGCGCCCGGCGAGGCGCGTTTGCAAGCCGCGCTGCGCCTGGTCGATTCGGATTTGCTGGAGGTGATTGAGCGCTGCGGCCCGGAAGAGGCCCAGCGCCGCGCCCAGGCCATGCTGGAGGCTGGCGCTCCACCAGGCGGCGCCCCTCAAAGCGGCGCTTCATCTAACGCGCCGGCGGCCAGGGCGGCCACAAACCACGAGCTTGCGCCGGCTTTAGATCGCTCGACAAATGACGCTGACCGCCGGGCGGCTCTTTTGATTGAGCAAGCGCAAGCTCTAGAAGACGCGCCATTGGGTTTCGTCTCGCTCATCGGGGCCGGCCCCGGCGACCCCGGCCTGCTGACCTTGCGCGGGGCGGAAGCCTTGCAGCAAGCCGATGTGGTGGTGTTCGACCGCCTGGCGAACCCCAGCCTGTTGGCCTTGTGCCGGCCCGATGTGGAGCTGATCGATGTGGGCAAGCAGCCCGATCATCATCCTGTGCCGCAGGCGCGGATCAATCAGATATTAGTGGAACAGGCCCGCCTGGGCAAGCGTGTGGCCCGGCTGAAGGGCGGCGACCCATTTGTGTTTGGCCGCGGCGGCGAAGAAGCCCTGGCCCTGGCCGCCGTACACGCCCCCTTCGAGGTGGTTCCAGGGGTCACCAGCGCCATCGCCGTACCAGCCTATGCCGGTATCCCCGTCACGCAGCGCGGCCTGGCCGGCAGCTTTGCGGTGATCACCGGGCATCGCTCTCAAGATGGGCCGGACGGGCTGGAGGCGGTAGCCGATACGCGCGTGTTTTTGATGGGTGTGCAAAACCTGCCGGTGATTGTGCAGCGTTTGCTCGAACAAGGCGTGCCGGCGGATACCCCGGCGGCGGTGATCGCCAACGGAACCACCCCGCAGCAGCAGGTGGTGAGCGGCGCGCTGGGCGATATCGCCTGCCTGGCGCGGGATGTGGCCTCCCCGGCGATTACCGTGGTGGGGCCGGCGGCGGCTTTGCGCGCCCAACTGCAATGGTACGATGATGTGCGCGTACGCCCGCTGTTCGGGCTGCGCATCTTGCATACCCGCCCCGAACAGGCCCCCCGCCGCGACGATTTTGAGACCACCCTGCAACGCCTGGGGGCGCAGGTGCTGGATTTGCCCACCACGCGCCTGGCCCCGCCGCTGGATGCGGCTCCGCTGCAAGCCGCGGTGGAGAGTTTGGCACACCACGCCTTCGATTGGCTCTTCTTCTCCAGCGCCCATGCCGTCGCGGCCTTCTTCGAGCAGCTGGAGCAATTCGCCGATGTGCGCTTGCTTGGCGGGGTGCGTTTGGGGGTGGTGGGGCCGGTGACGGCGGAGGCGCTGGCGGCGTACCATCTGCGCCCCGATTTTGTCCCCAGCCAATTTACCGGCTTGGACTGGGTGAATGAAGTGGGCGATTTGCGGGGTCAGCGCATCTTGATCCCGCGTTCCGATATCGCCCCACCAGAGTTGATCGAGGCGATGCAAGCCAGGGGCGCCGTGGTGCAGGCGGTGACAGCGTATCGCACCGTGCCGGCGCAAGCCGCCGCCCACCGCTTGCAACCCTTGTGGGATGGGCAGGTGGATGTGATCACCTTATTTAGTCCCTCAGGTTTAGACGGGCTGGTGCATATGCTGGCAGAGGCGCGTGGAGAGAACGAGGCCCTGGAGGCGCTGCGCAGCTGCGCGCTGGCCTGCATTGGCCCCACCACCGCCCAGGCGGCGCGCAAACGCGGGCTGCGCGTTGATATGATCGCCGAACCCCACACCGGCCAGGGGTTGGCCCAGGCAGTGGTGCAATGGCGCAAGCGCTTGTAACCGGCGGCACGGGCTTTATTGGCTCAAACATTGCCTTGCGCCTGGTTGAGCGGGGGTGGCGCGTGCGCATCCTGGCGCGCCCAGGCGCAAACCCCATTCTGCTGGAAGGCGGCCCGTTTGAATTTGTGGAAGGCGATGTGTTGGCTCCGGAAAGCTTGCCGCCGGCCATGGCCGGGGTTGACGCGCTTTTCCATGCCGCCGGCGTGGTGGACTATTGGCGGCAAGGCGTAGACCGCATGAATGAGGTTAACATTGAGGGCACACGGCATGTAATGGAAGCCGCGCTGCAGGCGGGTGTGCCAAAAGTGGTGCACACCAGTTCCACCGCCGCCTTGGGCATGCACCCCAACAGCATGGTGGATGAAAGTTACCGGTTTAATGTGCGCCCCGATCAGTTTGTGTATGGCTACAGCAAATTTCAGTCGGAAGAAATTGTACTGGAAATGGCGCGACAGCGCGGCTTACCGGCGGTCATCGTCTGCCCAACGACGGTGATTGGCCCGCGCGATGTCCGCAAGGTTTCCAGCGGTATGGTGGTGGAGGTGGCGAAACACTGCATGCCTCCGCTTATTCCGCCAGGGGGCGTAAATATCATCCCCATTTGCGACGCCGCCCAAGGGCACATTGAAGCCGCCCTCAAGGGCCAGGTGGGCGAGCGCTATATCTTGGCGGGCGATAACCTGACCTACCGCCAGCTGTATCAGACCATCGCCGATGTGGTGGGCTGTGGGATGAAGCTTAAGGTAATGCCGCGCTGGCAGGTGGCCCTGGCGGCCGGTTTGACGGATATGCTCCAGCCGCAAAGCAGCGGCCCGGTTCCCCTGACTGGGGCGCGCTTGCGCCTGGAGGCGCAGATGTTTTATTTTGACGGTTCTAAGGCCCGCAATCTCTTTAAAATGCCTAATACCCCTTTGCGGGTGACGATTGGGCGCACCTTCGAATGGTATGAGTCGATGGGCGAGTTTGACGGCGTGTTTGAAGAACTATTGGCCGATGGTAAGTGTAAATATTGTGGCAAAGTTCGCGCTTGCACGTGGCCGCCGGTTAAATCGGAAAGCGCCTCGCAAACGCAGCTTGCATCGAGGCGCAAGCGTTAGCCTCCAGGTATACGAACTATGACGAGACCCCCAACTAAATGGAATACTTGGCGCTCACATGTCCAGACCATGGGCCGGCGCATCTTAGAACAACGCTGGATTAACCTGGGTCTGCGCGCCAAGATGAGTTTGCTGGTGGAAGTGGGCGTTGTGGCGCTGATTTTGGTGTTTATGTTTTTGGGCATTAGCCAGGCGCGCCAATCCAGCCGGCAAATATTAACCGAACGCATGCACCTGGCGCGGTTGAGCGCCGCCATCTTAGACGCTAACCTGCGCCAGGTGGATCGTATCTTGGAGCATGCCGCCCAGCGACACATTTTCACCACAGCAGAAACCCTTCCGGCCGATACTCAGGCGGCTTTGGAAGATGCCTACAGCCAGTTTTCTAATGTGGGTCAAAGCCTGTATTTGCTGGATATGCAAGGCAAACCCTTGTTCCAGGTGGGGCGCAGCGATTTGCCGGTTGAGTGGGGGAGCCTGGCGATCTCGCGCCAACCGGCCGGGGCCGGCGACGCCACGCCGCCCTCCATTACCCTGACTTCGCCCGATGAACCCTGGGCGGCGATTGCTACGCCGGTGCTGGATGACCTGGGTCGCCAGGCGGGTTGGTTGGCGGCGGTCATTGATTTTAGCGGGGGGGAATGGGCGCCTTTCACTAATATGCTCGATTTCGGCGGGTCGGGGCGGATCGACCTGGTGGAGCAGGATGGGCGGCTGCTATTCAGCTCACAGCCCGGCTATATGCGCCGCAACAGCCGTCCTGACCCCAACGCGGCCGACTTGTTTCTGTCCACGCAGCCTTCGGTGCAGATGTGCATTGGCTGCGCCGCCGGCGACGCCGCTGAAGGCGGCGATGAGGTGATCGCTTTCGCCCCGCTCCAAATGGCGCCGTGGGGGGTGGTGGTGCGCCAGAAAGCCAGCGACCTGGTTACTCCGGTAAACCGGCTGCTGTTTCAAACCTTGCTGCTCGGCCTGGCGACGATTGCCGGGGCGCTGCTGATGGTGTGGGTGACGACGGAAAGCGTGATTCGCCCCGTGCAAATGCTGCAAGCAGCCGCACATCGCATTTCGGAGGGCGATTACACCACCCCCATGGAAGAGTTATCTTCCGGCATTTTGCCGGGCGGGCGGCGCAGGCGGCGCGATGAAGTTGGCGCCCTGGCCGAAAGCTTTGAGGCGATGCGGATGCGCTTACAATCGGCGATGGATGAAGTGCAGGCGTTGAACCGCGATCTGGATCAACGTGTGCAAGAACGCACCCAACAGGCGGTTGCGGCGGAACAGAAGGCTCAGCAGGCGCGCGACCTGGTGCTGCGCCGCAACCAGCAGCTTTCCACTCTCAACGCCATTGCGGTTACAGCCAATCAATCGCTCAACTTGCAAGACATTCTGGAGCGTTCGCTCGAGGCGGTGCTGCGCTTAACCAGCGTGGATGTGGGGGCGCTTTTCCTGGCCGATGACTTTTCCAGTTCGCTGCGCTTGATGGTTTGCCAGGGCCTCTCGGCTGAGGCGGCGGCTTACGCCTCGGAATTCGGCATGTTAGATGGGTCGTGCGGCGGAATGATGGATCATGGGCATTTGGTGGTTGTGCCGGATTTAAGTCGCTACCGCGGTAAACGCGCCCGCTCTTTGCAGAGCGAGGATATTCACACCCTGGTGCATGTGCCGCTGACGGCTAAGGGAATTGTGCTGGGCAGCATGTGCGTGGGCACACATGAAGCGCACGAGTATGCCCCTGAAGAACAAGAATTGTTGACCGCCATGGGCAGCCAGATTGCGGTCGCCATCGAAAATGCGCGTTTATACGCCGAGGTGCAGCAAAAAGAACACATGCGCGGCGAACTGTTCAAGAAAGCGCTTAACGCCCAAGAAGATGAGCGGAAACGCATCGCCCGCGAGCTGCACGATGAAACCAGCCAGGCGCTGGCGGCGTTGTTATATGCCCTGGAAGATGCGCGCGAAACCACCACTATCCGCGCGGCGCGCTCCAAGTTAGACGCCATGCACGGCCTGCTCCAGCACACTTTGGATGGGGTGCATAAGGTGATTTTCGATTTGCGCCCGTCGATGCTCGATCACCTGGGTCTGACGCCGGCGCTGCGCTCCCTGGTGAAAGCGCGCCTCGAAAGCCAGGGAATGCGAGTTGATGTTCAAGCCGTGGGAGGGCCGCGCCGCCTATCGCCTGAAATGGAGATTGCCTTGTATCGGGTGGCGCAGGAGGCGGTTAGCAACATCGCCCGGCATGCCGCCGCGCGCAATGTTAATATCACCTGCCAGCTGCAAGGGCCGGTGGTGCAATTGTGCATCGAGGATGACGGCATCGGTTTTGATATGTATGATCTTAACCTGGCCCCCGATAACCCGCGCGGCCTGGGTCTGTTGGGCATGCAAGAGCGCCTGGAACTATTGGGTGGGCGCATTGAAATCGTCTCGACGCCAGGACAGGGTACGCGCTTGCATATTTTTGTCCCCTTGGAGGATACGCCACCCGATGAATGACCAGCCGGTAATTCGAATATTAATTGCTGACGATCATGCCATTTTGCGAGATGGGATTCGCTCGTTGTTAGATCGACAGGTGGACATGATGGTGCTGGGCGAAGCCTCGAACGGGCGCGATGCGGTCACTTTAACCGGCAAGCTGCGTCCGGATGTGGTGCTGATGGATATGGCCATGCCCGAAATGAACGGCCTGGAGGCGACGATACAAATCAAGCGGCTGTACCCGCAGGTGCAGGTATTAATCTTAACCCAACACGACGATCGCGAATATGTTGAGCCGGCGTTAAAAGCCGGCGCCTCGGGCTATGTGCTTAAACGTTCCGGTGGGCGAGAGGTTGTTCAGGCGATCCGTGAGGTATACTTACACGGTGCGTTTTTAGAGCCAAGCGTGGCGCGGCACATTTTGGAAGGTTTTTCGCAGCCCGATGCGCCCTCCAACGCCGCCTTAGCCAATATGACCGGACGTGAGCGCGAGGTGTTGGGTTGGTTGGTGCGGGGCAAAAGCAATAAGGAGATTGCCGCATTATTGAGTATTAGCCCGAAGACGGTTTCGGTGCATCGCAGCAATTTAATGATTAAGTTGGGGATTCGCAGTGAAATGGATTTATTACGTTACGCTGCTCAGCATGGTTTAGTGAATTTAGATGAATAAACCGATGAACACCTCGGTCACCATGAAGAGAACACATAAGGAGAAGGATCAATGGATTTAGGCTTTGTAAAAATTCCCGATGGCGAGTTTTTGATGGGCAGTAAAAAGAGCCGCGATGCCCGGGCGGAAGAAGATGAAATGCCCCAGCATGTGCTGCATGTTTCGGACTACTACATTATGCGTTATCCGGTTACGGTGGCGCAGTATCAAGCGTTCCTCAACGCCACACAGCATCGCGCCCCGTTATTTTGGGAGAACGGCCAATACCCGGCCGAGCTGGCCGACCATCCGGTGGTGGGGGTGTCTTTCGCCGATGCGGCGGCTTTCTGCGTGTGGGCGCGCCAGGTTCTAAACCTGCCGGTGCGCCTGCCAACCGAACCCGAATGGGAAAAGGCCGCTAGAGGCACAGATGGGCGGGTTTATCCATGGGGCGACGCCTGGGAAACCGGACGCTGCAATACGATTGAGACGAAGCTGATGACCACCAGCCCGGTGGGCCAATTCTCGCCCCAGGGCGACAGCGTGTTCGGCGTGGCTGAGATGGCCGGCAATGTGCAAGAATGGATTTTATCGCTGCATGGCAGCTATCCATACGATCCTAATGATGGGCGCGAAGCTTTGTTGGCTACGTTAGATAACCCCTCGCTCTATCCGATCTTGCATGAGACCGGCACCACTTCAATCGTAGGCTCAGCCGAGGCCACCGCCGGTAAATCGATGCTGCGGGGCGGCTCCTGGCGCGAGAATAAGTACCAGGCCCGCTGCGCCTATCGCTCTTGGGCGGCGCCTATGCATCGCTCGGTGGATACCGGTTTCCGCTGCGCATACGAATAGGGGACGCCCTCGGGCGTCTGCTAAGCTAAAGGGGAGTGAGAATCGTTTCGCCCTCTCAACGTAAGAGAGGGCGAACTGATTCGATTTGCGGTCACGCAGAGCTTAAAAGAACAGGCTGGCGATGCCCATTCCAATGGCGGCCATAATGAAGGCAATCGTGCCGCTTAACTGCAGCATCAGCAGCATCAAAATCACCTTACGTTGATCGGTGCGCAGGCGCAAGAAATAGCGATCCATGATCCAACGCATGAAGCGTTTGAAGCGTGTGCCGCGCAGCTCGCTGTAGCGTTTGATGTTCATCAGCCACTCTTTGATCACAATTCGCACACGCTCGGCGAAGGCTTCACCGTCTTCTTCTGGCAGCAAGAATTCCTCGGCATACGAAAGACGCACGCCGTTGGTGATTTCCTGTAAGCGCCAGGTAACGGTGGTGAGCAAATCGACATCAATACAATAAGCGAATTTAGTGTTGGGTTCGTAATCGGTGACGGTCGTTTCGTATTCGGTTGATTCGCCTTCCACCACGCGCGCCACAAAGCCGCTGCCCACTTGGGGGTAATCGCCGCAGCGTTCAGTGACTTTTGTCGTCCCCCACAAGGGGCTGAGCTGCATACGCCGCTCTAGCGATGTAATCGTCTTAAACAGCTCATCTGGGGGGGCGTCGATATCTACCCATTCATTAACTTGTACAGTTTCCATGCTTTGATTGTAACGGATAATTGGCCTGGGAAAGAAATTCTCACAACAACTTAAGCCATTTTTACTCTTGAGCCTCGGCTTTGATCTCTCTAATTTGATCGGCGAGCAAATGCCCGGCGATGGCGTGGGCCAGCGCCTGCAAAGCATCTTGCTGGTCGGCGCGCAGATCGGGGCAGCGGCGCAGGGTCTTTTCAAGCTGCGCCTGGCAAATGGCATCGGCCTTGGCTTGCAGAGCGGCGATGCGATTTGCCGAACGGCGTTCGCCCAGCCAATGCTGGAAGGCGCGGGTTTCTTCGCACACCACTTGTTCGGCGTGCTGTACGGCGGCGGCGCTCAGAGGGAGCATATCGGCGGCCAGGCTTTCCAGATCGTCAATATTCACCAGGCGCACATTCGGCAGTTCCGCCACCTGTTCATCCACATCGCGGGGCACAGCCAGGTCGGCGATGAGTAAGGGGCGCTGCGCCCGGCGCAGCATTGCCTTTTGGACGGCGGGGAGGTGCAGCACGGTATGGGGCGCGCCGGTGGAGCAAATCACGATATCGGCCGGCTCCAGAAAATCATCCAGCTGATCAAAATGCACCGCCTGCCCACCCAGGCCTTCGGCCAATTTTACGGCGTGGGCGTAGGTGCGATTGGCGATGAGGATGCAGCGCAGCCCGGCTTGCACCAGCAGGCGGGCCGTCATGGCGCTGATTTTGCCTGCTCCCACGATCAGGGCGGTGTGGCCGGACAGGTCGCCGGCTTGGTGAGAAGGTTCGCCGGCTGCGGCGTTGTCGGCTGCGGCGGCGCTGTCGGAGGTGTTGGCCCCGCCGAAGGCGGCAGAGTGAACCTTAGCCGCTGTGCTAAGATTGCCGGGTGGGGTGGAATATTCGCTCGCCACGCCGGAAAGGTCGCCAGGGGCGGTGGGCAGGTCGGGCTGCCCGGAGCAATCGGTGGGTGGTAAGCTTTGGCGCGCCAGGGCCACCACCACGGCCGCCACCGATTGGCGGGCGCGGCCCACCTCGGCCTGGGCGCGGGCGCGCTTGCCGGCCTGGATGGCGCTGCGAAAGAGGGCCGAAAGCAGCGGGCCGCAGGTATCGCAGGCCAGGGCGGCGGCGTAGGCTTGCTTAACTTGCCCCAAAATCTCGTTTTCGCCGATAACGAGTGAGTCTAACCCTGCGGCCACGCGCAGCAGATGGCGCACGGCGGCTTCGCCGCTGCGCACGGCGGCGGCTTGAAGCAAGGTTTCTTGGGGAAGGTGGGCGGCCTGGGCCAAAAAGTCGAGGCAAATGGTCTCGGCCTGGCAAGCGCAATCGTCTTGGGTGGTCAGGTAAAGCTCGGTGCGGTTGCAGGTGGAGAGCAGCACCACCTCGCAGCCGGGCAAGATTTGGGCTAAACGGCGCATGGCAGGGGCGAGGCGCTCGCCGCTGAAAGACAGCTTTTCGCGCAGTTCCACCGGAGCGGAGCGGTAGTTGATGCTGATGGACAGAATGCGTTTCATGGGCGGCCTCGGGCGGCGTTGACGAAGGCGTCGGCCCAATGAGGAGCGGCGGCGGTGTGGATGTGTGTGTAGCCCGCAACTACTCGCCGGGTGATCAGACCATCGCGGGCCGGGGCCGCCTGTCCGCCGTTGGGTTCGGGCGGCGCCGCGCCTAAGCCAACGCCGCGCTGGAGGAGGTACTGTGTGCGCCAACCAGGGTCGAGGCCCACCAGGCGCGAGTGATGAAATTCATGCCCGCGCACTTCGACGCCCTCTTCAAAGAAGGGCGTGGCTTGGGTGGTGACGGCTTGCACATAGCCATGCCCTTGCGGGCGAGCGGTCATTTCTACCTCAAATGGGAACACGCCCACCATCTCGGCGCGCTGTTGCCCGCTGCGGATGGCCGTGGAGAGGTACATTAACCCGCCGCACTCGGCATACACCGGCAGGCCGGCTTCGATGGCCCGTCGAATCTGTTGGCGCAGGCTGCGATTGGCGCTCAGGGCGTCCATAAACATCTCTGGAAAACCGCCGCCGATATAAAGGCCATCGATGGCCGGCAAATCGGGGTCGGCTAAGGCGTTGATAAACACCAGCTCGGCCCCGGCGTGCTGCAGCGCGGCCAGGTTTTCGGGGTAGTAGAAGCTAAAAGCACGGTCGCGTAACACTCCCAGGCGGCACAACCCTGGGGGGGCAGCCGGCGGCGCAGCGGGCAGCTGGTGTAACCAGGCGGCGGGCCAGGCGGGGGCCTGGCCGGCGATGCGCAGCACGGCGTGGAGGTCTACCCCTTGTTCCACCGCCTGGCGGCAGGCTTCGATGGCTGGCAGCAGGCCGGCGTCTTCGCTGCGCGGCACCAGGCCCAGGTGTCGGTCGGGGATGGTCAGGGCGGCGTCTCGCGGCAGCGCGCCGAGTACCGGAACCCCGCAGGTTGATTCTACCGCCTGGCGCAGGCGGGTTTCGTGGCGCGCCTGCGCCACGTTGTTCAGGATGACACCGGCGATGGGGGTATCGGGTTCAAATCGCTGATAGCCCAGCACCAGGGCGGCAATGCTGCGCCCCATGCGGGCGGTGTTGACCACAAGCACGATGGGGGTGTTGAGCAAACGGGCGGTATGGGCGGCGCTGCCGTGGCCGTCGGGTTCGGTGGAGTCGTATAAACCATGGTTGCCTTCAACCAGGCACAGGCTGTTCATGGCTGCACCGGCTTGAGCTTGGGGCAGCTCGGCCGCTCCGGCTAGAAAGGCCGCCCGCAGGTGGGTGGGGTGGGGCATGAAAAACCCATCCAGGCTGCGGCAAGGGCGCTGGGCGGCCTCGCTCAACCAGGATGGGTCGATGTAATCCGGCCCTTTTTTGAATGGCTGCACGGCAACGCCGCGCTGGGTTAGCGCGGCGCATAGCCCCAAAGATATCGTTGTCTTTCCGCTGCGCCCTTGCGGCGCTCCGATTAGAATGCGAGCAGGCAGCACGATATCCTCAGAGGTTCTCCTTGATCTACAGTTCGGTGACGGTGATGGCCGATTCGGGGCAGGTGGCTTCGCATGACAGGCAGCCAATGCACTCATCGGGGTCGCCAGACACCATGGCAAATTTCTTGCCGTCTTCTTCGGTAATGCTGAAGAGCATGTTGGGGCAAGTGTCTACGCAGTCGCCGCAGCCCTGGCACTTGGCGGTATCAATCGTAATGACATACATGTTTATTCTCCTGACAAGGTTTACTTTCTTTTGCAAACACCATTGTATCACCAATGAAAGCGGTCTTTCACGCCTGGATGAAAAAGGTGATTTTCGTCACTAAATCGGGATGATACCTGTGACGCTTATTTGATCGCCTGGGCCAACTGCTGGGCCTGCGCCAGGGCCTGGCGCGCCAGCTGTGGGTAAGCATTCCATAGCAAATCGGCCAGGGCCAGGCTTTGGCGAGTGGGATTAAGCGCCTCCGAGCGAATGCGCGCCGCTGCGGCCATCCCCAAGGCGCGCTCAAACAAGCGCGGATCGCGACCGGCCAAGGCCGTCAATACGACAGAGCGGTCGGCTTCACGGTTCATCTGATCTACCAGGGCCAGGGCGGCTTGGGGATCGGTTTCCGCCAGCTTAAGGGCTAATTCAACCAGGGGCAGCTTATCTTTGAGCGAGGCGGCTTCTTTGACAGCCTGGTCGGTGAGGCCCAGGCGCGTCAAGGCTTGCACCCGCAGGTAGGGTAAGTCGATCTCGGTCATCAAGGCGGGGTCGTGCGTGGCGGCCAAGAGGCTCAATAAGGCGCGTTGGCGCAGCACCGGTTGGGCAATCTGGCGGGCGGCGAACAGCGCCGCGGCAGAGTCGCCAGCGGCCCAGGCGTTTACAATCTCGGCCTGGGCGCGGCCTTGCTCGTAAGGGTCGCTGATAGACAGGGCGGCTTGCCAGGCTTGCGGGTATTGTTTTAGCTGCAAAGCGGCATAGGCGGGCGCGGCGGGGTCATCGGCGGGGATGTTCGCCAACCAACCGGCGTCTTGGGTGGCTGCAGCCACATCGGCCATTGCCCAGGCTTGTTGATCGGCGGGGAGGGCGGCCACAGTCTGCCGGAGGGCTTCCACCAGGGCGGGGGCGGCGGGCCGACCAGGCCGCACTAAGAGAAGCAGGCTGTGCAAGCGCGGCAGCGGTTGGGTAATAGCCAGGGCGGCTTCCTCGGCGGCGGGCTGGGCGGCTGCGTCCAGGGCGGCGATGTGCGCCAGCGCCTGGCTGCGAATTACAGGGTCTTCAATTTGGCGGGCGGCCGACAGCGCCTGGTTTGTATCGTGCCAGGCGTAAGCCACAGCGATGCCCTTGATATCCAGGTCGCGGTAGACGCCATGCAGCGGTGCGGCCTGTTCGATTGCCTGGTTGAGCAAAGCCATGGCCGCTTCTTTATTCACCCGGCTCCAGGTTTCGGCGGTGAGGCGCAAGCCCCACACCCTTCCCTGCGAATAGTTGAGCTTTTCGGCGGCCAGGGCGGCTTTTTCGAGCAACGCGGTTTCAGACACAGCCGCCTCTTGCGCCAGCGCCGCCTGCCCCCACAAGGCGGTGCGGTTTTCTTCGGGCAAGGCCGCCGATGCAACGGCTTCTTTTAGAATTTGGTCTGCTGCGTCTGCATCCAGGCGCTGCAGGCGGGCGGCGGTCTGCGCCAGCAGCCAGGCGCGCCCTTGGGCGCGGTCGCTGCTTTGAGCCAGGCGCGCCCCGGCATCCAGGGCGGTTTGCATGGCCTGGGCGGCGGGGGTGCTGAGGGTTTCGGGTTCGGTGGGCTGCCGCAGCAGCGGCAGGGAAAAGAAGGCCACCACCGTCAGCAGCAGGGCGGCGGTCGCCAGGCCGCCGCGCCAATCCAGGACGAAGGCGCGCTGTGCTTGCGGGGCGATGCGGCGCGTATTCCAGTAACCCCACGCCAACGAAGCGGCGATGACCAGGCTCACCCCCACTGCGATGAGCATGGCGCGCAGCCGCTTTTGTTGATCCACCGCCTGGTTAACCTCGGCGTACAGCTTGCCAAGTTTGTAGCGCACTCCTTGCGCCTCGGACGTGAAGGCGTCGAGGTTGGTGACGGGGGCGTCCAGCAGGCGGTTATAGCCTTCGAAGCTGGCAGCCAGGGCGGCGGCGCGGTTTGGGTTGGCGGGCAGGCCGGTTTGGGCCCGCTCGACGATCAGGAATAGGCGCTCGGTGTAATACAGCTCTTCTTGGATGCGGTAGACAGCCGGGCAAGCGCTTTGGGCGGCGTGCGACAGCCCGCCCGCCCAGGCCGTGACGTTTGCCAGGCGTGGGTCGTTGGCGGCGTGGCAGCTTTGGCATTCCCCGGCGGCGTAGATGTGCGGATTGGCCTCGGCCACAGCCTGGTTGAGGTTGGCCGAAGCCAACACACGGCCCTGCCTCAGCACTACCACCGCGGCTAACAGGCCTGCCAGCATGAACAGCTTGAAAATGATAGAAAGGCGGCGTTTATTCATCGGACGAGCTATCCTTTTCACCGCGCAATATCCAGCGGGTCAGGTAGTAATAAATGCCTAAGGCTCCACAGAAAACAACCATGACGATAACCCCGCCGATTCCGGGGGTGTTGACGAAATCGTACAATAGACCGCCGATGTCCATCTAAATCACTCCTGTATTCGGTGCGGCTTCCCCTTCAATGCTGCGCGGAGCGGCCTCGAAAGCGGGCTGCGGCTCGCTGAGCCGCTCGTGTTCAAAGGTGTCCACCGTTTCCCAGATGGGGATTATTGGGAAGAAGCGGGTGAACACGGCGTAGAGCAGAATTAAGCCGGTGAAGCAGCTGATCGTGATAACAATCTCATACAGCGTGGGCAAATAGCCGCCCTGGCCCATTACGGTGAGCAAGCGGGGGCTGATTTGGGTGGGCACAATCACAATAAAGCGCTCCATCCACATGCCAATGTTCACCAAAACCGAGGCAAACACCATCCAGCCGATATGATCCTTGCCTTTTTTGACGAAGATAACCAGCGGCACAATAAACACCAGCACCACCATGCCCCAGAACATGGCGGCATAGGTTCCGGTGAACTTGTCCATCGTGACCACCATTTCTTCTTTCATGTTGCCGTAGGAGGTGGTCAGGTATTCGGCGATAATCATGTAAATCCAGCCCAGGGTGAAGACGATTAGCAGCTTGCGCAGCGAGTTGAACAAGCTGATGGGCAGGGTCTTTTCCATATGGTAGACCTTGCGCAAGATGGAAAGCACAATCACCACCGCGCAGGTTCCGGAGAGGATGGCGCCTAAGAGGAAGAACGGGCCAATGAGCGCGGTGTGCCAACCGGGCTGGAGGGTCATGCCAAACAGCCATGAAACCACCGTGTGAACCGTCACCACCAGCATGGTCATGAAGATCGCCATGCCGTCTAGCACCCGTTCCAGGCGGTGTTCTTGCCCCGGCGTGCCCTGGTAGCCCAACGCCATGATTTCGTACATGCGCTTTTGCCATTTGCCCACATCGGTCACTTTATCGCGCACCAGGGCGATATCGGGCAGCAGCGAGAGGTAGAAGAACACGCAGCTGGAGAGCAGGTAAAGCCCCACGGCGGTGAAATCCCACAGGATGGGCGACATATAGCGCCCATAGAAGATCACATTGAGGATGCGCTCAGGCCGGCCCATGTCGATCAGGATGGATAGGACGCCGAAGGGCAGGCTAAACAGGGTGATGGCCTCGGCGGCGCGGGTGAGCGGTTTACGCCATCCCTGGCCGGCGATGCGCAGGATGGCCGAGATGAACGTTCCGGAGTGAGCCAGGCCAATAAAGAAAACGAAGTTGGTGAGATAAACGCCCCAATAAACCGGGCGGCTTAGCCCCGTGACGCCCAAGCCCTGGTAAATTTGCCAGGCCCAAAGCACAAAGCCGCTGGTGGTGATGGCCCCTAATACCCCCCACAGCAGGTAGTCGTTTGTGGAAGGGCGGCGCACGGGGGCCAGGATGATGTTTTCGTAAGGATTGGTTTTTTGCATAACGGCCTATCCCTGTTTCAGGTAAATCACCTTAGGTTCAGTGCCCAGTTCTTCGAGCAAGCGGAAGGCGCGTGGATTGTGCGCCAGTTTTGAAACCAGGCTGTTGGGGTCGTCCAGGTCGCCAAAGTAGCGGGCATGGCCGGTGCAGGTTTGAACACAAGCCGGGATGTAATCGGTGGCCTGGAAAACGCGGCCTTCATCGGCGGCTTTTTGACGGGCCTGGTGCAGGCGTTGGATGCAGAAGGAGCATTTCTCTACCACACCTTTGGGGCGGGGGGCCACTTCGGGGTGGGGGTTGAGGTGCACATCCAACCCTTCCGGCCATTCCGGTGGATACCAGTTGAAGTAGCGCACGGTGTAGGGGCAGGCCACTGTACACATGCGGCAGCCAATACAGCGCGTATAATCGACCACCACAATGCCTTCTTCATTTTTGTAGGTGGCCTTCACCGGACACACGAACGTACACGGCGGGTTATCGCAGTGTTGGCATGGACGGGGGATGAAAGTTGAAGTGACCAGCGGATATTCGCCTTCAACAAAAGGCAGCACTTCGTTCCAAAGGATGGCGCGGCCTAAAGCGGCCTGCTCTGGCCCGGCCACCGGGGTGTTATTCTCCATGCGGCAGGCGGCGGTGCAGCTTTGGCACGCAAAACACTTGTCTAAATCAATAACCATGGCCCAGCGAGGCATTAGCGTTCCTCCCAAGCTTTATAAACTTTGACGCGCAGCGGAAAGATGACGGCTTGCCCGCTGACGGGTTCGGTGGCGTGGGGCGAGAGGCGCGACGGGTTGACGCCGATGATTGCGGCAGATTCGGCGCCGCGCCCCCACTTAACCAGGGTGTGATGCCCCAAGCCGGCCGGCAGGAAGACTGCGTTCGGCCACATGCCGGGGGTGAGGCGCGCCCGCGCCTTGACGCGATTGGCCGTCGATTCAACCCATACTATATCGCCATCGGCAATGTGGAGGGCTTCTGCGGCATGAGCGTTCATTTCTACCCAGCTTTCCCACTTCACATGGCCTTGCAAGCCTAAAGCTTCTTGCAGGGTGGGGATGACGCCCTGCCAGGAAGGCGAGATGGTGATGAGCGATTGCGAGAGCAGCAAGAAGGGGTAATCTTGGGCGTTGACTTCTTGGGCGGCGGTGGGCAGCTCGAAATGCGGCAGGCAAGCCAGGTCGGCAGCCGGCCCGCGGCGGTCGCCAAACAGGGAGAACAGCTCGCGCGAGAAGAAATCGAAGCGCCCATCCTGCGGGGCGTTCAAGCGATCGCGTCCCACTACCTGGCTCCATGCCGGGCTACCGGGGGCGGCGTTGAAGTACACCAGCTCGCCCCAAAAACCGTTGCTTTCCAGCTTTTCGGTGTCGATTGGCGCGCCGCTCAGGCGGTGCATCACCGCCTGGCGATAGTCGGAGAAGGGCAGCGCCGCAGCGAGGGGGCCGCCCAGGGCGGCGGCCAGGGCCAGCAGCGCATCGCCGGGGTCACGCGTATCGTGAACGGGTTCAACCACCGGTCGGCGCAGCGACACGCCCGCGTAGCCCACGCCTTCCATAAAGTCGTCTCCCCACGATTCGAGGAAAGTGCTGGCCGGCAGAACCACGTCGGCAAGCGCGGCGCTTTCATCCAGGGTGGGGGCCAAGCTGACAATGAAGGGGACTTTATCCAGCGCCTCGGCCATGCCGTCGCCGCTCAGGTCGTAAACCGGGTTGGCGTTGAGCAGCAGCAGGGCTTGCAGCGGGTAGGGTTGGCCGGTGCGCAGCGCCTGCGGCAGGTTTTGGTAGACGGAGGCGGGGAGGGGCAAAGCTTGTGCGCCGGCTCCGTCCAGGCGGGGCTGAGCCAGGCCGGCTTGCCCGGCGGCGTCGTTAGAGAAGGCGGGCCAGGCGGCCAGCTTGGGGAAGCGCTGCACCATTACCCCCCCCTTGGCGTCTATGCTGCCCACCAGGGCGTTGAGCGAGTGGATCGCCAGGGCGGTGTACAGGGCATTGCCGCCGGTTAGCTCGCCGGCTTCGGCAGGCATAAGCGCCACCGCCGGGCGGTTGGCCGCAAATTCGCCGGCCAGCCGGGCGATAATTTCCGCGGCGATGCCGGTGATGTGGCTGACACGTTCAAGGGTGTACTGCTCTAGCACCAGGGTTTTGAAGCCGGTGTGGGTTTCGCCCTGGGCGTCGGTAAAATCATCGAACCCGAAGGTGAAATTGTGGACAAAGGGGGCGTCATATAGCCCGCTGTTGATGATTACGTTCGCCATGCCCAGCGCCAAGGCTCCCTCGGCGCCAGGGCGAATGGGGATCCATTCATCGGCCTTGGCTCCGGAGAGGGTGAGGCGTGGATGCACCGATACAAACTTGCCGCGCTGGGGGCGGCCGCGGCGCATGAAGGCCACCGCTCCCAGGTTGACGATGACGCTGCGGCTGGTTTCGAGCGGGTTACCGCCAAACGCCATCACATAGGCGGCGTTGTTGATATCGTAAGCCGGCAGGCCGTTGATGCCCTGGCTCAGGAACATGGCCTGGCGCACGGCGTTTTCGGCCAGGCTGTCCCGTCCAACCAGGTTGGGCGAGCCAAAGGCTTGCATAAAGCGCCCCGCCAAAGAGCGCATCTGGCCGCGCAGCTCGCCATGCACCAGGGCAAGGCCATGTGGGCCGGCCTGGCGCACTTTGGATAGCTTATCGGCCACATAAGCCACGGCTTCATCCCACGAAACTTCTTCCCAATCTCCGGAGCCGCGCTTGCCACGCTGAATGCGTGGGTGAGCTAATCTTTCAGGGCTGTAGAGCACTTCGAGGGCGCATTGCCCGCGCAGGCAGCACACCCCCTGGTTGAGCGGGTGTAAGGCGTTGCCTTCCACTTTGGTGGCGCGACCATCAATTACGCGCACCTCCAGGCCGCAGCCGGAAGGGCACAAGGCGCAGGTGGTGCGCACAATTGCTTCGCCCTGTTGCGCGCTGCGGGCAAAAGCCGGGGTAAGGCCGGTGAAATCATCAACCAGGCCGGTGGGAGAGGTGTGCTGCAGCACCCAGCCGGCTGCGCCTAAACCGGCGGCAGCTGCGCCTATTTTAAGGGCTTCGCGCCGGTTGATCGGGCGGTCTTGACGAGGGGTGGCGTTGCTCATGGGCTAGTTTCCATCATACGATTGCAAATGTTGGTGCAGCCGGCGCGCGTTGGCAGGGTTGGTTTGCAGCGGCTGCGCCGCGGGGGGCGCTTGCATTGGAGCCAGGTATTGGGTGGGATCGTTTTCGAGGTGCACACCCAACTGCTCGAGGGCGGCGGCCAGGTCTGGCACGGCGCCGGGTTTGCCGCCGCCCACCCAGGCTTGCCCGCGTGGGGCGCGTGGGCCGCCGCCCGAAGGGCTGACATGGCAGGAAGCGCACGGTTCGCCGGTCTGCGCCGAGTATTCCGGTAGGGCCTGGGCGGGGATGGTGGTGGCCGCTAACAGGGCCACCGCTAATAAAATGACCAGTACACCGCTCAGGATGGGCAGCGATGGGAAGCGTGTGGGTCGGTTCATTGGTTATCCTTCCCCAATGGTGATCGTGTCTTTATCAACATTTACCGCCAGCTGCTCCAGGGGCACGGGCGGTGGGCCAGAAGTGACTTCTCCAAATTGATCGAAGCGACCGTCGTGGCACGGGCAGTAAAAGCTGTTCTGGTTAGCTTGCCATTGCACGGTGCAGCCCAGGTGGGTGCAAACCAGCGAAAAGGCGCGGATGCTTTCAGGGGTGCGCAGCACAATGGCCGGCGCGCCGCCATATAGAAACGTTTTGCTCCCGCCCACGGGCAGTTCGCTGAGCGGAAAGCTGACGGTTTGCGCCTTTTGTGTGGTTTTTGGCGGAAACAGGCGCGACTGCACGATCAAACCGAGCCAGGCCGCGCTTAAGGAGGCCAGCCCAATTTGAATAAAATTGCGCCGGCTTACCATGGGGGAAGGGGGGGTGCGGGGGTGAGATTGGTTCATCATCATCTCTTACTTCAGTGGGGCGATTGCATCTACGCCGACATAACCGTGGCAGTTGTTGCACGAACGCTCCGGTTCGTGGCAGTGTAAACAGTCGGCTTGAACCAGATCGCCGCGGTTAACGATTTCAGTGTGGTGGGTCTTCCAATATTCCAGCGGATTATGATATTCCGGGGCGGCATATTGGGCCGAGATGTACACCGACAGCGGACCGGGGCCGTCTTTGAGGGGTTTTTCGACGCGCGCCGGATAATAAGCCAGGATGGCTGCCGCGGCGAGGATAATGAGGATGAACAGCACAATCTTCTTCATGAACAGCCGTCTCCTAGAGTTTTAATGCTCGCGCCAGCAGGTCGATCACCCCACCCACCTTAACCGGCACATCCCAATAGCGCATCGATTCGGGCAGCTGCGCTTTGCAAATGGCGCACACCGTGGCTAAATAATTGGCGTTGGTGTGCTTAACGGCCAGGGCGCGAGGTTTGCCGCCCGCCATGCGGATGGGCATGAGTTCTTCGGTTAGCAAGCCGCCGCCCGCTCCGCAGCAGTAGGTCTTCTCGCGGATGGTGTTGGCGGGCATCTCGATGAAGCGGTTCGCCACGGCCCGAATAATTTGACGCGGCTCTTCAATCACCATACCGGCGCGCACAGTGTTGCATGGGTCGTGATAAGTGATGAGATAATCGTCGTTGGCGCTCTTATCAATGCACCCGTTCAGCGCGCCCTTGTTGAGCATGTCCACGATAAACTGGCTGATATGGTAAGGATAAGACGGGCTGAAGTCGTCCATCGAGCCGCTTAGGGTGGGGGTGAGGATTGCGCCGCGCCAGGCGTGGCCGCACTCGCCCCAGATGATGGTTTTGACGTTCAACATGCGGGCGGCTTCAAGGATGCGGTTGTTGACCTTCTTGAGATTGGCGTGGTTCAAGAACAGGCCGAAGTTTCCGCCTTCGTCACAGTAGGTGCTGGTAGTCCAGGAGATGCCCAGGGCGTAGAACAGCTTGGCATAGCCAATCATGGTGTCGGTATTGGCGAAGTTATCGGCGCTCGGCGGAACAAGCAGTACTTCAGCCCCATATTGATCTACCGGAAAGAGAATGTTGTGACCGCTTTCTTCCTGAATGTCCTCTTCCAAGAATTTGCAGTTATCTATCCAGGCGGCCGGGGGAATGCCCAGGTTATTGCCGGTTTCGTAGACCTTAGCCACCACTTCGGTGACATATTTGGTGGAGACGCCAATTTCGGCCATGATCTCGCGGGCGGCCATGGTCACCTCGGCAGTATCGATGCCGTATGGGCAGAACACTGCGCAGCGCCGGCACTCGGAGCATTGGTAGAAATAGGTGTACCACTTTTGGAGCATTTCCTCGTCGAAATCGGCGGCGTCGGCTAAGGAGCCAAAGCGCCCGGCGGGGGTGAAATAGCGCCGGTAAACTTTGCGGAAAAGTTCAGCCCGTTCCACGGGGAAGTTTTGCGGGTCGCCGGTTCCCAGGAAGAACTGGCACTTATCGGTGCATGCGCCGCAGCGTACGCAGCTGTCCATGTAGACCTTCAGCGCTTTGTTGCTCTCCAAAAGTTGGCCCATCTTGGCAATGGCGCGTTCCTGCCAATGGGGGACGCGTTCGCCCGGCAGATCAATGGCGTTGGTGTCTTTGATTTTGCTAGGGTAGCACGTTACATCTTTACTGGCGCCCTCGCGGATACCAGGGGCAGACAATACGCCTTTCACCGCCGGGTCTTGAATAATGGGTTTCTCGTCAAATTTCGCCATTTTTTTCCTAACGTTGCCGTTTGTTTATTAATAAGAAGTTTTAGGTTGCGGTTGGTTGGCTGTGCGCCGCAGTGGCGCATAAGCAGCTTGCTGGGCGAAGACAGGCCTCGCTCGGTGGTTAAGGATCGAGCGGGTTGACATAGCGTTTGCCCTTGATTTGCACCTGGAACGGCTGTGCGCGTGTGGGGCTGAAGAATATGCCGCCGGCGTGGAGCAATTTGCTCCAGGGCAAGTAGATCATCAGGGCATACACCAGCGAGAGATGGGTGAGGAACAGCCAGTGCATTGGCGGCGGGGTGGGGTGCAAAGTGAGCAGACCTAAAATATAAGCCTTTACATCTACAATGCTGACATGCAGCCACTCACTCACCAGCAGGCCGCTTGTGGCAATCGCTCCGAGCAGCACCAGGGCAAAGTAATCGGGCACGTTGGAGATATACAGGGTGCGGGGCATTGCCAGGCGTCGCCAAAACAAATATAGAATGGCTGCGCCAAATAAATAACCGAAGAACAACGCCACCGGTTCCATTTGCAGTACCAGGCTGGGCACCGGGTAGGTGAAGTAGCGCAGGTGGCGAAACAAAATCGCGGCCAGGGCGGCGTGGAACAGCCAGGCTCCGGCCCACAGCCATTTGTCGGCTTTAAATAAGCTGGGGAAGATGAGCACATCGCCCAAAATGCGCCGCACGGCGCCGGCTTCGGTCACTGGCCCGGGGGTGATGGTCGTTGGCAAGGGCGCGGGTGTGCGCCAATAAATGATTACCCGACTAACCAGTCCAATAATGAGCGCCAAGCCGGCGAAATATCCAAAGCCAACAAAAAATAATGAGATCAAGGTGTTCATAACGACCTCGCCCGTTCAGGCCCATCTACCCCCCCAGTAGATGGGCCTGAAAGAGGATAACTAGATTACACACAGCCGGTAGGTTTGGGCAGCCCGGCGATCTTGCATGCGCCTTTGGCCGGCCCGCTGGGGAACATCTCGTAGATATCTTTGAGAGGAAAACCCGTTTCTTTGCACAGCTTGCGAATCATCGGCGCGATGCCGAATTGGGTATAGTAATCGCGCAGATAATTGATGACTTTCCAGTGATTTTCGGTCAGTTCTGGCACATCTTCGCTGTCGGCAATCGCTTTAGCCAGGCTTTCGCTCCAGGCTGCCGGATCTTCCAAGAAGCCATCTTCATCTACAGCAACTTCAATGCCGTTGATTTGAATTATAGACATAAAACCTCCAACACTTTTATTTATGAAATCGGTTTTCGCTTGTTCGCCGGTGTTTTCCACCGGCGAACAAGACGAAACTTGCTATCATCAGCCAATAAGCTGGTTATTACTGGATGCCGATCGTCAATCCTATTCTTCCGGCAGCTTGATGAATGTGGCCCCGCCAAAGCTGGTGAATTCCAGGCTGTTGGCGTTGACCAACTCGGTGATGATTTTTTTTACGAGCCTGTTTTCTAAACCCAGGCCGTTTGCCACATCGCGGCTGGTGAGCATTTTGTTCTTCTGGCGGAAGAACGCCATCACTTGATCTTTCAATTCGACCGTTACTTCATCGGTCATGTTGACCTCCTAATTCGCAGACCTCTACCACTTGAAGGTGGGTGTGGAGCGGAAGGTATCGGTGGCCAACGTATAGTCATCGATATGCTGAGCGGTAAATTCAATGCCGGTGAGGCTAAAGAAACGCTCCCAACCAACCCGCTCGATCCACTCACCCATGCGCTCGTGCTTATGGGCGTGCGACGCCCACACCTCCACAATATTGCGCACCGCAGAGGTCACTTCGGGCCAGCGCGGCGGGTTATTGGGCAGGAAGGGGATGGCCAGGCGTGAGAAGCGCGGCGGGGTGCGAGCGCTGGAGATTTTACCACCCACCCAAATTGAAACGCCATCGCCCACGGGGTCGGCCAAAGGCAGGCCGGGGCACATGGTGTAACAGTTGCCACAGTACATACACTTCGCTTCGTTAATCACCAAAGACTTGGTTTTGGGGTCGGGTCGGATCGCCCCCGTGGGGCAGGCTGCGATCACATTGGGCAGTTCGCATTTTGTTTGTACGATGTCTTGGATAATTCTCGGTGGTTTGCGGTGGATACCCAGGATGGCAATATCTGAGCAATGAACCGCGCCGCACATGTTCAAGCAGCAAGCGAGAGAAACGCGGCAGTAGGCCGGCAGCTTCATATCGATAAAGTACTCGTACAGATCATCCATCACCGCTTTAACGATACCCGAAGCATCGGTGGCGGGGGTGTGGCAGTGAATCCAGCCCTGGGTGTGAATGGGGTTGCTAATTGCGTGCCCGGTTCCGCCCACGGAGTATCCATACGCCTTGAGGTGATCGATTAAGGGCTGCAGCATGGTCACATCGGAAACCAGGAACTCCAGGTTATGACGGCTGGTGAAGCGCACATAGCCGCCGCAGAATTGATCGGCGATGGCGCAAATGTCGCGCACCCAATCGGTGCTAACCAGGCGTGAAGAACCCACCCGCACTGTGTACAAAGCATCGCCCGATTCAGCCACGTGCATTAGCACGCCCGGCTGAAGTCGATCGTGGTATTTCCATTGCCCATAGTTCTGGCTAACCATAGGCGGCAGCATTTCCTTATAATCAGGAGGACCAAAATCAGTGCGGGCCATTATTTCACCTCCTCAGGATCCCAGAAGTAATAGGGGTTGGCGCGCGGCTCATGGACCATAGCCGGGTTAGGCTGCAGCCCGATGTCTTTTAGGAAACGGCTCATGCCCATGCGCTTGACTAATTCGCCCAGTCGTTCGCGCATTTTACCGTTCTCATCCCACCATTCCCAAATATTGCGGACGAGTTCTTTGAATTCGTCGTAGGGTGGCTCCATCTTCATGTAGGGAACCAAAACCCACGAGAGCAGCGCACCGTGAACGATGGGGGCCTTACCACCAATCAAAATGGTAGCTCCTTTTTCTTGGCCCACCCGCAGCGCTTTAGACATGAGGTTGAGGCAGTGCATGCAGCGGTTGCATTCACCGTCGTCAATGTGGAGAGTTTGGGCAGCGGCATCATAGGCCATGCAGTGCGTAGGACAGAGGCCCACCACTTCGTTCTGGATGTCCATACCGGCGTTGGCGTAGGCGGCCACCTGGGCCTGGTCGATGCGAATCTGATCGCGCCACGTGCCGACGACGGAAATATCGGAGCGGGGGACGGCAGCCACACAGTCGTTGGGGCAGCCGGAAATCTTAATTTTAGATTTGTAGGGGAACATGGGACGGTGCAGTTCATCCTGAAATTCCAGGGTGATATTATGCAGCAGGTCCAAAGTATCTATGCAGGCATATTCACACCGGCCTGGGCCAACACAGCAGCTGGGCGTGCGCATATCGGAACCCGAACCGCCCAGGTCGAAACCGATTTCTGATAGATCGTCAAAGCAGGGCTGAAGGTGATCGGTGGCTGTTCCAAGCAAGATAATATCGCCGGTAGCGCCATGGAAGTTGGTCAGGCCAGAGCCATGTTTATCCCATACATCGCAGAGCTGGCGCAGCTTATCGGTGGTGTAAAACCACCCGGCGGGTTGATTAACGCGCAGAGTATGAAATTCGGCTATGCCAGGGTAGTTTTCGGGTTGATCGGAATAGCGTCCGATTACACCGCCGCCATAGCCTCTTACGCCCACGATGCCGCCGTGCTTCCAGTGGCCCACGCGATCTAAGTAGGAGCATTCCAACTGGCGCAGCAGATCGGCAGCTGATTCCTTCTTGAGGGCGGCTCGTTTCATCTCCGTTACAAAGCTAGGCCAGGGGCCTTGCTCGAGCGCGTCGAGCATGGGGGTAACTGGTGCTTTAGCATCGGTCATTACAGTTCTCCTTGGTAAACGGACTGCCGGGTTGCCCCGACAATCCGTTTGCAGGCAAAAATATTACAGCGCGCCAGTGAACAGCACGCCGAAGATCAGGTAGGAAACACCCAGAGCTAACACGGTGTTGAACACGGTTACGATCAGGAAGACAACGACCGGAGACCAGCCCATCTTCTTGAAGTCGCCCAGAGATACTTCCAGGCCCATGCACACAAAGGCGAGACAGAAGGCCCAGTCTTTCATCGCGCCAATGGCGTTGCCGGCAGTGGCGGCGTCGGCGGTTTTGCCGGCCGCTGGGAGGAGGCCAAAGGTGAACAGCAGCGAGGCGACGATGAAGCCCAACACGAACTTGGGGAAGCGCTGCCAGATAACTGCCGGGTTGGGGCGTTCCTTCTTGCCTTCAACCACGGTCGAGAAGTAGAAGGCCAGCAAGAAGGCCACCACACCGATGAGGGCGTTTTGGGTCTGCTTGACGATGGAGGCGATCTTCTGAGCTTGCTCGCCATAGATCGTGCCTGCGCCAACTACTGCAGCGGTGGTATCGACGTTGCCGCCAAACCATGCACCGGCTACCGGCTCCGAGAGATTCATGGCTCCGGCCAGCAGGGGGGCGATGACCATCAGGGGCAGAGCGGTGAGGATCACCAGGGCGGTGATGTAGGTGATTTCTTCCTTCTTCGCCAGCACCGAGCCGGCGGCGGCGATCGCTGCAGACACACCACAGATCGAAACTGCGGTGGACATGACAGCCCGCAGCGTGTCGGGCAGGCCAAACTTGCCGCCCAGCCACCAGCTGAAGAAGTAGACTGCGGTGACCATAATCAGGGCTTGAAGGATCGCGCCCGTCGCCGAAACGGCGATGGTCTTGAAGCTGATGGTCGTGCCGAGCAGAACCAGGCCGACCTTTAGGAACAATTCGGTGCGGAAGCCGGGGCGCATGAAGTCATACGCTTTGATGGCTTTAAGCACATAGTTGGCGATCAGGCCCAACAGCGCGGCCCACAGCGGATATTCCAGCGACTTGCCCGGGATGCCCAGGCCAATGTCTTTAATATCGTACACGGTTAGTTTAAGGGCGCGAGCGGCGAACGCCAACGCCACAACGAATGCGAGGCCGACCAAAAAGCCGACCAGATTGTTATTGTTATCCGTTTTCTTTACAGTAGTCGTAGCCATGGTATATCTCCTGTGATTCCTTGGGGCCTAAAACTTCATCCAGGCGGGTGAAATAAGCCCAACCAGGGCAAGACCAATCAGCGCAAAGGCGATGATTACAGCCATCCAATCTTCATTTATCTTTACATTCATGGCTTTTCTCCTGAACATTTACAGCTATTTAATGAATTCGGGTTTGAACGGGGGGATTTTTACCAGGGTTGCTTTGCCGGTTGAGGCGAAAGGTCGCCAGGCCAAATAAAATTAGACCGCTTGCACCTCCTATAAGGAACACTGCTGTTTTTTCCAAGGTTTAAAATGAAAAGCGCCGGACGAAATAAAGAAACTGAGCTTTTCTTCACCCCTATTGTATACACATGTGCTCATCGTGCGCTAAGGATAGGTTTATTTTAAACTAAGGAAAGTCTTAGATGGAAAATCGCTGGGGGCTTATAGAATAAGGTGAAACATCCGTATGTCGGCGGGAAAGCGAGCCAACTTGAAACAGGCCGCGCACAAGCTGGGCGGCTGATCCATAACCGGTTGCTCGGTTTTACCGAGGCTGGTTTGATCCGGCGCGAATGCGCTTGAAGTATTCCGTCCCTAAAAAGACCAGGCCGGCCAGCGCCAGAACCAGACCAAAGATTTGGGCAGGCAGGCTGTTTACAATAATGAGCGTCGTCAAATCGGCCAGCATCAGCAGCGTCCACCCGATAAACAGGTTCCAACGCCGCTGAAACAGATTCGACATTGCGAAGCTGATTAAGAAAAACAGGAAACCTACCGAAATCTGGTTCGAAAGCGGCTTAATTAGCTCAAAATCGAATGCCCAGGCCACGATGAAAATTAGCCCGGCGATCATAGGAACCAGGCTAAGCGACAGGCCGGCCCGTACCCATACCGGCTCGGCGGGTGGAAGGTTTTTAAAAGAGTTTTTGTTAGCCATAGCGTTATATTAAACCACAAAGCGCCAAGTTAAGGGAAATCATGAGCCTGTTTAAGAATATTCGACGGAAAGTCAGCCGGTCGAAGCGCGCCTACCGGCTGCTGCAGATTGAGGCAGCTTTGGATTGTACGTTGGATTGCGTAATGTGCCCTTGGACGAGCCTTCGTCTGCCGGGGGCGATAATGCGCGCCGAGACCTTCGACCGAATACGGCCCTATTTACCGCTTGCTGAGAACGTGGATCTGACGGGCGGCGGCGAGCCGCTTAAAAATCCGCGCCTGGTCGAGATGGTCGCCGCCGCCAAGGCCGCCGGCTGCAGCGTGGGTTTTAGCAGTAATGCCGTGCGCCTGCATCCCCATATTTCACAGGAGCTGATCGATCTGGAGCTGGATTGGATTTCTTTCTCGGTGGATGCCGCTACCCCCGCTTTGTATGAGCAAATTCGCCAGGGGGCGCAATTTGACCAGATTACATCCAACATCGCCGCGCTGCGCGATATTAAGCGCAGCCGGGGCCGCGGGCCGCGGGTGATGATGGTTTTTGTGGTGATGACGGGAGCGCAGCAGAATTACCACGAACTGCCGGCTTTTATCGACCTGGCGCACGGGTTGGGCGTGGAACAGGTGATCGCCAAGAACCTGGATGTGATTATGAAGGATGATGACGATCAGCGACGTGTGTTTTCCCACGACGGCGGGGTGGCGGATGAAGTTTACAAGGCTTTTAAAGCGGCCGAGCAGCGAGCAGCAGAACTTGATGTGGCCTTCCGGCGCTATAACTTGCAGCCGCAAGAAGTGACCATCTGCGAGCATAACCCCTTGGGCAGCGTATTTATCAACTGGGAGGGGCTGGTTTCGCCGTGCATTACGCTTTCGTATGCCGAGGAGCGCGTGTTTAACGGCGGTCATCTGCATGTGCCCTGCCAACGCTTTGGCGATATTCACACCGAGACATTAGCTGAGATTTGGAACAAGGCCGAATATGTGCAGTTTCGGGCGGCTTTTGAGCGGCGTTCGGCGGTGGAACGCCAGGCCACGTTGGATCGCCTCTTAGGCGGCAGCGGCGAGGCGGCGCTGCCTCCTGCGCCGGAAGGCTGCCGGGCGTGCTATTATCTGTATGGAGTGTAAACCGCGCTTTGCATTGACAGGTATAATCACCCTATGAAAGCGCGCCTGCTGAACTTGCTGCGCGCCGATGATTTACCCGCCCTGTTGGTTGCTGCAGGGGAGATCAAGCGCACCTTAAGCCTGCTCACCGCCTTCACCTATTATGCTGAGCCAATGGTTGCCGACCGCGCCGTGCAAGCATTTGGCCCAGCCGCCCGCATCATCGCCCAAACCGACCCTGAATATGTGCGCAACCACCTGCGCCGGCTTTTCTGGCTGCTCAATGATGAATCCGGCGGAATTGGCTGGCGCGCTCCAGAATTGATCGCCTCCGTGTTAGCGGCATGCCCAGGCCAGTTCGATGAGTTCTTGCCCATGCTGCTGAGCCTGGACGACATGGAACCCGAAGATGCTCCGCGCTTTGCGGCCAGTTTGCAGCGCGGGCTGCGCTTATTAAAAATGGGGCAAACGCTTGTGGAGGACGCCGCGGCTAATGGGGCGAGGATGACCTCTAGCCCGAAGCCTCGCGTTTAGCCAGACAGTTTGGAGAAGTAAGCCCCTGCTAGCTTAGCTACCAGGGCAGTTATTTTCGCGCAGGGCATTGACTTGTTTACTTCTGGTTTGGGTATCCAAGGAATTCTGTCATATCATTTAGGAAGCGGACTAATTCATCCTGATTCTCAGTTATTTTCGTTAAATTATATACGCTAGTTAATCTGCCTTCATCAATCAATTGCTGCGCTTCTCTTGCTACTCTTTCAACAATGATCGTGGCAAGAAACGAGAGTTTGGGTGTTGGGCGGCCGCTTTTGTCTGCAGCCTCTAAAATCCGATTTAATACCCTGGTTGCGGTTTTCCAATGTTCGTCACTTCCGGCAGGGTCTGCTCCTCCTTTTAGTTCGCCGCACCAAGCCATGTCTATTTGAACAGAATCGGAGATCATATCTGCCCCAATTCGGTAGGTTATTTCTTGATTTTGTGCGTCGCGCCATATTAATTGTCGATCTAACAAAAGGCGATATCCATTGCGCAGAACTATTTCCTGGTACTTTACTGAATATGCTTCCGCCTTGTTCAAGAATAGAATGATATCTGTTTTTGGGGTAACGATTAACTGTTTGACCTTGCTGTTAAAATCTGAATCAGTGTCTTTTTCTATGGCGCGGCGTCGCTTTGATGCGTAAGTGATAGATTTGAGTATTCCTAAGGAATGCCAGTGAACGATTAAATTCTGCATAACTTGAGAGGCAGCAAATCTTCCCACTTCATTTCGAGATACTCCGCCCAATCCATCCCCGATGTTAGATAAAGCCATTTCGAGATGGCGGCTTGGGGTCACCCCACCCATAAGCACTAATTTACTAATGATGCCATTGAAGTATCTTGATAGTTCTAAAGCCACATTTTGTGATGACCTGGCGCGCATTTCCTCGTAGGCGATTGTGGGGAGGTGAATGCCTCTCATCACCTTTTGAGAAAGCATGGCGACATTCCGGTAATACATTACCAGGTTGGGGTGATCGACTAAAAACTCGGGTATGGCAAAAAATAAGGTGTAAGGGGTAGGCTGACTGGTGTTATCCAAGAGCGCCAGCGCGGCTTCATCAATGTTTAGTTCATCTTTTCGTTCGTAAATATCCTCTTTATCATAAGATAATTCCCTGATCATTTCCAGAATCTCATCGATACGGAAAGAGACAATTACCTCGATTAACAATTCGCCACGTCGGATTGCGCTCCGTTCCACAGCTCGCTTGATCTCGTCTGGTGTAGACGCAAAGGGCGGGAGTTTGGCGCTATTCCTTGGTGGAGGAAATGAATTTTTATCCGGTTCCATATACCTGATGATCTCCTAAGGTTTCCGCCAGATGGTAATACATTTTCGCAATTCTGCTCTTCCGAATTTATCCATTTGTTGGCTAGAATTGCCCTTTTTTTGAGCAAGCACAATAATCTTTACGGGTTCAAACCCAAACGCTTCCGCAAGATTAGTGGTTATCGTATTAACAGGTATGATTTCTCCACCATAGCGAACATCATCATTTACAAAAGCCACTTGTGCACCGGTACGACAGACGCGAAACAGTTCTGCAAACACAAAGCCTAATTCCGAAAAATATTGATTGATCATCGGCAATACGCCTTTGTTGTTCATATCTCCTCGCTTCCACCTGGTTTCGAGAGCAGAATTTACTTCCTTAAGTCCTTGGTTCTCTTTGATTACAGAAACTATCCCTTGGTATCGTTCTAATTCTCCGATAGCCTGGTAGTACGCTGCAAGCTTGGCGACTTTCGACTTTGATTCGACCGTACAGGAAAGCAAGTTTTGCCTTAGGGCATTAATACTTGCGCCTACGCCCAAATAAGCTAATTCAAGCGCGTAGGTACGCGTATAGTCATATCGGTTGGCATAGGGTGGAGATGTGATAACCGCCGAGAAGGACGCGTTCGCCAGAGTTGGAAGTATTTCCAGGGTGTTTCCTTGTATAATCTTTTGCTGGGTGTTGCTACCGGTGTATGCGCTTTGTAGTAATTCGATTTCTACAATGATATCTTTGAACACTTTTAATAAGGATTGTTTAACACCAGGTAGTTCACCTTTGTTAATCCCAATAAGAGCCTTTTTCCCTTTGGAAACCCTGGATATGTTCCGTGAGCTGAGCTTATCGGAGCGTTGATCCCAGCGAAGGAATTGACCGTCTTTACGCGTGAAGGATACATCTTCAAGGATACTGGTAATAATTAACTTACAGAGGATTTTTGTATTATCATTAATTGGCAGTTGGTCGAACCATTCTGTGTACCACATAATTTCATTTTCTGTGGCGTGCGGGAATGCGCTTTGGGTAATAGGTATGTGCGGAAATGCTCGGTCTGTTCCTAAGGGATGGGAATTTTGAATAAGGGCAAAGACGGTTCTCAACTCGTCTAAATCGTATTCTGCAAATTTCGATTTTGCCTCCCAAGCCAGGTGGCAGTTGGGTAGAATTTCAATTCCCACCGCATTTACTCCGGTGGTCTTACTAACAAGCAGAGTGGTTGCAGAACCGGCAAAGGGGTCCAAAACAGTATCCCCGGCTTTCAAGCGAAATTCCTTTAATAAAATCTCTACTAATGTTGAAGAAAAGCCCTCGCGGTATTTCAACCAACTGTGGACGATCTCATCTTTATTAGCTTGAAAGCTAACGATCTTTCTGTTGAAGCGATCATCCACCGTGAAGAGGGTTTGGTACTTTTGCTCTAGCGCCAACCTTTCATTCTCATCACATACATCGTGATGAGAAAATACTTCATAGAGTAGTGATGGGGGCTGGGGCTGCATATCCGGAAAAAGGGGCGGTTGCACGGGCTTGTTTTGCGATGTCATCATCAAATTATACCTGAGACGCAGGCGTCTAATCACAAGCGTTTTGAAGGGGCGGCAAGTATGGAAAAAAGATAAATTGCGAACCGGCTTGACCCGTCTTGTGGCCCGTGCTAACATAGGGGCTAATAATCTGGCTTAAAACAAAAGAGCCACCGGTCAGAATTGAACTGACGACCCGCCGCTTACGAAGCGGCTGCTCTGCCGACTGAGCTACGGTGGCTGGCTAACACGCGGCCCACATTATACATAGGTTTTACTGGAAAGACAAGGTGCAATTTGCGAATCGCGATGCTTTCGTACCACACTTGCCCCCTGGCAACCCTGGGCGGGAAAGACACCGGCGGCATGAACGTGTATGTGCGTGAGCTGACCCATTACCTGGGGCGCTTGGGTGTGCATGTAGACGTTTTCACTCGCTCGCAAGATGAACATGTGCCGCATGTGCTGCACGACCTGGGTTACGGCAACCGCGTGGTGCATGTGCCGGCCGGGCCGGAGGAGCCGCGTTCCAAGCAGGAACTGGTGGCGTATCTGCCGGAATTTGCCGCCCATATTAAAGAGTTCGCTATTGCTAAAAACCTGCACTACGATCTGATTCACTCGCATTATTGGATGTCGGGGGTGGCGGCGCTCGAGCTGCGGAAGGCGTGGGGAGCGCCTATCGTGCAAATGTTTCACACGCTGGGCTTGATGAAGAACCGGGTGGCGCGTGGGCCGGGCGAGGCGGAGGGGGAGTATCGCTTGCAGGGTGAGCGCGATGTGCTGCGCCAGGCCGACCGCATTGTGGCCGCCACCCCGGCTGAATTTGCCCAACTGCAATGGTTGTATAACGCCGACCCACGCAAGATTGCCGTCATTCCTCCGGGTGTGGATGTGAGCCACTTCTATCCGATTTCATCCGATGAAGCCAAGGAAGTGATTGGCGTGCCGCCTTGCGATCAGATGCTGCTCTTTGTGGGGCGCATCGAACCGCTGAAGGGGGTCGATATCTTGATCCAGGCCATCCGGCGCTTGCGCGCGCGCGACCGGGACGTGCATGTGTGCCTGGCTGTGATTGGCGGCGATCCGAGCGCGGGGCCGCTGGAAGAAACGGAAGAGATGGCCCGCTTGAAGGAAATGCGCGAGGCCGCGGGCCTCACCGACCTGGTGACCTTTTTGGGCAAGCGCGGCCAGGATACCCTGCCATATTACTATTCGGCGGCGGAGGTGGTGGTAGTGCCTTCGCATTATGAATCTTTCGGAATGGTGGCTTTGGAGGCCATGGCATGCGGAACGCCGGTGGTAGCTTCTCAGGTGGGCGGTTTGGCGTTTTTGGTGCAAGATGGCGTGACTGGTTTTACCGTGCCGGTGGACGATCCCGCGGCCTTGGCCGATAAGCTGGCCTTATTGCTAAGCGACCCCGCTTTGCGTGAGCGCCTGGCTGAGCAAGCCCTGACGGTGGCTCAGCAATACGCCTGGGATAATATCGCCGCCCGCGTAATGGCGCTCTATGGCTCAGTGCTTACTGAAAAGCGATAACGGCCGCCAGGTGGGGCGCTAACCATCATTGGTGAGGTGCGCCGATCCCATCCAACTCAAGAAGCCCCCTCCGTGAGCAATACGTGGGGGGCTCTTCTCCAGGCCAACCAGGGCCAGCGCCACGGCCAGCAGAGCCGCCCCCGCCCATTGCAGTGGGGTGAGTTGTTCGCCCAGCACCAGGTAGGCGAATACCACCGTCACCAGCAGTTCGCCCAGGCCCAGTAGAGCGGCTTGCATACCGCCCAGGTGTTTCACCCCTAAGAAGAGGGTGAGGCGTGAAAAGAACGTCACCAGCGTGAGGCCCAACATGGGCCAGAAGTAGCGCGCTGCAGCCGCCCCAGCGACCGAAGCCATGACCCCGGCGTCTCCGGTGCTAAAGGTGCTGGAGAAGAGCCACACCGGCACGGTGACGGCGCTCATCGCCAGCAGGGTGTATAAGGTGACGGTGGGGGCGGGCATATCAAATAACACCCGCTGGTTAAAGGGCAGATGTAGCGCATAGAGAGCGGAGGCGATGAGCATCTCGACCACGCCCACCCAATCGAAGTGCTGATCGGGCCGCACCTGGATTAGCAGCACCAGGGCTGGAATGGCTAAGCCCAGGCGCAGCAGCGTCAGGCGGCTGGGTCGCTGCTTATCCATGGTGAGCCACAGCACCAGGAAGAGCGGGTAGAGAGCATAGAGCAGCTGGCCCATGCCGGCGTTAATCCGCCCCAGGGCGGAATAATAGAACAGTGAGCCGAACCCATTAATCCAACCCGCCAAAAGGCAGCCTAACAGGCCGGCCGGGTAGATAAACAGGTACTTGCGGTAGAACAGGAAAATGACGGCTAATAGCAGTAAAGCTGCTAAAAGCGTTCTAATCGCCACCACAGCCAATGGCGGCATGCCCAGTAAAATGGCTTGTCTCCCAAAGACGGGAGACAGGCCAAGAAACAGGGCGGATGCCGACGCCGCCAGGATGCCTTTAGTGTTTGTTTTCATACGTTGGGGCCATCCCCAATTTGTGTATTCCTATTTTACCAGGGCTTTAACTTCCTCAAGCAGTTCATCACTCATAAACTCACCTTTTTGCATCAGGGTATGAATTTGCCCGCTCAGGCGTTTCTTTTCTGCGGAGGTCAGCTCTTTTGCGGTTACCACAATCACCGGAATAGCTGCCGTGCGCGGATCGGTTTTGAGAGCGTCGAGGACGCCAAAGCCGTCAATTTCCGGCATCATCAGGTCGAGAATAATCAGGTCGGGCAGCTGCTTGTAGGCCGTCTCCAGAGCCTGGCGCCCATTGGCGGCTTCGTAGATGGTGTAGTTGCCCATGGCCTGAAGGATGCGCCGGATGAGGCGGCGCGCCTCTTCTGTATCGTCTACGATCAACACATTCGGGAAGCGGTCGTCGGTCACTTTGCTCAGCGCCGCCAGCAGCCCCTCCTGCGGGGTGCTATCGGCCTCGCTGCCCACGGGCAGCACCACGTCGCGCCCCCAGCCTTCGCCTAACACCGTGCCTTCAATGGGGATGGTATGACCGGTGCAGTTCACCACTACCACGTCGTTGGGCAATACCACCCCGGCCCGCACTAATTTAATCAACCCGGCGAAGGCCACGGCTGAGGCCGGTTCGATGGACATGCCTTCCATCTTTGCCAGGATGTGCATGGCGCGAAAAGCCTCCTCATCCGATACGGAGTCGAACAGGCCGCCGCCGCCCGCAAGCATCCGTTGGCGGAGCAGCGTGTAGGTGCGCCCAGGGTCGCCGGTGGAAAGGGTGGCGATGTGGGTTTGCGGCGAAGCGACCGGCGTCACCGTATCGACATTATCCGCCCAGGCGTGGGCCATGGGAGCGCACCCGCTGGTTTGGATGCCCGCCATGGCGGGCAGGTGGTCGATCCAGCCCATTTCGTACATTTCTTGGAAGCCTTTTTGCACTCCCATTGGCCCCAACCCACCCGAAACTGCCTGGAAATACCAATCGGGGGCCATGAAACGCGCCGCTTGGGGGGGCGGGCCGTCTTCGGGCAGCGGATCGAGCACATTTGCCAACTGTTCGGCAATTTCAAACGCGATGGTCTTCATCGCCTCCACCGAAGGAACCGAGCGCGCCCCACGCTCCAAATACAGGCTGCGCTGATGGGCATATTCGGCGGCTACTTTTTTTGCCTGGTCGTAGGTGGCGGTGACTTTGACAACTTGTGTGCCATACAGCGCCACCTCGCGCATTTTTTCGGCGGGAACCAGGCTGGTAAGGAAGGCCCACAGCTTGATGCCTGCCCGGGCGGCGTAGGCCGAGTAGGCCATGGCGACGTTGCCGGTGGAACAGGTGACGACCTCGGTCACGCCGGCTTCTTTGAGAGCCGCGATGTTGACCGCGCCCTGGCGGTCTTTGAATGAAGCGGTTGGGCCTTGGCGCTCGTCTTTAATCCACAGGTTGCTTAGGCCCAACATCATGCCCAGGTTGACAGCGCGGATTAAAGGCGTGCCGCCTTCCCCCATCGAAAGCACCGGGTTCCATTCGTACACCGGCAGCAGTTCTCGATAGCGCCACAGGTTAAATGAGCGATGTAAAAAACGGCGCGGCAGATCTTCCTTTAGTTGGTCATATTCATAGCGCGCTTCAATCCATTGCCCCTGGCAGTTGGGGCAGATCAGAGTCGTGGGCGAGTAGGGAAAGCCGTGCCCACAATCGAGGCATGCAGCAGTGATTATCTTCATGATGATGGTTTCACTTTCGTAATCGTTTAATGGCTTGAATTAGATCATCTTCCAGAATAGGTTTGAGCAGAAAATCGTCCGCCCCCATGCGGAAGGCTCGCTCTGAGTCGGCGGCAATCGTACAGACGATAAGGGGAATATTACGCGTGGCGGCGTCGGCTTTTAGCCATTCGAGCACTTTCCAGCCGTCTATGACTGATTCTTGCT
Organism: uncultured Anaerolinea sp.; assembly: GCA_964531975.1. Lineage (GTDB taxonomy): Bacteria > Chloroflexota > Anaerolineae > Anaerolineales > UBA4823 > RBG-16-57-11. The sequence goes on along the minus strand of CAZHFU010000002.1, from coordinate 43,932 downwards.
CGGGGAGAGCAATTCCGCCGGTGGCGCGCTTCGGGCGGTCGGCGGCGCCCGCAGTCATCTGCATATTCACATCGAGGGTGATGACCACCGGTTGGATGCCGCGCGCAACGGTGGCGGCTTGTTCCAGATCGGTGAGCGATATGACGGTGAAGTGATAGGGTGTGAGGTAGCGGCGATACATCTCCACAATTTGCGGATCGCGATCAATTGCCAGCACCATGCCGGGGATCAAGGGCTGCTCTTCCAGAGAAGCGGAGGGGGCGGCAGGGGCGGGCGGCCTGTCAGGCGCTTCGGCCTGGTGGGGCGAAGTTGGGGCGTGATCCATCGACGCCGGCAGGGGGATAACCTTGGGTGGGCGGGAAGGGCGGGCGCGCGCAGAGGCTGTCGGCTCCTGCGCCGCCTGCTCTGGCGCGATGAGAGGCTTATCCGCCGCAGCATTTTCCGGCGGCTCGCCTGAGGGGGCAATGGGGGGAGACAAGTTTTCTGGCGGAGCCGCGCCTGGCTGCTCGTCCGTCAGGCTAACGGGAGCGCCGTCTGCCGCAGCGGAACGGGGGGCGGCAGGCAGGCCGTTCTCTGCCAGGTCTGGCATTTCGGGTTGGTTGGCGTCTTCCTGGTTGATCTGCTTGGGGCGTTCTACGGGCAACGTGAAGTAGAACGTGGTTCCTTTGCCCACCTCGGAATATAGACCAATGCGCCCACCGTGCATACGCACGAGGTGATGGATAATGGATAACCCTAACCCTGAACCGCCGGTTTTGCGGGTTAGCGAACCATCAACTTGCGAGAAGGGTTGGAATAGTTTCAACTGGTCTTGTGGAGCGATGCCCGGCCCGGTATCTACCACCCGCACCACCACTTCGCCGCGCCCTTCGCGATCGGGCTGCTGCTCCGCTTCGATGGTGATTGACCCCTCTTCGGTGAACTTGGCTGCATTCGAAAGCAGGTTAATCATCACCTGGCGGATCTTCATTGAGTCCAGGCTGAGCAGAGGGAGATCGGGCGCAATCACCGATTTGAGGCGGATGGGCTTGTCTTTGATCAGGCCCAACGTGGTAGACATGACCGATTTGATAATTTCGCCCAGGTTGACATCTTCTTCAAAGCTTAGTTCCATCTTGCCGGCCTCGATCTTAGACAGGTCGAGAACATCGTTAATCAGCCCCAAGAGGTGTTGGCCGGAATTGTAGATGGCGCTCAGGTCTTGGGTCTGCAGGTCGGTCACTGGGCCATCGATGCCTTTGAGAATCACGCGCGAGAAGCCGATGATTGAGTTGAGTGGAGTGCGCAGTTCGTGGCTCATATTCGCCAGGAACTGCGTCTTGAGCCGGTCGGCTTCGCGCAAGTCGTCGGCGGCTTTTTGCGAGATTTCGTAGGCGCGGGCGTTATCAATTGCTACGGCGATCTGATCGGCCAAAATTTGCAGCACAGTTACATCGTCTTCCGAGAAGGCGTTGGGGCGGGTGGATTGGACATCTAAAGCGCCGATGACCCGGTTGCCGGTCTTAAGCGGCAAGCCAAGCTCGGCGCGGGTGAAGGGCAGCAGTGGGTTGGGGCGGTGAATGGCGCCGGCCTCTTCGCTGGTGACATCGTTTACCACCATCGGAACGCCAAGCTGTGTCACCTGACCAATCACCGATGAGCCGCCTACCGTTAAGCGGTGGCCGGCGCGTTTCATCTCTTCGCCCGCCAGGCCGGTAGATTCGCGCACGGTGGCTTCTGTACCGCTCTCGTCGAGCAAGAAGACGGTGGCGTGATAGTAACCGAAGCGTTCGCACAGCAGGTTTACGGTGCGTTGTAACAATGTTTGGGTAGCCAACGCTCCAGAGGTGTCGCGGGCGATCTCGGCGGCGGTTTGCAGTTGGCGAGCGCGGCGTTGAGATTCCTCCAGCAGCCGCAGGTTTTGCACGGCCACGGCGGCCTGGCCTGCCAGGGCCATCAGGCGGCGAACATCGTCATCGCTCAGGGTGGTTGTTTCGGGGTACAGGGCTGCGACATGACCGATGTTTTGACCGCCCACCAACAGGGGGGTGATGACCGCGGTTTGCGCCTGTAATATGCCTGGGTAGAGGCTAGAGAAGCCGCTGCCTGCCGCCTGCCGCAGGTCTTCCGGTTGATTCCAAACCGTCACCTGGTTACACGTGAGTGTGTTGACAACATTTGGCGCGGTGGGGATCAGCCGGCGGGCGCTGCCCGCTGAGACGGGAGGGGTGGAGGCGGCGTTGGCGTGCGCCGCCCATTGGGCAATCAGGCTGGTTCCGAGGGGCGTGTTTTCGTCATCCCACGGCTCATCGTACAAGTCGAGGTAAACCGCCTGCACCTGCCGGTTGAGGGCGGTGTAGCTGCGCAGCGCATCGAGGATATCATTGTAATTTTTTGCCACCTGGAAGCGCGCTCCGGCCTGGTAGAGGGCGTCGGTTTCGGCCAGCACCTGCTGCGTTTGTTCAAACAGGCGCGCGTTTTGAATGGCCGCCGCCGCCTGGAACACGATGGTCTCGGCCAGGCGCAGCTCATCTTGACCGAAGGTGCGCGTTTCGGCCAGGCTCTCCAAGGCCACCGTTCCAATCACCTCCGCGCCAGAGATCAGCGGGATAATAATCAGCCCACGCACATCTAACTGGCGCATCACCTCGTGCAAGCCGCTGGTAATTTCGGCGTGCTGCGGATCTTCGACAATCAGCGAGCGGCGGGTTTCGATGACTGTTTGGGAAGAGGGGTTGTTCTCGAGGGGGATTTCCAGCCCCACGGTGTTGGGGGTATCGGGGTAGGGCGAAGCGTTAGTCACCACCGTTAGCAGGTTGCGATTGCTGTCTAGCAACGCGATGCCGGTGAAAACATTCAGCGAGACGGCGATTTCGCGGGTCACGATGTCGAGGCTGCTTTGCAGATCGAGCGAGGCGGAAACGCTGGTGACGATGCGGTTAATCTGCGCCAGTTCCTGGCTGCGCCGTCCAGCTTCTTGGGCGCGCTGTTCGGCCAGTTCGATGCTGTTCAGGTTCTGCACGGCCACGGCGGCTTGTGAAGCCAGGGCCATCAAGCGCCGCAGATCGGCGTCATCACATTGAGCCGGTTCGCTGTAGGCGGCGTTGATGAAACCAATCCACGAACCACCCACGTTCAATGGGGCGAACACCATGCTGCGCGCCCCATATTCCTCGGTAAAGAGCCGGCGCGCCTCCACCTCAACCTGGTGTTCTTGGCTGAGGTCTTCGATAAACGTGGGATCGGTGGGCGAGAGCAGCCGCGCCGCAGGGTAGCTGCGGGGCGAGTAGCGGCGGCGCAACCGCTCATCGGGCAAGGGAGACCAAAACGCGATGGGGGTAATCCATTCGGGAAGATCGGTTTTCAGGCGACTTAGAGGCTGTAACCCGCTGTTTTCGGCCTTCCAGGGGCGGTTAAACAAGTAGATAGACAGCAGCCTATCGGCCTGGCCTAAAATGCTGTATTTGCGCAGGGCTTCCAGGATGTCGTTATAGCTGCGCACTGCGTTTAACTCGCTGCCGCCCTGGTAGAGGGCTTCGGTTTCGCTTAAGGCGGCCTGGGTTTCCTGGAACAGCCGGGCGTTATCGAGGGACAGGGCCACCTGTGAGCTGATGGTTTGCACCAGGGTCAGATCGTTATCGCTCCAATAAGCCTGGCCGGTGAGATCGAACACATCCACCGCGCCGGTAAGTTCTCCACGCAATGTAATGGGGGCGAATATGTGGCTCGTGCCAGCGCCATGGCGGTGCATTTCGGCCTCAGGCAGCGGCCCCATGCGTTTTACGCCGGCGCGCAGGGCGTCGCCGCGGTGGGTGGTCTGCGTACACATTTCCAGTAAGGGTTGGGCATTGGCGTCATCGAGCCGCAGGTATTGTTCGGTCTCACGGTCGTAAACATAGCCCAGTTGGTCGCGATGGAGCTGCACGATGACGTGGGAGGCGTTAATGGCCTGGCCCAAAGACCGGGCGATGGTGCGTAAGATCAGGTCGCGGTCAATGCTCGACCCCGCCTGGCTGCCGATTTCTCGGGTGAGATACTCGTAATGGGCGCGCTCTTGAATTTGGCGGAATTGGTTCAGGTTTTGAGCGGCGACGGCAGCCTGCCCGGCCAATACTTCCAGGCGGCGCATATCACTCTCTTGCCAGTCTGCCGGGTGCATGTAGACGGCGTGAATAAAGCCCACCCATTGCGAACCCACCAGCAGCGGCGCCAGGATTACGCCGCGCACTTTGAAGGGCGCGGGCCGCCCCATGGCCTGGTAGAAGGTCTGGGTGGCCGGGTCGAGCCGTGGGTCGTTTGCCATGTCTCTCACGGCTGCCACAGCATTGGGGCGCATTAGACTGCGCACCGGCGGAAATTCGCGCAGCAGATAAGCGGTTTGTTCTGGACGGTTGTTTTGCGGGTCGGCCAGGGCGGGTGTTAGCCAGCGCGCCATCTGCGTGGCCTTATCGGGCGCATCGCCCGAAACAGACGCTCCGGCGCTCATCCAGGGATGATCGAACAAATCCAGGCTGACCGAGTGATCGACATCGCCTAAGATGGAGTATTTACGCAGCGTCGCCAGGATATCGTCGTAGCTCTGCACGGCATTAAGTTCGGCGCTGGCCTGGTACAGCATTTCGGTTTCGCTAAGCGAGCGCTGCGTGCTTTGGAACAGGCGGGCGTTTTCAATGACGACGCCGACTTGCTGCCCAATGGCTTCCATCAATGCCAGCCGGCTGGGCGCAACGCTCTGAGGGCTGTGATTGAACAGGCACACGGTTCCCAACTCGACGCCCTTAGAGATGAGTGGCACACCGAGGTAAGAGTTGAAGCCTTTGATGCGGCCTGGGGCCAGGCTTTCAGCCAGGCTGCCGAAGGAGGCAAACTGGGTTTGCATTTCATCGCTAATGCGGGAAATATCTGGAACGTAGAGCATTTGCCCGGCTTCGAACACAATATTGCAAGCTGTTCCGGCCATGCCATCTTGCTGGAGGTGAAGCGCCATGCTTTCGGGGAGGTTCTGTTGAACGGCCAGGGTCAGCAGGTTGGTTTGTGGGTCGGAAATGCTCACCAGGCCGGCATCATATCCCACCACATTCAGCACCCGCGTGAGGATTTCGGCTAATACCTGGTCTAATTCCAGTGTGCCGCTGACCGCGTTGGTGATCTGGTTGATCGTGGCGAGTTCTTCATTGCGGCGGCGGGTTTCTTCCAGGAGGCGCAGCCCTTCAATGGCTACGGCAGCCTGGCCCGAAAGCGAGGTAAGGCGGCGCACTTCCTGTTCGGGGAAGGCGGCGGTGCGGCGATAGACGGCGATGATATGCCCGATCCAGCGCCCGGCGACGTTAAGCGGAGCCATTAGCAGGCTGCGGGCGCCCATCGTTTCCAGGTAAGTCTGGCGAACCTGGGCGTCCAGGCGGCTGTCGCTTTCCACATCTGCCACCACGGTGGGGCGGTCGCCATCGAGCAGGGCGACAGCCCCAGGCCATGCGGTTAGCGGCAAGCGTTCCGCCAGGCCGGCGTCGGCGCTGCGGCTGGTCCAGCGGGCGATGGGTAGGAGCCATTCGGGAGGTTGTCCCGCCGTCCAAGGACGATCAAACAGATTAATTACAACGTTGGCAGTGTTAAGATGCCCTAAAACGGTGTACTGTCGCAGCACTTCCAGGATTTCGTCATATCCCCCAGCAGAGTTGAGCCGGGCGCTGGCCTGGTATTGGGCTTCGGTTTCGGCCAGGTTGGCTTGCACCTGGCTGAACAGGTCTTCGCGCGCGATGGTGCTGGAAAGGGCCGAAGCCGCGGTTTGGAGGGCGGCGATTTCGTCCACCATCCAGTCGCGCTGGCCGCTTTGCTGGGTGAACACCAGGCAGGAGGGCGTTTCGTATCGGCCTGCCACGCTAATGAGCAGCGCCGATACGGCCCCGAGTTGCGCGAACATGCTGCGGTCTTCGGGGGCTAATTCGTCAACTTGCACAACGCAGAAACCGGCGGTGCGCAATTGCTCGGCCCAAGGCGCGACGGCCTCGGCGGGGATATGCTGCAAGGCGGGGTTCAGGGTGGACGGCGCTATGTCTGGCTGGGGGGCAACGCCAGGGGCGCGCCATTCGGCGGCCAGGCGCCAGAAGGGGCCGTCTGGATCGACCTGTGTTTCCATGAAGGCGGCGCGGTCACTCTGGGCGGCCTGGCCCAATGTCTCTAGCACTTCGCGGAGGGCGGTGATGCCGCGCTCGGTGAGGGCCGCTACGGCGCGGGCCAGGTTTTCCTGGTAGCGCACGTTGATTTGCAGAGCGTCGCGGGCGGTTTGCGTTTCCACGAACAGCGAGGCGTTTTGAATGGCGACGGCGATTTGCGCCGCCACGGTGCGCAGCAGATCCAGGCTAACCAGATTAAATTCATCGGGGTGTGAATGGCCCACTTCAATCAAGCCCACCACTTGCTCGCGCGCCAGCAGCGGCACGGCCATCCACGATTGTACGCCCACTTCGAGTAAGGGCGCCGCGGCGGGGTTGGTATGCGTGTTAATTTCCAGTGCGTCTTGACCCTGCTCGATGATAGGATCGAGCAGATCGCCGGGAATGGCCATGGCCGGGGTGTCTTCAATTTCCTGGTTCGAATCGTCGGGCGCAGCGTCGCGGTGGGCGATGATTTCTTGGCGGCGACCACTCACCAGGCGCAGGCTGGCATGGGTATAGGGAACCAGGCGGCCCAATAGTTCCAGGGTTTGCCCGGCGATCTGCTGCACCTCCAGCGTGGCGCTCACTGCACGGGCAATGGAAGAAAGCGCATCGGCAATTTGGCGGCGGCGGCGTTCTTCTGTGTACAAGCGAGCATTTTGCAGCGCCACCGCGGCCTGGCCGGCGATAGCCACCATCAAATCGCGCTGATTCTCGTCGTAGGCGGCAGTCTGAGTAAAGCTTTGCACTGCCATAACGCCCACAATCTGGTTGGCATAGCCTAGCGGCACGCCCAACCAGGATAATGCTTCGCGCCCGTATACCTCGATGCCCAGGTGCAGGCGGATATATTCGCGCACATTGTCGCGAATCAATACCGGCTGGCCGTGTTTAAGAATATATTCGGTTAGCCCGTTGCTCAACGGACGCGAGCGCCACTGCGTGCGTTGATTGTCTTCGAAAGCCAGCGGGAATCTAACTTCCTGGGTTTCAGGATCGTACATCGCTATATATAAGTTGGATGCATCGAGCAGCAAGGAAGTGTAGCGGTGCACTGTTTCCAGCACATCTTGAATGTTAAGCTGAGCAGAGAGGTTGCGGCTCATTTCGTTCAAGATGGCGAGCTGCTCTGAACGCAGGCGCGATTCTTCGAACAGGCGAGCGTTTTCGAGAGCCAGGGTGAGCTGGTCGGTGACTTGTTCCACCAAGAGCAGCTCGTCTTCGCTCCAAATCCGCTGGGGGTCGTCGGCCATGACTTCGAGCAGCACGGCCGGTAAGGCGGTTTGGGTTTCTACATTCATCGAGGTGGTCTCGATGGGGCGGGCGTAGGTCAGGCGGGCGGGCTGGTCGGCGTGGGGGGCGCTAACCATCGGTCGCCCGGAACGCAGGCTCTCCCAGGTGTAGGTTGAAATATCGGGTGGAGGCTGGGTCGCCAGGCTGAATATGGGCGCGGCCGGCGGCGACTGAGGGGCTGGCGGCGTTTCTAGCGTGTGCAGCGAGGAAGAAGCTGCCGGAGGGGCCGAAGCTGGCGGCGCAGCCGGGGTGGGCGCGGCCGGCGGTGCATCGGGCGAGGCGGGCGCAGCCGGCGGCGGCGCAGCAACAGCAGATGACCCCTGTTCGCGCTCGCCCGGCGGTGTGTGGAGCGGGGTGGAAGGCGTCTCTGGCGACGGCGCCGGCGGGGCGGCGGCTTTTCCAGGGAACTCAACGCTCGGTTCGGTTTCGATCCCGTTGAATAATCCCTGGATGCGCGGCGAGGCGCGGCCCTTCCTGGGCTTATTCTTCTTCCCGTCCGCCGGAGGTCCGGCAGGGGTGTGTGGCTGCTGCGGCTTATCAGACATAAGCGATCAGCTCCTGCGCCAAAGCCTCGTATTGCAGCGCGCTGCGGCTTTGGCTTTTGTGATAGGCAATCGGAAGACCTTCAACCGCGCTTTCGCGCAGCTTGGTGTCCACCTCTATGGCGGTTTGGAAAACGCCCTCGCCAAATGTGGCGCGGATTTGCTCGTTGACATCCCGGTGAATGCGGTTGCGCCGGTCTAGCATGGTAATGAGGACGCGATAGGTGAGTTGGGGGTTATGTTGAGCGCGCACCTGGCGGATGGTGGTCATCATGCTGCGCAAGGCGTGCGCCGAGAAGTATTCGGGCTGGGTGGGGATGATGAGTAAATCCGAAGCAACCAGGGCGTTCATGGTCACAGCTCCCATGGATGGCGGGCAATCGAAAATCACGAAGTCGTATTGAACCGCCGAAGTAAGGCGCGCCGGCCCTCCGGGAATTGAGACGCCGCGCAGCTCGCTTTGCACTGCGCGCTGCAAGATGGTCTCGTAATCTTTGCGCACCGAAAGGAATCGCTCGGCCATGTCCATGCCGGCGTTGGCAGGAACGAGGTCTAACCCTGGGATACTGGTCTCGCGGCTGACGGAAAGCAGGCTGGCCGAATTGAACAGCACTTCGGTAATTGCGCCGCGCACACGAGCGGGGTCTTTGCCCAGGCCCAGGGTGAGGTTGGCCTGGGTATCGAGGTCAATCAGCAGCACCTCTTGCCCCAGCCGCACCAGCGCGCCGCCCAGTGACACTACGCTGGTGGTTTTGGCGACCCCCCCTTTCTGATTTGCCATGGCGATCACCAAAGGGCGGCTAAATTGGGGCAGGCGCGGAGAAGTATTTGGCGCGGCGTTCTCGCGCGCCACTTCGTCGCGGGTGGGGAGGCTTTCTTCCTCGTTGGCATTTTGCACATGCGAAGCATCCAGAGAATTAACGTCCATCATTCATCGCCTCCTGGCTCAGCCGGCTGGGCGGGTGAGGGGGGAAGATCGCTTCCCGCCGAGGCCACTTCGGCCGGTTGCAGCGGGATGGCCTGTACCGATAGATTAGCGTGATCGGCCTGCAAGGCGCTGCGTAATTCCTGCGCCGCAATTTGCAAGATAGTTTTTTGGTCGTTAGAGGCGCGCATGCGGGCGGTAATTTCACCGGTAAGGCGTTCGCGCTCGGCCCGGCGGCGGGTCTCCTCATACAAGCGGGCGCTTTCCAGGGCGTTGCTCAGGCGGTCGCTAAGCGTCACCACCAGGCGGATTTCATCTTCGCTCCAGGCGTTGGTATCCGCCGGCTTGCGCAGGCGAATGACCCCATTGGATTGGCCGCGGATCTTAATCGGCACGGCCAGCGTCCACGGGTCGGTTTTAACCACCTCCCCGGCTTGCATGGCGGCGGTCATATCAGCACGCCACCCATCGGTTACCTGGGTGGGGGCTCCAATCGCGCCGGCCCGGTAAGCCAGGTTGTGCTGGGTGCGTAATAAGCGCTGCCAGCCTTCTTGCCCCAGCGAGGTGTAAGCCCGTTGTAGGCTGTCGAGCGCTTGCTGGTTTTGGCCGAACAACTGGGCGTTTTCGATGGCGATGGCAATCTGGTTGGCCAGGGTTTGCATGGTTTCCAGGTTTTGGGTGGTAAACACTCCGGCAGCGCTGCTCTGCAGGTCGATTACCCCAAGCGCCTTCTTGCCCACCAAGAGCGGCAAGGCCAGCTCGGAACGGGTTTCGGCCAGTCCGGCGGTTGGTAAATACAATAAATCTCGGCTTACATCTGCTGCCAGGTAGGGTTTGCCGGTCCGCACGGCGGTGCTGATGATGCTGATGGTTTCCAGGGGGACGCTGAAACCGGCCTGGATCATGTCTTGTGCGATCTGTGAATTGCCGGCGCGCATCACCAGCACCTGGCGGTTTTCATCTAATAAGAAAATGGCCGAGTAATACAAATCAAACTGTTGGCTAAGCAAGTGGGTGGTTTCATCCAGGAGGGGTTCCAGGTCGCGAATAGAGGCGATGCCGCGCACCACCTCGCTGGAGGCTTCCAGCTCATGGGCGCGCCGTTCGAGCGTCATGGTGCGTTCGTTCACGCGCTGCTCCATGTCTTGGCGTGCGTTGAGCAGTTCCTGGTTGGTCTGCTGCAAATCGAAGCGCACCAGCTGGGCTTTGGAAAGCGCCGAGCGCAGGTTGGTCATCGCCATGCGGATGAGTGTGGCGCTCACATACATCACCAGCATCATGACGTTCCAGTAGCGCAGGGGGGTCGCCAGGCCTAAGACCGGGGGAATAAGGTTGAAGGTGGTAACTGCCAGGAAAGCGCTAACCTCAATGATATTTAAGACCAACATCAAGATTAACATCCTGGTTTCTAGCAATAAGCCGGCGACTATCACCCAGGTAATCGAGAACAATACAAAAGGACTGATAATGCCGCCCTGGATAAAGGCGGGGAAAGTGGTCAGCAACCAACCGCCAAACACCAGGGCCAGGCTGGCCTGTCTGGTTTTGCCCTGGCGCACCCATAAAAACACCACCGTTTCTAAAGCCAGCATGGAAAAGACTGGAATTTCCACCACCCAGGGCGCCCCTATCAGGGGGAGGATTGGGATGAGGATCATGGTGACGACGAAAATGGGCGCCATAGTAGCGTAAAGTAGGGCCGCCTGGCGCTCGGACTCATCATCGGCAAAGCGGCGCCGGGCCAGGGCGTGGCGGATGCGGGACAGGTAGCGGTTAATCATGGGGTTGTTCCACTTCTCCCAGGCGCACTTCAACCTCGGCCAGGTTGAGCGCCTGGCGCATTTCACGGGCGGCGGTTTCGAGAACCGAGCGTAAATCTAGCGTGGCGCGCATGCGGCCGGTAAGCTCGTCTACCAGGCGATCTTCCTCCGCCCGCCGGCGGGTTTCGGCGTACAGGCGGGCGCTATCGAGGGCTACGCCTAGCTGTTCGGCAATCGTCTCTAAAAAGGTGCGGTCGGTGGTATTCCAATCCCCCTCGCCCGGCCGGCGGGTGGTATTAATCACCCCAATTACCGCTCCACGCACACGGATGGGGATAGCCATGTGGTTGCCAACCTGGACGGTGGCGTCATTTTGATAGGCTTGGGTCATTTCGGGCTGCCAGACCACCGGTGTAGGTTGAACGGCGCTGGAAGCGCTGCTGCTTACCGAGATGCCGCCGGTGTGCGGTTCTCCTCGGCGTTCTGCGTTTTGGGTTAGCCAATCGCGCCATTCGGCTTGCGAGCTAAGGGCGTATGCGCGGCGCTGCGCTTCCAACGCCTGGTTGGTTTGGGCGTAGAGCTGGGCGTTTTCGATGGCGACCGCCAGTTGGTCGGCCATCGTTTGCAGCACGCCCAGGGAAGCGGCGTCGAAGGCGTTCGGGCGGGTGCTTTGCACACTGAGCGCCCCGATCACCTGGCCGCGAGCGCGCAGCGGTAGGGCGGCCTCGGAGCGGGTTTCGGGCAGTTCGGGCGTCACCGCTCGCACCTGGTCTTCGTCGGCCACCTGGGCGATGCGCGCCTGGGCGTTGGTGATGCACCACCCGATCATCGAGCGGGGTTCGATGCTTAAGCGATGGCGTCGTTCTAACAGAATGCGCCCGGCCTCGCCTGTGCCGGAGCGCAGCACCGCCCATTGTCCGTCGGTATCGGAGAGGAACAAGCCCACATAATAGAGACTGAAGCGGTCGCGGATCATTTCCACCGCCGAATTAATCAGGCGTTCAGGGTCTAAGATGGATGTAGTGACCCGGCTGACATCGGCCGAGGCTTCCAGGTAGGCGGAACGCGCCGCCAACTGGCGGGTGCGTTCCGCCACAATATCTTCCAGGCTGCCGATGAGGCCTGAAAGCTGCCCGGTCATGCCTTCAAATGCGTGCGCTAATGACCCAATTTCATCGGTGCGGGCGAGAACCTGGCCGCGCAAGGCCTGCGCGGCGCTGGTCAACTGGTTGGCGGTGGGCATCTGCTGATCGCCGCCTGTTTGTGCGCCGCCGGCTACCACCGCAGAGATGCGGGTGGCGATCTCGGCCAGGTCGGTGATGGGGTTGGCAATGCTGCGGGTGGCAATCAGGGCGATGTAAAACGCCAGGAAGACCGATGACAGGATGACGCTGAGGTTGACCATTAAGACCGCTAACTGTGAGCGAAGCAGGTCTTGGCGGGTTTGCTCAATAACCAACACCGCGCGTAGTTCGGGAATAGCTATGTAGGCGGCGGTAACGTTGGCCTGGTCAATGTTGGCGTAATCAGCCACCAGGGGCGCGCTGGCGGCGGGGCGGCTGGCGAATAACTCTCCCAATTGGGCGACACGCTTGCCATTCCAGTTGACATTCGAGCCGGCAATTACGGCGGCGTCTGGCGAAGCCAGGTAGGTTTGCCCGGGTTCGCGGAAACCGGTGGGGTCGTTAAACACATCCATGAGGGGTTGGGTTTCGGCTCGCCCCACCAGCACACCCACCAACTGGCGGCCTTCGGAGAAGATGGGGTAAGAGACGTACAGCACGGTGGCCCGCAGGGCGCTGGAATATTGCGGGGCGCTGATGTAGGGGTCGCTCTGGCCGTTGATAAAGAAATCGGACTCACTAAAATCTTGTCCGTCGCGAGGCTGCAACGAGGATATGGCTGTCACGCCGTTGAGGTCGAGCACCATCAGCTCGTTATAGCCGCGTGAGATTGCCACCAGGTTTAACAAACGCCGACGCAAATTCAACCGGTCGTTAAGGTTCTCTAAGCGATCTATCCCGGCGGGGGGAGTGATGACGTTCTGAATAGAAGGGATGATGTTTTCACCCACCAGTGCATTGCCTAATTCAGATTGCAGGGCGTTGGCCCAGTCGCGAATGGCTTTACCCTTGTAGCTCGCCACCGTGCTTAACTGGCGTTGGTTCTCTTGTTGGGCGGCCCGCGTGTTGGCGATAATCAGCATGAGGCTGATGCCCGAAAGCGATAGCAGCACAACACCCAAAAAGGTGATAATAAGCCTGGCTCGAAGGGAGAGTTGATCCATGGGCTAAAACCTTACCAGGGGCGCGCCGGTGATTTGCAGCGCCATGAAGTTAATAAAGAAGAAGCCGAAGAACAAGACATTCGCCGCCAGCACCACAATCGACCACCACGAGCTGCGGGCTGGGCGGGGTAAGCGGCGGTTGAGGGTGATGGTGATGATGGGGAAGATCAGCGCCGCCAGGTTGGATAGGTTGCCGGATAACACGGATACATTAGCGGGGATGACATCGGATAAATTGACGATGATGGCAATTACCACAACTAATACAAACATGGCCGGGTAGTAGAGTTTGCGGGCGTCGTGGCCCAGAGCCTGCCGCACCGGGGCGCTGGAGGCGTATAGGGCTTCGGTGAGGTTGCGGGCGAGCAGCTCTAAGACCGCGATTTGGGTGGTGAACAGGATGACGAAGCCGATGATTAGCGCCCAACCGAAGACGAGCTGGCCGAAGCGGTCGCCCAGTGCGACAGCGAGAAAACTGGGGGCGGCCAGCGCGTCGGGGAGCGCGGCGCCGCTGTTTACCAGGTAGAACCCTAAAATAGCGGGTAAGAATATGCCCATCACGCAGCCGATGAAGTATATCCCCCACTGATCCCACAAGAGCAGGCGAAACCAGCGCTTCCACAACAGTGTGTTGGCCGGCGTTTCGGCGAAGGTTCTGCCCACCGGCTGTAAGTCCGCCGGCTGATGGGAGAATGCCCCCGTGATCGAGCCGGTGTTGTAGCCCATACCGTAGCCGCGGTCGCGGTAGTAGCCGATGAACATGTAGTTCAGGCCCGAAGCCAGGGCGGCGAAACCCGCCAACGCCCCCAGCCGGGTGATATCTACCCCGGCGGGGGGGCGGCTGGGGATCAATAAAGCGCGGGCCGCCTGGTTCCAGGTTTCGCCGGGCACGATCACCACGGTCACCATTAGCAGGCCGATCAGAATATAGGGAATGAACAGGCCTTGCACCACTTCCATGGTGCGTTCCACCCGCTGGCCGAGCATCAGCAGGCCGAAGATCGAGGCCAACAGCAGCAGGCCCACCTGGCGGGCGATGATGATATCGGGGGCGGTGAGGCTGCGGCCAAGGATGAGAATATACAGGCTTTGGCCGGCGCTTACCGTCCAACTGCCCAATATAAACGCCATATAAAAACAAATTAGCGCCACGGGCAGCCAGAGCCAGGCTCCCGGCCATGCCCGCCCGAAGCCCACGATGGGCGATTCGCCGGTGGCGAGGGTGTAGCGGGCCAGCTCTACGTTGTAGAAAACCTGCAGGATAATCGAAACCAGGATCACCCAGAAGATGCCCTGCATGCCGTACTGGGCCACATCGCGAGGCCCTAGCACCCACTCGCCGCTGCCAATAGAAACCCCCAAGGCGATGACGCCCGGCCCCATCAGCAGCAGCAGGCGTTCTTCCCAACCCACCCGGCGAAAGTTGAACACCTCTTCCGGGGTGGGGAGATTGCCCACCTCGAGGGGAGGGCGGCCCACGCCGAGGGGCCAGCGCCGCACAGCCCCGGCCCCTTCAGCCCCCTGTCCAACACGCGCAGCCTCGCCGCCCACACTTGCAGACCCCGCCCCCGCCGAGATGCGCCTCTCCTCGCCCTTTAGGGAGGGCGCAGGAGCGGGTTCAGGGGTCGGGAAGGTCTCAATCCCCGCCAATGTTCCGGGTAATTTTTCCATAGTCTCTCTCATCAGTTCGCTTCCCCCACGTCTTCTGGGGCGCTCAGGCTAATGACCACTTCGGGCAAACTTAGTGTGCGCTGGATTTCTTGAACCGCGGTGCGTAATACGGTCTGGATATCTAAGGTTTGGCGGATGCGGCCGGTTACTTCGCCGGTCAGCTGCTCGCGCAGTGCGGCTTGTTGCGTGGTCTGGAACAGGCGGGCGCTATCTAGAGCGGCGCCCATTTGCCCCACCACGCTTTGAAGCAGGCTAATTTCGCCTTCATTCCATCTGTCGGGGGCTGCCCCTGGTTCCCATTCTTTGGCGAAACTGATTACACCAATGCTTGTTTCGCGCACCGGGATCGGCAGGAATAATATCGCCCGCTCATCTTCGATGAGCTGCACCGGGGCATTGGCGGCTTGGGCGCGCCGCGAAGCGGCCTGGCGTCGCGAGCCGCCCGCCGCCTGTGCATTCTCCGGCGGCAGGGGGATGGGGTGAATATCGGTGGAGCCATAGCGATAGGCGAGGTTAAGCGTCTCGCTTTGCCGGAGGGTTTCGCGCCATGATCGCTGGGCGGCTTCGCCGTAAGCGCGGCGGGCTTCTTCCAGGGCGCGACGGCTTTCCTCGTAGAGACGGGCGTTATCGAGCGACACGGCTGTCTGATCGGCCAGAGCCTGGAAGGTGGCGATTTCCAATTCGCCAAAGGCATCGGGCCGGTTGCTTTGTACGGAAAGCGCTCCCATCACCCGACCGCGAGAGCGCAGGGGGATGGCGGCTTCGGAGCGAGTATCGGGCAGTTCGGGGTTCACCACCCGCAGGGCGTCTTGCAGTACGTCACCGGCGACGCGAGGCTGGGCGTTGGCGATGCACCAGCCCACCATGCCCGTGCCCAACCGAATGCGGTGGCGGCGTTTGAGCATGGCTGCTCCGGCTTCGCCGCTTCCGGCTCGCAGTATTGCCCACTCGCCGCTTAGATCGATCAGGAAGATGCTCGCATAGTATAGATTAAACTGTTCTTGGATAAGGTTGACGGCAGTGTTAATCAAGCGGCTTGAATCGAGCATGGCGCCAGTGGTTTGGGTTACTTCAATGATGCCTTGCAGATACGCAGTGCGCTGCTCCAACTCGGCAGTGCGGCTGCTGACCTGGTCTTCCAATGAAGCTCGAATTTGGGTCAACTCTTCTAATGAAGCCGCCTGGGCGAGTTGGTTACGACCGGCTTCGATTAACGAAAGGCGCAAGTTGTTGCCAACGAGATTAATGACCCCCGCCAGGGCGAGGAAGACGAGCACCGAGGCAAACCAATAGGCGTTGATCGAGGACGGCAGCAGTTGGGTGGGTGTAAGGCCCATGTTGGACGAAATTAAGATCATCAGTCCAACCGCGGATGCTACTGCGGCGGTGACCCATGCCGCGGTTGAGCCGAGCAGCAAGCCCGCCAGCAAAATCGTCACCCCTAACCCCATGTACGGGGCGCTAAGCATGCCATTACCCAGGTACGCCGCTGCGCTGAGGATGACCACCATGCCAGCCACCACCGTCAAACCGGCCGCGCGGATGTTGCCACGCTTAAGCCAAATGGTGGACAACGTAATCGCGATGATTAACGAGAGGGCGATGGTAAATACGAACCCGGATGCAGGGTTTAGGAATATCACCAAAAAGACGAGCGCGCTCGCGCCCATCATCACCCGCAAGATCGAGCGCAGCAAGGTGATCCGGCGCTGCTCTTGGGCATCTCGAAACGGATAAGGCGCTTTCCAGAACTGGATCAGGCGGCCAGGCAGCGAACCCAGCCTTTTAAGCAGATTCATCGCTGTGCCTCCTTATGCCGTTTAGCTCTGCTTCCATGGGGGGCGGGGGGGATTCCTGGGGCCGCGCCGCATCTTGTTCTCCCGCTTGGGGGGATGAATCGGTGGGGTGTTGAGCCTGATAAGGTTCCGGCTCTCCCAACCGCACTTCCACTTCTGCAATCCCCATCCGCTGCGCCAACTCGCGGATGGAAGTTTGCAGGACGGTTTCCATGTCTAGCGAGGCGCGCATTTGCGTGGTGACTTCTGCGGCCAGCTGCTCGCGCATTGCTCGCTGCTGCGAATCGGCTAACAGGCGGGCGTTTTCTACAGAGAGCGCCGCCTGGTTGGCGGTGGCTTGCAAGATCGCGACCTCATCGTCGCTCCAGGTGTGATCGGGGCTGTCGCTCTCGATGCCGATCACCCCGATTACCTGATCGCGCAGCGCCACCGGCATCTGGAGGATGCGCCCATGCTTGCCCAAGGCCGGCTCCTGAAAACCTTCAGGCCCGGTGGTATCGCCAGCCCGGGTGGTGTGGGTGGGGCGGATTTTTTTCACCTCGAGCAAGTTGTATTCATATTGCGCCGCGCCCGCATGGCCCGTCATTTGCTCCCACGCCTGGCGGGTTTGCTGTTGGCCGATGCGGCTGGTCTCCTCCAGGGTGGTCTGGAGGCGGGCCACCAGGCGCACGTTTTCGATGGCGATGGCTAACTGATCGGCCAGAGTCTTTAGGGCGGTTATATCGTCTTCAGAGAAGGCCAACGGGCGGGTGTTGTGAATATCCAGCGCCCCGATGATCTTTGGCCCGACGCGCAGGGGTATAGCCAGCTCAGAGCGAGTTTCGGGAAGAGCGGGGTCGGCCAGGAAGAGGCGATCGGTGCGCACATCGGCGGATAGGCGCACTTGCCCAAAGCGGGTGACATAACCAATGATGCCTTCCTGCCCCACACGCAGCCGCATTTGGCGCTCGAGCAGGGTTGCGCCAGGCGCGCCGCCGGCAGCCTTCAGATGAGCGTATTCGCTGGTTTCATCCACCAACCAAACGCCCACCATATAGGCCCCATACCGGCGGCTAATCAGGGCGGCGGCGCTATCGAGCATGCTTTCGAGGTCTTTGGCTTGGGTAATATCGCGGGCGATTTCGGCGGTAGTTTGGAGCTGCACCGTGCGCTGCTCTAGCTCGAGGGTGCGTTCAGAGACGCGCTGTTCCAACTGGGTGAAGGTTTGGCGCAGCTGCACCGCCATGGATGCCAGGGTGCGCGCCAGCAGACCATATTCGTTGTCGTTTTCTTGTTCCAACCGGCGCAGTTCAGGGAGGGGTTCCTCCCAATTGCCGGCGGCGAACTTTTGGGCCGACTGCGACAGCTTAAGAATGGGGGCGCTAAGGCTGCGCGTCCCCACCCAGGCCAGGATGATTAATGCCAGCGCCTCCAGCATCACGATCGGCAGAATGCGGGTGAAGATCATTCCCTGGAGAGAGACGCGCATTTGGGCTTCCAAATCCGCCACCGATCGGAGCACATTTGTGGTGGGGATCAGGGTGGCTAAGCTCCAGCCGGTTTGCGATAATTCCTGGCCGGCGCCTTTGAAAGGCGAGTACGCCAGTTCATATTCCTGGCCGCGAACGGTGACGGTTTGATAGCCGCTTTCGCCGCGGATCATGCGCTGAATAATAGCGGCGATGTTTTCATCGCTCACCGTACCGATCAAATTCGGCATCGGGTTTTGGCTGTCTGGCTCTCTACCGAGCAGATCGCGCCAGCCTTGCGGCGGCAAAATCACCGCCACGCCGCGCTCATCAATCAGGAACGAATAATCAGACCCGGAAACGCTAGACCCTCGCAGGTTGGCCTGGATTTCGGCAATCGTGAGGTCTAAGCCAGCCACGCCAACCAAAGTGTTATGCCGGTCGTAGACCGGCATGGCAATGGTGGTCATCAAGCCCAGGCCGGTGGCGTCGAAATAGACTGCCGACCAGATGGGGCGCAGGTTTGCGGGGTCGGGGTTGCCTTCAAGCGCCGCTTTATACCATGGGCGCTCGGTGACCAGGAAATCGGAGGGCACCACTTTGCCAATTTCGATGTTTGGATAATAGCGCAGCACCTCGTTCTTCGTGCCCAGGTAAACTGCCGCCGCGTTGGGGTTATTTTCCTTGACGGATATAAGCGAGAGGTCGAGGTATGCGCCTTGTTCGATATCGCGGTTTAACGCCAGCGATAGACCGGCGTTCTTGAGGGTGCGGCTGATGGCGATGGTGGGGATGAAAATGCTGGAAATATCGGCGGCCGAGTTTAGGTATTGCCCCTCCGGCCCCTTTTGAAGGATGGTTGACACCGGTTGCAAATCCATCGCCTGGCTGTAGATGGCAGAGGCGGCGTCGGCGATGGTGCTGATATCGCGAGCGCCGCGATCTAACACCAGGGCGTTTCTTTCGGCAATGCTGCGGTTGAGCTGTGTCAGATAGGTGATGGTCTGGTCGCGCAGCCCTTTTTGGGCGGTGTTTTGGGCGGTCTGAATGACGTTATTGGCCGAGGTGAGGGCGGTAACCAGCAGCACCCCCACGGCGACGAGCATCATCGCCGCGGCTAAAATGAATAGACGGGTGCGGATCGACCTGGATGGGATCAGGCTGCGGCGGGGGGCCGGCTGATTATTCATAGGTTGCCTTAGCGGGGGGGCCGGCTGATTACTCATATGTCGCCTCACTGGGCTGGTCGGCGTTGTGGCCGTTCGAGCCGTTATGGGGTTGCTCGGTGTCGATGATGACGCCTTCCGGCGTCGGCGCGCCGTTGCTTTCCTCGATCTGGCCGAGGCGGATATAGGTGCGCCGCGCTCCCAAGGCCTTGCCTAGCTGACGCACGGTGTTCTGTAAGATAGCATCCAGGTCTACGGATGAACGCATTTCGGTGGCGATGACGTTAATCTGCTGCTCGCGGGCGGCCAAACGCTGCGCTTCGTGGAGCAAGCGGGCGCTTTCCAGCACCAGCCCCAGGCGAGAGCCAACTTCTTCTAGCAGCCCAACCATTTCTTGCGGAACCTGGGCGGTATCGAAGCGCAAGTTAATCACGCCGATGGCCTGGCCGCGCAGGCGGATTGGCGCAGCGGCTGTGGCGCCGGTGGAATTACCTGCGGCGGGTTGCATAATTGTCTGGTTGGTTTCGATAGCGCGCTGGGCGGCGTCGTCTAATCCATGGGCGTCGAGCGGTTCTAAACCGCCGCCAGCGAGCGAATCGGGTTGGCGTTCGGCTTGCGCCGTTCGATAACGATAGCCGGGCGTGGGCAAATCTTGCCGCGCGAAACGATCCCAGGTTTGTTTTGTAAGGCTGCTATATGCGTTTTCCATATCTTTGATGCTGCGGTTCAGGTCTTGGATCAAGCGCGCATTATTGAAGGCGATGGCAAGCTGATCGGCCAAGATTTGCAGCACAGCAATATCGCCTTCATCAAAGGCGTTGGGCTGCACACTTTGCACATCCAGCGCCCCCACCACGCGGTTACCCAGGCGCAGGGGCAGCGCCATCTCGGAGCGCGTGTCGGGCAGGTGCGGGTTGGGGTAATAGGAGGCGTCCCGGGTAATATCTTGGGTCACGTGAGTTTGTCCGGAACCGGTGGCGCGGCCCACAATGCCTTCCTGTCCCACTTGCAGGCGGTGGCCGGCTTCGAGCATGCGGCGGCCGGCTTCGCCGGTGGCGGCTTGCAGCACCGCCCACTGCTGCTTCTCATCGATCAGGAACACCCCAGCATGGTAGAAATCGAAGCGTTGGCGCACAAGCTGCACGGCTTGTTCCAGCAGGGTTTGCACATCGGTGGTGGTCGTCACCTCGCGGGTGATCTCGGCCACAGCGCGCAACTGCCGGGTGCGCTGCTCCAGGTCGGCGGTGCGCTCGGTCACGCGCTCTTCCAGGTTGCCCACCAGGCGGCGAAGCTGGTTCGCCATGCTGTCATAACTTGCCGCCAGCAGGTCTAGCTCATCCTTCTGGGGGCGCTGCATCCTTTCCACCAGGGAAGGGGGCATTGAGCGGCTTAAATCGCCTTCGGCCAGGGCTTGCGAAATGGAAGTGAGCTGCCCAATTGGCCCAAGAATGCGCCCCAAAATGAGGTTAACCAGAACGCCAATCAGCAGCAGTCCCACGACGCCCAGGCCCAAGGCCGTGATAATGCGGGTGCGCAAGCTGGTGATGAATGGTGTGCGATCTTGAATAATATCCACCACGCCCACAACCTGGTTAGAATAGTCGCGCAGCGGGCTGGAAATGATGCTGTAACTTTGAGCGCCCTCGGTGATGCGCGTGATCACAGCTTGACCGTTTAAAACCTGAAGATAGACATTGGCGGGGGCAAACAGGGGCGTGGGGCGGGTGGAGACCAACAGGGCCAGGTCTGGCGATGAGGTGGCGACCAGGCTGCTTGCGCCGGTGTAATTGACGGCTTCGGCGGCGCGGCGAGTTAGAGAGATCTGCCATTCGCTGCCATATTGGCTTTTGAGGTCTTGTAATGTCTCTTGGTCGATGGCGATGCCAATATCTATCACGCCCTGGTTACGACCGGGGCTTAGAGAAGCCACCCCACGCAGGGCTAATCCATCGTCGGCTAATTCCAGGCCGGAAATATCGTTACCCTGCATGGCAGCTTGCACCAACGCCGCCCGGCTGGGGGAAAGATTATCGCCAAAGCGATCGATCTCATGAACGCGCAGCAAAACCTGTTCTTGCGGGGTGATAAACTGCTCTTGCGTGACATTAAACAAGGGTTGTATGGCCTTAAAGGCATTGTAGGTTAATACAATCAGACGGGTGCGATCTTCTTGCGCCGCCGCTTGCACCACCTCAGGGTTGCCGGCCACTTGTTTCGCCAGCGCCAGGGCCACTTCCGTTTTGCCGCGTAAATCCTGCTCAAAGATATTCGATAAGTTAAGCAGGTAGCGTTCTTCTTCGGTCTGCACGGTGTTGAAGGCCGATGTGACAAAGAACAGCGCCAACCCAAGCAGCAGCACCCCGAAAAGGGCCAGGGTGGGAATGAGCACTTTACGGGCGATGACCATCGTCGCCTCCATGATCCGGGGTGAGTGAAGCGGGGGGCGCTTCGCCTGGGCCGCCGGCTTCGGGCCGCCCGCCCAAGAATACGGAGACCTCGGTAACGCTGGGTAATTCGCCTAGCTGGAGGGCGGCGGTGCGCAGTACGCTTTCCGTATCTAGTGAGCGAGCGATGCCGGCAGTGAGGCGGTTGATGGTTTGCTCGCGGGCCGCCCGCAGCTGGGCCTCTTCAAACAGGCGGGCGCTTTCCATCACCTGGCTTAAGCGGGCCGAGATATTGGTAACCAGGGCGATGTCATCCTCGGAGAGCTGCGCATCCTGCCCCCAAATCTCCAGGGCGCCAATCTCTGACCCGCGCACCTGCAGGGGCGCTTGCAAATGCGCCGCTTGAGCGGCGGCCGCTTGCAGATCGTCCTCCTGGCGGTGCGGCGCAAGCGGCGTAATAGTTACGCCGTCGTACTGGAAACCCACCAGGCTGCTGCCTTGCACGTAACGCTCCCACGCCTGGCGGTCTACCTGGCCGTATGCGGTTTGCAGCTCGGCGAGGTTCTGCTGCACTTCTTCAAGCAAGCGGGCGTTTTGAATGGCGGTGGCTAACTGATCGGAAAGCACTTGTAATACTTGCAGGCTTTCATCGTCGAAGGCATCGGGTTGGGTGCTTTGTACATCCAGCACCCCAATTACACGCCCGCCAGATTTGAGAGGGATGGCGGCCTCGGAGCGGGTTTCGGGCAGCAGGGGGTTCTTATAGTGCAGTGCGTCGAGCTCCACATCTTTGGAGATGCGGGTCTCACCGCTGCGGGCGGCAAAACCCACCAGGCCGATCTGGCCGATGCGCAGCTGATGCCGCCGCGCGAGCAAGTCGCGCCCGGCGTCGCCGGTGGCAGCCTGCAGCACCGCCCATTCTCCGCGAGCATCGTTCAAGAACAGCCCGCTGTGGTAGAACCCGAAGCGATCGCGGATCATATTCACGGCCAGGTTGGTGAGAGTATCTAGCTCGCGGGTGGAGGCGATATCGCGGGCCACCTGGGCGGCCACTTGCAGCTCGTTGCGGCGGCGTTCCACTTCAGCGGTGCGCTGCGCCACGCGGCGTTCCAGCGTCTCCACCGATTCACGCAGCCAGTCGGTCATCAGGGCCGCTGCTTGCGAAAGCTGCCCGATTTCGTCGCCGCGCTGCAGGGGGGTGAGGGGGCTGAAATCGCCGGAGGTGATGCGACGCACGTTTTTAGTGAGATCAAGCAGCGGGGCAACGATCCCCCGCCGCGTCAGGAAGAAGATGCCCAGGGCGAAAATGATCGCTAGCGTGGTGGTGATGCCTGAATAAAGCAGGGCGGTGTTGCGCAGCTGCTGCACCTGTTCGGCTTGCACGGCCACATCGTCCAGGATGTTGCGGTTGAGGGCCAATAGTGACGTGTTCAGACGGGCCTGGATTGTGGACATGCCATCGCGGCGGGTGGTATCGGCCAGGCTCCAATTACGACTGACAGTTAGATTATAGACTCTGCCGGAAAGGGCATGGGTTTCTCGTCCATCCCGCACCATTTCGTCGGCCAGGGCTTTGTTGCGCTGCTGCATGACCGGGCTGGAACCCAGGCTGGTGGCCGCCAGGTTTGCCAGGCTGCGATCAAGGGCGTTCAACTGGCTGTCTAAGGTGAGCTGGGTTTCCGTGGTGGGAGCGCCCGCGGCCAGGGAGGCCAGGGTGTCGCCGACTGCCAACCAGCGGGTTTGAATATCGGAGATCATGGCGGATTGATCCACCGCCTGGCGCATGGCCGCGGAAGTTTGCCCGGCCTGGTTGTAGTACCACAAGCTGGCTACCGATGGCAGCAAGGCCAACGCCATCAGAATAAGCAGCCCAATTGAAATCCAGCGGCTTAGGCTGCCGGAAAGGCGGCGCGGCTGCCGGTTGCGGCGGGGGTCGGTTGGGTCGATGGGGAAGCTGCGGGCTGATTTCATGCCTGCTCTCCTGGAAGGTGGGCTGCGCTTTCACTTAGCGGCGGGCTGGCTTGCGGCGCGGACTCTGCCGGTTCAAGCTCCGCTTCTAAGGATGCGCCGGTCTGCTCTTTGGCGCTTGGCTGCGCGGGAGGCTGCGGCGCACCGAGGCGAATTCGCACCCGCGATAGGTTGAGGGTTTGGGTTAGCTCTTGCACGGTGCTGCGCATCATGGTTTCCAGGTTAAGTGAGCTTTGCGCCTGGGCGATAATGCGGTTAAGCTGTTCTTCCTGGCGGGCGCGGGTCTGAATCTCTTGCAACAAACGGGCATTTTCCAGGGACTGCGCCACCTGGCCCAACACTTGATCGAGCATATCCTTGTCTTTGGCGCTCCAATCGCCCACTTCTGCGCTGCGATGCAGGCGCAGTACCCCTAATCGCCGGCCGCGCAGTTGAATAGGTGTTTCGATAACGCGGGCGCGGCTAAACGCTTCGGCCTCTGCAGAGACATCTGCGCCTGGTGATTGAGCGGCGTCGCTGAGCGGGGAGGATGACGGCTGCTGCGGCGGGGCGCCGGCATGTACTCCGTAGGCATCGAGGTGATACACCAACGGTTGGCCGCCCAGGCGCTTCCGCCAGCCGCTTTCTACCTGCCGCCCGTACAGGCTTTCCAATTCCGTCACTGCTCGCCGGCTTTCTTCAATCAGGCGGGCGTTTTCAATCGCCAGGGTGACCTGGTCGGCCAAAATTTGTAAGATGCTCATATCTTCTTCGGTGAAGGCCGAAGCCTTACGCGATTGAACATCCAGCACGCCCAGCACCTGGTCTTGCAGCTTGAGCGGCAGGGCCACTTCCGACCGGGTGAAGGGTAGGTCGGGGTTGTTGAAGTAGACCGCATCACGGCCCACATCCAGGGCAATGCGAGGCTGGCCGGTGGCGGCGGCGAAGCCAACGATGCCCACCTGCCCAACCTTGAGGCGGTGGCCGCGTTTGAGCATGCGTTCGCCGCCTTCCGAGTTGGCGGCCCGCAGCACGGCATAGCCGGGGTCGCCGCCCAGCTGGCCGGAAGGCGACGCGCCTTCGATGAAAAAGATGCCAACGTGATAGTGTTCCAGGCGGCTTGAGATCAGCTGCGTCACACTTCTAAGCAGCGGGTCTAGCTCGCGGATGGCGGCGGCTTCGCGGGCCACTTCGGCGGTCACTTGCAGCTGCAGGGCGCGCCGCTCCAGGTCGCGGGTGCGTTCGCCCACGCGGGTTTCCAGGCCGGCAATGAGATCGCGCATCTGGGCGGTCATGCCGTTAAAGGCTTCGGCCAACGTGCCCAGTTCATCCTGGCTTTCCACCGGGGCCAGACGGGCAATGTCGCCGCCGCTAATCGCCGCGGCCGTTTCGGTGAGCTTGCGCACCGGGGCGAGGCCCTGGTTAATGGCAGAGCGGGTGAACAGCAGCAAGGTGGCTACGCCAACTGCCAAGACCAGCAGGCCTAAGGTTTGGAAGGCGCGGATGGGCGCGAAGAGCGTACTCTCATCTTCCTGGACGACAACGCCCCAGCCATTGGAAAGTAAGTTGCTGTGCGCCCGCCAGGCCAGGCCATCCTGATCGGTGAACTGCATGGAGCCAATTGTTCCGGAGCGCAATAAGGCGATGGAAGGATAGCCGGCAAGGCTTTCGCCCGGAAGGACGGCGGGGTTGGAGTGGGTGACGACTTGATCGCGGCTGTCTACCAGGTAGACCTGGCCGGTGCGGGTAAGGACGGTTTGCTGCACCAGGCGAGCGATTTGATCGAGCGAGGCGGTAGCAAACACCACACCCGCCAGTCGCCCCTGTGGGTCATTCACCGGGGCGGCCATCATTAGCACCTGGGTCAAGCCGGGAAGCGCATCTGGCCCAGCCAGCACCTGGAACACCACCGCCCGACCATTGGAGATTTGTTGGAACCAGGTGTAGCTGCTGTAGTCGGCCGGGGGTTTACCGTCGCTGCGGCTAATTGTTGCGCCGGTAAGATCGGTCACACCGGCCAGGGCGATATATGGGTAGGTGGAAACCAGGTTGCGCAGCACAGGCAGTTGATCGGCGGCATTCATGCCGTTAATATCATTGTTTAGCGCCAGGGTCTTCAACATCCGTGTGTTGGCTGCTAACCAAACATCCACCGATTCCGACGCCGCCCGGCTTGAATCAGCCAGGGAGGTGACGGCCCCTTGCTGGAGTTGGGTGCGCGCCTGGTTGGTGAGAAATAGCGCCATGGCGGCCAACAGCGGCAGCGAGACGATTAGCAGTAAGAAGATCAGGCGGGCAGCCAGGCTGCCGCGGCGGGCGCGCTGCTCCAGGCGCTTTTCAAAGGCGAATTCTTGGAAAGCCAGGACTGCAAAGGTGACCAGCACCGCTCCGCCGGCGAAGATGGCGGCCCATAAAAAGGTCGGGTTACTAACCGCCAGGGTTCCTGGCAGCCAGTTAACCGCGCAAATGCCCAGCAACCACACCCCCAGGCGGCGTTGGATGGGGGCCAGGTTGCGGTCGAACAAGACCAGGCCCGCCATGATCAGAACGAGAAGCGCCCCTCCCCCAAACAAGACTGCGGCGTTCCAGGCGGGGGCCAACGCTCCTTGTAAGAACTGGGCCGGGGCCACAAAACCACGCGCATATACCGCCGGATCGAGGCCGGTGTAATACAAGTTGGTTTGCTGCCAGGCGTCTAATAAACTGGCCGCCGCCGGCAGCCACACGGCCGCCTGCAGGATGCGGCGCAGCCAGGCGAGATGGGGGCGGCGCAGCCAACTGCTCTTGAGCATCGTCACGGAAGTCAGCCCGAGCAGGATAAGGCGCGGCATATAGGTAACTGCGATCAGCAGGGTTGGCAGCGCGGCGTCTGAGTCGTTCTGCGCCCCCAGCAGGCTGCCCACCCCAAAAGTGAAGGCGGCGGATACGAACAGCGTTAGCCCAACGTGTAGGCGTACGGTGTGGCGTGGGTCGGGAACCAGCACATACAGGCCGACGATGAGTTCGAGCAGCGCAATAAACCAGGCCACATATTGCAGTGTTTGATCAAGCGACCACATCGCCGGCCTCCTCTTGAGGGTAAACGGGGGTGGGGGCGGGGGTGTATGTCCCAGCGCCTTCCTCCGGCCATAATTCTAGCCGGCCTTCGGTGGCGTGGAGATTTGACCCCAGTTCTTGCAGGGTTTGGCGAATGATGGTGTCGATATCGTTGGAGGCCCAAACGTGGCTGGTGATCTGGCTGATGACTCGTTCCTGGTCTGCCTGGCGGCGGGTTTCTTCGAGCAGACGGGCGTTTTCGAGAGCCAGGGCGGCCTGGGTGGTAACGCTTTCAATCAGGCTAATTTGTTCCGGCGTCCAGGGCGGAGCGTTGGCGTCGCGTTCCAGAACCAGGCGCCCAATTACCTGGCTGCGAAGCTGGATAGCCGCCTCAAATGGGGGTGAAGACGCTTCGTCCGCCTTGGCCGGGATGGTGGAATCGACATAGGTGTAGCCTCCGGCGGCTTGGCCCAGCCCCGACCAGGCGGTTTGCAAGTATTGACGGTGGAGGCTGCTCACCTCCTCCAGGGCGGCTTGGGTGGCGGCGAACAGGCGGGCGTTGTCGATGGCGGCGGCGAGGGCGTCGGCGATGGCTTGTAAGACGATGATATCGTCTTCGTCAAAGGCGGCTTCGGCGTCCGATTGGACGGTGATGGCGCCGAGTAGGCGGGTGGGCGTTGACGGCCCCTCTGGCGCGCCATCTTGAGAAAGTGAAGCGGGAGCGGTGGAGGGTTGAAGGGGGGTGTCTTCGCTGCTGCCGCCGGCGATAATCGGGAGAGCCAGTTCGGAGCGGGTGCGCGGCAGATGGGGGTTATTGAAGCGCACGGCTTCGCGGCCCACGTCGAGGGCGATGCGGGCCTGCCGGTTGGCGGCGCTCCAGCCGATCATCGAATCGCCGCCGACAAGCAGGCGGTGATGCTCGGCTAACATCTGCCGCCCGGCTTCGCCGGAGCCGGCCGCCAGGGCCATATAGCGCGATTCGCCAGGGCGAGCTTCCTGGTCGCTTTTTTCCAGGAGGAAAACACCCACATAATATAGGTTCAGGCGGGCGCGCATCAGTTCGCACACTTCCGGCAGGAGCGCGTTAATATCGAGCTGCCGGCTGATTTGGCGGGTGATTTCAGCGGCAGTGCGAATTTGCACCAGTCGCCGCTCCAGGCTGTGAGTGCGCTGCTGCACTCGCAGTTCTAAGGCGGTGCGCTCGGTCTCCAATTCACCGCCTAACTGTTCTTGTCGGCTAAGGCTGGTCTTTAAGCCATCTACCAACATACCAAAAGCGCCCGTGGCGGTAAGCCCCACCAAAGCCACGGAAACAATGGCGGTTAACCACAGCGCCGGCGCACTGGAGGCGGGGCTTAGGCCCGTGGATGGAATTATCCCGATTACGGCCAGGGCGCCTACCGCCAGCATGGCTATCATGCTCAGCGCCGCACCGGTAAACCGCACCCGCCGCCCCCCCAGGAGCGTGGCGAAGATTGGCACACCCACCAGGATCACCCGCCCAGGCCCGTTTAGACCGTTGTTGAGCAGCACCAACACCCCGGCCAGGTAAACAGTTCCCATGAACACCGCCATGCGCAGGGGGTATGAAAGCCGTTTACTAAAACCGGATAAAATCAAGACCGCCTCTAGCCCGGCGAACACAAACAAAGCTCCCCAACGCTGAGTGCGGAATATATTGGGCAGATTCACTAACACGATCACCGCAGCCAGGATCACCACCGCCCGGGTTATTCGCTCAAGAATTTGGGCGCGCAGCTGCTCCAGGCTAGCGACCGGTGCGGATATTTTGGTTAGCGGAGCGGCGCTGTGGTCGGACGGCTGCGGCTCTCGGCTGCTGCGGCTGCCGCGCAGTGGGCTGAAAATCGACGGTTTCATAGACTAGGCTCCCCAGACGGCGGCGCGGCCGCTTCGGCCATGGCGGGGGCGCTGCTTTCCATCTCCACAATCTCGATGTGCGCCTGGCGCAACCCCAGAGCGCGCCCCAGCTCATCGGCGGTGGTCTTTAATACATCTTCAACGCTGATCGAACGACGAATGCGGCCAGTGATGGTGTTAATCAATTGTTCTTGTTGAATGCGGCCCTGCGAAGCGTCTAAGAGTTGGGTATTGCGGACAATGATGGCAGCCTGGTTGGCAAGGGCGCTGAGCAGCTGCTGGTCGCCTTCGTCAAAGCGCCCTTCCTGGCGAATGTCTTGCACAACCACCAGGCCCAACACTTCTCCGCCCGAAAGCATGGGCACACCGAGCCAGGATTGGGCCGCTTGACCCACTTGCAGCGCTCCAATTTGCAACGAGGTTTCGATCACTTCCTGGCGGTTGCGCAGCAGCAGGGCTTGCCGGCTGTGGATGATATGTGATGACAGGCTTTTGGTGGGTGTGAAGGGAGCCACCTGGAGGGCTTTGCCGTCTTCAATCATATAAGGCACACTCACCAGGTTATCGGCCTTGTGATACAGTAAGACGGCAAAGGAAGAAAGCTCCCCAAGGACTTTTTTGACTTGTTGATACAACACGGGGTAAAAAGCCGGCAGTTGGGTTTCCTCAGCCATGACCTGGCTAATCTCCCATAGTGATTCTAGCTCCACCAGGCGGCGCTGGGTGGCGCGGCGCTGTTGGCTCTGCGTGTGGATGCGCTCCAGGGCGGCGGTGACGAGTTGGAGAAGGTTGGCGTAAGGTTCCAGCAAGCCGGGGTTGAGGGGAGGGGCCTGCATACCACGCAGGGCGGGGCGCGCCGGGCGGCCAATAACCAGGATTCCGGCGAGTTCTTCCCGGCAATAGGCGGGCAAAAACGCGGCGCTTTCGGCCCCCACCGCGGCGGCGGCCTGGAGCAGCTCGAGCGGAGCAGATCCGTTGGACGGTTCCACGCCTGCGAAAATGCTTTCCGCCCGCCATGGTTTTTCTTCCAGGCGGCGTTGAATATCCTCCACCAGGAGGGTTTCATGGGGATGGGTTTGGAAAACGATTTCTAAAGGCGGCGCGGCCATGGTTAGCGTGTCTAGCTCGGCGGCTGCATCGGCGCTTTCACTGCGACCAACGACTGCTTCGAGGGAAGGGTGCGGTTGGTTGAAGGCGCGCAGCAGCAGCACGCTAACATAGGGGGAGGCCAGGAGCGCCTGGCGGGCGGCCTCGACAACCTGGTCGGCGTCTATGGCCTGGGCGATGGTGCGCCAGGCGGTGAAGCAAGCTTCGCCAAAGAAGGCCTCGCCGAAGAAGGGTGCGGCGCTGCCCTGGGCGAGCGATCCGAGCGCGGGCGAAATCAGGTCTCCGGCGGCAAGCGGCCCGCCGGTTGGGGTGGGGGCGAGGGGCGGAACGGGGGTGGGGGCGGCGCTGTGATTACGCACGCCTAAGGCCAGTAAGCTTGCCAGGTTCAAGAGTTCATTGACCAGGCGCACCGAAAACGGCCCCAGGCGGGTATCGCTCACGCGGCTCTGGCTGTATAAGTCGATCACCGCCCACAGGCGAGGTTCGCCTTCGGGACTGGGATAGAGGGCGGGAATGACGGCTTCGAAAAGGCCCGGTTGGCGGTTGGCGGCGCCAATTTGCGGCCGGTGTGAGGTAATCGCCCTGCCAATCATCCAATCGGCGCTTAGTACGGTGTCGAGGTTGATGCGCTCTTCGGCCAAGCGGCTGCTCACCTCGGCGGGCAAGCCTTCGCGGCTGCCGGCGCTGCCGGCCAACACGGCGTACTGTGCGCCAACCGGTTGAGTGTGTTCGATGATGTATAAGGCGGCATAGGTGCAGGCGTAGTGCTTGAGGATCAGCTCGAGCGCCCCACGGTACAACTCGGTGAGGTTGGGGGCGGCGGTGATGATTTGAATCAGGGTGACCAGGGGCTGGCGCTTGCCGTTGGTCTGCTCTTCGGCGTCGCGAATGGCAAGCAGGTCATACACTTCACGGATTTCATCGGCCACGCGGTTGAAGAGGTTGGCGAGCTGTCCGATTTCGTCATCCCGGTAGGATAGGGCGCGCTGCTCCCAGTTGCCATCCACAAACAATTTGATGGTTTGATTTAATGCGCTCAGCGGCCAGGCTGCGCGGCGGGCCAGCCACGCATTCGCGGCCAGAACTGCGACAGCAATGCTTGCGGCGATGGCATAGAACCACCCTGAGAGGGCGGGTCGCAGCCAAATGGCGGCCAGCCCTAGCCCAAGCAGACCCGCCAGGCTAATTACGCTGAAAGACGTAAAGAGCGAGCGAGCCATGGGGCCGGCAGCGCGAGGAGATGATTTGGGAACCGGCGACATGCTGGCACTCCTAAGATAGGATAGGTTAGTGTACTTCCATTTAATGGATTATCCATCCCGATTGGTATTTTGGGAGGGGATTCTTGCAGATTTGACAGCCAAATTTACATCCACTTAACCCAACTCCCACACGGCCTCGCCGGCCAGGATACGGCGAATTTGTTCGGGAAAATTATCCGGGTCGAGCGGTTTGCCAATAAAGCCATCGAAGTTGGATTCGCGCGCTTTCCGCATTTGTTCTGGGCTGGATTCAGCCGTTACTGCAACCACCCGCGTATCTTTAAGCGAGGCTGAAGAGCGGATTTTTTGCAAAGCTCCAAATCCGTCTTCGTAGGGCAAGCGGATATCCATTAAAATTAAGTCCAGGCGGGGCAATGTATCGGCGTATTCAACCACTTCATAGCCGGAAGTCTTCCATTCGCAATGAATGCCCATGTAGCCGAGCAAGCGGGCGATAAGGACGAAGTTTGCCACATTATCCTCTACCACTAAGACGGTTGTGCCTCTAGCGAGGGAGTCTTTATTGTCGAGAGGAATGTTAGGGATATTCATAAAAGTTGTGTACGGCCTTTATTTTGGTTGAGACAAGAAACGCTGCACCTGGCGCGGCAGCGCATCGACATCAATAGGTTTCTGAATGTAACCATCGCAGCCGGCATCCAGGCTGCGTTCGCGATCGCCGCGCAGCGCGTTGGCTGTCATGGCGATAATGGGGGTATGTTCCAGCGCCGGAATAGCTTTGAGCCTGGCAGTCAGCGTATAGCCGTCAATATCCGGCATATTGATGTCCATCAAGATCAAGGCCGGTGTGGTGGTTTTTAATATGTCCAGGGCTTGCTTGGCGCCGGCTGCTTCGATTACGGTATGGCCTTCCGCCATGAGAATGCGACGCACCAGGGTGCGGTTATCAGCATTGTCTTCGACATAGAGAATGAGAGCAGGTTGAACGGGTTCGCTGAAATCAGTCATTTGAATAATTTTAACATGAAACATTAATTTAATCGATCACATTGGCTTTCAAAACAGTAAGCCGATCCAGATGTTTTAGGGTTTGATTAAGTTGCTATCTATTTTACCTTAAATATTGACATTTTCTTTGCTCGATGATAAACTCGGCTTCGTTCGTTATCTTATGTAGAAGGAGGGTTTTCTGTTAACCCAAAAGGCGGTTGTTGTTCAAAATACCAAGCTTGAACGCACCGGCGCGCCAATCTAAGGCGCGCGGCAGATTGCCGCTTATCTCCAGACTTTCAGCCACGGCGCGTTCAAGCCCCGTGGCTTTTCTTTTTTTTCTGCCAGGGTAAGTTTGAGCGATCATCGTCTATAGTAGGCGGAACGCATATCTTTTTCCTGATGTAAACACCCTGGAAAGTTTTCAGCCGGTCACGGGCAACCCTGTGACCGGCTTTTAATTTTATGGTGAATGAGATGACGATGCAACTTTTTTCTGAAAATTTACTTCGGATCAATCGCGCCGAAGATGGTTTGACGGGGGTGATTACGCGTAAGGGCCAGGGGTTATACGATGTGCGCCTGGGCGAGCAGACCCAGGTTTGCCGCCTGGCAACGCGCTTCATTAAAGAACACTCCCACCAGGCCGATTTGGCCGTGGGCGATGTGGTGCAGGTGCACCCGCTGGACGCCCCCCAGTGGTTTATCGAGGCGCGTTTACCACGGCGCAACGTGATGCTGCGCCGCGACCCATCCTCGCCGCGCTTGCCTGTTAGCCAGGCTATCGCCGCTAATCTCGACCTGGCGGCGGTAGTTTTCGCGTGCGCCAACCCCACCCCCAAGTGGGGGCTGCTCGACCGCTACCTGGTTTCGGCAGAGGCCGCCGGCATTCCCGCGGTGATCTTTCTGACCAAAATTGATCTCTTATCCGGACAACCGGAGGCGATGCGAACTATCGACCAGATGCGAGAGGTCTACGAGCAAATTGGTTATGAGGTGGTGCGGTTTAGCGATATAACCCGCCAGGGCCTGGACGCGGCCCGCCAGGTTTTACAGGGCCGCCTTGCCGCGGTGTTGGGTAAATCGGGCGTGGGAAAAACTTCGCTGTTGAACGCTTTGCAGCCGGGGCTTGGCTTGCAGGTGGGGCAGGTGAGCCGGGCCACTGGTAAAGGGAAGCATACCACTACCGCCATGCAGATGTTTTTCCTGGACGAAATTGGCGGGGCGGTGATTGATACCCCCGGAGTACGCGAGTTCGGTTTGTGGGAAGCCGCCGGCCCAGACCTGGCAATGCATTTCCCCGAAATGCGCCCATTTGTGGGGCGCTGCCGCTTTGGCATGGACTGCCGCCACGATCAGGAACCCGGCTGTGCAGTTCGCCAGGCGGTGACGGATGGTAAGGTTTCGCCTTACCGGTATCAGAGTTATTTGAAGTTGAGTGAGGAATAGAATGACTGAGATCAAGCTGCCGAAACGCGAACGCAGCAAGTTCGCGGGTTCGATTGAACGTACCTTTGGCGATTTCTACTGCCTGGGATGTCATAAAGCGGTGTTGGCCCACTCTGCCGTTTCGGGGGTGCAGCATCGCAACCACTGCCCCTACTGCCTGGCTTCGCGCCATCTAGACCTGTTTGTGGCCGGTGATCGCCTGGCGACCTGCCGGGCGATTATGCCGGCGGTGGGGGTGACGGTGAAGCAGACCCGTAAGAAGTACCCGGCTCATGCGCAGGGGGAGTTAATGTTGATACACCTATGCGCCGGTTGTGGGCATATCTCGATCAACCGCCTGGCCGCCGATGACGACCCACAGCGGGTCTTGGCGCTGCTGACAGAAGGGCTGGATGCCCACCTGGCGGCGCGCTTGCACAGCCAGAGCATCGCGCCGCTTCGTCGGCAAGATGCGCCCCTGGTGCGCAAACAGTTGTATGGAGATGTGGGTGGTTAGGGGGGGCGGGTCTGCCTGGCTGCCCTTTGGCGCAGGCAGGCCGCGGGCAGGCCGCGGGCAGGCCGCGGGCAGGCCGCGGGCGGCGATTGCTTTTTCGCAGGAGAAGCGTTTGCGCAAACATGCGCTTCTCCTGTCGCCGCCCACCGGCGCGCCGGCGGGCGCGATGTGATGTCATCGCCTCGGCCTAGTGCTTT
Source organism: uncultured Anaerolinea sp. (assembly GCA_964531975.1). Lineage (GTDB taxonomy): Bacteria > Chloroflexota > Anaerolineae > Anaerolineales > UBA4823 > RBG-16-57-11. Next base: position 10,209 of record CAZHFU010000002.1, on the reverse strand, counting down.
TCGAAGGTGTAAAAATAGGGGCCGGGCATGACCGGGTTGTTATAGAAACCTTTGAGCCAGGCTTGAATATATTGATGCCCAATGGCCTGGAACATGGGAACGGACGGAACTTGTTCGTAATAGAGTTGGTTAAACTGTTTATAAACCTGGTTGCGATAATCAGGGTCGGCGTTTTCAATGCTTGCCCGCAGCAGATCTCGAAACGGCTTCAAAAATTCCTCCGGCATGCCCTGGCGGCTGCCAAGGGCGCCCAAAATGTAAGCATAGGCCCAGTTATGCGGGTCGTGAATATCTTCAACCCACCCGGTAATAAAATAGGGAACCTGGGCGGAGTTATAAAGCTGCGAGTAATCGCCAGGGGGCATACTTTTAACGGTTAGTTTAAACTTGGGGTTTATCTGCTCTAGTTCATCTTTAAAGATATTGGCGATTGCCAGCTGCGCGGCGCTGTTTTCGTTGGCCGGCAAGACCAGGGTAAAACCCTGCTCCCACACACTGCTTCCAGCAAAAACCGCCTGGCGCAGCTCATCTTCACAGCGTTGTGGCGCATAGGTGTAGTAGGGCGAGGCGGCGTCATAGCCAAGCATGTTGGGGGGCATCACAGTGGCAGCGCGCAGCCCTTCGCCGCCCATAGCATCTTTAAGGAACCGGTTGTAGTTAAAACATGCGGCAAAAGCGCGCCGAACATGCACGTTTGCGAAGAAATTGGCCGGAATGCCTTTGCCGTTTAATTTGCCGCTGCCCAACACAGTGCTCTTGGGGTCGATGGAGAAGTTGAAAAAGAGATCGTGTAAGCGTTGACCCAAGGCAAAGCCCCGGATGTGAACCAGGCGACCGTGCGGGTTGGCGGTGGGGCGGCATTCGGCATCGGTGCGGGCGCATTCCAGGCCGCTGAGCGCGTTTAGGGTGGTGTAGTTCGGATTGGTTCCTAAATACACCAGATCATAAATGCCCTCGTCCAAGCCCTGAAAGCGTTCCTCCGCCTGGCCTACATAGCGGATGATAACTTTCGGGATGCGCGCCGGGCCGGTGGGGCCGCCTTCCCAGGCCGGTTCGGTGCGCCAGTAATGCGGGTTGGCAAGCAGCACCACTTCATTGTCCTCTTCCCACTTATCGAGCATGTAAGGGCCGGTTCCCATCGCCTGGCTGCCCAGGGGAGTTTGGTTTAGCTCGGCGGCGCTGCGCCCATAGAAATCTTGCCAGGTGCGGCAGTCGCCATTCCAGGCGCCGTTGTTCACCAGCCAGGCTTTGGATTGCACACTCCCCCAGGTGTTCGCCATCACAGACAGGAAAGGCCCCCAGGGTTGGGCTAAGTGAAAAGAGACGGTGCTGCTGACATTATCAAAGGTGACAGCCGCCGTCACTTTAGTGCAGATCGACTCTAGCACTACCGGCGGGGCTTTTCTGAGCAGATCGGCCTGGCCGGTAAAGTTCGCGCCCGCCAGCGTAGAAACGTCATAGACGCCGTTACCTAGCAGGGGTTCGGCCAGCATCCATTGGGGGGTGTTTATTCCCCCCTGCAGTAAACCACGTTGGAAGCTAAAGGCCACATCTTCCGCGGTCAGAGGCGAACCGTCATGAAAGAGCACATTGGGGCGGATTTTAAAGGTATAGGTGCGCCCATCGGGAGAGATGCCGCCGTTTTCAAGGCTGGGCACTTCCAGGGCCAATTGGGGCACGAATTGATCGGCGCGGTCGCGGTCGAAGAAGATCAGCGTTTCGTAGATATTTTGCAAAACCGTTAACCCGTTGACTTCATAGCCGTAGGCCGGGTCGAGCGTGTCGGGCGTGCCTGCGGCGGCGTAGACCAGCGTGGAGGGGTCGGGCGAGCGCCAGGTCTCGTCGGGGGTGGGGGTAACCGCAGGGCGGGCGGTGGGGGGCGGGGTGGTGGGGGTGGTTTCGAGCATGGTGGTGCGAGTAGACGGTGTGGGGTCGGAGAGGGCATTGCGGGCGATCAGGAAAAGGCCCAGCCCGGCGAACAGGCATAAGACCAACAGCGCGCCTCCGCCGCCCAGCCATAACCAGGGTGCGGCGCGCGGAGCAGTAGCGGAAGGCGGTCGGGAGGCAGACGGGGGTAGGGTGGCGGGGCGTGGGGCCGGAGCGGGGCGAGACAGCGGGTCGTCTAGCACCTGTGTGGCGGCGTCGGAAGAGCGCCGATCGGCGCCGGGCGAAGCCGGGCGTGAAGCCGACGTGGGGGCAGAATCGAGGCCGGCGGCTCTGCGTATGTCCAGTCGGAAGGCGTGGGCGGTGGGGTATCGCTGGGCGGGGTCGAGCGCCATGCCGCGTTCAATGGCCTGGCTGAGCGCCAGGGGAACTTGCGGGTTGAATTCGCGCACCGGAGGAATTTCCTGGCCGGCAGCGCGCTGCACACTTTCCATGGGTTCCTGGCCGGAGAGCAGCCGGTATAATGTGGCCGCCAGGGCGTAAATATCGGTGCGGCTATCGGTGCTGCCCAGGCCGTATTGTTCGGGGGGGGCGTAGCCGGGTGTAACTGCTCTTGCCCCCACGGTGGTCTTGAAGGCGGCGTCGGACACTTTGACTAATCCGAAATCGACCAACATGGCCTTGCCTTCGGAGTTGATGCGAATGTTGGCCGGTTTGATATCGCGGTGCAGCACCGGCGGTGTGCGGCTGTGCAGATAATCGAGCGCCTCGGCCACTTGCGAAATCCACTCCACCGCCTGGGCCACCGGCAGCCGCCCGCAACGCGCCACGGCCTGGGCCAGGTCTTCGCCATCCACGAAGTCCATCACCAGGTATTGGCCTTCACCGGGGATGGTGAAGTGATCGGTGACGCGAGGCAAGTTGGGATGAGATAGATTTGCCAGCACCGAGGCTTCGCGAGAAAACTGGCGGTGAGCGTCTGCACTGGGGTTCAGGTTCTCTTTGAGTGCGCATAGGCGGCTGAGATTAAGATCGTAAGCCTGGTAAACCGCTCCAAAGCCACCGCGCCCCAGTTCGCGATCCAGGCGGTAACGGTTTAGCAGCGTGGCAGCGGGCGACTCCGGTTGCGGCGGCGCATCAGGCGTGACCCGCGGCGCACTGGTGGGCGCTAAGCCTGCCTGGACGGGTTTTGAACGCGGCGTTTCGCCCGACAAGGGCGGCGGGGTTGAGGCCGACGGCGCGCCGCTCGCCCGCGCCGAAACGCCTTGTAGCAGGGGCGCGCCACATTCGCCACAGAAGCGAGCCGTATCGCGGTTGACGGCCTTACACTGATGACAGACGGTTTCCGACACGACGCCTCCGTGGAGTCTAATTTTTCGAGAAGGATGTACCCGGCAGGTTGTCGGGCGGGGCGAACATAGCTTCTAGCAGCGCCTGTTCTCGGGCATACAGCTGGCGGATTTGCCGCAGCAAGGCGGTGGGGTCGTCAAGTTCGAGCATCTGTTGTTTTTGGAGCGGGGAAATTTGCAGCAAGGTGGCTGCCAGGTAAGCCAACTCGATGGGGTGGTCGGGCAATTGGGAAATGTGGGCATCGCCGCCGGCGGCCAGGGTGGCGGTGATAAAGCGTTCCAGGCGTCGGCGCAAATCTTGGGTGGCGGCGTCCAGGTCGCCCACAGGTTGAAGGGGCCAGGCTTCGCACGTTCCCACCAAATAGGGCGCCGATTGGCGGTCGATGGTGTGCAGTCGGAAGCGTTCGCCGCCAACGCTGAGGATGTTCATGCGTCCGAATTGGAGGAGCTGGTGGTCTACAATCGATGCGGTGCAGCCCACGGAGTAAGGCTCAGCCAGCGGGCCGAGCGCTTCCTGTCCCTGGCGAATTAGCACCACCCCAAAGGGGCGGTTTTGTTCCAGGCACAGGCGCATCATGCTTTGGTAGCGCGGCTCGAAGATGTGCAAGCTTAGCGTGGCTTTTGGGAAAAGCACCGTATTTAATGGAAAGAGGGGTATTTCAAACATGGCTTGTTTGCCGGGGAGTTCCACCGGCGCTCCTTAGCTTAAGTTATTGTAGCACAAACCGTAAAACACTTTGATGTGAACCTTGACATTCATTCTGCTTGGGGATACAATCCCTTCGCTTAATCGAAAGCTAGCTGCTTGGGCCCATAGCGCAGTTGGGAGCGCGCCTCAATCGCACTGAGGAGGTCGAGGGTTCGAATCCCTCTGGGTCCACTGGCGAGCGCAAGGAAAACTGGAATGGTACTTGACATGAATCAGGCGCCATAGTAGAATTGCGTTCGCTTTGAAACAATCGTTTATATATGGGCCCATAGCGCAGTTGGGAGCGCGTCTCAATGGCATTGAGAAGGCCGAGGGTTCGATTCCCTCTGGGTCCACTGGCCTTAAACAGGAGTAGTAAGCCATCTGTCAGCGAGTCAGGAGAGCGAGGTGAGAGCCTGACACGGTATCCGCAGAGTACATTTAGGGCTGAACTCGCCTGCGACCCCTCAACTAAACCGGGGGTGGGCTGCCTGGGTGAATGCGAATGCATTAGCCTTTGGCGGGAGCGCCCGTTATAGCGCCCACGAGCGATTGGCTGTTTGGGCAGCCAGTAAGCAGGGTGGTACCGCGGAGATGCCTCCGTCCCTGTATGGGATGGGAGGTATTTTTTTATTTTTTGCTTGAACAGGTGATGCCGTGCCGTTCCGTTGCCCGCAGTGTTTGACGCTCGATGGCCTGGAAATTGAAACTGCTATAGAACTGCCTCCCGCCCGTGATATGGAAGAAATCACCTTGCAGGTGATTGGCTGCCAGGTGTGTGAGTTTAAGGGGTTGGCGGTGTACGAAGAAACGCATGGTTCGTTCCATGGCAACGAGCGTTTCAAGCACATCGGTTATTGGGTGAGTCACGACGCGGTGGAGAGTGTGCGCCGCGCAATTGAAACTTGTCCTAAGCCGCATTGCTCGGACTGCGATTGCGCCGTGCATACCGCCTTAGGTCAGAAAGAGCTTAACGGCGAATGGCGCGGCCTGCTTGAAATGCAGCGCGGCCACACCTTCTCCATGCGGATGGCATTATAGGGTGTGGGGCGAAGACTTCATCGTATGGTGGTGACTGGAGGTTTGCCTATGTATAACCAACGGCTTTTATGGATGGGCGCTTTATTGGCAGCCCTGGGGGCGTTTTTGGCGGCTTGTTCTTCCGGCGGCCTTACCCTTACCGCCGCCGATAATGGGTCTTCTATCACGGTGGCGCCGGGCCAAACTTTCCAGGTGCGGCTGGAGGGCAATCCCACGACGGGTTATATCTGGATGCCCGATGAAACTGCCATGACCATCCAGGTTGAAATGGTGGGTGACGCCGAATTTATGGCTGATTCAAAGGCCACCGGCTCCGGCGGAATGATGATCTTGAATTTTAAGGCTGGAGAAAGCGGCCAGGGTGTGCTGCGGTTAGTTTATCGCCGCCCTTGGGAGAGCAATCCGCCCGAAAAGACCTTTGAGGTGAACGTAGCCATTTCTAAATAGACGGTGGCTGCGGGAACCGAATCTTTAGCATGATTTGTTATTGAGATCTGCAATAGCGAGGAAAGAATGGCTGACAACACAGAATACTACCCGGCTGAAATTGAACCCCGCTGGCAAGCCAAATGGGAAGCCGACGGCCTGTATCACGCGGATATTGACCCCACTCGTCCAAAACATTACGCGCTGACGATGCTGCCCTATCCTTCGGGCGATTTGCATATCGGGCATTGGTATGCGATGGCCCCCTCCGACGCCCGGGCCCGCTTCAAGCGCATGAACGGCTTCAACGTGATGTTCCCGATGGGCTTTGACGCCTTCGGTTTGCCGGCGGAAAACGCCGCCATTAAACGCCGCATTCATCCTAAGCAGTGGACTTTCGATAACATCGCCAAAATGCGAAAGCAGTTCCGCAGCATGGGGGCGATGTTCGATTGGCGGCGCGAGATGGTTTCGGCGGACCCCGAATATTACCGGTGGACGCAGTGGTTCTTCATCCAATTGTATAAGCATAACCTGGCCTATCACAAGATGTCGCCGGTGGATTGGTGTCCACATTGCAACACCACCCTGGCGCGCGAACAGGTGTGGGGCGAGGACCGCCATTGTGAACGCTGCGGCACACCGGTAATTAAGAAGAACCTGGATCAGTGGTTCTTCAAGATCACCCAATACGCCGATGAATTGTTGGATTTCTCTCACGTGGATTGGCCGGAACAGGTGCGCACCTTGCAGACTAACTGGATCGGTCGCTCGGAAGGCGCGACTGTGGTCTTCCAAACCGAAGCCGGCGACCCGCTGGAGGTGTTCACCACGCGCCCGGATACGCTGTTTGGGGCCACCTTCATGGTTTTGGCTCCCGAACACCCATTGGTGAACAAAATCGTTTCTGACGAACAGCGCCAGGCAGTGGCGGACTATGTGGCCGAGACCCAACGCCAGAGCGACATCCAGCGCGAAGCTGCCGATAAAGAAAAAACCGGTGTGTTTACCGGCGGCTATGCGATTAACCCGATGAACGGGCGGCGCATCCCGATTTGGATCGCCGATTACGTGCTGATGAGCTATGGTACGGGCGCCATCATGGCGGTTCCAGCTCACGATGGGCGCGATTTTGAGTTTGCTCTCAAGTTTGGGCTGCCCATTTTGCCCGTCATCGAGAAGGCGGGGGCTACGGCTAAGAGTTTCATCTACCCCGGCAGCGTCATCGATGGCTTCGATGAAGCCCTGCGGGTAGAAAATATCCAATTTGAGACCCGCGACGGCGGTTTTTACATCACTCTGAAGCCCGACCAGGTGGATGGTTACATCGACCTGGCGCGGGGGTTCCTGGCTCCAGGTGGGTGGAGCGAGGTGGTGGGCAGTCGCTGGGTGTTTTTCTGGCATGATGCGATCATCCCGTGGGACAGCCCCGCCGCCGAGGTCGAGATTCTTCGCCGTGTGAAAGAACACCAGCCGGCGGTGCGGTTTGCCCGCACAGTGATGGAAATGCTGTGGGAGAAGGAATTTTATAAAGATGTGCTGATGCACTCCGAATACGGAACAATGATCCATTCGGATGGCTTTACCGGTACACCCGGCGACCGCGCCAAGGCGGAAGTCATCGCCTGGCTGGAGCAGAATGGGAAAGGCAAGGGCGCGGTTAACTACCACCTGCGCGATTGGTTAATTAGCCGCCAACGTTATTGGGGCGCGCCCATTCCTATCATTCGCTGCCCTGTGCATGGCGACGTTCCTGTTCCCGAAGATCAATTGCCGGTGCTGCTGCCGGATGATGTGGAATGGCAGCCGAGCGGCGAAAGCCCCTTGAAGCAGCATCCCACCTGGAAGAAAACCACCTGCCCGGTGTGCGGCGGCCCCGCCGAACGCGAAACCGATACCATGGACACATTCATGTGTTCTTCCTGGTATCACCTGCGCTATCTATCGCCGCATTACGATAAGGGGCCGTTTGACCCGCAAGAATATGATTACTGGATGCCGGTTGATATGTACACCGGCGGGATTGAGCACGCCACCATGCACCTGATCTACACTCGCTTTTTCCATAAAGCCGGGCGCGATATGGGCATTATGAAAGGCCCGGAGCCGATGATAAAGCTGCGCAACCAGGGCATGGTGCTGGGCGAAGATCACGAGAAGATGTCGAAAAGCCGCGGCAATGTCATCTCGCCCGACGACCTGGTGCGTACCTATGGGGCCGATGTGCTGCGCGCCTTCTTGATGTTTTTCTCCCGGTGGGAAATGGGCGCCCCCTGGAACAGCGGTGGCATCGAAGGGGTGGTGCGCTGGGTGCGCCGACTGTGGACGCTGTTTGTTGAGCCACACGCCATGAACACCGCCACTCCAGAGACACGGGCCGCCTTGCGGCGCAAGCTGCATCAGACCCTGCGCCGGGTAACGCGTGATTTCGAGCAGCTGCAGTTTAACACCGTGGTTTCGAGCTTGATGGAGCTGATGAACGAGATGTATAAGGCGCGCGAGGCCGGGGCGATGGGAACGCCGGAATGGCGTGAAGCGCAAGATATTTATTTGCGCATGTTGGCCCCAGTTTGTCCGCACATTTCCGAAGAGCTGTGGGCGCGCCTGGGTAAGCCCTATTCGATCCACACTCAGAGCTGGCCGCAGGTGGATGAAGCCGCGGCCGCCGAGGAAGAGATCACCGTGGCGGTGCAGATCAACGGCAAGCTGCGCGATCGATTGCAATTACCGGCCGGCGCGAGCGATGCGGAGATCCAGGCTGCGGCCCTGGGCAGCGAAGTGGTGCAGCGGCACATAGAAGGCAAGTCGCCTAAGAAGATCATCGTGGCCGGCGGCCGGCTGGTCAACATCGTGGTATAAGCTTTTTGATTAAACAGTGCGCCCTGAACGCTGCCATTGGCGTGGTTCAGGGCGCATTTTAGTTAAGCGTGGCCCCGCATTGGAAGGGCGTTAACGCACAAACGGCTGGGAATAGAGCAGCACCTCAAAGCCCAACTTTTCTAGAATTGGGCGGCTCATCGGGCTGGCGTCTACGGTGAGATAGCGCACGCCGCGCCCCACAGCCTCCTGGGCGCGGGCGGCCACCAGGGCGGTGTACAGGCCGCGCCCCCGATAGGCGGGAAGGGTGGCGCCGCCGAATAGATCGGCGAAGGGCTTGCCGGGGTAATAGTAAATCCACGCCCCGCTCACCAGGCGGTCGTCAAGCTGGGCGGCATACACGCTCAACGTGTCGGGGTTTTGGCGCAGGTCGTCCTTCAACTGCTGCCCCAGGCGGTGGTAATCCTCGTTCCAAATCTCCCTTTCCGTCTCCATTAGGGCCTCGATTTGCCCGGCTTGATCGAGGCGTATAACGGCGGGCGGGGTGGGGGCTTGTAAGCCGGGCGATAGATCATGCAGGTCGAGGACAGCCAGGGCTTCGCGCTCCTCCCCGGCGAAGCCGTGCGCCGCCAGGCGCTCTTTAAGCGAAGCGGGCCGGTCGTGATCGAATACCTTCCACTCAAAGCCGCGTCTGCTGGGGCGGAAGTGTTCGATCATCTCCTCGATGACTGCATCCACGGCGGTTTCATCCAGGTTGGTATACACCACCCAACCGGCGTAATGGCTGGTTGGCGGCGCGTCAAAATAGGTCAGGCCGGGCTGCCGGTGCAGATTCCCAAATTGCGTGGGAGGGTTAATCCGCATTTCCTGGTCGTAAAGATTGAGGATCGCCTGTTTGTCCATGACCCAAAGATACCATAAATCGCCTCATTGACAAGCCCCCGGCTTTGACTTAACATGCTGGGCAGACTTATTAAGGAGAGCGAATATGCGTTACGAAGATTTGAACTGGATGGATGTGGAGCGGTATCTGCAAACCGACGACCGCCTGATGCTGGTGCTGGGATCGTGTGAGCAGCACGCCTATTTGAGCTTACTGAGCGATGTGCGCATTCCGCAGGCGTTAGCCGACGCCGCCTCCGAGCAAACCGGCGTGTTGGTGGCTCCGCCGCTTAACTTTGGCTCATCGCCCTATTTCCTGGCCTACCCCGGCACGCTTTCGGTGCGCGTATCTACATTGATTGAGATCGGCGACGACCTGGTGCGCTCGGCCTACCGCCAGGGCTTCCGGCGCATCTTGATCTTGAACGGACATGGCGGCAACGACCCCGTGCGCAGCCGGCTATACGAGACTGCCTCCGACCTGCCCGATCTGCGCTTGCAGTGGTACGCCTGGTGGACGGCTCATAGCGTGGCGGAGGCAGCCATGCGCCACGGGCTGAAATCCTCCCACGCCAGTTGGATCGAGGCCTTTCCTTTTACGCGTGTGGCCGATATGCCCGGCGAAGTTAAGCCCCCGCCGTATATCCCTGGGCTGCTGGGCGCAGACGAGGCCCGCCGCGTGTATGGCGATGGCAACTTTGGCGGCCCCTACCAGGTGGATGACGAGATTATGGGAGAGATTTTCCAGGCTGCCCTGAACGATGTGCTGGAGATGTTGGCTCGGTGAGGGACCTAACCCCCTAACCCCCTTCCCGACGCAGGAAGGGGGAATCTCCCCTTCTCTCCCCGTTTCGGGGAGAGAAGGGGCCGGGGGATGAGAGAGGTCTCCAGCAGTCCAAATTCACATGCATCTACCGCAAGGAGGGGGAACCTAACCCCCTAACCCCCTTCCCGACGCAGGAAGGGGGAATCTCCCCTTCTCTCCCCGTTTCGGGGAGAGAAGGGGCCGGGGGATGAGAGAGGTCTCCAGCAGTCCAAATTCACATGCATCTACCGCAAGGAGGGGGAACCTAACCCCCTAACCCCCTTCCCGACGCAGGAAGGGGGAATCTCCCCTTCTCT
>CAZHFU010000001.1:393840-437846 GCA_964531975.1 uncultured Anaerolinea sp. | reverse complement strand
AAAGAAGCGCGTTAACCATGGCGGGTAGATGTGAAAAGGATAGCTCATCATCTCGGATCCGCCATAGGTGAAGATGTTAATAAATTCAATCGAGTCTACGGTCCAAAATGTGATCCCCGCTCCGATCATAAACAAACCTCCGAAGAAAGCCACCAGGCTAACGAACACCAGTGAAATAACCATCACCCGTGCCAGGTCCCATTCTAGCGGCAGGTTAGCTATGGCCAGGCTAAACACCAGTACGCCCTGTGAAATTCGCCCAATGCGGCGTAAAACAAAATCGGCCCCCAGCACCTGCACAAAAACGCCTGTCGGGCGGAGCAGCATCTGATCAAATGTCCCCTGGCGCACCATTTGTCCGAAGAAGCTGGGGTCGAAGCCGCTGAAGACCATATCCATCGTACCGAAGGCGCTTTCCACCAGGCCATATAGGAAAGCCACGTCCCATAGACTCCATTCGCCGCCCAGGCCGTCAAAACGTTGCAGCACGAAAGCTACGGCTACGAAATAAACGCCGGTGAGGATGGCGTTGATGAATATATCGGCTAAGAACGACGCCCGGTACTGCATCTGTGAACGAATACGGATGGAGAGCAGGCGGCGGTAGAGGCCTAAAGTGTGCATTGGCCTATCCACCCTGGATGACAAGCTTGCGCACACCGAGCCGCAGCGTTAATTGACCCGCTAAAATCAGGCCAACTGCCCACATTGCCTGTTGAAACAAAGCATTGATTTCCGCCGACCCCTGGAGAAGGCCCAGGAAAATGTCGATGGGGGTTTGGATCATTTGTGGAAAGGGGGTGAGGTAGGCCAGGCTTTGCAGCCAGGGCGGTAAAAAGTGCAGCGGCATAAAGAAACCGCTCAATAGATTTCCCAAACCGAAAAATAAGCGCGAAAAGCCGCGCGCATCAGTGACCCAAAATGCACTCAGGTTGATGAGAAAGCGCCAGGCAAAGCTGACCAGCCACGATAACAGCAAGCTGACCCCCAGGCTTGCCCACTGCGCCGGGCGGCTTGGGGCGGTGAGAGGAATGTCAAAGATGAGCGGTACAAACACCGCATAGGCTGCCATCATCACCACCCCGCGCAGCAGAAGGGTCGTCAAAGATCGTCCCAGGTCTTGCGCCAACCAAAAACCGAAGAAGCTCATTGGTTTGAGCAGATCTGTGCTGATCTGGCCGTTGGTATAGGAAAAGATAATCTCAAACCAGCCGAAAAGGCTCACAAAGGTTATGAGACTCTGCGCCAGGCCGGAATAGGTGATGGCGTCGGGCAGGGTCATCCCGGCCATGCTGGCGGTGGAACGATATAGCGCCACCATCACCGCCGCGCGCAAAATGCCAAAGAAGAAGTTCGTCGCCAGCCCCGCCAGGGTTGCACCGCGATAGGTCAGTTGACGTTGGATTGCCAGGCGGATTAAAGCCAAGTAAGTTTGCACCGGCAAATTATGCTACAATTAACTAGATTTGACAAGCGGAGTTGAGGCATGCCAATTTACGAATATATCTGTTTAGATTGTCGAGAGAAGGTTGAATTGATGCGCCCGATGAAGGACGCCGATGCCCAGGTAACCTGCGCTAAATGTGGCAGCCCCCACACCAGCCGCATGTTATCGGTATTCAACGCCTCTAGCGGGGGGCGCGTGGTGGCCGGCGGCGGCGGAGGGTGTTCGAGCTGCGCCGGGGGTTCTTGTTCTAGCTGCGGTCATTAACCCATGCCTGACCTTGAGTTAATTGCAGCCGTTTATCAAGAAAGCCAACGAGCGTTGTCTACGTTGGCCGAGCTGCAGGCGGCGCTTAAGAATGGGAAGATAAAGGCCATTGACGTTGCCGTGGTCAGCCGCAGCCCTGAGGGAATTGCAACCGTTACCGACCCGGCGGATGTGGGCGCAGGGCGCGGCTCGTTGTTTGGGGCGGTGGTGGGGGCCATTGTGGGCCTGTTGGGCGGCCCGGCAGGCGCAGTGGCTGGCGCTGTGGCAGGGGCAGCCACCGGCGGCATCGTAGCCCAGGCCACCGACCTGGGCTTTGAAGAAGGCTTCTTAGATCAGGTAAAAGCCGTGATCCAACCGGGCACCTCTACCCTTTTGGTGCTGGTGGAGCAGCGTTACGCCGCGGCAGTGGGCTTATTGATCGGCGGCCAAGGGGTGCGCGTGCTGCGCGATGTGCTGCGGGCCGATGTGGCGAAAAAGTTCACATCGGGGTAAAGGGCGTTGAGGGCGTCGCCCCGCGCGGCCAACTGTGCCCCTGCGAAATGCGATGTGATGTCGTGCAATTACCTTTGATGTGTAGTAGCTGCGTTGAGGGGCGGCTGCTCCTGGCCGGTTGCCATGCGGCGACGCCTGGCGCCATGGGGTGGTTTTAGTCTGGTCTGGCTTCTGCCGCGTGGTGTTTCAACCAGGTTTGATACAACCCATCAATCTTCGCGATCATTGATCGCAGGTCAAATTCGGACTGAGCCAGGGCCTGGCCGCGCTGGCCCAATTCGGTGCGCAGGCGGGGGTTGTCGATCAGCTCGATGCAGCGCGCCGCCATGGCGTTTGGATCGCCGGGGGCGCACAGAAAACCACTGCTTCCATCCACAATCGCCTCGGCCACCCCATCCGCCCGGTTGGCGATCACAGGTAAGCCCATGGCCATGGCTTGCGGGATCACCCGCGGCAGCCCCTCCCATAGCGAAGACAACACAAAAAAATCCATGCCGGTCATCCAATGCGCCACGTCACGACGCAAGCCAGGCAGCAGGCAGCGTTCATAAATGCCTTCGGCGCGCAGCGCAGTTTCCACTTCGGAGCGCAGCGGGCCATCGCCCACCAGCAAGAAGCGCGCCTGCGGGCGTTGGCGCGCCACGATACCGGCGGCCTGCACCCAATCCAGGGGGTTCTTTTGGGCTGAAAAGCGCCCCACGTTGCCCATCACCACCGCGTCTGCCGGCCAGCCCAGGGCGGCGCGCACCGCCTGGCGGTCGTGTTGGGTGGGGTCGAAGTCCTCTAGCGGAATGGCCGAGCGGATCAGGTGATACTGCTCTGGTCGCCCAATGCCCGCCGCCAGGCCTTTAGCGATGTCTTTTTCGGCCACGGCAATTAGGGCGTCGGTAAAACCCGCCATCCAGCGTTCGAGCAGGATATAAACGGCGCGCAGCGGCGGGCGCATGTAATCGTGAAAGCTCCAGCCGTGCACGGTGTGAATAATGATCGGTACACCGGCTAACCTGGCTGCCAGTCGCCCCAAAATGCCGGCCTTTGATGAATGCGTGTGGACAATGGTATAGCCCTGGCGGCGCATCAGGCGGTACTGGCTCATCAGGCTGCGCAGGTCGTCGAATGGGCTGATCTGCCGCACCAGGTGTGGGTCGATGCGCAGGGCGATGCCGCGCTGGCGGGCCTCTTCAATCAGACTGCCTTCCGCTCCGGTTTGCGGGCCGCTTAGCACCTCCACCCGGTAGGCGCGGCTGGGCAGGCGTTCGGCGGTGAAGAGGGTGTTTTCTTGGGCGCCGCCCACGATGAGACGGGTAATCGGGTGTAGAACGGGGGTTGGAGGGGCGAACTGGGAAGATGTCATAGGGGTGTAGCGAGGATTAATCAGGGAAGCCAGGGGCTTGGCTCAGGGCTTCATGGTAAACCGCTAAGGTCTTTTGGGCGGCGACTTGCCAGGTGAATTGCGCGGCGCGCTGCCGTCCACGACCGATGAGTTCGTCGCGCGGCGAGCCGGGGGTAATCGCCTGGGCCAGGGCGGCGGCAGCCTGGCCTGGGTCGTCCGGGGGGACAAGCAGCCCGGCCTCCCCCACCACCTCGGGCAGGGAGGTGACATTGGCGGCTACCACCGGCGTTCCACTCGCCATGGCCTCTAAGATGGGCAAACCGAAGCCTTCGTAGTGCGAAAGCAGCGCCAGGGCGGCGGCTTCGTGATATAGAGCGGGCAAATGTTGATCGGGCGGGCGGTCAATGAAGCGCACCTGGTCGTCTAAGCCCAGGCGCGCGGCCAGCTCTTCCGGGGCGCGGTAATCCTGATAGGTTGCACCGGCGATCGCCAGGGTGATTTGTGTGCAGCCATAATCTCGCCGCAAGCGGTCGAAGGCGTGCAGTAGGCCGATCAGGTTCTTGTGCGGGCGGCGCTCGCCCACGCATAGAATATAAGCCCCGTTCAGGTCGTAAGCCTGGCGCGCCGCGTGGGTCAGTTCGGGGGTGGGCGGGGTAAAGTATCGATCATCCACCCCCAAGGGCGTCACGCGCAGCCGTTCGGAAGGGACATGCAGCAGGCGCATCACATCCTGGCGGGTGCTGTCTGAATCGACCATCACCAGGCGCGCCCGGCGCACCGCTGCCAGCATCATCAGGCGCATTGCCAGGCGGCGCGCCGCCCCCAGGCGGGGAAAGAAATCAGGCCGCACCAGATATTTGAGATCGTGCAGGGTGACGACCAACGGGCCACCGGCGGCGAATGGTAAATCGAAGTGCGGATAATGGAACAAATCGTGAGGCGCACGGCGCAGCATCTGGGGCACGTGCCATTGTGCTGCAACCCGCATGTGCGCTAAATCTATCCGGCGCATCTGCACCCGCTCGCCCTGGGCATGCCAGATGGGATGACTGCCGGGCGCGTCGCTTTGCAACCAAAACTCGAAGGTATCGGGGGTGTCTAACGAAGCGAAGCCCTGCGCTAACCCGGTCAGATAGCGACCAATGCCAGTCATTTGACCTGGTAGCGCCAGGCGCGCGTCGATGATGGTGTGCATAGTGGCAGTATACCAGACCCGGCGCGTGGGAGATGGTTTGCCGATCTTTCATTACGATTTTCCTCCTGTTTATCTGACGGGCTAAGCGGCTGTTCCGCTGATATAATTCCTCTCGATGAGCATTCCACATATCCATGTAGAGCCGCCGTCTGGTTGGGCGACGGTTAACTTGCGCGAACTATGGCAGTACCGGGAACTGCTGTTTTTCCTGGTATGGCGCGATATTAAAGTGCGCTATAAGCAAACCGCCTTAGGGGCTGCCTGGGCCGTGCTGCAGCCATTCTTGACCATGGTGGTGTTCAGTGTATTCTTTGGTTATCTGGCGAAAGTGCCTTCTGATAATCTACCCTATCCTTTGTTCAGCTTTACCGCCCTGCTGCCCTGGCAGTTATTCGCCTACGCCCTGACCGAATCGAGCAACAGCGTGGTGAACAACCAGCGTTTGATTACGAAAATCTACTTTCCGCGCCTGGTCACGCCGCTGGCTTCGGTGGCGGCGGGGTTGGTCGATTTTGCCATTGCATTTGTGGTGCTGCTGGGCATGATGTTGTTTTACCGGGTGAGCTTCACCTGGCGCATTGTGGCGGTTCCAGGCCTGGTGCTGCTGGCGGTGGCTACTGCTCTGGCGGTGGGATTGTGGCTTTCGGCGTTCAATGTGCGCTACCGCGATGTGCGCTACCTCACGCCTTTCTTGACCCAGTTTTGGTTCTTCCTCACTCCCATTACCTACCCAACCAGCCTTGTGCCGCAAGCCTGGCGCTGGTTGTATGCGTTGAATCCCATGGTGGGGGTGGTGGAGGGCTTTCGTTGGGCGCTGCTGGGCAGCGCCTCGCTCGATTTGGTGGTGTTGGGGGTTTCGGCGGGGATGGTGGCGCTGCTGTTAGTGGGCGGCCTGTTCTATTTCCGGCGGATGGAGGCTTCGTTTGCCGATGTCCTCTAATCCGCAGCCGGCGCTTGCCATTCGGGCGGTCAACCTGGGCAAGCAGTATCGCATTGGGCAAGGCGCCGCCTATCAAACGCTGCGCGACAGTCTGGCGAATACCGTCCGTCATCCATTCCGCCTGCTGCGCCAAAGCGAGCCGCCCAACATTTGGGCGCTGCAAGATGTCAGCTTTGATATTCCAGCCGGGCAGGCGGTGGGGTTGATTGGGCGTAACGGGGCCGGTAAAAGCACCTTGTTGAAGGTGCTTTCGCGCATTACCTCTCCCACCTGCGGTTCGCTCGACCTGTATGGGCGGGTAGGCTCGCTGCTCGAAGTGGGCACCGGGTTCCATGCTGAACTGACCGGGCGCGAGAATATCTATCTAAACGGAGCCATCTTGGGCATGCGCCGGCGTGAGATCGATCAAAAGTTCGATGAGATCGTTGATTTTGCCGAGATTGAAAAGTTTATCGATACACCGGTTAAATTCTATTCCAGTGGCATGTATATGCGCCTGGCTTTTTCGGTTGCCGCCCACCTGGAGCCAGAGATTTTGTTGGTGGACGAAGTGCTGGCAGTGGGCGACGCGATATTCCAGAAGAAAGCCCTGGGGAAGATGGGAGAAGTGTCGCATGGCGGGCGCACGGTGGTGTTCGTGAGCCATAATCTCGAAGCGGTGATTTCGCTCACCACGCGCAGTTTGGTGTTAGACAGCGGGCGGGTGGTATTCGACGGCCCTAGCGAGAGCGCAGTTCAGTTTTACCGCCGTCTTTTTGCCGGGGAAGATTTCGCCGGCGAGTACACCAACCCCGATGTAAAGGTGGGCGTGCGTCGGGCGCGGGTGATCGCCTCGGAGCCGGTGGGCGTTCATCGCTTTGGCGAGCCGTTGGCCTTCGAGTTTGAGTTAGCGCTCGACGGTAAGGTGCAGACGACGGAGATGGCTTTCCAGGTGCTAAACGAACGCATGCAGCCGGTCATCAACCCCCGCTGGGCCGACCTGGAGCGCGCTTATGCCCACTCCGATACGCTGCGGCTGCGCTGTGAACTGCCCGCCCCGAGACTATACCAGGGCCGATACTCGCTGCGCATATTCATGGGCGACCGTGGCTCCGGCATCCACATCGAGACGGTCGATGGCGTATGCGGCTTTGAGGTGAGCATGGATCACGTACCCACGTATACCGCCTGGATTGAAGGGGCGGCGGCGTATGTAGAAGATACCGCCTGGCAGGTGCAGCCGCCAGCGGGTGCATAACCGACCCTGGCAAATCGCCCCAATGGGCTTTTTACGGAGTTCGCTGATGAGAAATCGCCTCAAACGCCTGGCGCAAAATATAAAGTGGCTAAATCGCATTCCGTTTATTCGCTTGCAAGAGGCCGGTACGCCCTTTTGCCATCCTTACCCTTCCCTGGCTGAGGCCGGTGTGCTGCGAGAGGACTTCATCCTACGTCGATGCCAGGGCAAGTCAGTCATTCATTTTGGGTTCTTGGATGCGCCTTTTATGGCATCAAAGGCGGCCCGCGGAGAACTGCTGCATATGCGTATCAAAGCGGTGGCAAATGTGGTGTATGGCTTCGATGTAGATGGCCCCAGCCTGGCCGATTATCGCCACCTGACTGGCGACCAGGCGAATGCGCTTTGGGATGTGCAAACCCCCCTCCCGTTAGCGGCGCGCCAGGCGCTGGATGCTGCTGCGCCGCAGGGCTTCGATTTAGTGATCTTTTCGGAAGTCTTAGAGCATTTGCTCAACCCTGGGTTGGCAGTCTCTAACCTGGCGCAGCTTTGTCGCCGCTATCGCTGCCGGCTGCTGGTTACCGTTCCGAATGCCTTTTCCGTGGTTAGCTTTTACAACGCCTTGAACCATATCGAAGCGGTGCACCCGGATCATTATCATTATTATTCTCCTTACACCTTGCAAAAAATGCTGATCGACTGCGGCTTCGAGGAAGTTGAGTTGTGGCTGTATGGTTCACAGGATACGCTGCTCGCGCCGGGGTTGACCAAAAACGGGGTGATTGCCATGGCCGCTGCGGCGCAGGCTGAGGCGCAATGAACCTGCTGCACACGGTTGAGTATTACTACCCGAGTCGCGGAGGGGCGCAAGAAGTGGTGCGACAGGTCTCTGAACGGCTGGCCCAGCGAGGTCACACGGTGACGGTGGCGACCAGCGCCCACCCGGACCGGCGCGCAGAAGTGATCAACGGCGTGCGCGTGGTGGGCTTCAATATCTCGGGCAATGCGATTCGCGGCTTTGAGGGTGAAACACAGCGCTATCAAGACTTTCTCCGCCAGGGCCAATTTGACTTGATGATGAACTACGCTGCCCAAGAGTGGACGGCCGACCTGGCGTTTCCCATCCTCGACGAGCTGCCTTACGCCCGGGTGCTGGTTCCATGCGGTTTTTCCGGGCTGCCGTGGCCCATTTACCGTGATTATTACGCCATTATGCCGCTGGTGTTGGATAAGTACGATGCCTTGGTATTTCACGCTACGGATTTCCGGGATATTCAATTTGCTCGTCAACATGGCCTGGATAGGCTGCATATTATCGCCAATGGCGCCGCCGCGGACGAATTTGATACGCCGCGCGCCTCATTTAGAGAAGCATACGGCATCTCACCCGACCAGCCGCTGCTGCTCACGGTCGGGTCGCACACCGGCGCCAAGGGCCATGCTGAGACGCTGGCCGCTTTTCGGCGGGCGCAAATTGGGCCATCTGTTCTGGCGCTGATTGGCAATGTCTCACCGGGCACATCGTGCCGGGGGCGCTGCGCTCGCCAGGCCTGGGGGGTGCGCATAGGCAGCCTGGGACGGAAGCGCGTGCTGCTGCTCGACCTGCCGCGTTCTCAGGTGACGGCTGCTTACCAGGCGGCTGATCTGTTGGTCTTCGCCTCCAATATCGAGTACTCGCCGCTGGTGCTTTATGAGGCGGCGGCGGCCGGGCTGCCCTTTGTGGCCTCGCCCGCCGGCAACGCCGAAGAGATTGCCTGGTGGACCGGCGGTGGCGTGGTTTTGCCCGCCGCCCAGCGCACCGATGGGTGGGTGCAGGTGAGTAAGGCGGAATTAACCCAGGCTATCGAAACCCTGGTTGGCGACCCGGCCCGGCGGCGCGCCCTCGGCGCAGCCGGCCAAACCGCCTGGCGAGAACGCTTCACCTGGGAACACCTGGTCGGAGAGTACGAAGCCTTATATCGCCAGGCAATCGCCCGGCGTGGGGTGGCGTGATGATCGACTGGCCGCCCACGGGCATTGTTTTTAGTCGCAATCGCGCCATGCAGCTCGACGCCACGCTGCGTTCGCTCTATCGCCACGCCCCCGAAGCCGCGCAAATGCCCCTCACGGTGCTGTATCGCGCCGATGGCCCCCAGCACGCCCGCCAATACGCGCGGCTTGCCGCGGATTACCACACCTATCCCAACCTGCATTGGCGGCCACAAGCCCACTTTCGCCGCGACACATTGGCCGTGCTGTTCGAGGCGCATGGGCTTACCGGATGGCGCTTGTGGGCGGCACGGCTGGCAGCGCGCCTGCATCGCCGCCTGGGGTGGTTGGCCGCCCCGCTTTTCGGCGGCCTGGAAGGCGGCGCGCTGCTGATCTTGGTGGACGATGCCATCTTTACCCGCCCGCCGCGTTTAAACCTGGCGAGTCGGGCTCTGGCCGAAGACCCCCTGGCGCTGGGCTTTTCTCTGCGGCTGGGAACGAATACTACCTGGTGCTACACCTTTGCCAAAGCGCAGCCACTGCCAACCTTTCGCGACGCCCCCGGCGGCAGCCTGGTGTTCAATTGGCCCCAGGCCGCGCTGGATTTTGGCTACCCCTTGGAGGTCTCATCCTCGCTTTACCGCAGCGTAGATCTGCTGCCTTGGTTGGCATTGCAGCCCTTCGCTAACCCAAACCAGTTGGAAAGTCGCTTGTCGGAGGCTGCCGCTCGCAAGTTGAACCGCCCGCATTTGATGTGTTGGCCGCTTTCGGCGGCCTTTTGCAACCCGGTTAACAAGGTGCAAGAAGCCTATCAAAACCTGGCGGGCGGGCAGGTAGCCTACTCGCCGGAGGAATTAGCTCGTCGCTTTGACCAGGGCGAACGGATTGACGTGAGCGCCTTCGATGGCTTTACCGCGCACGCCTGCCATGAAGAGATGCCATTTCGTTTTGCAGCCGGGGAGGCGCTATGAGCCATGTGACGGTGCTCTTGCCGGTGCGCAACGGGGGGCGCTACCTTGCCGAGGCGTTGGAGAGCGTGGCGCGACAAACCTACCCCGAATGGGATCTCCTGGTGATTGATGACGGCTCCGACGATGAAAGCCCCACAATTCTGGAACGCTTTCAACATCAATACCAACATGTGCGCATCCTGCGCCAGCCGGCGTTGGGGCTGGTGGCCGCGCTGAACCGGGGCCTCGACCAGGCAACGGGTGAGTTCATCGCCCGGCACGACGCCGACGATATTATGTACCCCAATCGCCTGGCGGTGCAGGTGCAGGCGATGCATCATCACCCCACCTGGGCGGTATGCGGCAGCGATTTTCGCCTGATCGATGCGGAAGGCCGGCCCGGAGTCGTGGGGCGTTTTCCATATAACGATACCGCTATCCGCTGGCAGGCCCTGTTTTACAGCCCCTTTCCACATCCCGGAGTGATGCTGCGGCGGGAGGTGATTGAGCGGCATGGTTTACGGTACGACCCCAATCAAGTTCTGGTGGAAGACTTTGACTTATGGCAGCGTCTATTAGCCGTGGCTCCGGGCGGCAACCTGCCCACCGTGTTATTTGATTACCGGCAGCACCCGGCGGCGGTTAGCTCCAGCGGCGCACAAGCGCAGCAGCAGCGGGCGGCGCAGTTGTGTCTGCGCCAGATGCGAGGTCTTGGGGTGGCGCTAGACGAGGCTGCTGTGGTTCGCTTGCGGGCCTGGCACAATCGCTTCCCCGCTCGCCTGGAGGCGGCTGATTTTCCCTTGGCGCAGACGTTATGGCAGCTTTTGCAAGCTTTCTCGCAGCAGCCAGTGCGCGAAGGCAGCCTGGCGGCGGTGCGCGGGCGCTGGTTGGCGCGCCTGCTGTTGACACCCGCCCCCGGCTTGAAACGGGCCTCATGGCGCGCTCAACTCAGCGCAGGTGATTGGGCGTCGTTGGCTTTATACGTGCTGCGCCGCCTGGCGAGGAGCGGCTGATGTTATTTTCGGTAGTCATCTGCACCTACAACCGGGCCGCATTGCTGGAAATTGCCCTCGACAGCGCCCTGGCTCAGGATTACCCCGCGCATGACTTTGAAGTCATCGTGGTGGATAATCATTCCACCGATGCCACTGCACAGGTCACGCAGAGGCGAATGAGCCAGCACACGCATTTGCGCTACGAGTTTGAGGCGGTGCAAGGCCTATCGGCGGCGCGCAACCATGGTTGGCAGGCCGCGCGGGGGCGCTTTGTGGCTTACCTGGATGACGACGCCCAGGCCCCGCACGATTGGTTGAGCCAGGCGGCGAATGTGCTGCGAACGCATGGCGAACTGGACGCCTTCGGCGGCCCATATTTCGCCTCTTACAACTGCCCCAAACCGGATTGGTTCCGCGATGCTTATGGTTCGTGGGAATTAGCCCCCCAAGAACGCTTCTTGCTCCCGGCGGATCACTTATGCGGGGGTAATATGTTTGTGCGTCGCCAGGTGTTCGAAACCGTGGGCGGGTTTGACTTAGCTTTGGGGATGAGTGGGGCCAAGCCGGCCTTTGGCGAGGAGACCGCTTTTTTGCGCCATATGCGCCAGGCTTTGCCCCAAGCGCGGCTGCTATACAGCCCGGCCGTATCGGTTCGTCACCTGGTGCAGCCGCGTAAAATGCGTTTACGCTACCAGCTGCGGCTGCGGTTCAGTGAAGGCCGCTACGCCTACCTGGTCTTTAGCGACGGCCGCCACAGCATGGGTTTACACCATGCCCTGGGCCTGGTGGTAATGCCCTTAGTGATTGGCTTGGCAGCGTCAGTGGGTGTATTAGTTCGCCATCGAGAGAAATATCCCACCTGGCAAAATTATTATTTCGAGGTGGTGATGGCGCATGTGGCGCGGTATGGTAAACTTGTCGAACGAACCCGACAATTGATGTCGCTGGCTCTGAAAGGAGGCCGATGATGGAACTCCCCGCAGTGGTGTTTGGTTTTAATCGTCCCGACAAACTGCGCCGTATTCTGGAAGCGCTGCGGCCTCAACACCCCGACCGCCTGGTGATTTTCATCGATGGGCCCCGTACCGACCAGGACCGTCCGAGAGTGGAGGCCTGTCGCAGCCTGGCGCGCCAGGTGAATTGGGCTCCCACCGACCTGCATCTGTGGGAAGGGAACCGCGGTCTGACCGGTCTGACCGATAACCTGACCCTGGCCTTCGAAACTTACCCATGGGCGGTGATCGTTGAAGATGATTGCCTGCCCATGCCCGGCTTCTATGCCTTTATGCGCCGTGGGCTAGAACGCTACCAGCACGAACGCCAGGTATTTTCGCTAGGCGGCTACCAACGCCTGCCGCCGTCCTTTTTTGCAGATAGTAAAGAAGCCTTGGTGAGCAGCGCCCGCTTCAACTGCTGGGGTTGGGCCACGTGGAGCGACCGCTGGCAAAAGCTGCTGCCGGATATTCGCGGTTATGCCAGTCTGTTCGATGGGTTACAGGATGCGCCTCATATCGCCGGTGCGGACCTGCCGGAGATGGCGCGGCGGATGGCTGCCGGCGAGCTGCCTGAAAGCTGGGATGTGAATGTGTCGATTGCGACGCTTTACCGCCGGCAGGTGCATTTGGTGTGTACCCGTGGCCTGGTTCGTAACATTGGCCTGGACCGCAGCGGCTTTCATGGCGGCTTTGCGGCAGCCGTGCGTGATCGCTTCATGCAAAATCGCAACGTGGTGGCAGAAATGCCCCCCGACCTGACCCTGCCAGAGCAGGTGGCGATTGATCCGGCGTATGCGGCAGCGTTGAGCACTTTCGCCGCGCTCACCCAGGTTTATACACCCCGGCGGCTGGCTCAGCGTGGGCGCACCCTGGCGCGGCGTTATTTTTGGCCGGGGATGGAACGGCGCGCACAGCTAGACCTGCGCCCCTTCTCCGGCGAAAGCGGCAACCCTTTGCCCAAACGAGCCTTGCTTTCGTATATTATCCATCCCTTTTCTATCCCACCTGGCGACCCACGTTTCTTGCGCCATATCAATATCTTTCATGCCCATGAAATGGTGCGGGCGCTGAATGCGTTGGGCTACGCGGTGGATGTGATTGATTATCGCGATTCCCATTTTTCGCCGCAAAAAAATTACGATCTCTTTATTGGGCATGGCGGAATTAATTTTAATCGCATTGCAGATCGCTTACCTGCCACGACCCCATGCCTATACTTATCCACCACCTCGTATTGGAAATTTCATAACCAACAAGAACAAGAGCGTTTTTCTGGGCTAAATCGCCGCCGCCAGGCTGATCTGCCGCTTGACCGGAACATCGAGGCTCCGGAAGAAGCCGCCCTGCGCCGCGCGGATGGAATTGTGGGAATTGGCAATGCGGCCACGCGCGCCACCTATGCCGACTTTGCACGGGTGATAATGATCGATGGCACAACGCTGCGCGACGATTTGTTGGATTGGCGGCCTAAAGACATCGCTGCCGGTCAAAACGGATTCCTGTATTACGCCTCGGGCGGCAATGTCCATAAAGGGCTGGATATTACCCTGGAAGCCTTCGTGGGGTTGGCGCAGCATTTGTGGGTAATGGCTCCCTTAGACGCTGGTTTTAAAGCCCTCTTCCAGCGCGAACTGTTTGCCACGCCTAACATCCACACCCTGGGATGGGTGCAGCCGCGCTCGCCGGACTATTATCGGGCAATGGCGGCGTGCAATTTCTGTATTCTGCCGTCCTGCAGCGAGGGCCAGTCGCAGTCGGTGATCGACGCCATGAACCAGGGTCTGGTTCCGGTGGTAAGCCGCGCCGCCGGGGTGGATGGGGAAGATTACGGCTTTATCATCGATCCGGTGAGCGTGGAAAGTGTGCGCGCCATGGTGCAACGCCTGGCTGGTCTGAGCCTGGCGCGCCAGGCCGAACTGTCGCGCAAGGCGCGCCAGGCCGCCCAAACCCGCTATGCCCCGCAGCGATTTAGCCTGGCCTTCCAGACGGCGGTGCAAACCTTGCTCAAAGACTGGCCGCCAGAGGCTACGAGCGAAACGCTTGCCGGCGGCGGACCGGCGCTGCATGCGCCTTATTCGGCCCAGAAAGAGTAGATCTTATGCCAAAGCGGGTGGTGGATGGAATTATTTTTCAAAAAGCGCCTCATGGGGAGGGCGCGGAGGCGACGCGAGCTGCTGCCGCGCTTGTGCGATTTCTGGCCTGATTTACAGCTAGCCCGTTTTATCGATGGCCCATTGCCGAGCGCCCTGCTGGAGCATGTGGGGATTAGCATACGCCGCGCCCCCGCTGTGCGGCGGTTGCTTGCTGTGCGTGGGGCTGTGGGAGGACTGCTGTTCCCGCTGCGGCAGGCGCTGGGGCGAGGGTGGAATCGCCAAGGCTCCCGCTGGCTGAGCGATTTACTAGATGCGGCCTGGCTCAGCGCCGATTACCCCCCGCCGCCGAAAGGGTGGCGCGGTCGCCAGGCGGTCTTTCTATACGACCTGATCCACGAAGGCTTTCCTGAGATATTCACCGCCCCGCAGGATGAGGCTGGGCGCCGGCAAAAGGCGGCTTGTTTGCAGACCGCCGATGCCATTGTGTGTATTTCGGAAACCACGCGCCGCGACGCCGCGCAGCGCTTTCCGGATTTAGAGGCGCGCATGGTGGCAGCGCCGCTGGCGTGCAGCCCCATGTTTCGCCCGCTTACGCCAGGAGAGATGGAACAAGTGACGCCGCCGCCGTTTCTGAGCGCCGGCGCGCCACTGGTGCTGTTTGTGGGGGCGCGCACCCATTACAAAAATTTTCTGCTGTTATTCGCCGCTCTGGGCGACTGGCCTTCTGGCGAAACCCAACCGCACTTGCTGTGCATTGGGCCGGAGTGGTCGCAAGCCGAACGCGCGATGATTAACTTCTCGGCGGGCCGTGGCCGGGTGCATACCCTGGCGGACGTGGATGATGAAAGTTTGCGCTGGTGGTATAACCGGGCCGATGTTTTTGTTTACCCGTCTCTGGCCGAAGGGTTTGGTATTCCGCTGCTGGAAGCGCTGGTGTGCGGCTGCCCGCTGGCGGCTTCCGACATCCCGGTTTTTCACGAGGTGGCGGGCGATGCGGCGGATTATTTTGACCCGGAAGACCCGGCCGATATTCAGCGGGTTCTGCATCAGGTGCTGGCGGCGGGCCGGGACGCACCGCGCCAGGCGCGCGGCGTCGCCCAGGCTCAGCGCTACAGTTGGGAAAAGACGGCGCAGCAAGTGGCCACGGTGCTGAAGCGGCTGGCGGATTAGCTAATGGCGACTGCCTTCCTCCACCGGCCCAAAGTCTCTATCATCACTCCTTCGTATAACCAGGGGGCGTTCTTAGAGGCCGCGCTGCGCTCCATGTTGGAGCAAACCTATACCCCGGTGGAGGTGATCGTGATGGATGGCGGCTCGAACGACGCCAGCGTGGATATTCTCCGCCGCTACGCTGCGCGCCTGGCTTACTGGGAATCGACCCCCGACCACGGCCAGGCCCACGCCATCAACAAGGGCCTGCAGCGCGCCACGGGTGATATTCTGGGCTGGCTCAACTCGGATGATGTGCTGCTGCCCGACACCGTGGAGCGCGCGGTGCAAATTTTTCAAGCGCGGCCCGACGTTGACGTAGTATATGGAGGGCTGGAGCGCATCGACGCCGCCGGCGCGCCGCTGCCGACCCCGCGCCTGCCCAAGGATGACCAGACTTTTGGCCCGGAAACGGTGATTGGCGAGTGCATCGTTAACCAACCAGGGGCATTCTGGCGGCGTTCGATAATGCAGCGTGTGGGGCTGCTGAATGAAGACCTGCGTTATACCATGGATTATGAATATTGGATCCGCATCGCTTTACAGGGCGGACGTTTCTATCATATTGATGAAAAGGTAGCTCGCTTCCGGTTAAGCGCAGGCTCTAAGACAGTTGGACAAACCGCTGCCATGGCAGGGGAACAGTGGCGGGTGCTGCACGAAACGTTGGCCCGGCCCGATCTTTCCGACCAACTGGAACTGCCGGCGGAGCAAATTCGCCGGCGGGCGCGCTATGCCAGGGCGGTGATTTCGCTGCACGCTGCCTATGGTTACTTCAAGCTGCGCCGTTACGCCCAGGCGCTGGCCTGGCTGGGGCGGGCCGCCTGGAACCAGCCGGCGATATTATTCGCCCGACGCTGGCGCGATCTGCTGCGGTCGCGGCGCGAGCGCGTTTAGCGCCGGCGGCGGATTGCGCATAGCCACTAGCGGGCGAGTGATACTGGCAAGCCATCAGATAGAGCGGGCCGGCTTTTGAGTGGGTTTGTAGGGGGGCACGGCATGCGCCTTCCCGCCTGGCGGGGTTATTTGGGGGGCAGGGCGTATGCCGGTTCTGAGCAGCCAGAGACGCCGGTTACATTGCAAAATACGCTGCGCCCTGGGCGGAGTATAATAGCATTCGAAACCTTTTAGAGGAGCACACCTTGCACACTAAACTCAGCCGTTACGCCGATGGGATCATGGAAGCCGCCTGGTTAGCGGCGATTATTGTTGTACCGGTATTCTTTAACGTTTATTCCAGTCGCATTTTTGAACCTGATAAGATCACCACCCTGCGCACTCTGGCGTTGGTAATTTTAGCGGCGTGGGGTTTGAAACTGCTCGAACAAGGTGGCCCGCGGTGGGAGCGAATAGCCGTCACCGGGCGGTGGAAGACCCTGCTGCGCATTCCTCTGGTTGCGCCGGTGCTGGCCTTGGCGGTAGTCTATATTATTTCGACCATCTTCTCGGTCTCGCCTTACACCAGCTTCTGGGGGTCGTATCAGCGTTTGCAAGGCGCCTATACCACCTTATCTTACCTGGTATTGTTTGCGGCGTTGGTGGGCAACTTGCGCCGCCGCGCCCAATTAGAGCGTCTGGTCACGACGGCCATCCTTTCTAGTTTGCCGGTGAGTTTATATGGGGTCTTGCAGCGCTACGGCGCCGACCCCATCCCTTGGGGCGGCGATGTGACGGCGCGCATCGCATCTAACATGGGCAACTCGATTTTTGTGGCCGCCTATCTGATTATGGTCTTTCCTCTCACCCTGATGCGCCTGATCGAGGCCTTCGAGGCGCTGCTGAGTGAAAATCGCGGTCGTCCGGTGGCTAATTTTGTGCGCGCCACCATCTATGTATTCATTATTGCCTTGCAAGTGATTGCCCTTTATTTCAGTGGCAGCCGTGGTCCATGGCTGGGCTGGGCGGCCAGCATGGTGCTGGTGTGGCTGGGCCTTTCTTTGGTGTGGCGCAAGCGCTGGATGGTGGTGACTGGGGTGGGCGTCGCCATCCTGGCCGGCGCGTTTTTGGTCACTTTGAATATTCCCAATGGCCCGTTGGAGAGCTTACGCGACCGGCCGGAGTTTGGCCGCCTGGGGCAGCTGCTTGATTCTGAGAGCCGCACAGGCCGGGTGCGCGTGTTGATTTGGCAAGGGGCGGCCGAGCTGGTGCTGCCACACGCTCCGCTGGAATATCCCGATGGGCGCAGCGATAAATTCAACTTTTTACGCCCAATCATTGGCTATGGCCCGGAAAGCATGTACGTAGCCTACAATCCCTTCTATCAACCCGAACTGACCCT
The DNA here is from genome assembly GCA_964531975.1 of uncultured Anaerolinea sp. Classification (GTDB taxonomy): domain Bacteria; phylum Chloroflexota; class Anaerolineae; order Anaerolineales; family UBA4823; genus RBG-16-57-11. Next base: position 420,471 of record CAZHFU010000001.1, on the reverse strand, counting down.
GGTGGAAAAGCGCAACGCCTCGCCCGATCGGTCGCACAACGAAACGTGGGATTCGCTGGTCATTACCGGTGGGTTGGGCCTGCTGCTCTACCTGGCGATTTACGGATCGGTCATCTACTTCAGCCTTAAATGGCTGGGCCTGGTTCCCAATCCGCGCCGGCGGAATTTATTCCTGGGGTTGTATATCCTGGGAGGTGTCATCAGCACCGCGGTCTTCGTGGCCTTGCGCGGTATCGCCTACCTGGGTGTGGCGCTGCCTTTTGGCATGATCTTAGGAACGATTATTTATTTGATTGTGGCTTCTTTGGGCAGGCGCTTGGAAGGCCATACCGGATCAGATGAAAAGATGCGCGCCTACGTGCTGGTGGGCCTATCGGCGGCGGTGGTGGCGCACTTTGTCGAGATCAATTTCGGAATTGCCATTGCGGCTACCAACACCTACTTCTGGGTGTATGCCGGGCTGATATTGTTGGCGGGCTTTATTCTGCCCCGCCATGGTGAATACGCGGTCGAAGACCTGGGCGATGGATCGGCGAGTGAAACGGCGCCCGAAATGGTGGAGAACGAAACGAGCGCCGCGCCGGCGCTTGCCGAAGGCGGGCGACGCTCGAAAGCCAATCGCAGCGAGGCGGCCTCACGCAAGAAACGCGTTGTGGCGCGCAGCGAGCGCCCCTTAATCGATACGCCCTGGCTGCGCGAAGCCCTGATCGCCGCGGGCGTGACGGCGCTGCTGTTGGGCTGCCTGGGGTACAACTTTATCTCCAACTCCAGCCGCTCGACGTTTGGGTTTGATCTGATCTGGTCATCCCTGACCACACTGTCTAACAAGGGCGGTGGGGTTTCCTATGGTTTGTTAGCCATGGTGCTAACAACGTGGTTGGCTGGTGGGCTGCTGCTGGTCTCAGAAAGTGGCCCACGTAGTGATAGTCAGCCCAATTCCGCTGATTTGGCCCCTGCCTGGGGGCGTATGGCGGCGGTGGCCTTAGGCGGGGGCTTTTTTGTGGCTTTCATCTTTTGGTTATGGCATGCTTCGGGCATGGCGGCGCTCAACGCGGTAAACGCTACCACTATCGAAATGGTGATGAAGCAGGTGGGCGCTTCCGAATCGATCCTGACACGTTTTTATGTGTTCTTGTTTGTCATGCTGTTTGGCATGGGCGGTCTGTTGCCGTGGTTGTGGCCGGCCCAAGGCGGCCGCTTTGGCGTAGGCAGCCCAGCGATTGGCGCGGGGGCGGCCATCCTGGTGTTTGTCCTGGCGTCTTATACCAACTTGCGCGTGATCCAGGCCGATATCGCCTTCAAAACTGCGGAACTCTTCGCTCGCCCCGGAACTTGGCCGGCTGGGATTCAAATCTACGACGAGGCGCGAAACCTGGCCCCGAATGAGGATTATTACTACCTGTTCTTGGGACGGGCCTACCTGGAATACGCCAAGACGCTCAACGACCCAGGCGAGCGCGAAGCGTTGATCCAACAGGCGGCCACCGACCTGAAAGATGCCCAGCGCATTAACCCGCTTAACACCGATCACACCGCCAACCTGGCGCGCTTACACAGCCTATGGTCGAGTTACACAACCGACCCGGCCCTGAAGCAGACCCGCGCCGCCCTGGCAGACGATTACTTCAAGTGGGCGGTCAGGCTCAGCCCGCAAAGCGCCCGTTTGTGGGATGAGTGGGCGGTGCATGCCATGAACGTGATGAACCAACCCGAACAGGCCCGGCAACGCCTGGAGCAAGCCTTGAAGATCGACCCCTTCTACGATTGGACCTATGGCCTGATGGGGGATTATTATCTGCGTTTTGTGGCCGATGTGGTTACCGCCACCCTACCTGCCCATACCGAAGCGCTGATTAACGCCGGCGAATACTATACCCAGGCGGTGGGCCGCTCGGATAGCTCGACCACAGATATGCGCTATGGTTATCTGGTGGCGTTTGGCGGCGTGCAGGCGCAGTTAAACCAGCCCGTAAAAGCGTTGCAGGCTTATGTGCGGGCGCTGGAAGTATGGCCCGATAACCCCGATCGGTGGCGAGTGGAAGCGGCGTTGGCGCAGCTTTACGCCCAGGTGGGCGATATGTCGATGGCCTTGCAATATGCCCAAGAAGCCCTGGCGCATGCTCCGGATGAACAAAAGCCGGCGGTGCAGAATCTAATCGCCCAGTTAGGCGGAACCCCATGACCTGGGCGCCTTTAGCGGCTTTTGCAGCCGGTTTGCTGCTCATTCCGCTGGTGCGGCGCTTTAGTTTCAAGGTGGGGCGCGTATCGATGCCGCGCCAGGATCGCTGGCATCGCACTCCCACGCCGACCCTGGGCGGAGTGGCGATTTTCGTTTCGTTTGCCCTGGCGCTTCTGCTTGGCGAAATCTGGCTGCCAGGGGTTCAGTGGCCCGCCTGGAGCTTTTTGTTGGGCGGCGGGTTAATGTTCTTGACTGGCGCCTGGGATGAATTTCGTCCCTTGTCCCCGGCGGCAAAAATTGTAGCCCAAATATTGGCTGGAGCCATCGTCATTTCGCTTGGTTATACCAGCACGTTCTTCTCGCCGCGCATCGCCAACAGCTTGTTGGCGCAAGTGCCCAACATCCTGTTCACCTTCGTTTGGCTGATCGGCATTACCAACGCCATCAACTTGTTGGATAATATGGACGGCCTGGCGGGCGGCATTGCCCTAATTACTGTGACTATGCTGGGTTATTTCTTCTGGCGCGGCGGCAACCTGCCCTTATTATGGGTGGCCCTGGCGTTAGCCGGCAGTTTGCTGGCCTTTTTAGTGTTCAACTTTCCTCCGGCGCGCATTTTCATGGGCGACAGCGGCAGCCTGTTTTTGGGCTTCACCCTGGCAACCCTGGCGATTGCCCAACAAAAGCAGCAGGCCTCGAACGTGCTGGCGGTGTTGGCGGTTCCGGTGCTGCTGTTTATGCTGCCCATTCTGGATACCAGCCTGGTGACGATTACCCGCCTGATGCGCGGCCAATCCCCGGCGCAGGGCGGGCGCGACCACACCTCTCACCGGCTGATCGCTTTTGGGCTGAGCGAGCGGCAAACCATTTATGTGTTGTATGGCGTAGCCCTGGCGGCCGGGGTGTTAGCCGCGGCGCTGGAACGGATGAACTACTATCTCAGCCTGGCCCTGATTCCGTTGGTGTTGGTGGCTCTGGCGGTGTTGGTCGGGTATCTGGGGGGGTTGAAGGTAGTGGCAAGTGCGCCCGCCAGCCCGGCTCGGCGCAGCTTCGCCCGTTGGATGCAAGACCTGGCGTACCGCCGGCATGTGTTGGAGGTGGGTCTCGATTTTATCCTGATTGGGCTGGCTTATTATTTAGCTTTCCTGGCTCGCTATGCCATGGTCATGAACGCCGAGCGGTTCACCCTCTTCTTGAACACGCTGCCCTTAGCCTGGGTGGCGGTTTACCTGGCCTTTTACACCGCGGGGGTTTACCGGGGGGTTTGGCGTTATGTCAGCATTAATGACCTGGTGCGCTATGTGTTGGGATCTATCGGCGGCAGCCTGATTTTGCTGGCCGTGGCCGAATTTACCGATCAATTTAACTTGGGCGATTGGTCGGAAGAATATCCACACCTGATCCTGGCCTGGTTTGCGCTGTTCTTGCTGTTGGGATTGGCCGCCACCCGTTCGTCGTTTAAATTATTGGACAGCCTGGCCCCGAAGCGCAGCAGACCCGATGAGCAGCAGATCTTGATATATGGCGCCGGCGATATGGGCGAGCTGGCCCTGCGTTGGATGCAGCTGCACCCCGAATTAAACTATCACCCGGTGGGTTTCTTGGATTCCGATCCTATGCTGCAGGGGCGACAAATTCATGGCGTGGAAGTCTTATCCGATGGCGGCGACTTGCCGTCCGTTTTGGCGCAGCGTAAAATCCATGGGGTAATCATCGCCGAGGCGTCTGAAGAGCAGGTCTTCGCCATACGCGAAGCCTGCCTCCAGCAAGGGTACTGGCTGCGCCAGCTGCACATCGAATACGAATTATTGGCGTAACCGGCTTGCAAGCAAGGGCTGGGAAAACAATTGCGTGGCTGGCGGTCTACTTTGGCTAATCCGAGCGTTCCACTTGTACACATTGTCCAATCGATTTCCCCATTACCTGGGTCTGATTTGTCTCGGCCAGGGTGATCTGTTGGGTTCCATCAATGGGGTTAACCTGCACCACCTTGAATTCTGCTCCCGGATAGATGCCAATCGATCTCAGAAATACCAGCAAATCAGAATCCTGGTCGGGGATCTGTCGCACAACCCCTTGCTCGCCGGCGCTTAATGAAGAGAGCAGCACTAGTTTTCGGGAGTCGTAAAGTTGTAAATCGCTATCCGGGATCGGGTCGCCGTGCGGATCAAAAGACGGATCGTGCATCAGGTGGGCGATGCGTTCAATGAAGTAGGGTGAAACTACATGCTCCATTTCCTCGGCTTCCTGATGGATTTTGTCGATTGGATAAGCCAGCACCTGATACAGGAACTGTTCGATCAGGCGATGGCGGCGGATGACCTCTAAAGCTGCTTTTTCACCGGCGGGAGTGAGTGATACGCCATAGTGTTTGCGGTAAACCACCAGGTTTGGACGGCTTTCCGATAACTTTTGCAGCATATTGGTTACCGACGCGGAACGAATCGCCAATGCTTCCGCCAGGTTCATAGTTGAGGTGGGGCGGCCGGAACGAGTTTGGGCGTAAATGGCCTTCAGATAATCTTGAACCGAGGCGCTTAAATCATCCGCGGCGTGCTTCATCATGGTTATACCCATCCTAACAAGCGAGCTATTGAAGCGGTGATGAAAGTAACCAGGAAGGCGGTTCCCAGGGTAATTACCACGCTCAGGATAGTCCACTTATAGCTCTTGGTTTCCTTATAAATGGTCATAATCGTTGTGCCACATGGATTATGCAGCAGTGAAAACAGCATCAGGTTGACAGCGGTCAGCATCGTCCAACCATGGCCGTCCACCAGCAGGGTGCGCAGCGTAGCCAGGTCGGGCGGGTCGGTCATCATCCCTACCCCCATGTAAACCATCATCATCGTGGGAACAACGATTTCATTAGCGGGAATGGCAATGATATAGGCCAGTAAGATGACGCCATCCAGGCCCAGGAGCAAACCGAAGGGGTTGAGGTAGTTGGCAATATGCTGCGCCAGGCTGGCGCCGCCAATGGTGATGTTCGCGAGGATCCAGATCACCGCCCCGGCCGGAGCGGCGGTCAGAATCGCCCGCCACAACACGAACAAAGTGCGGTCAATCAGAGATGTATAGATAATCCGTCCGACGTTGGGGCGGCGGTAAGGTGGCAGCTCCAGGGTAAAAGCCGAGGCTTCGCCTTTCAATACAGTTTTCGTCAGCGCCCACGAGACCAGCAGAGTAAAAAATACCCCAATCAACACCACGACCATTACCGCACCAGCAGCAGCAAAGGATGCAAACGCCGGAGGAAAGGCTGCGGCCACGAAGATGGTAGCCAACAAGATGAGGGTTGGAAAGCGGCCGTTACAGGGTACGAAGTTGTTGGTTAGGATGGCGATCAGCCGCTCGCGTGGCGAATCAATCACCCGCGTCGCAATCACCCCGGCCGCGTTGCAGCCGAAGCCCATCGCCATCGTGAGGGCTTGTTTGCCATGCGCACCGGCGCGCTTGAATAGAAAATCGAGGTTGAAAGCCACCCGCGGCAGATAGCCCAGGTCTTCGAGAATGGTGAAGATGGGGAAGAAGATTGCCATGGGGGGCAGCATAACTGAGATAACCCAGGCCAGCCCGCGGTACACCCCATGCCAGATAAAGCCGGTCACCCACCAGGGCATCCCCCATTGCGTGAACAACGCCGCCGCCTTGTCTTCTATGGCAAACAGCACATTGGCGATCATGGCCGAGGGCACGTTGGCTCCCACAATCGTAATCCAGAAGATTGCTGCCAGAATCAACAGCATCAGAGGTAAACCGAAGATGGGCGAGGTGACCAGACGATCAATGCGCTGGTCAAAATCGTATTTGTGTTTGTCGCCCACCTGTACGGCGCGGTCTGTGATGCGCTCTACCTCGCTGTACAGCGATTTGACGATTTCATCGCGAAAGCCGCTGGAAAGCTGCGGGCGAAGCGCTTCTGCTTGATCGAGAATATCTTGAGGAGTAAGCATGTTATTCATGGTGTCCTGTTACTGCCGTCCATCGACGGACATTTTGCGGCTAAAACTCACGTCGGAGCGCTGTTGGTCGCCGACCATCTCAGCGATTTCACCGCTTAAGATGGCCTGCTCCACGCGCTTATCGCCATCCAACAAGCGAATAGCTAACCAGCGGGCGTTGGGTGTCCCAGGGTAAAGCTGCTCAATTTTCCGGCTAAGGTCGGCGATGGCGCGCTGCAGCGCTGGCGAGCCTTCTACGCGCAGCGGTTTGGTCTGAATTTCTCCACTGATCACCTCGCCGATCGTTGAGAGTAAGGTTTGTAACCCCTCGCCGGTGCGGGCCGTGATGGGGATGGCGGGGACGCCTAAATCACGTGACAAACTGCGCACATCCACCTTAATGCCTTTACGCCTGGCCTCGTCCATCAGGTTAATCGCCACCACCACTTTATCGGTAATTTCCATGACTTGCAGGGCCAGGTTCAGGTTTCGTTCAAGTGAGGTGGCGTCGGTCACGACCACGGTGCAATCGGGCTGTCCGAACAGGATAAAGTTGCGCGCCACCTCTTCGTCTTGCGACGCGGAAAGGAGTGAGTAGGTGCCGGGCAGATCCACCAGTTTATAGCGGACGCCGTTAAATTCGTAGCCGCCTTCGGCGCGGGTGACGGTTTTACCCGGCCAGTTGCCGGTGTGCTGATTGAGGCCGGTGAGGGCGTTGAAAACGGTTGACTTTCCGGTGTTCGGGTTGCCTGCCAGGGCGACGATCTTATCGAACTTCTCCAGTTTCAGCCCCATTTGGGCCAGGCGGGCATTCGCCGGGCAGGTTTCACAAGCTGCAGCGGGCAATATCTTTGACATAAGTTGATTAGCCTCCTACCGATGGCTGTGCGGATTGATCGTTAAGCGCGCGCACCCAGATCAGGCCGGCTTGTTCGTGTCGTAAAGCGATCAATGTGCCGCGCACTCGATATGCGCGTGGATCTTGAAAGAAATTATTCAGCTCGGGGTAAATCACCGCGCCAGGGGTCAAGCCCAGGTCTAAAAAGCGGCGGCGGGTAAAACCCTGGCAGCGATCGTCGATGGTCACAATTTCAGCCTTAGCCTGGATTGGCAGAATGTCCAACGGGATGACCTCCTGTTCAGGCTGCACGTTGGCGATATCTAAACATATCGAGATATTTTCGGCCACACGGGGAGCCAGAATGTATTCATTATCGCTGCTGGTAAACACAATCCGCTGCGGGCTGTTTTCCTGCATCAGGATGGATTGGCCCACGTATAGCCCTTCGGCCAGGATCTGAGCGTAAACCAGGGGAGGTTCGTCTTCCAGGTGATTGATGCGCCCTCGTTGACCCGATTCTAGCTGGATAAGCGGTGTGCTGCATGAATCGTCGCGCATATCGCCGGCTGCATTGGGTATTGGATCGCCATGGGGGTCGCGGGCGGGGTGGCCCAGGGCGGCGTCCAGGGCGTCCACTTCATCCACGCTCATTTGGTGTTCGCGGCGATGGGCGGCGGTGTGAATTTGCTCCAGGGGCATACGCGCTTCATCGGCCAGGTATCGCTCCCAAAGACGATGGGCGCGGATCACTTGCAGCGCCCATCGCCGTCCGGCGGTGGTCAAGCTTAGGCCCAGTTTCTGATCCACATCGATCAGTTGCTGCGCCTGCAAATTCGAAATCAGCTCCTGGGCGGCTGGAAGATTGATTTTCTGCTCGACCGCCAGGCGATACTGGTCTACAACCTGGCCTTCTTGCTGAAGGTTGTAGATGAGCTTGAGCGCATCCTCCACGTGGCGGCGTTGTTCTTCGGCCCGCAGCGCGCGCCAACGCCCTGGGGCGCGCCGGAGGCCAAACCACAAGCTTATGGCGAGGGCGGCTCCCAATAGCAGCCATATTATCAAAGAATAATCACTCATTGTCTCTCCTTTAGGTATAGAAAAACTATAAATTAGGTATACCTATTTTAGGCGATGGACATGAAAAAGTCAAGAGTGAAAAATTATCGAATATATCTAATATACTTACCTGGTTGGAAAAAATGCTATATAATTGCGAGGTGAAAATCAAGCTTATCTTTAGCGGTTGGCTGCTTGTCTTGATTATTGGTTTGTCGCTGCACGGTCACAACGTAACCGCGCAGCGGAATTTGGGGGAAGTGGTGCATTTACGGCGAGGCGATGTAACCCTGCCGGCGCACACTCCACCCGGAACGACCCCCGACGCGCCGATGAGCACGAAGGCTGGGCTGTACCTGGTGCAGCTGCCTGGCCCCGTCCAGGAAGAATGGTTCACGGCGCTCACTCACGCCGGTTTGCACATCGTGCAGTACATTCCCGATTACGCCTACCTGGTGTGGGGCAGTCCGGCGCAGCTGCGCACCGTCCAGGTCTCTGTTCCCCTCCTGGTTTATCAAACCTATCACCCACAGTATGCCTTGCATCCGGCGTTGGATGGGATACAAGCCGATGCGCAGCCGGGAGAAACTGTGGATGTACTGGTGCAGGTGGTGGATGGCTTGCCTGAAGTTGTGGCCAAGCTCCAAAAGGAAGCGGTGGATGTGATCCGCCCGACGCTGCCGGGTGTGCAAACCCAGGTGGTGGGTCTGCGGGTGGCCGCGAATCAACTGGCGTGGTTGGCGTCTCAGCCTGGGGTGGTGAATGTAGAGCCGCTGCCGGTTATTCGTAAGCTGGATGAAGTGCAGGCGCAGATCATGGCCGGAGCGTTGGCGTCTGGCGAGCATACCCCCAGTGGACCAGGCTACCTGGCCTGGCTCACCACGTTGGGTTTTTCTAATCGCCCGGAAGATTACCCCATCCTGGACATCACTGACGACGGCCTGGATGACGGCTCGCTGACCCCACGCCACCCGGATTTCTACACCCAGGGCGATAAAACCCTCCCCGACCGGCTGATCTACAATCAGAATTGGACCAACGATCCACTGGCGGATGGCGGCGCCGGACATGGCAACCTTAACGCCGGGATTGCACTCGGCTATAACGACCAGACCGGCGCGCCCTACCAGGATGCGCAGGGCTATCACCTCGGGCTGGGCATCAACCCCTTCGGACGGCTGGGTGGCTCTAAGGTCTTCAACAATTCCGGAAACTGGCAGCTGCCGGGGGATAACTATGCGGCTTTGGTTAGCCGCAGTTATTTAATGGGTGGGCGCATTAGCAGCAATTCGTGGGGCGAACCAAATCCCGGTTCCTATACCATTCTGGATCAGGCGTATGACGCCCTGGCGCGCGATGCGGCGCCCGGTCAGGCCGGTTCGCAAAGCCTGATTTTCATCTTCTCCGCCGGCAACTCCGGCCCCGCCTCGGGCAGCACCGGTTCCCCTGGCAATGCCAAGAACGTGATTACCGTAGGCGCAAGCGAAAATGTGCGTCCGGGCTGGAATGATGGCTGCCTGGTGGACAGCGACGGGGCCGACGACGCTCAGCAGATCATTGGCTTTTCATCTCGTGGCCCTACCAATGATGGGCGAATCAAGCCCGACCTGGTGGCTCCCGGAACGCACGTCCAGGGGCCAGCCTCGCAATCTCTCGATTACAGCGGTGTGGGGGTGTGCGACACGTATTACCCGCCCGGACAGACGTGGTACGCCGCCTCGTCGGGAACCAGTCACTCGGCCCCGGCCGTGGCGGGCGCGGTCTCACTGTTCTATCGCTACTATCAAGATCATTTTGGCCGGCCTGCTCCCAGCGCCGCCATGACCAAGGCCTATCTGACTAACAGCGCCCGCTATTTGAGTGGGCCGGCCGACAGCTTGCCATCGCCCCAGCAGGGCTTAGGCCTGGCCGACCTGGGCCGCATGTTCGATGGCGCGGCGCGGGTGCTGTTCGACCAGAGCGAAATGCTTACGGATACCGGGCAGGTGTTCACCCGCACTGTGCGCGTAGCCGACCCCGCCCTGCCGCTGCGGGTGAGCCTGGCGTGGACCGACGCCCCCGGAGCCACCATCGGCAGCGCCTATGTTAACGATCTAAACCTGGCGCTGGTGCTGGATGGGCAAACCTACCTGGGCAATCAGTTCAGTGGGGCGCTCTCGCTGCCCGGTGGAACGCCCGACCCGCGCAATAATTTGGAAAGCATCTTCCTCCCTCCTGGGTCTGGCGGCGACGTGGTTGTGCGCATCACGGCCGCTAACCTACCCGGCGACGGCGTGCCTGGTAATGCCGACCTCACCGACCAGGATTTCGCCCTGGTGGTTTATAACGCTTACGCGGTTACCGGTCATTTAACCGGCCAGGTGACCCGAGCCGGCGATAACGCCCCGGTGTCCTCGGCTTGGGTGGGCGGCCAAGGCCAGGGGCACGACTTCCACACCCACGTAGACGCCTCCGGCGCATATACGCTGCCGCTGCCGGGGGGCGTTTATACGTCCAGTGTGTGGGCTTACGGTTACGCCGCACAGTCTCTTCCTGGGCTGGTCATCACCGACGATATGACGGTCACGCTCAACTTTAGCCTTTCCCCAACCCCCCTGGCCGACCTGGAAGGCTGCCTGAGCGATAGCCTCACCCACGCCGCCTTAGAGGGCGAAGTGAACGTAATTGGCCCCTTTGATCAATGGATTACCCAGACTTTGGTTACACAAAGCGCCCCATGCTACCATTTCGCCCTTCCCGAAGGCGTCTACCAGATTCAGGCAGACAGCCGCTTGCATTTGCCGGAGAGCGCAGTCGTAGATTTGCAGGTTTACCAACAGCAAGATTTCGCCCTCCAGCCCATCACAATGAACGGTGTTTTGACCGGGCAGGTGCGCGACGCCGGCACGGGCGCGCCGGTGGCAAACCCCAGCCTGTGGATTATGCCGGACGCTTATAGCATCTTTGGCGATGAACAGGGGCGGTTTGAAGGCGAAATGCCGCCCCTGACTTATACGCTGTCGGTGGCGGCTCCATTTTATGCGACGGTAACGGAAACATTGACGATCCCCCAGAGCAACATCCTGCACCGCGATTTTGCCCTGGGCTTGCCGGCCATGGTCATCACCCCCACCCTCGTCAGTCCAACTCCCGGCCTGACGCTCACTATGGCGTATGGACAAAGCCAGACCCTGACCTGGAATTTGGTGAACCATGGTGAAGGGCCATTGATGTTGTCTGTCTACGAAGCGCCTACCAACTTTACCCTACCCGCCGCGGATGGTTATGGTTATGTGGCGCTTGACAGTCGTGTCAACAGCGGCGTGCGGTACGCTTGGGAAGACGTGGCCGGCAGCCAAACCCAGCTGCCCATGACCGATGACGGAGCAGCCACATTGCCGCTGCCATTCCCCTTCAGCTTGTATGGCAGCCAGGCCCAGGCGCTGCGGGTGAGCAATAACGGGGCGGTGCTGGTGACCGCAGCGCCGGTGGGGGTATCTTTCCAAAACATATCTCTGTCGGCGACCGAGCAAACGTATCTGTTGGCTCCGTTTTGGGATGATTTCGATAGCTCTGCCGGCTGGGTGGCCTATGATGTGCTGGGAACGGCCCCCAACCGCCGCCTGGTGATCGAATGGTTTCGCCGTCCGCATTATTATAAAACCGGCCAGGCCACCTTCGAGATGATTTTGTACGAAGCCACCGGCAACATCAAGTTTCAATATCAGGATGTGCTGTTCGAGGATTATAAACTTGATAAAGGTAACTCGGCCACGGTGGGGATACGCGGTTATGGGCCGTTTTTTAACGAATTTTCCTATAACACTCCAGTTTTATCCGACGGTATGGCGCTGTGCTATCAGAAAGCCGGTTCGCCTCCGTGCGACCCTCCCGACGCGCCCTGGCTGGATGTGAGCCTGGCTTCGGATGGGCCGCTGGGAATAGGGCAGCAAACCGTGCTCCAGGTGCAGGCGGCTGCCCCCGGAATATTGTCGCCGGGCGTATACAACGCCGAGGTGCATATCAGCTCAAACGACCGGCGTTATCAACCCGCGCTGATTATTCCTGTGAGATTAGTAATTAACGGGTATGCGTTGTTTCTCTCCCTAATAGGACATTAGATGGTAAAATCATATATCTATCCGTCAACGCATGGAAATACCTGGAACCTCCGCTGAGTAATTTAGACATATTTTCGCATCTGAAAGTTAAGACGGTTCATTTTATCTACTCGATGACTTGGCTATCCAAAGTTTTTACGCCAACTACAACGGATGCCGCAGCCGATGACCGGCGCAGCGCAATAAACCAAATTTCCATGCTATTAAAATAGAAGGGAGGCGGTCGCAAACTAACTATCTGTTTTGCAATGTAAATATCAGGTGAGATTTAGTCCGGGCCTGGATTATCAGGCAAATTGTATCCCCAATATTATATGGAGGAAGAGGATGTTTAAGAAAACCGGTTCAGTAGTGAACTTGTTGGTGGCAGTCAGTTTGCTGGTCTCTTTAATGACCTTTGGGCTGGCTACTACTACGGCCAACGCCATGCAAGCCGGCGACCCACAGCCGCAGTTGAACCTGGGCGGCTTGACGGTTGACGATGGCGCTGTAGTTCAGGCGCCCACTTCGCATCGCGTCATTGTCATGCTCAAGTCGCCCTCCCTGGCGGAGTGGAGCAAAGACACCGGCCGGGCGCGCGGCGTTAATGGTCGCTTGAACGTACAAGACAGCGCCGCTCAAAACTACATCTCCCAGCTTAAGGCAGAGCAGGCGGCTTTTATTGCCGCTATGAAGCAAGTTCTGCCAAACGCAAAGGTGGGTCAATTCAAGAATGAATTTGGGCAGTTAGAAAGTCTTTCTTACCAGGTGGTATTAAACGGCCTGGTGATTGACCCTGGCGTAGTTGCCAAGGAGGCTGCGGCGAAATTGAGCCGGATGCCCCAGGTAAAACGGGTTTCTCTGGATTACGCGCATCAGCCGGATTTGTACAAGAGCTTGAATATCATCGATGCAGCGGCTGCGTGGAATAACCCCGTCGTAGGCGGGAAGAGTAACGCCGGAGCAGGCATTAAGTTTGCCAGCATGGACGGCGGCGCGCACAAAGATGCTCCCATGTTCAGCGGCGTGGGCTACAGCTATCCTCCCGATTACCCGGAGGGCGGCCTGGGCTTAACTGCCAACAACAACGGCAAGATCATCCTCTCTCGGGTTTATTTCCGCACCTGGGATCCGCCATCTGCGGGTGATGAAAACCCGTGGCCGGGCGTTAATGGCACCGAGCACGGCACGCACACCGCCTCGACCGCAGCCGGCAACGAAGTGCTGGCCGATTACGGTGGTTTCACCACCACCATTAGCGGTGTGGCCCCGCGCGCCTGGGTGATGAGCTATCGTGTGTTCTACAACAGCATCACCGACAATGGTTCCTTCTACGATGCCGAAGGCATCGCCGCCCTGGAAGATATTGCTATTGACCAGGCCGACGTGCTGAATAACTCGTGGGGCGGCGGCCCCAGCAGCTTTGGCGGATCGGGCGATTTCCTCGATACTGCGCTGCGCAATGTGGCCGCCAGCGGTGTGTTCGTGAGTATGTCTAACGGCAACGCCGGCCCGAATACGGGAACCGGCGATCACCCGTCTGACGAATATATCAACGTGGCTGCCAGCTCCACCGACGGCACCTTGGCGATTGGCGCGCTGAATGCCACTGCTCCTGAGCCGATACCCGCCGCCTTGCAGCATGTTCCCTTTGGCACGGCTGAATTCGGTTACCAATTGCAAGGTGGGGATGTGCTAACCTACGCTGTGAAAGCCTCCCCCAATATCGGTACTGGCAACGATGGCTGCGTCGCCTTCCCGGCCGGAACCTTCACCGGTTATGCAGCTTTAGTTGAGCGCGGCACGTGTAACTTCAGTATGAAAGCCTACTATGCTGAACAGGCCGGCGCAGAATTCACCATTATCTTCAATAACGCTGCAAATGGCGACACGATTATCAACATGGCCGCCGGCACGTTCGCCGAATCGGTTGTGAACGGCGTCATCATCATTGGCCGCACCGCCGGCATGGCCCTCAAGACCCTGGCGGACGCCAACCCGACGACCAACGAGGTTGAAATTAATCTGGCGAAGGCATTCCAGGTGGGCAACCGCCCCGATGTCATCGCATCCTTTAGCAGCCGCGGCCCGGGCGTGGGTAATGTGCTTAAGCCCGACATCGCCGCCCCAGGTGTCAACATCCTGGCGCAAGGTTATACCCCGTTTGCTACTGGCGAAGCCCGTCATCTAGGCTATGGCCAGGCTTCTGGCACGTCGATGGCTTCTCCGCATGTGGCCGGCGCGGCAGTGATGCTGCGGCAAATCCACCCGGATTGGTCTAACGACGCCATTAAATCGGCGCTGATGACCACCTCGAAGTACGAGGGCATCTATACGGCCACCGGCGCGCACGCCCAACCGCTAGACATGGGCGCCGGCCGCTTAGACCTGACCAACGCCGCCGACCCCGGGGTGATCCTTTCTCCGGTGAACGCCTCCTTTGGGCAGGTGCTATCCGACAGCGTTACGAAGCGCAACGTGTGGGTCAACAACATCGGCGGGGCCAGTGAAACCTATGGTGTCTCGTTGGCTAAGTTTAGCGCCACTGCCTTCGGCGCGCCTTCGCTTGTGGCGATGCCCGGATTCTCGGTGGAACCGGCTTCGGTGACCATCCCCGCCGGCGGTACAGCCGTGTTGACTGTGACCTTCGACGCCAATGGTCTGCTGCCCGGTGATCACCAGGGTTATGTAGTCCTCGACGGTCCCACCCACGACGCACACTTCCCAGTGTGGGCGCGCACGATTGACGCCACCGCTAACCCGGTGCTGTTGATCAATAACTCCAACGATCTCAGCGGCGATGTAAGCTTCTACTATACCGACGCCTTGGATGCCTTGGGCCGCGCTTATGATGTTGTGTATGAGGTCCCAACGGCTGTGGAGCTGGCGAAATACGATGCGGTTCTGCTTTATACGGCGGATCTGTATCAGTCTACAGGCTTTATCCCCCAGGACTTTACCAACCTGACGGAATATGCTAACCAGGGCGGCAAGTTGTTTGTCATGGGGCAAGACTTTGCGTCTGCTTCCGGCGGGGCATCAGCCAGCCCGCCGTTTCTATATCAGTTTGTCTTGGGCGGCGCTTATGTGCAAGATTCGGTTACTGGTGGGTACGATCTGCCGAACCTGCCAATTACCACCCGCACTGGGGCGGCCCCTGGGCTGCAGGGAATCAACCTCGACCTGAGCGGCCTCGCCTTCAATTTCGTCACGCTCTCGGGAGCGAACGTCGTCCCACCGGTGGCCACGGTGCTTACCGGCGACGCGGGCTTCGCTTACGATGATGTCAATAACGCTTTGTTTTACGATGTCACCGTCCACAATCCGGATGGCGTTACGACCCCTATTACCATTAATTCTGGGTCGATCTACAATGGACCAGCGGGAACTAACGGCACGGCGCTGTATTCTATCGTGCCTAATACAACTGTGGTGGGCGACACCGACGTAAATTTTGGGCCGAGTGCCGTAATCCTCACTCCTGATGAAGAAGCGGCTCTGTTTGCCGGCGACCTCTACCTGCAGTTTGAAACTTTGGGTAACCCCGCCGGCGAGGTACGCGTCCAGATCGTCCCGAACCTGGTTGGCGATGGGTGGTGGAACCAGTACTACATCGACGAAATCTATCCCACCCCGGGGGAAAGCCCCGACCCCGACCCGCGCCAGGTGGATGGCTTCGTGCCATTCTTGACCTACGCCGGGCCATATAACTACTATGATGGTACGGTGGGTATGTTACATCGCGATCAACCTAGCCTGGAGCGCCCTGAGATTAGCTATGCCGGCGCTTCGGTCTACACCACCTTTGGCCTGGAAGGTGTGAACGACAGTTTACCTGGCTTCACCCAGCGGGCTGATCTGTTAGGTTTAATGTTCGATTGGGCTGAAGATATGCCCGAAGCGACCATCGCCGACGTTTCACTGTCTGGCGGGGTACAGACCCAGTTCGAGGCGTCTGTCACCAGCAATGTGTCCGGAGTTTTGGGCTATAAGTATCGCTGGGACTTTGGTGATGGTTCGGCCTTCACCCCGTACTACGACAGCGCCATCTCGGGCCATACCTATGAGTACTGCGGCATGTACACAGTGCGGGTTGAAGTCATCGATGACCTGGGCAACCATACTATCGGTTCCTTCCCGTTCTATGCTACTAAGTGCTCGACGGGTGTGGCGCGCTTCTTCATGCCCATCATCACGAAGTAATCGTGAGGTAAGCAAGTTTTAGCGTAAGATAATTTGATAAGCCCCCCGCCTTGTAGGTCAAAGGCGGGGGGTCTTTTCATAGTATAATCTTTTGCGTTAGCCCACCCAGATGGTGGTTGTTGAGAATTCCAGGATGATCCAAAATGATTATTGATGATGAAGAGAAAATCCGCGCCCAATCCACCCGGCGCGCCACGCCTCCCCCTATGATTAAAGTGAAAGGCACACACCGGCAGATTGGGCAGCAGATTGGCGAGGGGATGAGCGAACAGATTCGCCACAGCATCGAAAATGCTCGTCTGCTGCTGGAGAAGACTTATGATTCCCTCTATTTGAATTGGGATGGCGGCATGATCCAGGCGCGCAAATATATGCCCTTCGCCCAAGAGCGTTATCCGCAATATGTAGAAGAATTGTTGGGGATTGCTGAGGGAGCGGGTGTAGATTACGATGACCTGGCGGTGGTGACCGCCATGGAAGCCGTAACGATGGATGCGCTGCACCTGACTAAATGCACCAGCATGGCGGTGAACGGTGACCGCACCGCCGATGGGCATGTGTTGGCGGCGCACAACGAGGATTGGCTGCCCGATGATGAGCAAGACGTTTACCTGGTGCATGCTTCGCCCGACGATGAGCCGCCCTGGCTGGCGATGACTTACGGCGGGCTGCTGCCCAACATTGGCTTCAATGCCTATGGTATTGCCCAATGCTGCGATTCGGTTTACCCCAACGACAGCCGCATTGGCATTCCGCGCGTGGTGGTAAGCCGGGCGGTTCTAGGGGCGCGCAGCCTGGCCGAGGCGATCCGATCGGCGTTAGCGCCGCGCCGCGCCGCCGGCTACAATCATCTGCTGGTGCATGAAAGCGGCGAGCTGTATTCGCTTGAAGTATCGGCGCGCAAGTTTGGGATGCTGTACGCCGAAGACGGCCTTCTGGTGCATACCAATCACTATCTAGACAGCAAAATGCAGGCCATAGAAGATGAACCGGACGAGCTGATTAGCACCCGGCTGCGGTATTTTCGCGCCAGGCGCTTATTAAGGCACACCGATTTACATACCCTCAAATCGCTGCAGACCATTCAGCGCGATCATCTCAATTACCCCGATTCGATTTGCAACCATTCGGATCAAGAGATTGATCCGTTGGATCGTGAAAAGACAGTTTGTGCTTTAATTATGGATTTGACCGCCCGTGCCATGCATATTGTGTGGGGCAACCCGTGCGTTAACCAATATCACACCTATTACCTGGATTGTTAAGCGTTGAGCGGTGCGCCTGACGGGGGCCATCCGCCGGTAGGCCTCTTTTGTGTGCGAAGGGGAAAGCGCCTCAGGCCGGGCGGCCTTGTTCGGCGCGCCTGGCTTCGCGGCGCTGGTGCTGCTCCTGGATTTCTAGCACATGGGCGGCTTTTTCTTTAATGGCCGCTGCCAACCAAAGGCGGCCTTTTTCCACCGTTCCGAGTGTGCCGGCGCCATACGCACCGGTTTGGGTGTCATCTTCCCACGGTGGGTTGGCGATCAGCGCCCCACCTTCCACCCAATCCATATAATAATCCGGGGTGGAGATGAAGTCGATCTCATCGATGGCGCGTTCCATATGCACTAATTCGGGGCGCAGGTGCAGCATCAGCGAGGTTTCCAGCTCGCAGGCGTGCCCCATACCACCTATGCCGGATTGACGATGCTCGGTCAAGCTCTGGATGCCTTCCTCGGACGATAGATACAGCCAGGCGGTGGCGATAAAGGCGCGGCGGTGACGCTCACCAGCGTATTTGACGACGTTCGCCAGGAATGAATGATTGCCGCCGTGCCCATTGATATAGTAAATGCGGTCAAAGCCCCGCCTCACCAGGGTGTCGGCAATGGCGAGGAAGAAATCCTCAAAGGCGCGCCCGCCGCAGTTAAGCGTACCGGCGAAGGCCTGGCGGTGGGTGCTGACCCCGTAGGGGAAAACGGGCAGGCTGTAGGCGCTGTGGGGAACGCGTTCGGTTACACCGCTGCCGATGGCCTCAATGATGAGCGTATCGGTAGCCATGGGGAGATGATAGGCGTGCTGCTCGATGTGCCCAACGGGGATAACCACCACCTTTTCGTGCACGGCGTTGGGGGGCAGCATGGCGGGCGGCAGGCTGTAGGAGGCGTGGTGCAGGGCAATGCGGCTGGCTCCCAGGCCCAGGTCGAGGTGCTGAGGGGTGACGGCGTACACGTGGGTAAAACCGTCCTGGCGCAAGCTGTCGAGCAGGTTCTCGACCAGGGCGGCCAGGATGGGTTCGGGGGTTGCCAGGCCGCTGCCGCGCCAGCCGTAGGGGATGGGAGGTAAAAGGAGGGCCACGCCGGGTCGCCCCAGGGCGGATGCCAGGGTATCTTGCGCATAGCCGCTGCCAAGCGGCAAGATAATCGGTGTATCACGCTCTAGCGCCTGGATTTCAGGGAATGTCAGCCTGGCATACTCTATGTAATGCGTCATCGCGCCTCTACATGCGTTCTAACAGCTGCGCCTTCTTAACCTGGAACTCTTCTTCGCTGAGGACGCCGTTCTGGCGCAGGGCGTCTAGCTGGGCGATTAATGCGGGGATATTCTCCGGCCCCGACGCCGCAACTCCCGCGGCGGCGATGGCGCTCACATCGTCGCGGTCATCCAGCCGCTGCTTGGCGTTGAGCATCGCGGTCTTAAACTTGACCGGCGACTCGATTTGACGGAACAGGTTGACGCCCAGCTCGCTGGCGGTGAGAATCTCAACATCGCCATAATCAAACATGCGCCCCAGCACACTTTGGGTCATCTTGACATCATTCACCTTTTCAAGTGAAGAATCGGCTACGGTTTTATTGATGATGCCGGAAATTTGCATCACGCGCCGGCTGGTGATGATGTATTCACGGTTAGTCCAATTGAGGATATCGTGAATCATGGTAGCCAAAGGGATCAGGAAAATCAGGGCGCCGGCCAGGGTAACCAGCCATTCCCAGGCCGGCAGCAAGCCAAATGCCAGGCTGATCATCACTAGAATTGCCGCCATCGTAACTAGCTCAAGCGTCACGCTGCGCAGCAGGATGAACCAATGCTGGCGAGAGACAAACAACACCTGCTCTTTACTACTCAAAAGACGCTGCACATAGGCGTTAGGCATCATGACCTCCAAGAGAAGCAGTATATGTGAGAATGAGGTTGTTCTGGCTATCTTTCATATGATGCTGATTATACGTTCTTTTCGAGCAAAGCGCGAGGCGGAGCTTCTACCCAGGCCCATTGAAATATTCACCGCGGCGCTTATGCAAGTGTCGCGGCCTTCATCCATGCGAAGCGCGTTATGATAGGGGTGGTTGGTGGTCAGGGCGTCGTATACCCAGACCGCTGCCGCCAGGCCCTCCATGAGTGTGAGCTAATCGCCGCGCAGCATCTCACCACGCGCCGACATGGGGTTCCCTCTCCGAAAAAACCAACCAGGCGCTTGCCGAACTGGCGGAGCAGTTATCCCGCGCTTGGGCGGAATGCCGGCAAGATTATACGATCAGCTGCATCTCGCCCGCTTGTTTAATCCAATATTCTACCAGGCTATATGGGGGGGGCTGTTTTAGTAAGCCGGCTTCTTGGTTGAGGTGAGACAGCTTAGCGGTTAAATTGGCGGCGTTGGCCTGGGCCAGCTCGGGCAGGCCGCTGATTCCCACCCCATCCAGAAGGAGAACGTGTTCGACGGTCAGGTTGCGCACACGCAGCATGTCTAGCAGCCGCACCCAGGTGGTTAATTCGCTCTCGTCCACGTCGGCGCGCTGCGCCAATTGGCGGCGAGCGTCTGCATCCGCGCCTTTTTTGAGCAGCACGGCCACTACGCCCACGCCGGCGGCGCGCAGCTGCGCGGCGAAATCGGCCTGCATGGCGGGCAGCGATGCCAGATCGCGAGTGAATTTTGCCTGAGTCTCTTGTGGGGTTTCTTCGTCCCAACCCAGCGCGTCGACGGGTGAAATATCGTCTTGCAGCCAGTCGGGCAAATCTGGATCGGCGGGTGCAAAAATTCCATCCCCTGTGAACGCGTCTTCTGCGAAGGCGCTTGGGCTGGTCGGGTCGGGCGCAGGCGCGCCTGGCTGTTCCGCCGGGGAGATTTCATTCAGCCAGTCGGGCAGATCGTCGCCAATATCCGCCGGCTCTGGGGAGAGCACCGGAGCGGTGGGGGCGGCTGCGCTTGTTTGCAGCCAAGCCGGTACCTCGCCTTTCTCGGCATCCAGGCTCGTTTCGCTATCCTGGGGGGCTGCTTCGCCAGGCGTGACCGGGGCAGTTTCGAATGGAGGCAGCGCATCGGAAGGGGATGCGGCTGCGCTGGTTTGAAGCCAATCGGGGTATTCGTCTTCTTCAGCTTCCGCGCCTGTTTCGCTATCTTGTTGGAGCACGGTCTCGCTATCGGCGCGAGCCAGGTTGAGGGTGGGTAGGGTGTCATCGGCGGGGGCAATTTCTGTTGAGCGAACACGCTTGCGGTTGCGCTGGAGTAACCAGAATAATAAGCCTAATCCAATTAGCAGCGCCGGGATGAGGCAGAGCGCCGGTGTAAG
The DNA here is from genome assembly GCA_964531975.1 of uncultured Anaerolinea sp. Taxonomy (GTDB): domain Bacteria; phylum Chloroflexota; class Anaerolineae; order Anaerolineales; family UBA4823; genus RBG-16-57-11. The sequence goes on along the minus strand of CAZHFU010000001.1, from coordinate 399,619 downwards.
AAATTTAGATAAGCTGCCTGGCAGACCAAACATGGGCGCGTCGGCTGGCGCGCCATTCGAGGGCGTTTCTGCAGCAGGTTTAATGGGCATGCCCGGAGGCCCTTGCAGTACGGCCTGGGCGTTGACCGCGGCAGCGAAGGCTTGCACCGAGGCGGCGGGTTGGTCCAGCGGATTGGAATATATCGCCGAGAGAGTCGATGCGCTGTATTCCCCTAGCGCGTCGTAGCGCGCTTGCGCCAGCGCAGCATCGTGATTAATCTCAAACGAGTCGATGGCTGCTTTGAGGTAGTCCTGCCGGTTGTGAGCGTCGAGGATGGACGGCGTGGCGTTTTGCCATTCTACCGGCCAAATTCCCCAGCCAATCACCAATCCTAAAATTAGCCCTACAGCGACGCCGATTAATATATTCGATATAGAGGAAGACCAGGTAGATTTTTTTGTGTCCATGCCGCGCTCCTGTTTTGTGTATTGTACCTCAATTTTTCAGGTGTTATTAATGTTCGTTGGGCGGAAAAGAAAAGAGAAAGAGCTTAGGGGGCCGTTGGCAGGCAGCGGCAGCTTCCCTAAGCTCTTGTGCTGCGGGGATGACTGAAACCCAACCCCGGCAAGATTACAGGTTTAGCGTGGCCTCTACCATGCCTTCATCGGCGTCGGTGATGGTGAAGCCGTACTTCTCGCACAGGCTGCGCATGGCGGTGTTGTCAGCGGTCATGATCGCTTGCAGGGTGTCGAGCTTCTCGGCCTTGGCTATGTCTAACATGCGGCGGAAGAGTTCCTCCCCAATGCCATGGCCCTGGCAGCAGTCACTTACCAGCAGGCTGAAGCGGGCCGAGTTGACCCCGTGCAGTTTGCTAATGCGGGCCGCCCCCACCAGGCGCAGCTTGTCTGGATCGTCCGAATAGCGATCGGCCACCAGGGTGATGACGCGATCGTAATCGGCGTGGGCGATGCGCGACAGGCGCTCGTGCGTGGCGTGTTGGCTAAGCAAAAGCGGCTTCAAGAAGCGCAGATAAACGCTGCGGTCGGAAAGCGATTCGTGGAACGTATACAGCAGCGGTTCATCCTCGGCGCGGATGGGGCGGAAGGTGATCTTCTCGCCATTTTTGCTCACCCACTGGCTGACATACTGCTGTGGGTAGGGGCGGATCGCCAGGCGGGGAAGCTTCTTTTCATCGAAATCTTTATCGTAGATGACCACGCGCGCATCCAACGCCACTAACTGCTCGGGCGAAGCCAGCAGTGGGTTAATATCTAGCTCCTTAATCCAGGGTTGTTCGCTTATCAGGGTGCTAAAGCGCACCATGAGCTGCTCGAGGGCGTCCAGGTCAACCGGTTTGCGTCCGCGCACGCCCTTCAGGGCGGTGTAGATCTTGGTGCGTTCCATCATCCGGCGGGCAAGGGTGGTGTTGAGGGGGGGCAGCGCCAGGGCGCTGTCTTTGAACACTTCCACCAGTTGACCGCCTAAGCCGAATAACAGCACCGGGCCGAACTGCGGGTCGATGCTGCTGCCCAAAATCAGCTCGTAACCATCCAGGCTAACCATCTTCTGCACTGTGACGCCTAAGAAATAGACCCCGCCGGAAGCGTCTTTTTCGCCGCCCATCTTCTCGTATACGGTATCGCGAATGGTGTTGAACGCTTTCCGCACCGCATCGGCGTTGCGCAGGTTTAGCTGCACACCGCCCACGTCGGTCTTGTGGGTGATGATCTCGGAGTGGATCTTGACGACGACCGGATAGCCTACCTTCTCAGCTGCCGCTACGGCTTGCTCTTCAGTTTCGGCGATGATGGTCACTACCGTGGGAATGCCATAAGCGGCCAGCAGGTTCTTGGATTCGAACTCGGTAAGCAGCGTACGGCCCTCTTGGCGGGCTTTTTGGATGATCTTGCTTGCCAGCTCAGCTTCGGGGGGTTGGTCGTGCTTGTAGGCTTCCAACATGGGGGTTTCGTACAGGCGGTGCAGAATCCCTTCGTATGAAGCCATGTAGTCGAACAGCTGCGCGGCCGTGTCGGGATAGGGGAAAGTGGGAATGCTGGCCTGATTGAGAATGGCCTCGCCCTTCGCCACCGATACACCGCCCATCCACGAAGCCAACACCGGTTTGCCCAAGCTTTTGGCGTAGGGAACTAATTCCTGAGCGGTGTTGGTGGGGTCGGTCATATCTTGCGGGGTCAGAATAATTAGCATACCATCGGAATTGGGATCCTTGGCGGCGATTTCAAGGGCTTTGGCGTAGCGATCTGGGGGGGCGTCGCCCAGGATATCCACCGGATTATTACGGCTCCAGGCGCTGGGCAGCAAATTGTTGAAGGCTTCCATGGTCTCAGGAGATAGGTTCGCCAATTCCCCGCCGTTGGTGATGAGTGCATCCGTAGCCAACACACCTGGCCCGCCGGCGTTGGTTACGATAGTCAGGCGGTTGCCCTGGGGGCGGGGCTGCTTTGCCATCAGGTCGGCCATATAGAATAATTCGTCAATTCTGTTAACGCGCAGCACCCCGGCGCGGCGGAAGGCCATATCCAACACTTCGTCAGAGCCGGTGAGCGAGCCGGTATGGGAGGCGGCGGCGCGGGCTGCGCCTTCGGTGCGGCCCGGTTTAATCACGATGATAGGTTTGGTGTTCGCCACCTGGCGAGCAGCGGAGATGAAGCTGCGAGCGTCGCCAATCGTCTCCATATATATGACGATGCTCTCCGTGTTAGGGTCGTCGCCCATGTAGTAGATCAGGTCGCCCCAACCCACGTCGAGCATCGAGCCAACCGAAACGAAGTGGCTGAAGCCGGTATTTTCCTTGAAGCTCCAATCCAATACGGCGGTGCACAGCGCCCCCGACTGGCTGATGAAGCCCACTTTGCCTTTGCGGGCCATGCCGTAGGCGAAGGTGGCGTTGACGCCGGAAACGGGACTCATCACTCCCAGGCAGTTGGGGCCAATGATGCGCATTCCACCGCGGCGGGCGTGTTCCATAATTTGGCGTTCCAGTTCCACGCCTTGCGGGCCGGTCTCTTTGAAGCCGGCCGAAATGATGACGGCGCCCTTGACGCCCATATCTACCGCTTCGCCGATGATCTTCGGGATGGTAGGGGCGGGGGTCGATACCACCACCAGGTCTACTTTTTCCGGTACAGCATGCAAATCGGGATAGGCCTTGACGCCCAGCACCGAGGAGCGTTTCGGGTTGATGGGGAAGACCGCCCCACCGAAGGGGTTGCTGATCAGGTTCCACATCACTGTGCGTCCCACGCTGCCGGGGTTTTCGGTTGCGCCCACTAAAGCAATATTCTTGGGTGCAAAGATTGCGTCCAGCGGGTCGCGCTCGTAGCTCAGCACGTCATGCACAGGATCGAACGAGGGTAGATTGGGATTGTCCATGTTGTTCAGGTTCCTTTGATATGAGATCACAGCAGGCGGTTAAGCATTGCTGATTGAGAAGCAATCGCCGTTCAGGAGGTTTCCCCTCCCAAACGGCGATTGTAATACACAATGCGCGATTACGTCCGTTACAAATGGCCCCTTTATATGTGAAAATTATAACTTGTTCTATGGCACGACAAAAATGATCGGCAAGTTGTGGCATTCTCCGGCCAGGTTATCTTGAGTGCATAAATGCATCTCGAAGCGTATGGTTTGCCCGGCAAGATCGGGCGCGCCCAGGCTTGCGCCCACGAACAGGCTGGTGTTAGGAGGCAGTTGGCTAAGCCCGCCGGCCGCGCACGACTCGTCATTTTCCAGGAAGGGCGCGTTCAGTGGGCCGGTTTGGTTAAGCACAACGCCGGTGGTCTGGTTTTCCACAGTAATGGAAGCGGATTCGAAGGATAACGCGCTGCCGTTTGCCACTAAAAAGTTAGCCACATACACGCCGCCACACAGCGGCAAATTCACACCCATCACTCTGTAGGTTCGCCCAATGGGCACGTCAAAACCGGCAAGCGGCAAAGGGCTAAAGCTTGGGGATGTTTGCGCTGGTTGGGGGATAAACTCGGGGGCGGGGGCGGTCGCTTCTGCCGGCGGGATGATTGGTAACAACCCGCCTTGCCCTGGGGCGCTTGGCGCGGGGGCAGCCGGCTGCCCCTGGGGCTGCACCGGCAGGATTAAACCGCCTGCCGGGGTGGGCTGCGGCAGTGCGGGTTGAGCAGACGGCGGCTGCACCGGTAGGATTACCGGCCCGGGGCCGGCGGCGGGCGCGGCGGGGGCGTTGACTGAATATTTCTCGCCTAACACCGGCGCCCAAAATGGGGTGGCGGTGGGAATGGGCGGCAGCAGCCCGTAATCGCCGGCCACCGGCGCGCCTCCGCCAGGCGCAGCCTGGCCCGGTTGGATGGGCTGAATCAGCCCGCCCACGCCGGGGGCTGGGGCAGTCTCATTGGGCTGAATGGGTTGAATCAGCCCACCCGCCTGAGGAGTCGCCTCAACCGGAGGCGCCCCGCCAGGCAGACCGCCTTCAGGGGTGGGCTGAGCCTCGGGCGTGGGGGTAGCTTGTGCTTCGAGGGGCGCTCCGCCGGCCAGCGCCGTCCAGGTGGCGGCAAGCGGCGCATACACCGTGGCGGCCGCCTCAGTCAGCACCGCTCCCGATACATCCGGCGCAACTACGGTCTCATACCCAGACATCTCTTCGGCGGAGGCGGTATCTGTGGGCTGGGCCTGGTTGGCGCGCGTTAAAAATGGAATGGTACAGGCAAGGCTGAGCAGCAAACTCAGCGCTATTATGGCGAAAATGGGTGGATAACGACGAAACTTCATTTCACTTCTCCTTCATAGCCTAAAATATTCTTAGAGGAGCGTTTGCCCCCCGGGGTGGCCCTAAGGAGCCTGTAAGATTACGTTAGTGATTTCAAATTTCGCCGCGGTAGGGGTCTTGAACTCAAAATAGAACCCTATAAAGCCCTCGGAGAAATCTTGCAGGACTGCTTCGGCTACTTTTTCGTTTTCAATATACATTTTAAACATTTGGCCTTGCGCATAGACGAGCAAATTGTGGGTCGCGCCGGCCTGCACGGCGGCAATGGAGGTGGGCTGTTCAACTGCCTCCCACTTTCCTCCCAAGTAGCGCCATACGCCGAACTGACCCGCGTCGCTAACCCCGAACAGGTAAAAATTTTGGGCGTCTTTTTGACGGAATATTAATCCTTGCCAGCTATCGTTTGCGCCGGACGCTTGCTTAAGGGAAGCCGAGAAGATGAAGTTTTCTCCGGCGGTCAGGCGCTTATTCGACGTAAACCAATAAACGTCCCCCGTCTTAGGCTCGAGCTGATAAATCAGCTGATCCGTCTGAATCACCGCCTCGATAGTGTTGAAAAATTTAGATGTGGTGTCTTGGCCGCTTTCCCATCCGGATTGTGGCTCATCATAGGCCCGAGTGTTCACCTGAGGCCAGGTGGGCAAGCCTGCCGGGCGGTTCGGCAGCGCGGGCGGTGGGTTGAGCACTCCACTGGCGGTTCGAGTGTTTTGGGCGCTCACTTGTGTGGACTGGGCGGCGGCGGTCGATTGAATTTGCGCCCCCAGGGTGATCTGCATTTGACTGGTTGCGGTCGTATCCACCGGCAGCAGCGATAGGCCAAACAGCCCCCCGGCGGAGATAACCCCCACCAGGCAAAGCAAAATAACCCCGCCAAGCACAGCCGGTATCAGCCACCGGCGTGTAGGGGCTTGCAGCGTGGAACGGCCAGCCGCCGCCGCGCCGGCGTTTATTGGCGCAGAAGGCCCACGGCTTGCGCCAACCAGCCCGCTGCCGGGGCGCGGTTGGCTTGGCGCGTTGAGGCCGGCGTTCACGCCCAGGTT
>CAZHFU010000001.1:341741-393740 GCA_964531975.1 uncultured Anaerolinea sp. | reverse complement strand
GGGCGGCCCGGAGGGGGGGCGCTGGCCGCTTACCGGCCCGCTGCCGGGGCGCGGTTGGCTTGGCGCGTTGAGGCCAGCGTTCATGCCCAGGTTGGGCGGCCCGGAGGGGGGGCGCTGGCCGCTTACCGGCCCGCTGCCGGGGCGCGGTCGGCTCGGCGCGTTGAGGCCGGCGTTCACGCCCAGGTTGGGCGGCCCGGAGGGGGGACGCTCGCCGCTTACCGGCCCGCTGCCGGGGCGCGGTCGGCTTGGCGTGTTGTGGCCGGAGCCTCCCCCGCCGGTGAAAGGCGAAGGCATTCCATAGGCTGTGGCCTCGTCGTTGGCGGTATAGAAGACGTTTTGCAGCGCCCGGCAAAATTCGTTGGCGGTCTGAAATCGTTGAGCGGGGTCGAGCGACATCCCCTGGCTGATCACCATGCTCAACGCAGGTGAGACGTTGGGGTTGCGCTGGGTGGCGGTGGGGTGCGAGTTACTGCTAACCCGCAGTACGCTTTCTTGGGGCTGCTCACCTGTGACGATGTTATACAGCGTTGCCGCCAGAGCGTAAATGTCGCTGCGGGCATCGGTATGTCCACGTCCGTACTGTTCAGGTGGGGCGTAACCGGGGGTGACGGCGCGCGCCCCAACTGTGGTGTGCGCGCTAGCTTCGTAGAGTTTCACCAGGCCAAAATCTACCAACATGGCTTTACCGCGCGGAGTGATGCGAATGTTGGCGGGTTTAATATCGCGGTGCAAAACTGGTGGGGTTTGTTCGTGCAAATAGTCCAGCGCTTCGGCCACTTGAAGCACCCAGCCCACCGCGGTAGGAACGGCAATCACCTTCTGCTGTTCCAAAATGGTCGCCAGGTCTTCGCCTTCGACGTAATCCATCACCAGGTATTGTCCTTTGCCGGCAATCGTGAAGTGATCGGTTACGCGGGGCAAATTGGGGTGAGAGAGATTCGCTAAGACAGAGGCTTCTCGGGCAAACTGGCGCTGGGCTTCAACCGAAACTTCTAGATTTTCTTTGATGGCGCAGGGACGGTTGACGTTTTCATCCCACCCTTTATAGACAGCGCCAAAGCCACCCCGCCCCAGCTCTTTGTCCAGCCGGTAGCGATTCATCAGGCGTTCGCTCTGGATGGGCGAGGGGCTTTGACCGAGTATTTGTGTGGCGGGGCTGGAAGCGGCGGCCTGTTCGGCGTCGGAAGGCCCGGCGAGAAGCGGCGTACCGCACTCCGTGCAGTAGCGGGCGCTATCTCGATTGACAACTCTACACTGAGGGCATATCACATCCGGCATACTAAAATTATACTGTATTAAATAGAATAATAACCGAGTTTGTTAAACCCGAACGCACAGACACAAAATATTGAATTAAAATCCGGGGTTGTCCTCCCGCGATTCTAGCCTTTTTTCTCCATCAAACCGAAGCCGGCGTGCAGCGCAGCGCGATTCATCGCTTCGGTTCCTTTGGGGGCGCGGGCTAATACAGCCTGCTCAATGGCTTCTTTGCTCACCACCTGGCTTAGCCCCACCAGCAAGCCCAGAGCTACCACATTGGCTGTGATGGTTTTACCGGTGGCTTCTAAAGCCGTGCGGGTAATGGGCGCTTTAAATGCCTGGTTGGTTGGCACACGGCCCACCTTATCTTCATCCACGATCAGCAACCCGCTGCGCTTTAGGTCGGAAGCGTATTTATCGCACGCTTCCTGGCTGAGCACGGCCAGGATATCGGCGTTAATCACTTCGGGAAAGTCCAACTCGCCGCTGCCGATAATCACTTCCGCTTTGCTGGCTCCGCCCCGCGCCTCTGGCCCATAACTTTGCGTTTGGATGGCGTTTTTGTCATCGTAGATGGCGGCGGCTTCAGCCAGGATGATGCCGGCCAGGATCATTCCCTGGCCGCCCTCGCCCGCCAGGCGAATTTCGATGCGCTCGTCATTATATCTATTTGTTTGCATGAGCAGCCTCCAGGCTGGGGCGGCGAGCGGCGGCGATAATGTTATCGTATAGCGACACATATCCCTCTCGCTCAATATCGCGCAGCACACCGCGCACAATCCTTCCGTCGCCGGGGTCTTTTTCGGCCTGGGCCAGGGTGATGCTGTTATTTTTCAAAGCGCGCATCATGTCCACGGCAGTTCCCAGCTTGTTCACCCGTCCGAAGGTGGTGTGGCAGTAGCTCACCGCCTCGACAATGCTAAAGCCTTCATGACGGATGGCTTTCTCGATCATCCGGTCCAACTCGGTGGCGTGATATACGGTGGAGCGAGCTATAAAGGAAGCTCCCGCCGCCATAGCCAGGTCGCATATTGGCATGGGCGGTTCGATATTGCCGTAAGGAGCGGTGGTGGCATGCGCCTCGAGCGGGGTGGTGGGACTATACTGCCCACCCGTCATGCCGTAGATTTGGTTGTTAATCACGATCGCAGTCACATCCATGTTGCGGCGGGCGGCGTGAATAAAATGGTTGCCGCCAATCGCCATTGCGTCGCCATCGCCCATAATTACAATCACCTTCAGGCGGGGCTGGGCGAGTTTTAGCCCGGTGGCAAACGCCAGAGCGCGCCCGTGGGTGGTGTGCATGGTGTTAAAATCCAGGTAAACCGGCATGCGCCCGGTGCAGCCGATGCCCGATACCAGGGCCACATCGTCCTTCTCGAGTGCGATGCGATCGATGGCCCGTATCAGCGCCCCCATCACCACGCCAATGCCGCAGCCCGGACACCATACATTGGGGAATTTCTTTGTATGGCGCAAATATGAATGGATGGCAATTTCTTCTACTGGCATGGCTTAATGTTCCTCAATAGCTTCTAAAATGCGCTGCGGGGGAATGAGTTCGCCGTTAGCGAGATTAACCCGCTTAACTTTATGACGACCCACTACGCGTTCGATTTCAATCGCCAGCTGGCCCATGTTCATTTCCGGCACAATCACCCGGCGGGCGTCGTGGGCCACACGGGCCACTTCAGCCTCGGCAAAAGGCCAGATGGTCAGCAGGGTGAGCATGCCCACCTTATGGCGGCGCTGGCGCGCCAGCTTAACCGCATGGCGAGCGCTGCGCGCCGTGGCCCCGTAGGCGATTACCACAGTGTTGGCGTCTTCAATGCAATCTTCTTGATAGAGCAAAAGCTCATTGAGGTTGCGTTCGAGCTTGCGATTGACGCGCTCGACCCAGGCGTCGATTTCGTCCAGCCGTTGGGTGGGATAGCCTAACGGATCGTGAAACAGCCCGGTAATATGATAGCGGTAGCCGGTGCCAAAACTTGCCATGGGTGGCACATCGCTCACAGAATCGCCATACGGTTTGTACCACTCAGGTGGAACGTTTGTTCCCATGCGTTCGACGCGAAATACGTGCTCGTCACTAGGCAAGCTAACGCGTTCGCGCATGTGCCCAATCACCTCATCAAGCAGCAGAATGACCGGGGTGCGGTATTTCTCGGAGAAATTGAAGGCGGTGATGGTCAGATCAAAGGCCTGCGCGACGGAAGTGGGGCTGAGGGCGATGATCGGATGATCGCCATGGGTTCCCCAGCGAGCTTGCATCACGTCGCCTTGCGAGGGGCTGGTGGCCTGCCCGGTGGAAGGGCCTAGCCGCTGCACATCTACCACCACGCAAGGAATTTCCGTCATGGCGGCATAGCCAATGTGCTCCTGCATCAGGGAAAAACCTGGCCCGCTGGTGGCGGTCATGGCTTTCATCCCACCGGCCGATGCGCCAATCACGGCTGCCAGGCTGGCGATTTCATCTTCCATTTGAATGAACTTGCCCCCCACCTTAGGAAGCTCGCGGGAGAGAATTTCGGCGATTTCTGTCGAGGGGGTAATGGGGTAGCCGCCATAGAAACGGCAGCCCGCCGCTAAGGCCCCCAGGCTGACTGCCTCGTTGCCTTGCATTAATCGGTTAGCCATGCGCCTCTCCTAGCCTATCACCGGCTTGACGACAATCGCCAAATCGGGACAATGCGTGTCGCACCAGTGGCAAGCGGTGCAATTCTCGGGGTGAACCACCACTACTTTTTCGTCCACCAGGGCTAAAACGCCGGTGGGGCAGAACTCAACGCAGAGCATACATCCTTTACACCACATGCCAAAAATGGTGACTTTGCCGCGGGGCCCGCGTTTTGGTTTTGGGGAAGGTGTAGTCTCTGCTGAATTTTGTGTTTCGACCGCTATATCGCTCATGATGCGCTTTATTTTCCTTTATGAAAATCGCAAAAAAACGGATTCGGTATTAGAGTAACATTTAGCATGGGCATTATGACGGAAGAAGAGTGTTTTGTCCTGTGTTGTTTGTCATCATTCTTATAATCATTACACACCATCAGGTGTAATACAAAACTACCGGCGTTTTCCTCAGGGATGAGGAAGAAACGTCCGGTGGTGGGAGCTATATCAAGGGATGCAAATGCCTAGGTGGGGCGGCGTGGGTCGGGGGCTTCGGGCTGGGGCGGCCGGGCGGCGCCGCACACGCGGCAGTCCACATCCTCCGCTCCAAACTCCACCCGGCAGCGGGGGCAGGAGCGATAATCATCCCATGCCATTTCCAGGCGCAAGGCTTGTTCTCTTTGGATGGCGGTTTGCTGATCGTAAATCGCCTGGATCGGTTCGGCGGCGCGTTGGATCGACGCCCAGGCTTTATCTTCCAGGTCCAGGTCGTTGACTGCCTGGGCGATGTTAGCGCCATGTTCCATCACCCGGCCGGCTAAATCGAGCACACTGCCGCCGCGGTCGTGCCCCCAGCCCAGAAATAGGGCGTCTTTAACCAGTTCCACCAGGCTCTGCCCGCCTTCTTTGAAGGTTTCTACCAGGCTTTGTTTAGAAATGGGGCTAACGGTCACCTCGGTCGTATCCTGCAATGGGGTGAGAGTGATATTGAGGCCTGGCAGCAGACCGCTATCGGTGCGCAGCAGCACCACCCCGTGCAGAGCGCCGTCGGTGGTGGGGGCGTCGAAGCGAATATCGGTACGCGGCTGCCGGGCAAAGGTTTGCACCAGTGGGTCAACCAGTTGTCGAGGAGTCACGCCGCGCCAGGCGGCTTTGCCTTGCGGGGCCAGTTTGCGCGCCAACACGCCCATGCCGATGACCCCGGCCACGCCCGCCGCCCCCAGGGCGCCCTCGCTCAGGCTCAGCGGTCCCGGGTCGCCGGTTGTGTTGAGTGCAGCGCGGTCACGCGCTAACTGATCGTGCTCCGCCAAAAGTTGGCGGCTTTGCACAGCCTCCTGTTTTCGCACCAGGGCGGGGCCAAGCAGCGCCGGTGGGAAGTTCTCGGTAAAAAATTGCTGATCGGCCGGTGAGAGCGAGGCGAAGATGGCCTGTTGGTTTTCATCCAGGGCGGCGAGCTGTTCGGGAGAGAGGGATTGGGGAGATGAATCGGTCATAGTTTGGCCTTATGCTGCTGAAGGGTTGTAATGATTACGAAAAAGATTATAACATTGTCGCGCGCGTGGGGCAGGTTTAGCCCCATTACTTGAAATAGGACAACCAGGCCGATGACTAAAAATTAGCAATTAAGGATAGCTCTTAACGATTTTGATGCATCTATTAATATTAGGCTATGAATAGATAATTGAGGTCGGAATTATGCTAATATAATCTAGCTTTAGTTGACCCAAATACGCGATTTTAATTTGGAGGCCAATATGCATAAGATGAGGCGGTTTAGCATGATTGGGGTGTGTTGTGGCTTGCTGGTTGCAGGGGCGTACTTAGCCCGGCCGGCATTTGCTGCGCCTTGGTTCGACCCCATAGCTCCCGGCGCACCAATTTTTCTCCCCGTGGTGATTAATGGAACCGGGGGTCTGCTCGACCACGCCGGCAAGCTGATGAATTATGACGGCGCGGCGACCTGCCTGGCGTGTCATGCGCAGCAGGTTCACGATTTCGCTGCATCGAACCATTATCAGTGGAAGGGCAAGTTAGGGGCAATGAATGATTTCTGTGGATACCCGGACATTAACCTTGGCCCTTCACGTCTGATGACGGTAAACGGTAAGCAAGTGGATGGCGGCTGCGCCATGTGTCATGCAGGGTTGGGTGAGCGCCCTACCAGCGAAAATGAGTTGAACGCTGATTGTCTGATGTGCCACGCCAGTCAATATGAGCGCACCGCGGTGGATATTGGGGCGGGTGTTTTTCGTTTTCGTCCAAACTATCCTGCTATGCCAGCCACCATCACGATTCAACGTACACCTGAACGCCAGGCCTGCTTGGTTTGTCACGATTCGTCCGGCGGGGGAGAAAATAATAAGCGCGGCGATATGTCGGCGGCTTTAGCTGCTCCGAGCGTCAACCAGGATGTTCACATGGGAAACGGCATCACCTGTGTGGATTGCCACACAACTGCTTCACATAAGATTGCGGGTCGGGGTGCTGATCTTCTCGTCGATGAAGGTGTGCCCATGCGCCAATGCGCTTCCTGTCATAACCCTAACGTTGATCATCCTACTGAGGTTGTCCGTCATTTGGATAAGGTAGCATGTCAATCTTGCCATATCCCTGCTTTTGCACGCGTCGCCTCCACAGACATGCTGCGCGACTATCGCACGGCTGAGGTTAATTCGCGCGGTTTGTATGAACCGGCTATCATACGCGGGGCGAATATCACGCCGCAATATGCCTTCTGGAATGGGCAAAGCGTCATTTACGCTTACCATACCCCAGCTGCTACCGGTCAGTGGATGGCAAAGCCGTCAGGCGGCATAGATGATGGAAAGCTTTATCCTTTCAAACGGCACGAAGCCTGGATGCCACAAGACCCTGCCGGCAAGGCAATTTTGCCGGTCAAAAGCGGCATTCTATTCCAGACAGGTAACCTGGACGCAGCTATAAAGGCTGGGGCACAGGCAGCCGGTTTTGATATTTCGGCCACGGGTTACACTTTCGTAAATGTGCAGCGGTTGATGGGGATTTTCCATGAGATGCCGCCTGCCAACCAGGCTCTCAAATGCGCAGCCTGCCATGATTCTACAAACCGGGTTGACTTTAACGCCTTAGGCTATACGCCGCGTGTTACGCGGAACGGTAAGCCGCTTTGTACATCCTGCCATGGCTCGGAAGATCGCCCCGACTTTTACTCTTTGCACGAAAAACACCTGGAAGATGAAAACATCACTTGTAATACCTGTCACACCTTCACCCGTTAGTGTTTTGGTAAACGCTGTGGCAGAATTATAAGGACTCAATCATGCAGCCTGGGGTTTTCATTGGGGAAAACTCCAGGCTGTTTTGAGGGTATCTTTTGATATAGGAGCCTGAGGCAGGCGGTCGGAGTGGCCTGCCATTCGATTAAGAGTAAAGCGCGCTCGGCGCCAACACCCTGCGGCAGCCATGTTATACTTATTGCTTGCATATAATGAGGATACCACGGTGATTACCCCAGAGAAAATCGAAGAATGGTTAAAAGAGGCCGGTGAACGGCCTGAAAGCGCCCTGCTGCTGCTGCAGTTCATGGGCAATCGACTGCGCGACCTGAGCCGGCGCAATGAAGAACTGCTCACCGAAAATATCGCTTTGATGACTGAAAAACGGGTTGAAGAATATGAGCAGCGGATTGCCCACCTGGAATACCAGCTCGATATGCTGCGTCGTGAGTTTGGCGGCGATGTTAACCTATCTCCGGCGGAAGGTGCAGTCGCCCGACCGCAGGTGAACTGGGCGGCGCTGGTGGTGGGCGGCGACGGAAGGGTGGCGCACATTGCCATTCCCGACCTGGAAGCGTCTGCTCGCAAACAGGCGGTGATCGCCAGGTTGCGCGGCGCGGCGGCTTTTGTGGCCGACGCCCCCCAGCTTTTGTTGGTCAAATCTAGCGACGAGCTGCTGTTTGTGTTCAGTAATGGGCGGGTGGCTTCGGTTCCGGCAGGCAACCTTCCGCTGATTGAGGCGGCCTCCGATACGGTGAGTGTGGATTGGGAAAACGCGCCTCGCCCCGAAGAGCCACGCGCCGGGGAAACCCTGGTGAGCGTGACCCCGATTGCACGCCTTTCGCTGTCCGAATACCTTCTCCAGGCCAGTCGGCGCGGCTTTGTCAAGAAGCTGCGTGTGCAAATGGCTCAGTCGATCTTGGCTAACCGTTATATCGGCAGCGGCGTAAAATTGCCCGCCGACCGCAGCTTTGCCCTGGTTTTGAGCGGCAAAGAAGACCGTCTGGCCCTGGTGAGCCACGATGGGCATATGGTGTGCCTGGATGTGCGCCGCTTGCCTTTCGCCATTGAAGAGGTGCTGCGCCTTGGCCCAAGCGATTACCTGGCTACGGCGGTGGTGATCGCCGGAGCGGATGCGCCCCCGCAGGCCGAGGAGCGCACCCTGGTTATCATGACCTCTCCCGGTAAGGCGCTGCAGTACCGCCCGGCCGACATCGAAAGCGCGGCCTCATTCAGGACGCGCGGCGTGGCGCTTTTGTCTGCTCAGCGGCGGGCGCAAGGAGCGCGTGTGATTGGCGCTGGCCTGGTGCAGGAAAATTCGGTTATCCTTAGCCTGGATATGTCGGGGGCGCTGCGGCTGCACCCCGGAGCGGAACTCTTGGCGCAGGGCGTGCTGCCGGTGGAAGACGCCCTGGCAGCCCTGGCGACCATATGAGAGCGGCATATGGGGATTAAAATCGGCCTCGATTTCGGCACCTCCAACTCTGGTGTGGCGGTGAGCGACGGCAAAGCGGTGCGGGTGCTGCCTATCGACCCTCTCAATGTGCAGCCGGAAGTGATCAAGACGTTGCTCTACATTACCCGCGACGACCATGCTTTTATTGGTCAAGAGGCGGTGGAGCTTTATTACCGGCATAACGTCAACCGGGTGCGCCGCTTTGTAAAGAAGTGGGCCGGAGAGCTAGAGTATACCGGGGCGGAAATGTTCTACGTGCGCGATATATTTGTTAACGTGGATGAACTAAACCCTGGGCGCTTGTTACAATACATTAAAACGGCGCTGCGTAAAGGCGGCACAGGCGGCTACCAGGGCACTCAGGTTTTTGATCGTTATTACACGGTGGAAGACCTGGTACGGGTTTACCTGGGCTTACTCAAGCGCCGCGCCGAAGATGAACTGGGCCAACCTGTTAGCAGTGTTGTCTTGGGTCGTCCGGTGAAGTTTAATGAGAATCCCGAACTAGACCGCCAATCGCAGGAAACCCTGCGCCAGGCCGCTTTGGGGGCGGGTTTTGCGGCGGTGGATTTTGAACTGGAGCCGGCGGCCGCCGCTCTGTTCTATGAACAAACTCTCACCCGCCCGCAAAACACCCTGATCTTCGACTTTGGCGGCGGCACGTTAGATATCGCCATTATGCGCTTGGGCGACCCGCAGCGCCGGTGGGTGTATGCCAACGGCGGCATCGACATCGCCGGCAGCGATTTTGACCGGGCCATTATCCAAAAGCGTATGCTAGACCACTTTGGCCGTGAGGCGGTTCAGCACATGCCGGAATTGATTGAGCTGGTTCATGCCGTGCCGGATTGGATCGCTTTGCCAGAACTTAGCACCCCGCAGACGCGTTATAACCTGGAACGCGCCATGCGCCAGGGGGTAGCGCCCCCGCGCTTGCGAGCCTTGCTCTCGCTCATTTTTAACGATCTGGCGTTCTCTTTCTACACCCAGGTGGAAGCAGCTAAAATTACCCTATCCGACCAGGGGGCGGCGATCATTTCGCTGTTAGACCGCGGCGTGGATGTGTGGGAGTTATACACTCGCAGCCAGTTTGAAGCGGATATTGCCGGATATGTGGGCCGGGTGGAGCAAGTGGTGCGGGATACGCTGGCGGCCTCTGGCCTGGAAGCAGGAGATATAGACGCCGTGGTAAAAACCGGCGGATCATCGAACATTCCTATATTCACCCACATGCTGGGGCGCATTTTCGCCCCTGAGAAAGTGGTTGGCTCGAATGCCTTCAGCAGTGTGACTGCCGGCCTGGCGATTCGCGCCGCCCAGATGTGATGTCGTGGAGATGCGATGATAGCGGATCTTCCGAGATGGGCGTGGGCTGCGGTTGGGGCGCTGGTGGTGTTGGGTGGGCTGGGGTCACTGGCTCGCATGGCGGCGCAAGTGGCGCTTATCCGCCTGGCAACCTCGGCCCCAGGCGATACCTTCTGGGGTGTGTGGAAGGCGTCTGGTAAAGGCTACCGCTTGGGGTGGACGCGGGCGGCCTGGCGGCTGCAAGGTCTCCAGCTGCTGATGCTGCCAGTCATGGTTCAGCTGTGGGGGGTGAGCCTGCTGCCGGCGGCGGCGGCGCTGGGCCAAGGCGCATTCATGGGTCACCCGGTGAGCGCCGCCCGCATGACGGCTGCCGTGCTGCTGGCGTTGTTGGGGGCGTCTTTCGTCTATTTGCCCGTTTCATTTATTGGTGGTTTGGTGCAAATTGCGCGCCGGGCGATGGTGATCGAAGACCTGGGCGTGTTTGCCGGACTGCGGCGCGCCTGGCAAGTGCTGCGGGGCGGCGCGAAAGAGGTGCTGGCGCTGTGGCTGCTGTTGGCGGCGTTGGAATTAGGCTACTTCTTCGTGGCGGCTCCCATCGCGGCGGCCTTATCTATCATCGGCATGGTCCTGGCGTGGCTGACCGGCGGGGCGGTGTTCTTGGCGCTAGAGAGCATTGTAACAATGGAAGCTGCTTTTGGCCTGGCGGTGAGCGTGGGCTTGCTTGTTTTGGGCGTGGTCATGGGTCTGCCGCTTTTGCTGGCGGACGGTTTATGGTCTAGCTATGTTTCGGTGGCATGGACCCACACCTATCGGGGTCTGGCCGGTGGGTCAACGCCCCACCAGTAAGCGCCGCTTCAATTCGGCGGGGGCGTGCCGGAAAACCTGCGTCATCACTTGTAAAATTTGAGATAGGCTGAGCGAATCCGACAGGTAGCCAGCCCACAAGGGCTGCGGCAAGGCAAAGAACGCCTCAAAGAAAGCCTGGGTTGTGGGTGCGTTGAAACTCATTAATCGCCGCAGCCCAAACGCATATAAGGCGCGCTTGCGCAGGCGCTGGGCGGGCCATATCGCCTGATAGCCGGCGGCTGCGGCGGTTTTTGGAGATGCACCGGGGGCGTTCAGCGCGTCTACCACGGCCTGGGCCACGTACGGAGCCAGGCGCAAGGCCGCCCCCACCTGGTAGCCAGAAGCGGGATGCACCAGGCTAGCCGCCGCGCCATACGCCAGAAAGGGCTGATCCAAGGCCGGCAGGGGTAGGTTCATTGGAAAGTGCACCCGCTCGGTATGGAGAACGCGTCGCGCCCGCCAACCATGATAGGCCATCCGCTGCGCCAGGCGGTCTTCCAAGACCCTTTGCTTCATACCAGGGGCCGCCGCCAGGGAAGTTTCCTCCAAGAAATAGCGCCCGTCCTTCAGGGTCATAGCGTATAGAAAAGTCGGCGGGCCGCTGCGTTCATCCGGGCAAAGGTGGGCGGTCGTGAAATCCATCAAGCGCATCTCGCTACTTGCCATGGGCGGGGCGGTGCTCATATCGGCCACTATCCCATAAGCCGATTGGTAGGCCAGGCGTGCAGAGACGGCCCGTTCGATGAAACGTGTTTGGTGGCCGGTGGCGTCAATCAGCAGGCGCGCCTCGCCTTTCACCCCCTTGGCGGCGCGATATTCTATCTCCGATGGATGTTCAACGATCCCACGGATTGTGGCGACCTCCCAATCCACGCCGTTTTTCTGAGCGGTCTGCCAGAGCAGTGCTTGTAGGCGAGCGTTATCGAAAAGAGCGTAAGGCCGCGCTAAGTCGAAACGCCGTCCGTCGGTCATCACGTTTACCTGTTCCCATTGATCGCCAAGCGTATCCGTAAGACCAGGCAGCCAGTTCATCCGATCCAACTCGTCCACCCAGATTCCATAGGTGGGCGCCCAGGGTATATAGGGGGCGACTGCAGAAATTAAGCGTGTCTTTAGGCCATGCCTACTTAATGCCGCCGCCAGCGCCAACCCGGCTGGTCCAGACCCGATAACCACAATATCCTCGCGCATATGAATCATCCCCTGCCTGGCGCGCCGGGAGACGCGATGGAAAGATCTACATCCCATTGACACCGTTGAAAGAGCATATAGTAGTTCTCCGCCTGTAAATAGGTAAACTCCGCATACATTTTAGCCTAAAAATGAGATATACTGATTATATGGATCGTGATACTGAAGCAAACGGCGGCTCGGATTTTCTGTTATTCATTTTTGTTGTTATCTTTGCAGCAATCTTGTTTGTAAGTTTAAATATGCTGTCTGGAGATACCGACAACGGCATCACGCGCTCCACAGAATGCGCCAGATACTACACCGTGCAGGCGGGGGATAGTTTTTCGTCGATCGCCTCCGCCGCGCAAGTTAAAGAATCAGATTTATATTACGCCAACCCCGATGGTTACTTGCTTCTGAAGGAAGGTATGCAGATTTGCATCCCTTCAAGATACAGTACGCAGGCCAAAGCCGAGCAGGTGAGTATTTTTGTTGATGAACCGCTGCCTATGGCGGGCGGGCCTGTGCCTACGCCGGGTCAAAGCTCCTTTACATTGCCCCCCACCGGTAAGGGCGGCGGCATGCCAATTTTGCCGGCGGCGGGCTTTGGACAGGCTAACAATGGACAGCTGCTTCCGCCAGGGTATGGCGCTGTCGAAAGCAGCCATAAGCTTTTCTTCCCCGTAACGCTTAAATAATTAAATACGCGCCGCCTGGTTCGCTCAAGGAGTGGCTGTGGCTTGGAAGTCGTTAGTAAAGGAGCAGGTTTTTTTCCTTATCTAGCCATTTCGAGGATTAACATTTTCCGTCTTGATCTACCCGGAAGAAAAAAGTTTCATTCTTAAATGCGCCGGTAAATTTCGCGCCAGGCACAGGCATTACGACAACAGGCGTGGCCGTAGCGGGGGTGGCGTGCACAGCGGTGTCGGTGGGTGGCATTGGCGTGGAGGCAGACGCCTGTGGGGTGATTTATGTAACTGGTGCAATGCGCCCTCCAAAGCGGCGCGCGGCTGCTTTCCCCAGGTTATGCCTCAGGGAAAGCAGCCGCTTTTTTTACACTCGTACTGATCAACTAACCGATATGGCGCAGGCTGTCGCCTTATGGGGTGGTAGTGGCTTGAAAAGCGCTGGTGATTGAACAAGCGCCCTTCTTGGCCTTTAACTTTAATGTAATCGTCCCCGACGCGGAAGTGGAGCTGTTAAACCGACCGGAGATGGTTACCTGGGTCCCCTGGCTCATTGTAAACTGGGCATTTTCTACCTCGAATTGAGGCGGCGGTTCAAAGGTAATTTGATCGTTAATTTTTCCTCCCTCCTTACATTCGGCTCCCCGCAGCGTCACCGTTTTGGGTATCACGAGCCGACCATTTGCATGCACTCGAAAAGTGAGATCGCCGCCAGGAAATGTGCCCTTAAAGAGCGCGCCCGGAATAGGCGTCACCATCCCGCGGGTGGCGGTGGGGGGAGTTGTTGCGGTAGGCGGCGCAATCGTCGGCGGCGGTGGGCCGATAGTTTCCGTGGGTGGCGGTTCAGGGGTATCGGTCGGCGGCTCAGCCGGGGTGTCGGTTGGCAGTGGCGTAGGCGGGATGCTAAGCGTTTCCGTAACCGTGGGTGTGGCGGGCAGAGCGGGAGCGGCTCCAGGATAATTGCAGCTTGTGAGCAGCAGCGCCCCTACGAGTATGAGACTTAAATAGTTTATTTTCATAATTGTAAGCTCCGCGGCATTTATATCATAAAAGCGGGTCATTGGATGGGATCGCTGCGAATATTAAATCGCGAAACATTTGTATTGACTTTCCTGTAAAAATAGCTTATGGTTAAGACGTATGACACTGCGACGGACACCGTTTTTATCTGCACGCGGCTTGTGATGAAAGGAGCCTGTGATGAATCTGGAAACGTCCCTGGCATATAAACCCGCTCAACAAGATTCCCAACCTTTTCGCGTTCGACAGGTTTTGCTGGCATACGATGGCTCGCAGCACGCCCAAGCTGCCCTGGCCTTAGTGGAGGATTTGTTTGGGTCATGCGCCGGGGCAGCGGAGGGGCCTGCTTGCCGCATAAACATTTTGTCGGTTATGCCCACCCAGCATTTCGGGCAGCACGAACAGCTGCAAGCTATGCTGAACGAGATCCAGGCGCAGCGAGAGCAAAAAGGGATTCCGGTGGAGATATGTTTGAAAACCGGCAACCCGGCTGCCACTCTGAACGCGTATTCCGAAGAAATTGAAGCCGATTTGATCGTGTTAGGCGCGCAGGGTTTGCGCGCCACGTTTGGCATTCTGTTAGGCGGGGTGGCGCAGCAGGTGGTGGAATATGCCAACCGGCCGGTTCTCGTTGTCCGCGCGCCCTACCATGGCTTAAAGCGTGTGCTGGCGATTACCGATGGCAGCCGCTCGGCTGAAAGAATGATCGAATATCTCTCCCCGCCCTGCCGCAGCGACGACCCGGCTAAGCCGCGCTGCGCCTGGCTGCCCGCAACTTCTGCTATAAGCCTGATGCACGTGCTGCCTGCGCCCATCCCCCCTGAAAACCTGGCCAGGGTATGGACGCTTGGCCCCGAGGTGATGTACCCAGCCCCGATTGACCCACCCGATTTGCAAGCGTTGATGGAAGAGGAAGAAACTTATGGCCGCCGGGTGCTGAGCGACGCCAAAGATACCTTTGCGCACGCCGGTACATCGGTGGAAACAATTATGCGCCGTGGCGACGCCGCTACCGAGGTGTTAGAGTTTGCCCGCCGCAATTCGGTAGACTTGATCGTGTGCGGCTCGCGCGGCCTGAGCGAAGTGACCGGCTGGCTGCTGGGAAGTGTGTCGCGCAAGTTGGTGCACTATGCGCCTTGCTCGGTGCTGATCTTTAAGTCGTCCGAATAGCCGCCTGGGCGGCTTCACTATCTAAGCCCATCTCTTGTAAACATAGGGATGCTGATTATTGGAGAAAGGAACTTCTATGGCACGCGTGGATAATATCTTGTTTTGTGACGGTTGCGGCGTTGAAATTACCTGGCCGCCGGTAGTGATAGCTCCTGGGCCGGAAGACGGTCCAAATGCGCGCGAGGGTGTCTTTTGCTGCCAGGCTTGCGCCCAAGGCTTAAAATGCTCTTGCGCTAACACGATGTTTGAAGCGGATGATGAATTAAGATAACTGCTTCACCAATCTGTCTATCCTGTTTGGGGTTTTACGGAGGTGTGTATGAAATTTCTGTATCCGGTTCCATCCAACTCGATTGTTACGCAAACCTTCGCCGAGCACGTTCACCGCGCCCAGGTGAACGGTTGGCAGTATTACTACGGCGGCATTGATTGGGCGGTTGCCACTGGCACACCCATTAAGGCCGCGCAAGCCGGCAAAGTGCAAATGGTGCGAACCGATGCAACCGGATATGGAGTGCATGTACGTATTCTGCACGATGAAGACTACATGACAATCTATGGGCACTTGATGGATTTCGCTGTGCAAGAAGGCCAAACCGTAACCGCCGGCCAGGTGATTGGGCGTTCTGATAACACTGGCAATTCCACTGGGCCGCATCTGCATTTTGAGCTGCGCAAGAGTAATGTGCCGGTTGACCCGGCTCCAAAATTGGTCCAGACGCTGCCAGTTGAGGGTGAGGGCGAAGGTGAGGGCGAGGGGGAAGGCGAAATAGAAGATGAGGTCATTACCCCGGGCGCCGAGCCTAAGCGTTGGCCCAAGCTGCCCAAGGCAAAGGTTATTTCGTCGGTGGGTGTGAACGTGCGCCAGGGGCCGGGCATTATCAACCCCATTGTGGGCTACCTGCCGCGCGATACGGTGGTTGAAGTACTGCGCAAGGCGGTCGTTGGCCCCGATACCTGGCTTCAGATTGGTTATAAACAATATGTGGGCCTGGTGGTGATGGGCCAAACCCTGTTGGTGTGGGATTAGCCTTTGCTTCAGGATGAATCACAAGCGGGGCCAACTTGTCTGAAAGTTGGCCCCGCTCGGCGGAGAGTAAAGCGCCCCAGGCCACGCCGGATTGAAGCTTAACGCCTTGTACGGGCCATAGATGCCAGGCCGCTTTGCCGGTTGTGGCGTCGTCGGTTTAGGTGATTTTATGGGTAGATCAATTGAGACGTTGAAATAATCAGGGGAGTGAATTTTCAGCTAGAAGGCTGTTAATTCTTGATGGAGTTTCGGAAGAGGAAAAGATGACAGAACAACCGGGTGACGAATACGAATCGCTTCCTATCAAAAACGACAAGGTGCATGTTGATTTTGTGGGGGGTGATGTGGTGAATTACGACAGCATGAGCAATTACTCTGGCCTGGCGATTGGGCGCGGGGTGCAGGAAAGCATCGTGCAAAAATCGGCTGCCGGATGGTTAGAAAGCGGCACACTGCATCGGCTGTTTCGCGCCTTGCAAGTTGAAGCCCGCCAAAGCGCTCCCCCTGAGACAGAAGAACTGCTAGAACGCATCGAACATGAAGTAAACAAGGGCGAAGCGGCCAATTCCGGGTTAACCGAAAAGCTGCTGCACGCTTTGCGCCAGACCTCGCCAGATATTGCGCGCCGCCTTACCGACGCCCTGAGCAGCGCGCCGGTAAGCGCCGCCATTCACCGCAGCCTCGACTTGGGCGGCCCCGAAACCGCCGAGTTGGAGCAGACCGGCTCTCCGGAGCGAGACAGCTCAGAAACAGCCACAGCATCGCAGGAAGCCAAGGCGTTGGCTGCGCTGAAGGCTGCCATTCAACACAGCCAATTAGCCCCCGCCATCCAGGCGGATATGCTGCGTAGTATTGATGACATTCGGAGCCAGGTGAAGATTGAGAAGGCCTCGCCGAATGGTGCAGCCGACCTGCGCAAGGTGCAAGACGCCTTGGAGAAATTGCAGGCGCAAGGCCAGGGTGAGGTAGACCGGCTTAAACCGCTGCTGGCGGCCTGGTTAATCGAAGATCCAGATACCCCGGCCTCTATTCGTATATTAGTAAAGATGATCCTCTAGGGGGTTGTATGTCACTTCCTACGCAGCAAGACGGCTCGACGCTGGGCCGCAGCGGACTGATCCAGTGGATAATCGCCCTGCTGACCGCCCTGGGCTTATTGGCGGCGGCTTTCATCTTCCGGTTCAGTCTGCCGGCAGCGGTGGCTGCCATCGCCCTGGCTATGTTCATTCTTCTGCTGACCTTTCTGCTTGGGGCGCGGAATCGCACCCAGGTGGTGGTGGGCTTGGGGCTTTCGTTGGCGTATACCTCGGCCCTTTTCACCTTAACCCTGCCGCTTATTTCCCCCCAGGGGCTAATTTACTCCCTGCGTACATTCATCATTGCGGTGGCCGGGTTCTTGCCGCTCATCCTCTACCTTTCGTTTGCGCGGGGGCGTTTGCAAACGGTGTTCAACGAATACCGCCAAAACTTACGCCGCCTGGGTTTCCCTGAGAACGCCCCATTGTATAAAGATAAATTTGTAGAAGTGTACAGCCGCCTACCGCGCGATGACGAGCAGCCGTCGCAATCCGAGTTAGAAGAGGCCCAGGCCCGGATGGCGATTGTGGAAAGCCCCGAGGCTGAATTGGATGAAAGCCTGGGCGCGCGGCGATATTCGCCCCTGGCTGAGTTGTCGATTGTGATCGCTACCGCGCTAAGCATATTTGGCTGGATCATTGTGTTCTACCCGGCGGATAAAGCGCCAGGGTTGGGTCTATTGCCGGTTAACGAGCCGCTGATTTACAGCTTTTTGGGAGCCTATATCTTCGGGCTGTCTTCTTTGGTGCGCCAGTTTGTGGCCGACGATATTCAGCCGCGCTATTACGCCAACCTCACCATTCGCTATTTAACGGTGATGGCGCTTTCATGGCTGGCCCCAATTATTGCCCCTGAAGGATCTTCCGCCGCCTGGATATTGCTGCTGGCCTTTTTTGCCGGTCTATTCCCCATGGAGATTTTGCGCATCCTTCGCCGCAAAGTGTTTGAAGCTTTCTCGGCGCAAGATGACAGCGGTCTCTCCGAAAAACTGCCGCTCACCCGCCTGGATGGAATTAAGGTGTTTGAGGAGGACCGTCTTTCACTAGAGGGGATCAATTTTGTGCAGAACATGGCAAGCGCCAACCTGGTAGACCTTATGCTGCGCACCCGCTACCCCGTAGAGCAGCTAGTCGATTGGGTCGATCAGGCGCTGTTGGCATTATATGCCCGCGACCGCCTCGGTTGGTTCTACGCTTCAGGCATTCGCTCGGCTTCCAGCTTGTTAGAGATGTACCCGGTGGATGAACCCGATGGGCGCGCGGCTGTCGGCTCGCCTTCCGCGGCTGAAAGAGATGACCGCCGCCAAAAGTTGACGTTATTGATGTTGGCTAACAAGCCTGAATCTGCTTCGCTAGATACCAGCCAGATGCAGGCGCTGCTAGAGACCATCACCGTGGCGCTGCAACATGCCCCGAATATGTACCATGTGCAGTATTGGCGCATGCACGAGTTTGAAGCCCTGCCAGAGGATGTTGAACGCGAACGCCTGCGCGCCGACCTGTTCATGATTCAAGATATGCCATGGCGGGCCGCTGAGTTGTACACCCGGGTGCTGCAGATTTACCCCGAATCGCGCAACACTTTGCTTTATCGCGGCCTGGCTTATGCTCAACAAGGACGCTTCAAGCAAGCGGTAGACGATTACCGGCAGGCGATTAACCGGCGTGGGCGCTGGGAAAATATCGAGACCGCTTATCTTTCGCTGGGGCGGGCCTATGAGAAGATGGAAGATGTGATCGGCGCACAAGAAGCGTATCGGCAAGCTTTTGAACAAGACCCCACGTTTTACGAAGCGTTGAGATCTTTAGCCTACCTGGAGATGACCCATCTGGGGGAATACGAAAGCGCCATTGCGCATTGGACCACCCTGATTGACGCAGATTACCAAACTGCCGATGCCCTTGCCAACCGCGGTCTGACGCGTTACACCATGTGGCAGCAAGATAAAACGCAGGCTTCTCTGCTCGACCTGGCCGAAGCCGATTTAGACAAAGCCCTCAACCTGGATCGGCAGTTAATTCCGGCCTACATCAACCTGGCGCTGATCCAGGTTGAAAAGAAACAGCGCGATGCGGCCATTGAAACCTATCGAAAGGCTTTGTTGCAAATCGAATATCAGAAGACGGCCCTGGCGGCGGGTGATGCGCCTGCGGGCGACCAACCCGTAGACCGGGTGCTGTTGGATCGCAGCGCTTACCTGGCGCATCTGCGGCGCGGCAATCTGTTCAAAGAGAACGGCGATTTTACCGAGGCGATGCACGAATATCAGCAGGCCACCCGTTTGCTGCCGATGGATGTTGGCGCGCTCTACAATCTGGCGTTGATGCAGACGCGTTTGGGGCAAACCCAGGAGGCGATGTTCTCACTGCGTGAAGTCATTCGGCTGGTGGAGGGGCATGCCCCGGCGCACCAGC
This sequence comes from uncultured Anaerolinea sp., assembly GCA_964531975.1. GTDB lineage: Bacteria > Chloroflexota > Anaerolineae > Anaerolineales > UBA4823 > RBG-16-57-11. The sequence continues at coordinate 374,436 of CAZHFU010000001.1, read as the reverse complement.
TGCTGGGTGATTTGCTAGCCGCCGGGCGCCAACCTGAAGCGGCTAAGCAGGAGTATTCTAAGGCGCTAACCCTGGCGCGCCGGCAGCGCGACCGGCAAGGCGAAGCCCTGGCTCACTTTAGCCTGGGTAAACTCTATCGGCTGGAGGGGAAGCAGGATGAAGCCGCCCAGCGGGAATTGGAACTGGCGCGCAGCATGGCCGATGAGGTGGATGACGATGTGCTGTTCACGCAAACCCTGTATGAATTGGGGCTGCTGCAATTTGTGAAGAAAGCCTATCCAGAGGCGAAGAAGTTATTAGCTCAGGCCGTAACTTTGTTTGACGTAATGAAGATGGGGCGTGAAAGCTTGCGCGCCAATATCGCCCTGGCAGAAGCATGCCTGGCCGCGAAAGACCCGGCTTGTGCTAACCAGGCTGTAAACCAGGCCGAAACACAGCTAAACGCGATTTCAGACCCCAACAGCCCAGATGATGAAAACCTGCGCACCCGCATTCAAAATATTAAAAAAGATGCCGCCGCCTTCAAAAAGAAGCAGCCATCGGGGTGAACAGCGCGCGCAGCCTGGGCTGGTTCAGATGTAGTGATCTTGATATTTGCACACATCCCGGAGATAGCAGAAGTCGCACGTACGACCACCAGTTGTCATGTCTGGGCCGCTGCCAAGCACCATGGTGAGGCTTTTGCGCGGCATCATCAGGCAGCTTTCGGTGAGCTGCACCGGCATAGGCTCGTCGCCAAGCAGGCGGAAAATTTCCGGCTGGCCCTCCAGGGTGCTCCAGTCAATCATACCGGGACTGAGCGGGATGCTGGTTTGCCAGCCTTGAAGGCGGGCCTGGTCTTCAAAGTGACGGCAGGCGGCGTTAGCCAGGGCCTCCACGGCGGCCGATCCCACACCGTCTAAGGCCAGGGCGTAGCCGGCGCTTTCGGCCCACATTTCATCGCTGTATTGCTCTAAGGATGCGCCAATGCCGCACAGTAGCACCGTAATCTGTTTGGCTTGGGCCAGATGCTGCACTGGCAGCTTGCCTCGCAGGCGCTGCCCGCCTTCGAGATGCAGTTGTTCGTGCTGCACCGCGCTGACATTGAACTGGCGGTAGATGACGATTGGCTCAATCAGAGGCAGCCCTTCGGCCAGGGCTTGCGCGGCCATATAGACCAGGGCGGGGCGGCGTCTGCGGATTACTTCCGGGTCAGCTCCCTGGCCGCGCAGCACACTGTCAATGTCAACTTCGGGAATGAGGTGGGTGAGGGTTGGCATAGGGTATTATACCTGGCGCACATCGTGCGCGCCCGATTCGTCCCGCCCGGCGGAAGTAATTTGGATGAACTCGGCTTTTTCCCATAACGCCTCGATGGAGGCCGCCCCGGCGTAGCTCAGGCCAGAGCGCAGACCGCCCACCAACTGGTGCAAAGTGTCGGCCACCGGGCCGCGATAGGGCACGATGGCCTCCACACCTTCGGGCACAATTTCAAGCCATTCTTCTTCATCCACTACGCCCTTGTCTAAAGAGCGGCGCTCCACATTGGCGGTCAGCGAGGCCATGCCGCGCACCACTTTATAGCGCCGCCCCTGGCGAATGACCGACGCCCCCGGCGCTTCCTCCGCCCCCGCCAACAGGCTGCCCAGCATAACCGTGCTGGCCCCGGCCGCCAGGGCCTTGGTGATATCGCCAGAGGTGCGCAACCCGCCATCGGCCACGATGGGGATATGTAACCGCTGCCCGGCCTCGGCGCATTCGGCGATGGCGGAGAGCTGCGGTACGCCAAAACCGGTTACGATGCGGGTAATGCAGATCGACCCGGCCCCGACGCCCACTTTGACTGCATCGGCCCCCGCTTCGGCCAGGTCGGAGACGCCGGCGGCCGTCGCCACGTTTCCGGCAATGATGGGCGTTTGGGGAAAGTTTTGTTTGAGCCGGCGGGTCATCTCCAGGGTGTGGATTGAATGCCCGTGAGCGATGTCGATGACCAACACGTCGGCCCCGGCCTCCACGCATGCGCCGGCGCGTTCCAGGTCGTCGAGGCGCACACCGATGGCCGCCCCCACCCGCAGCCTACCGCGTTCGTCCTTGGTGGCCTGGGGGTGTTCCTTGATCTTGATAATATCCTGGGCGGTGATCAGTCCTTCCAGCCCGCCCTGGGCGTTGACGATGGGTAGTTTTTCGATGCGATTGAGATATAACTTCAGGCGGGCGCTTTCCATGTCCTCGCCCAGGGCGGCCGTTATCAGGCGCTCGTGGGGCGTCATGGCGAGGCTAACTGGCAGCGAGCTGTCGCGCGCCAACAGCACATCGCGGGTGGTGATAATTCCTATCACCCGGCCCTGAGAGTCTAGCACCACTAAGCCGCCCACCCCGGCTTCGTCCATTTTTTGGCGAGCTTGTTCGATAGTGGCGTCGGGCGCAATGCTCAGCGGCTGCTCAACCACCAGGTTCTCGGCCCGCTTCACTTTCTTAACACATTCTACCTGCTGGGCGATGCTCATAAAACGATGTAGGATGCCGATGCCGCCTTGCTGCGCCATGGCAATCGCCATGCGTGTTTCGGTGACGGTATCCATGTTGGCGCTGATGATGGGGATTTCCAGGCGGATGCCAGGGGTAAGCCAGGCCGCGGTTGAAACATCTTTACGGCTGCGAATATTGGAACGTTGAGGAACCAGTAACACATCGTCAAAGGTTAAGGCACGTTCTGAACGCAGTTTCATGCAGCACCTCCAAGGTGGATTTTCATTGTCTATTATAACCGTAAGTACGAGGCTGGTTTCAGGCCGTTAAACCTGGAAGAAGCGCCGAATTTTGTGTTAGAATTTCTCATCAAAATTTAATGATGCGCACAGGAGGAAAAATGGATGATGTTTATAAGCAGTTAGCGAAGAAGCTAGATGATTTGCCGCCGGGTTTTCCGGCCACACCCACCGGTGTGGAGCTGCGCATTTTGCGAAATTTATTCACGCCCGAAGAAGCGCAGCTGGCCCTGCACCTGGAATTGCTGGGGGCCGAAGCGCCGGTGGTGGCCCGGCGGGCGGGTTTGCCGGATGATGTGACCGAGCAACGCCTGGAAGAGATGGTGCGTAAGGGCTTAATTTATTGTTACCGCCCTAAAAATAAACCGGTTCAATACCAGATTGTTTATTTTGCGGTAGGAATTTGGGAGTTCCAGGTTAATCGGTTGAATAAAGAATTAATTCGCGATGTGGATGAATACCTCGAATACATGTTCGAGCACGACCTGTGGAAGACTTCGGCCCAGCTGCGCACCATTCCGGTGGGGGAGGCGATTCCTACGCATCAGACGGTGATGATTTATGAGCAGGCCGAGGAAATCGTGCGGGCGCAAGAGCGCATCCTGGTGGCGCCGTGCATCTGCCGCCGCGAGCGGGGGATGATGGGCGAGTCGTGCGGTAAGCCGCTGGAGACGTGCATGCTGTTTAATGGAGCAGCCGATTATTATCATTACAACGGGTTGGGGAGATGGATCGACACAGCCGAGGCGCTGGAAATTCTGCGCATAGCCAACCAGGCTGGGCTGGTGTTGCAGCCAACCAATGATAAGACGGTGGCGGGGATGTGCGCCTGCTGCGGCGATTGCTGCGGGGTGCTGCGCAACCTGAATCGCCTGCCGCGCCCTGCCGACCAGGCGGTTTCGGGCTTCGTGGCGCGTTTCGATGCAGATTTATGCGCCCTTTGCGAAACGTGCTTGATGCGCTGTCAGATGGCGGCGCTTACCCTGGATGATGGGGGAATTACCCTGCACCTGGAACGCTGTATTGGCTGCGGCCTGTGCGTGACCACCTGCGCTACCGGTGCGCTTACCCTGGTGCGTAAGCCCGTGGAGGAGCAGCCGGCTATCCCCAAGTCGATGACGCATAACGCCTTCCGCATGTGGAAGGAGCGCGACCGGTTAGATTTAGCCGACCTGGCGAAAATGGGTGTGCGCAGTAAAATGGAGCGGCTGCTCACCAATTTGAGGGGTTAAAGCCCCCACACGCTCACCTTTTCGGGCGGCAGGTACAGGGTTATCGTCTGTGGGTCGTGCAGCCACGACTGCGGTTCGGCGGCTTGCGCGCCTTCCACACCCAGGTAGCGGACGTAGATTTCAAACCCGCGCTGAAGGCTAAGGGCGGCGTCTTCGATAATGCGCGCTTTGCCCTCCATCAGCACCCCGCGGGCGGCTTCGCCGCGTTGATCGGTATCAATCACCAGGGAATAGCGCGGATTCTTTTCCAACTGGCGAACTTTGAGGGTGGCGCGGAATGTGCTAACCCATACGCCTGCGCCATCCCACACGTACCACACCGGCACAACGTGCGGCTGGGCGGTGAGCGGGTCGGCAGTCGCCAGGCGCGCCAGGTGGGGCTGCGCCAGGAACTCGACAACTGCCGGATTTTGGGTGATTTTTTCGATTTCGGTGGGCATAGTTCAATCTCTCAGAAGGGGGATGATTTGCGGCAGCAGCGCGGCGTTGGTCGCCAGCGCTTCGGCGGCATAGATCGTGGGGTTGCCTTTCCAATCGCCAAAGTAGCCGCCGGCTTCACTCAGAATGGGCGGAAAGGGGCCGCAGTCCCACACGTTCATGATCGGGTCGAGCATACATTCGGCTCGTCCGGTGGCTACGAGCAGGTAGCCGTAGGCGTCTGACAGGCCGGTGGTGAAGTAGAAGCTGCGCGTCAGGCGATCCAACGCCGCGGTGCGCCCGGCGCTATAGAAGCTGGTGCTGGAACATGTGGTGAGGGTGGCTCGCTCCAGGCTGTCGATGGGCGAAACATGCGCCGGACGCCCGTTCCACCAGCAGCCCAAACCGTCAGCGGCGGCCAACATTTCATCCATCGCCGGATAATAGGCCGCCCCGACTTGAATGCGCCCTTCAATTTCTAACCCAATCAGCACGGCATAGATCGGCAAGCCGCGCACAAAGGATTTTGTTCCATCAATGGGGTCGATGAACCAGCGATAAGAGGCTCCTTCGGTCTCTTTGAGGCCAAATTCCTCGCCCACGATGGCGTGCCGAGGATAGCGCTGCTCGATGCGGGCGCGGATGTATTCTTCTGCTTGCCGGTCGGCGATGGTGACGGGGCTGTCGTCGCTTTTATAATCTATTGCCAGGGTGGTTTGATAATGGCCGAGTGTCAATCTTCCGGCCTGGTAAGCCACATCGGTGATAAACGACAGATATTCGGAGAGAGGATTGGCAGCCATGGGGGGATGATAACACAAAACCTGATACAATGTCTGTGGCGGCTGCGGCCGTAGGTCGGCTTGGTCGCCTGGTTTCCCGTCAAAGCTAAAGCCTATGATGCGACGAAAAACCCTGCCCTGGATGCTGCTGGTCTTGCTTGCCGCCGGTTTGACGGCGTGCAAATTCTTCACGGTTAACCTCAGCATGGCGCCTACCCAAACCGCGTTGCAGGCCGAAATCAACTATCTGCTCCAAACCGCCACGGCGCTCAGCGCGTTGGCGGCTGCGCCCACGCAGGCAGCCGCGCCGCTTTCCCCGGATTCGACCATCGAACCGCCGCCGGTTCTCCCGATCCTCACCGCTGCACCTGTGGCAGCGGCTCCATCAACACCCGAACCCACACCGCAGGCGAGCGTGGCGCCGCAGCCGAACGCGACGCCTGTTTCACCAGATGACGAGCGGGCCTTATTCGCCGCGGCGCGCATTCTGCTGTTTGAAGATATGTCGGCCAGCCGGCATGTGCGGTTGATTAAGCAAGCGTTAGACGAGGCGGGTTATTTTTACGTGGATGTGGGCAGCGCCCAGGGCTGGTTCAAGACCCAACTGCTTTCAGATATCGATTGGGATGTGGTGATCGCGGGCGCGGAGGCGGATCGCCAGTTTGGGGGAGAATTTTTTGGCCTGATCCGGCAGCGCGTGGAGGGCGGCGCTTCGGCTATTGTAGAGACATGGAACTTAGATGCAGCTCCGCAAGGCCAGGCCATGCGCCTGTTGGATCTGTGCGGCTTGCAGGTGCAGGCGGATTGGTATTTGCCCGATCCGCCGGTGTTCTTCTGGACGCAACCCCAAGCGGCTGTCTTCACTACCCCCAACCGGATCCCCATGCTGCGCAACGCCCGCTCGATCTGGAGCGCCGCCACGGGCGATATGGGCGATTTGTTGATGCTGCGCGCCAGCCCCCCGCCCCCCAGCGATACGCTCATCCTGGCATCGCCAAACCCCCAGTGGAACGATCACGGGCTGATTAGCTCTTGCCTGGGCGGACGGGTGATCATTCAAACCTTTCGCTCGCACGAATATCAGCCGCAAGATAGCATTGCCTTGTGGCAAAACTACGTCCACCAGGCTTTGCAGCAGCGTTTTATCCACACGCCCCGCAGCCTCCCCACGCCTGGGTTGGTATTTCCACTCTCCGATGATCCCTCGCCGGTCTTGCGCCCCGGCCCCACCCCTGGGCCGGATTACACCTTCGCGCATACCTGCGGGGAGGCCTTGACGGCGCGGTTGTTAGTGGCGCCGCGTTTTTCGACGGATCTTTTTGAACACCACGCTCAAGGCGTTTTTGCCCAGCTGCGCCTGGAATTGACCAACCCTGGCGCGGAAGATATTCAAGTTTGGGCGCAAGATTACCGTTTAGATTACACGATAGGGAAGGCGCAGAAAAGCCAGGAAATTCACAAAGCCGCCACCGGCTTTTTGTTCATCGAGGGTGGGGTAAGTCTCTGGCAAACCATGCTTTCACCCGGCCAATCGACCCGCGTGGCGGTGGTGTTTGATATCCCCGCGGCGGCGCAAAACTTGATTCTGCGCATTACGCCCGGCGCAGCTTTCAGCCGTCCGGTTTGCCAGGTGAACATTCCGCTGGATAAATGACATTCGCCGCCAATTAAGCAGACAAGTTCTTGGAATTAAAAGTATAATCATGATGCTATGCTAGATCAACTCTTATACTACGTCTCGCTCTTAGCCTGGGTGTGGTTCGCCCTGGTTGTGGCGCTGATCGCCCGGCGTGCGTTTAGCGCCGGCGGCGTCAATGAAGCCATGCGCGCCCTGTTCTCTTATCGAACCATGGTGGCGCTTTTTGTGGCGATCTTCCTGACGTTATTAAGCGCCAGCCTGGTGTTTATTGAGCCGCAAGAATCGGCAGTGGTGGTGTCTGTACTCAGTCCCAATGGTTATCGGGAGCAGCCGCTGCGTTCGGGCTTGCATTTTATTGTGCCCCTGGCTGAAAGAGTGGTGCAGTACCCCATTTATTGGCAAACTTATACGATGTCGAAAGAGGTAGACGAGGGCGTTAAGACCGGCGACGATTCGATTTCGGCGCGCACTTCCGATGGTCAGTTGGTATACCTGGATAGCTCGGTGATCTACCGCATCGACGGCAACGAAGTGGTTCGCTTGCATATTGAGCTGCAAAATCGTTATGTAGCCGATTTTATTCGGCCAATTATGCGCGGCGTTATTCGTACAGAAGTATCGCAATTCACCGCCGACGAGATTAACAGCTCGAAGCGAAAAAATCTGGAAGCTAACCTGGAAGAATTGCTGCGCGCCGCCTTCAACGGTAAGGGTTTTGTGCTAGACCGCTTCTTGCTGCGCAATGTGTCTTTCTCGGGCGCGTACTCGGCTGCTCTCGAAGCGAAGCAGGTGGCCGAGCAGGGTCGCATTCAAACCGATTACCAGGCCGAGCAAATGCGGCGACTGGCGCAGGGTGAGAGCGACCGCAGCCGCATCCTGGCTGAAGGGCGCGCAGCCGCCATCAAGATTGAGGCCGACGCCCAGGCCGCCGCCGTCACCCTCATTCGCGATGCCCTCCAGAATGACCCCCTCACTGCGCAGTTTTGGGCTATTCAGAAACTGAACCCAAATGTTCAATTAATGGTGCTGCCGGCCAACTCGCCTTTCTTATTCCCGCTGCCAAATATGGGTCAGCCATTGGCGGGGGCCAGCAGTATTTACAGCTCCACCCTGCCGCTTACTACCACATTCACCCTCCCTCCGGCGCTGCTGCCCACCCCTGGGCCGTCCAGCCCAGGGATGCCGCTCTCGGCCACGCCAACCCCTACCCCTGCTGCGCCGTAGTGGATTGGATAAATGGTATAATTCGACGAAGTTGATCGTGATTTCAGACGAAGGAGGAATTTGATGGAACTCGTTGTCTTAATGCTCATCGCCGGCGTGGGGGGGTATCTGCTGGCAAATACCCGTGCTAGTAAACGTATTGACGACACTGGCGAAAAAGTCGTCGATGTAACCCGCAGTGTGGCCGACCGGGCCGAGAATGGCGTCCGCCGCATCTTTAAGCGTAAACCGCTAGATAGGCAAGATGACATCATTGAAGGCCAGGTAATAGAAACGCCTCCGGCGGAGAAGCAAGCCAGCCGCCGCAAAGAAACTGAAGAATAGAATGCTACTGTAAAAAGATAGGGCGCTTGCGCCCTATCTTTTTACAATTGTTTTTACGGTTGTGCACTCATCACGGCATCCACCAGCGCCTGATACTGCCTGGCGGCTCGGCTGCTGGGATCGATTTCAAAGATCGTCTTCCCCTCTACCGCACATTCGCGTAATATCGTCGCCCGGTTCACCGGTTCTAAAATTAACCCGCTGAAGCGCTTTTGCAAATCTTGCAGGGTGGCTTTGCTTTCACGCGTCACCGTATCGAAAAAGGTAGGCAAAATGCCGATAATGCGCCCCGACCACTTGAATTCTTCCACCAGGCGCTTAAGGGTTTGGGTGATATTGTACACACCATCGGTTGCCAGGTAATCCACGGCGCAGGGTATCAGGACGCCGTCCGACGCCCACAGCGCCTGTTCTTGCAATTCGCCCACCGATGGAGAGGTATCAATGACGATGGTGTCAATGTTTAGCGCCGCAGCCGGCTCCAGCAGCCGCTGACGGGTGTAGGTGATGGGAGAGCGCTGTACATTCAAGACAGTTTGCGCAGTGGCGGTTTTGCGATCTCCCAAGAGCACCAGCAGGCCAGGGCGGTCGGTAGCGCGCGCCACTTGCGCCAGCGGGATCTCAGCCACCAGCAGGTTAAAAGCGCCCGATTCTGGTTTTAGCCCCAGGATGGTGGCGCACTGGCCTTGCGGGTCGAAGTCGGCCAGCAGCACACGCTGTCCGCAGCGGGTGAGTCCATGGGCAAGGTTGACGGCGGTGGTGGTTTTACCAACCCCGCCTTTTTGGTTGGCTACGGTAATGATATATGGCATGGGCTTTTACGGTTCCGGGGCCGAGGTGGGAAGCGTGAAACCATTGGGTGGGCGGGTGAATTCGTTATAGATAATTCCGCTCAGATTCGCCACCACCTGATAGGCATTCCCCGCCACTTCAACATTTTCAGCTAACACCCAAGATGATAAATCGGCAAAACGCAGATCGGCGTTGGAAAGATTCACCCCGGCCATCATAAGCGGGTCGGGCTGTTCGGCGGTTTCGGAACCGGCGCGAGTGCGGTAAACGCTGCCGCTCAGGTTCGCCACGCACAGGTAGGCGTGGGAATCGCGCCAGGCCCCACTTCGGAAAAAGCGCGCCTGCACATCACCGGCCACCGGCAGCGGCGATTGGATGACTTTTCCGGTTTCGGTCACGCGCAGAAAGATGCCGTCGTTGCAGTCTTGCCCGGTCAGGTAGATTAAGAACGTTTTGAGCGATAGATCTACCGGAAAATCGGTGGTCACTAAGGCGGCGAATTTCGTCTTAAAAAGGATGGTGTAGATCATTTGGGCGTCGCTCAGGTCGGCCCCGGCCAGGTTAGCGTTAGAAAGGTTAGCGTCGTTGAGAATGGCCCCTTGCAGCTTGGCCCCGCTGAGATCGGCGGCTTGTAAATTGGCCTGGCTGAGATCGGCGCGGCGTAAGATGGCGTTATGAAAATTGACCCCGCTCAGGTTGGCGCTGTGCAGGTCGGCATCGTCCAGGCGAGCGCCCTGAAAATCGGCCCCGCTCAGGTTTGCGCCGGAGAGATTGGCTTGCAGCTTGACCACCTGGCCCTTATCGCCGGACCCCATTGTGCGGGTGATCGCGAACGTGACCGGAGCAGTGTCTGAGGGGCTAAAATCGGCGTGGGAAAGGTCGGCCCCGGCCAGGCTGGCCCCGGCCATCATGCTGCCCGAAAGATCGGCGTTGCGCAAGATTGCTCCATCGAGGATGTTGGGCATTATTTGACCGTTGACGATTGCCACATCAAAGGTCACGTTGGTTAAATCGGCGCCTTCCAGGTTTGCGCCGGCAAAACCTGTGCCGAAGAAATTGGCGCGCACTAACACCGCGCCGCCCATATCCGCCCCATCAAAAAAGGATGAGCGGCTGGTAATGCCAGTGAGATTGGCTTTTTTGAGGTCTGCGCCGGAAAGATCGGTGTCATCGAAAGACGCCCCGGCCAGGATGGCTTGCGGCAGCAGCGCGCCAAACAGGCTGGCCTGGTCGAGGGTGGCCCCCAGCAGGTTAGCTCGCTCCAGGTTAGCGCCCTCCAAATTGGAGCCTTTAAGGTTAGCGCCGCTGAAATTGGTTCCCACCAGGTCGGCCCCGTTAAGGTTGGCGTTAGTAATTTGCGCCCCGCTGAGGTTGGCGCCTCGTAAGCGCGCCCCAATCAGGTTGGCTTTATTTAATTGTACGGCGGTCAGGACGATTTGCTTGGTGAGATCGACGTTGACCAACCTGGCCCCAGACAGATCGGCCCCGCTTAAGTTGGTTTCTTCCAGGTGGCTACCGGTGAGGTTGGCGCCGCGCAGCTTTGCGCCGATCAGGTCGGTTTGGGTCAGGTCGGCCCCAATTAAATTCGCCTCCTCCAGGTTGGCCCCATTTAACTGGGCGGCATTGAAGCGGGCATTCATTAGCTGCGCCCCGGAGAAGTCTGCGCCGTTGAGAATGGCTCCGCTGAAATCGGCTTCGCCGAGCTGTTTTCCGCTGAAATCACGCCCGGTCAGGTTGGCCCCGCCGCACAAGGGAGGGCAGCTGAGCCGCCGATACAGCAGGCCGCCGACCACCAGAGCAACGACAATTCCGATCACGGTGGCTTCTTCAATGTAGTTGCGCCACTTAATTTTTTTGCGGCGCTTTGGTGTGGTCTGAGGATTGGGCATGGGTTATGGCGCTCGTAAAAGTTTGCCGGTTTACTTGTTCTGGTAAATGGCCGAATCGGGAACATCAAAGCCTAAGGGCCAGATGGTGGCGTCGTTATATACTACGCCCTGCAAGATTGCGGCGTGCAATAAGGGTTTGAGGCGCGCTTCAGACAGATCGGAGACACGTGAATCGGTGAGGAAACGAAACATGATCGTATCGTTGATCGCTTTACGAAATGGAGCAGCGGTTAAATCTTGGAACGAGAAATTTGGGCCGGCGTCAGTTGGGGTGGGCAGGTTGAGAATTGCGCCGGTGAGGTCTGCGCCGCGCAAATCCACCCCGCTCAAATCCGCCCCTACCAGGATCGAACCGTTGAGGCGCGCCTGGAAGAGGTTGGAGCCGGTAAGATTGGCCCCAAAAAAAGTGCTGCCGCTAAGGTTTGCCCCGGCCAGGTCTGCGCCAACCATGCTGGTCAGGTTAATCCAGGCTCCGCTGATCGACGCCTGGCGCATCTTTGCGCCGCTCAGGTTCGCCAGGCTTAACACGCCGGCGTTCATATTTGTGCCCACCAACGAAGCGCCGCTCATGTTGGCGTCAATCATCTCAGTTCCGCTCAAATCCAGGTGATCTAATATCGCTCCGATCATTTCGGCGCGTTGGAGATGCACTCCCCACATGGAAGCGCTGGTGAGATTGACGCGGATCAAGGATGCGCCTTCCAGGTTGGCCCCATTGAGGTTTGCGCCCGATAAATTGGCGTTGCCCAAGGTGGTGAGTTTCAGGTTAGCGCCGACCAGGCGAGCTTTGCTCAAGTTGACGCTTTCCAGGTTGGTCTCTTGCAAATTTGCGCCGGTCAGGTCGCTGCCGCTCAAATCTGATTCGGTCAGGTCGGCTTTGCTGAGGTTGGCATCCATTAACTCGATGCCTTTAAGCGTAACGCCGCGCAGACTCTGTCCGCTAAGGTTCACGCCAACGCAGCCGGGTGGGCAGCCTTCAGGCAGCCGGGCTTCGCAGGCCGCGGCAAGCCCGGCTACGATGATTAACAGTAAGTTTATTCGAAACAGGATCGCCGCCCTGCTTCGATGCCGTCGGTTGGATAAAGGCGGCGGGTAGAAAAGCCTCATATCAGGCGTAAGGAACGAGCTGGTTGAGCTTTTCCCGGCGGGCGTTGCAACCACAATCTTTACCGGTGAGGTTGGTATAGGTATGCGCAAGCTTATCTATACCGGTAAGATGGGTGAACTGGGCCACGCTGTCGCCCAGGCCCGCAGCCTGGCCGGATTTTATTTGAGTGCGTACCTTCATATTGAGACCTCCATGGTTATTATATTCGATAAACGCTTATGGATGGGCAATCACCAACACCGTCTTTGCCCGCTCTAATACGCATTGCATGGCGCGCTGCAAATTTTCGGGGTCAAGCGCTCCAAAACTTTCATCTAGCACAATTAAATCGGCTTGCTGCAATAAGGTGCGGGCGATGAACAGGCGGCTGCGCTCTCCATGCGAAAGCTGCCAACCCGATTCGCCTAACATTTGTTGAAAACCCGAAGGCATTCGTTCAAGCAGCTCGCCCAAGCCTAGCTCGCGGCACACCGCCTCGGCGTCGGCCAGGTCTTGCTGCTCTGGCGGCCAGCGGCGGCCCATGAGCAGGTTGAAAGCGAAGGTTTCAGTGAAGACATGGTTTTCCTGGAACTGGGGAGCCATCACCACGCGCTTGCGCCAGGCTTCTTGCCCAAGCAGCTGGCGATCGAAGCCCCACAACAGCATCGAGCCGCTTTCTGGGAGGCGCAGACCGGTTAACACTGCGCCCAGGGTCGATTTTCCCCCGCCGGAAGGCCCTTCGAGCAGCAAACGGTCGCCGGGGTAAATGGAGAGGCTCACGTTTTCGAGCGCCGCCCGGCCATGTGGGTAATAGCGAAAGACCACATCGCGGGTTTGCAATAGCGCGGCGTGCCCGCTTCCGGGCATCGAAGCCTGGGCGTCGTGTTCGCTGGTAGAAGCGCCTGCCTGGGGCGGGGTAAAGCCCAAAGCAGGCAGCGAGCGTGGGCGTTGGGCGGCCTTGAACAGCGGCCCCACTTGCCGCCAGGCGTTAAACAGGCTGCTCAGGCTCTGCGCCCCGCTGGCAAGTTTGTTCAAGCCCTGCGAGGCCAGCAGCACACCCCCCAGGCCAATGGCTAAGCCGGCAGGATCGGGGTTCTGGCCGATGAAGGCCAGGGCGATGCCGGTCAGGCCCGCCAGCATCCAGCCGCGGGTGATTAGGGCGGTGAGGCGGGCAGCGGCGGTGTCTTGAGCCTCGGAAAGCTTGAGATAACGCTCCAACTCCTGGTCTTCTTCGGTATGGCGGCGGCGCAGGTCTTCTTGCGCCAGGCGGGTGCGGTGACCAACCATCTCTTCCACAATATGGTTGGTCATTTCGCGGTAGGCGTCGGACCAATCCCGACTGGAAACCGCATAACGCCATAAGAATATCGCCGCGGCAATCACCCAAACGGCTAACAGCAGCACATTGATAGCCCCGCCCGCGCCGCGGCTGAGCACTACAAAGGCTAATCCCAGTTCGATGACGGATAGCAGCGCCGTAAAACCGCCGCTGAGCGCCAACATTTCCACCGCTTCCGATTCCATCACCCGGTTTAGGAACTGCCCCATACCCTGGTGGCGAATTTCTTCCGGGTCTAGCTTGAGCGCTCCAGACATCAGGCGCTGCTTGAATAACATACCGGCGCCCATAGATAACTCGCTTTGGGCATCGCTGACAATAATTTGTACCGGAATGGAGGAGAGCAGTAATATGCCCCACGCCAGCAGCCAGCCCATATCGAATCGCCCGGAGAAGATGCCCCGCCCGATGACGTACCAGGAAGCCAGGGAGATGATCTGTTGGAGGAAATACATCACCAGCAAGATCCATACTGGTCGGTAAACGCCTGCATGGCGGAATTGGCCCGGCAGGGCATGAGAGGGCGGCAAACGCAGCAGCCAGCCTGCCTCCAGCCGGATTGCACCTAACTGGGTGCGCAGAATGGCCTGCCGCGCTCTGGACTGCCGCTCCGGAGGCACACCAGCGTCTTGCAAAGCCTGGTCGATCATCTCAACCAGGGGCGCTTCAAAGGGAGCGGTTATTAAATTAGCCAGGGCGGCGGCGGAAACCCAGCGGGTTTGCAGATCGGGGCGCAAAATTTTCGCCCGACCGCGCCGGCCTTTCAGCACCGCCAGGAAAATGGGCTGGTGGTGGTCGGCTGCGCCGGGTAACCGCAAAATCGCCGGCCCACCACCGGTGATGAATTGATCTAAGTCGTCGTATTGGGTGTGTACTGGTTCGGTCTCCACGCCCAGCTCGCCGGCGGCAGTGTCGAGCCAGTCGTTAAGCGCCTGACTATCGGCCTGCGCCAACCAGGCCGGCGGCTGTGGGGCGCGCATCGGCTTGCCCATGTACCCGCTCCGGCGGGCCAGGTTTTCAACCAATTCCCCCAGGCGGGAAACGGGCCAGGCGATCTGCGAAGGGTCCAATCGGTGCGTGGTCATAGGCAGCCGTTGATTACTATACCATTGCGCTTTGGGGAGGGCAAGAGCAAAATGACGTAGTTTGATTTATAATTGCGAGGATGTCTCTTTCATTCTCGCGCTCGACGCGATCGCTTAAGTTGGATAGTTTTCGGGCCACGCGCATTGGGCTGCTGGTAGCGGCGGTTAATATGCTGGCCCTATTGGTGTGGTTCTTCTTTGCGCGCGTTTCGATCTACGATGTGGGGGGAAATCTGTCCTGGCAAGAGGAAGGTATGCTGGGCGCTACATTCTCGAAAGAAGTGATGCCGCGCCTGCGCCAGGGGCAGACGGCCCGTGTGCGCCTGGATTTTGGGGCCGATCAGCCCAGCCAAACCATTCCGGCGTATCTGTATCGCTTGCCCGATAGTGGGGAACCGGTGCTGTTCTACATCCGCTATGACGATTTACCGGAAAGCGCCCGCCAGGGCAAATTGACCGGCCAGGTTGAGGTGGAGGTGGAAAAGGCCACCCCGGCGCAGCTCGTGCTGCGCAGCTCGGGCAAGTTTTTGAATCGCTCCGCCGGCGCGCCGGCGTCCAACGGCGACACCCCCCGGCCCTAAGCCATGCCATTTGAGACCCCCATCGCCCAACAGCGTTTTTTTGCCCCCGAGGTGGTGCAGACCTCCGCCATGGACTGCGGCCCCGCCGCGCTAAAGTCTATTCTGGAGGGGTTCGACATTTCGGTGAGTTATGGGCGTCTGCGCGAGGCTTGCCAAACAGATGTGGACGGCACCTCAATTAACACGGTGGAAGATATAGCCGTTCAACTGGGCTTGCAGGCCGAACAGGTGATGCTGCCGGTAGACCACCTGGCGCTGCCCGAAGCGCAGGCGCTGCCGGCGATTGTGGTGGTTCAGCGCCCCAACGGATTGACCCATTTTTTGGTGGTATGGAACCGTGTGGGCGATTTTCTGCAAGTGATGGACCCGGCCACAGGCCGAAGATGGCCCAGTCTGAAGCGTTTTCTAAACGAAGTTTACGTGCATACCTTCCCGGTTCCGGTGGAAGCCTGGCGAGAATGGGCCGCCGGCGAGGGCATGCTGGCCCCCTTGCGCCGCCGCATGACGAATATGAGCCTGCCTGGCGACGCGCAAGAAAGCTTGATCGCCGCGGCGCTGGCCGACCCTACCTGGCGGTCGCTGGCGACATTGGACGCCGCCACGCGCATGACCACCACTCTGGTGGAAAGCCGTGGGGTAGACGCCGGCAAACCGGCCGCCCTGGTGTTGGAGCGCTTTTTTCGGCTTAACTTGACCGGCCCCTTGCCGCAGGTGGATGCCCGCGGCGCGCCGGCGGCGGCGGGTGAAGCCCCCACCTGCCTGACTATTCCAGGGGTGTATTGGTCGGCGCTGCCGCTGCTAGAAAACGCCGCCCAGGTGCAGGGCAAAGAAGCGCCGCAGCGCTTGCTGCTGCGGGGGGCGGTGTTGGTGCGGGTTCTGGGCGTGCAAGCGCCGCCGGCGGAGGTTTCGCCGGATGAGGCCGGGGGCGCGGCGCTGCCGCGGATTGCCCCGCTTTCGCCCGATCTCCAGGCCGCCTTGGATGAACCTACCGTCAAGCCGGAGCGCGCGGTGTGGCAGGCCATGCGCCAGGATGGGCTTTTCACCCCGGCGCTTCTCACCCTGGCGCTCTTCCTGGCCACGCTGGGCGTCCTCATCGAGGCGCTGCTCTTCCAGGGAATGATCCGCATTGGGCAAAGCTTTTCGATCACCTCGCAGCGCATCCTGGCGGTAGCATCCGTGCTGGCGTTTGTTTCAGCCATGCTGTGGTTAGAGTTCCCCATCAGCGCTACGGTGCAGCGCCTGGGGCGCAGGTTAGAAACCCGGCTGCGCATCGCCTTCCTCGAAAAAATTCCTCGATTGGGCGACAGCTATTTTCGTTCGCGCCTGACATCTGATATGACCCAACGGGCCTACGATTTACGCGCCCTGCGCAATCTGCCATCTTTGGGCGTGGGCATATTGCGCAGCGCCTTTCAACTGCTGCTCACCCTGTTGGGTGTAATCTGGCTCGATCCCATCAGCGCCCCATTTGCCATCTTGGGCACAGCCTTTTTTGTGGGGATTTCGCTGCTGGCGCGCCCGCTTTTGGAGGAGCGCGACCTGCGCCTGCGCACCCATACCGGCGCGCTGGCGCACTTCTACCTGGATGCCTTGTTGGGACTGACGCCGGTGCGAACCCACGGGGCCGAGCGCGCCATGCGCCGCCGCCACGAAGCCCAGCTTTACGAATGGGTGCGCACCGGCCGTGAGAATTACACGCTCTCGGCGCTGCTGCAAGGGGTTGGCGCGTTCTTCTATTCCGTGTTCGCCATTATCATCATTCTTAACTTCTTGTCGAAGGGCGGCCAGCCGGGGCAGATTTTGCTCCTGTTTTACTGGACGCTGAGCTTGCCTGCGCTGGGGCAAGGGCTGGCCGCTGGCCTGCAGCAATACCCCATGCAGCGCAACCTGATCTTGCGCCTCCTGGAGCCGCTAGGCGCGCCGGATGAAGAAGCGGCCTGGAGCGAGGCGGCCTTGGGGGATGACCCCGCGGCTGCGGCGAACCCCGGCATGGCGATTTCTATTGAAGATGTGACGATGCAGGCGAGCGGGCATGTGATCCTGGATAACGTGAGTCTGCAATGCGCCGCCGGTGAGCATATTGCCATTGTGGGCCCTAGCGGAGCGGGGAAATCGAGCCTGGTGGGGCTGCTGCTGGGCTGGCGGCGGCCTTCGACCGGGCGGATTTTGGTGGATGGGGCGATTCTGGATGGCGGCGGCTTGATGACCATGCGCCGTCGCACGGCTTGGGTAGACCCGGCGGTGCAGTTGTGGAATCGCTCGTTGTACGAAAATTTACGCTATGGGATGGAAGAACTGGACGCTCACCCACTGGCGGAGGTGATTGACGCGGCGGATTTATACGATGTTTTGGAGCGCTTGCCCGAAGGGCTGAAGACCGAGCTGGGCGAGAACGGGGGCCTGGTTTCGGGGGGCGAAGGTCAGCGCGTGCGCCTGGGCCGCGCCATGCTGCGCTTGGGGGTGCGCCTGGTGATTTTGGATGAACCTTTCCGCGGGCTAGACCGGGAAAGGCGGCGCTTATTATTGGCGGAGGCCCGCCGCCATTGGCGGGAGCAAACCTTGTTATGCGTTACCCACGATGTGGGCGAGACGCTGACCTTCCCCCGTGTGCTGGTGATTGAAAACGGGGTGATTGTGGAAGATGGGCCTCCGCAAGCCTTAGCCGCCGATCCTGGCAGCCGCTATGCGGCGATGCTGGCGGCGGAGGAGAATGTGCGCCGCTCGATGTGGTCATCCACTGCCTGGCGGCGGCTGACAATCGCCGACGGTAAGCTCAACGAATAAGGGCGCTGTGTCGCTTCATTTTTCATAGATCTGTCGGTAAATGTTATAGATCTCGTAAATTCTGCGGATGTAGTCGCGCGTCTCAGCATATCGAATCACTTCCACAAAAAGGTCGGGGTCATCGGGGGCCAGTTTTTTCCATTGGGCGGCGTTTCCCGGCCCGGCGTTGTAGGCCGCCAGGGCGGCGTACAGATCGCCGTCAAACAGGCGGCGCTGTTTGTTCAGGTAGTGCACCCCAAGGCGCAAATTTACTATGGGGCGGTTGAGATCGGCGGCGGTGTAGTTTTCCGGCCAGCCCAGTTCGCCGGCCATCTCTGCGCCGGTGGCCGGGACGAGCTGCATTAACCCGTTAGCCCCCGCGGAAGAGCGCACAAACCCCTCGAACAGGCTTTCCTGACGGACTACGCTGTACAGGAATAGGGGGTGAAAGGTGTATTCCTGGGCTAAGGGTAACAGCAGATCGTCATAGTATAGGCCAAAGCGAATGTGGCTGAAATAGGCGGGCGCGTCGAGCGTGGCGGCGTCGTCCATCCCGGCCTGGTCTAAGACCTGGCGGGCCGCCATGATGCCCGGCCGGTATGCGCCGATGGAGAGAAGATAGTTGGCGAGCAGGTAGGATTGCACCGGGTCGTTAGCCACAGTGGCGCGCAAGGCTTCAAACTCCAGGCGGGCGTCGTCCAGCAGACCCAACCGCCATAGCTCGTCGCCGCGCTGCCAGGCGGGGTGGTTGGTTAGAGGGGTCGGATCGGCCAGGTTAATCTCGGCCGGTAAGGCGAAGCGGGTGCGCAGCCACGCTTCGGCGCGGGTGCGCTCGCCGCGGGCATCGTACGCCATCTGAAAACCAAGCGGGGGGTCGAACACCGGGCGGTTGAGAAGAATATCGTGGGCGCGTTCGCTGTAGTAGGCGGTTGGGTCGGCTTCGGCGGCTTTCTCGAAGGAAGCGACTGCCGCGGCCGGATTATCCAGCCGTTGGTAGCATTTGCCGATCCAAAACAGCCCAGCGGCCTGATCGTAGAGGTCGGGAGCGGCCACCAGGTGGCGCTCGAACTCATCCAGGGCGTAAGCGTAATTTTCCAGTCGATAATGACCGATTCCGGCCAGGAACAGCGCCCTGGGAATATAGGAACTGCCAGGGTATTCTTTGACAATGCGCTCCCAGGTATTGGCGGCGTCTTCCAGGCGGTCATCGCGCTCGGCCACCTGGGCGGCGTCGTTAAGAAACTCGGCGGCGCGGGGGTGGTTGCCGGCGGCGCTCACAAAATCGAGCAGGGTTTGTTCGGCTTGGCGATATAAACCCAGGTACGCCCACTGCGTGTAGGCTTTTTCTTCCCAGGCGCGATCCCAGAAGCCGCTGTCGGGGGAGGCCTGGATGACTGCATCCCAGTGTTCGATGGCCGCCGCATAGTCGCCGGCGGCGCGTACCGACAACCCATAGTAGAAATGCGCCTTCGCGGCGTTGGCGGCGCTGCTCTGCAAAGCCCGATTAAGGGCGCTTTGCGCCGGCCCGTATTGTCCGGCAAAGTAATCGATGACGCCGCGCTGCAGTTGATCTACTTCTACGCCTTGATCGACTAGCAGCGCCAGCGCCTGGTAAGCGTAGGGTGAGGTGGGAAAATTCTGCACCGCATCCAGGCGGGCGGCGCGAGCCTTCTCGGCCTGCCCTTCGGCGGCGTAGATTTCAGCTGTGCGGATGTCTATTAAGGCGCGGGTGTTCTCCTCGCTCACCCGGGCGTACAGATCGTCATACAGTGTCAAGGCAGTGGGCGTATCGCCATTTAGGGCGTAAGCGCGGGCTAATTTCAGGCGTAAAAAGGTTTCATCGAGTAGGCTGCCGGTGTTTATGGCGGCCTCAAAATCGCCGGTGGCTTCGGAATAAGCCTTCGCGGCCAGGTAGGCGTCGCCGCGCAGGTCGAGGACGTAGGCATCGATGCGCTGGGGTCTCAGTTCCAGATATTTGGTGTAGGCTTCGGCGGCTTCGCTGTAACGCTGTTGGGAATCGCGCAGCTGCGCCAGGAGGAAATAGGCCGGGGCGCGCTGTGTGGAAAGTGGATATTCCTGGAGCAGGCTTTGGATGAGTTCTTCGGTCTTGTAAAGATTACCTTCGCCCCAACGGGCGCGCGCCTGGCCCAACCGCCCTTCGGCGGCGATCTCCGGAGCAAGATTGGGGCCGGCGGCGGCAGTGTATTCCTGTAACGCGGTTTCCCAATCCCCATTCGCCAGGGCGTGCGCGCCATTAGCTAGGTGCGCTTCGGGCAGAGCCGTGGGCGTGGCGCTTGGCGCGGGGCGGTAGGTGGGCGTCGCGCCCACCGGCGTGGTTTGGATTATGGTTTGCACCGCCGCGGGCGCCGGCCCCGTATTGGACGAGCGGCGTTGGCAGCTGCTCAACGAAAGCCCCGCCAACAGGGCCAGGATCAGAATAAAGCGAGTTCTCATGATGTTGCACGATAACATAAGCCGGTGCGAAGTGTCAAGGCGCATAGGCGCAGTTAAGCCGCTGCAAGCTCGCCCG
Organism: uncultured Anaerolinea sp.; assembly: GCA_964531975.1. Classification (GTDB taxonomy): domain Bacteria; phylum Chloroflexota; class Anaerolineae; order Anaerolineales; family UBA4823; genus RBG-16-57-11. The sequence goes on along the minus strand of CAZHFU010000001.1, from coordinate 354,005 downwards.
GCGCAGTGAGGAAAGGTTGCCCGCGCCCTGGCGCGCCTCGGCGCGGCGGCGGGCAGGGGCTGCGGATGGCGGCTGCGCCGGCACGGGCAAGTTACCGCCAGCCACACGCCCACGCGCCTCGCCCGCCGCTTCCGGCGCGCCGGGACGGTCGCTTTGCTGGGGAGAGCAGCGCGGCGCCTTTTTACGGTGCGGCGCTTTGCAGATAGTCGCTGTAGCCCCCATCGAAACGGGTTAACCGCCCCTCTTGCAGCACCCACAGTGAATCGACGGCGCGATCCAGAAAATAGCGATCGTGGGAGATAATCAGCGCTGTGCCTTCGAAATCATCCAGGGCGTCCTCCAGCACCTCGGCAGAGGCAATATCCAGGTTGTTGGTAGGCTCGTCTAGCACCAGAAAGTTCGCCCCAGCCAGCGGCAGCAGAGCCATTTGTAAGCGGCTGCGTTCGCCGCCGGATAGATCGCCCACCCGCTGGGTAATTTGCCGGTAGGTGAACAGGTAGCGCATCAGGTAAGCGACGGCGTTCGATTCGCTGAGCGTTCCGGCCTGGCGCACGGTATCGAGCAAGGTGGCGTCGAAATCCAGGGTTTCATGTTCTTGGGCGTAGTAGCCGATTTTAACGCTGGGGCCGAGCGTTATTTCACCGCAGTCCGGCGACTCTTGCCCTAAGATCAGCCGCAGCAGCACCGATTTCCCTGCGCCATTGGGGCCAATCAGACCCACCCGCTCGCCATGCCGCAGCAGCTGGTCTACACCGCCAAAAAGGGTGCGTTTGCCATACGCTTTCGATACCCCTTTTAATTCTAAAACCTTGCTCGACCCGCGCCAGCCATTGAGGCGCAGATCCATACGCCGCCGTTCTAAGACGGGCTGGTCGAGAGCGCTGCTGCGAAAGCGTTCGATCTGGGTCTTCATTGAATGCAGGCGGCTGGCAAATTTATCATTAAACACCACCCATTGGGCGTAGCGTTTCATGGCTTGCTGCATGCGTTTCAACTTGCGCTGCTCGATGTTAAACAATTCTTCCTGGCGGGCCAGATGCTGCTCCTTATCCAGGATGAAGCTGGTGTAGTCTCCGCTGAACACGCTTAGCTTGCCGTCTTCTAGCTCGGCGATATGGGTGACTACGGCATCGAGCAGGTAGCGATCGTGCGAAACGATCACCACCGCGCCGGGGTAGGCGAGGATCAGATTTTCCAGGTAGCGTTTGCCGGGCAAGTCGAGGTGATTATCCGGTTCATCCAGTAAAAGGATCGAAGGGCGCAGCAACAGCAAGCGCGCCAGCCCCACCAGCTTCTTCTGCCCGCCGGAGAGGGCCGCCAGGGGTTTATCCAGGTCGCCGGCGGGTAAACCCAGGCCCAGCAGGGTTTCGCGGGCGCGCCCGGCGTAGGTGTCGCCTTCAAGCGCCTGCCATTCGTGCAGCAAATGGTGTTGGCGGGTGAGAGCGCGCTGCAGGGCGGGCGCGTCGCCATACACTGCCGGGTCGCCCAGGCTGGTTTCGACCTGCTCTAGCTCGTTTTCGATGACGGCGATGCGGGGGTTGCCAGCCAGGGCTGCGTCCAGGGCGGTTTGCTGCGGGGGAAGTTCGGGCTGCTGGGAGAGATAGCCCAGGCTGATACCTTTGGCGCGCGCAATGACGCCGCCCGGCTCGGCGCGGTATTCACCCATGATTAGCCTGAGCAGGGAAGATTTGCCCGATCCATTGGCGCCAATCAGGCCGATCTTTTGGTCGGGCTGAATTTCCCAGGAGAGATTTTGGAACAGAGCTTGTCCCCCCAGAACGAGGGTGGTGTTGGAAAGTTGTAGATGGATCATGTGTACTTCCTTGTTATCTAAGCTGACCGGCGGATAGCCGCCGAATTGCATTGACTGGCCGGGACATGAATAATAAAAAAGCCGCAGGTTGGCCTGCGGCTTTAAAACAGCGTAATCGGTGATGGAGCTTAGCCGATCTGCACAGCAGGCGCGTTTCGAGGAAGCCCCTGGTAGTTTCCTGCGATGCAGCGCGGTGTGCCGTTCTTCATGCCCAAATCATAATCCAAGATGGCAGGAAAAGCAAGCTTAGAAACCCGTTTGAAAAACGCCCACTATCGTATCAAGGATGAGGATGATTACGAAAGGGTGATTGTTAACACTCGTTAATAATGACATTAATCGTGTGCTAAGCTTGAGAAGTTGTATTACAATATGGCCTCCGCGTGAAAATCTATTTTGACACAATTCAAGACGGGGTTAAATATAAACCGGCCCATCGAAGAAAGAGGCGCCGTTAAATTGCAGGCTTTAAATACGGCCTGGCATCAACATAGTCATATTAAAATAATGGAGGAGTAAATGAAAAAGATCGCTTCACATTTGATCATGATTCTTATGGTCATCCTGATTGCCATGCCCACCACGGTCATGGCGCAAGGCGCTCCCAAGGCTCCGCAAGCCCCCGACGCCACACTAACATTTACCATTTTGCATACCAACGACTTCCACGGGCAGTTGGAAGCCGCGGGTAGCAATCCTGGTATCTCACGTGTGTCGAAAGTGATTAATGATGTTCGAACCGCGGTGGGCGCTGCCAAGGTGCTGGTAATTGACGCCGGCGATGAAATGCAAGGCAGCCTGCTCTCCAATCTACAAAAGGGCGAGCCGACGATTGCCGCCTTCAATCAAATTGGTTATGATGCGGCCACCTTTGGCAACCACGAATTTGACTGGGGCCAGACGGTGCTGCAAGACCGCGTTACCCAGGCCACGCACCCTTACCTGGCTGCTAACCTGGCGGTTAAGACCGGCCCGGATTGCTCCAGCGCCGGTTGGACCAAGCCGGCCTTCGTGGATAACCCGTACATCATCAAGACCATCACCGATGGCGTAAATTCGGTGAAAGTGGGCATTATTGGCGTCACCAGCCAGGAGACCCCCTATATCACCATCGCCTCCGCCACCGAAGGTGTATGCTTCAAAGACCCGGCCGAATCGATCATCCACTATTATGATGAGATGAAGACTAACGGCGCAAAGATCATTGTAGTTGTTAGCCACATTGGTTACACCGATGGCGGTTACGGCTACGGTGTGCAGGTCTATGGGGATCAAACCCTGGCGACCAAGCTCAATACCGCCGGCAAGCCGGTTAACCTGATTATCGGGGGCCACTCGCACACTAACCTCGCTACTGCCACCACGGTTGGTACAACCAAGATCGTGCAGGCTCATTACAACGGTCGCCGCGTGGGTCGCGCCGATGTGTCTTACGATACGGGTACCCAGGCCGTAACCATCAATTGGGCGCCTATCGCGGTTCCCACCTCGGGCGCTGGCGATCCCGCCATGGATACCCTGGTCACCTCCTACTCCAGCGACCCGGCCTACCAGGCCAAGATCACCCAGGTGGTTGGTTGGAGCAATATCGATATGGTCAGAGACTATAATGGCGAATCGACCATAAGCAACATGGTGCAAGACGCCGTATACGGTTTCATGAACCAAACGCCGGCCACAGAAGTGGATATGGTCTTCAATAATGCCGGCGGCATCCGCGCGGATATCGTCGGTGCAAACCACCCCTTCGCCGTTACGTATGGCGCCACCTTCAATGTGCTGCCGTTTGGCAACCAAACTATCCGCGGCGATATGACCGGCGCGGCGATTGAAGAACTGCTCAACCAGAGCGCCACCCTGTTTAAGGGCGCGTTGCAAGTTGCCGGCCTTAAGTATAAATTCTATCGCTATCAAAAACCACACCCGGTGGGCGGCTCGAATACAATCTGGGCCTGGGGCGCCTTCGACATCATGGTGTGGAACAAGACCACTTTGGCGTGGGAACCGTTGGAAATCAACAAGACCTACAAGATCGCCACCAACGAATTCTTAGCCCCGGCTGGTCAGGACGGCTTCACTCCCTTCAAGAAGGTCACCAACATCACTTACCATGGCGACATGCTCGATCAGGTGAATGACTGGTTGACTACCAACCATGGCACTGAAGCCACGGCCTATGATGCGGCGCTTGATGGTCGCATCGTGCGTGATGGCAACGATGCCGGCGGGTCAATTGTTCCGTTGACGATTCTGCATCACAACGATTCGCATGGTCGTTTGCTGCCCAGCGGTTCATACCCGGGCCTGACGAACCTCGCCACGGTAATCAAGGCCGAACGCCAGCTCAACCCCGACCGCACCTTGCTGTTGAACGCCGGTGATGTCATCCAGGGCGATGCCATGATGTACTACTACCGCACCGCCCCATCGGGTTTTGCCGCTAATGGCGACCCGCTGCCGGTTGCATTGCAGACTCACCCGCTGATTGCGGCCTTCAACGATCTGAACTACGACGCCATGACGTTGGGTAACCACGAATTTAACTTTGGTGGGACCGTGTTCAGCGGCATCTTCTCGCAGGCTGCCTTCCCGGTGCTGCAAGCTAACATCTCGGATGATGGCGCTTATGGGCTGGCGGCGGGCAATGTAGAGCCGTCGGTTGTTAAGACGGTTGGCGCCGAGAATATCACGGTGGCGATCTTGGGCATCGGCAACCACCGTGTGCCTAATTACGAGCTGCCCAGCAATATCGCCGGGTTGCATTTCTTGAACCCCATCACCACAGCCGAGTCGCTGGCTCCGGGGCTAAAGGCTGCTAATGACGTGGTGATTGCCCTGACCCATATCGGCTTTACCACCAATCCTAACAGCTCGGAAGTGGATGAAAACGTAGATACCAACCTGGCCGCTCAGGTGACCGGCATTGACGCCATTGTCGGTGGTCACAGCCACACCTCCCCGGCTCCCGGTTTGAGCTATTCTGCTCCGTCACCGTATCTGTGGTTGCCCACCTTCGTCGGCAGCCCCGATAACACCCCGGTGATCATCGGCCAGGCCAATCGCTACAACGATACCCTGGGCGAGATCGTCTTAGGCTTGCGCGCCAAATCCGGCGGCGGTTATGAGGTGGTGGCGCGGGCAGGTAAGTACGTGAGCGTTACTACTGCTATTGCGCAGGATCCGGCCATCAAGGACATCATTGATCCTTACCAAACTCAGTTTGCGGCTTACAATGCCCAAGTTGTCGGCAGCACCACAGTCCCGATTGACACGAATGCCGCCTTCACCGCGGAGACCAACGGCGCCAACATGCAGGCCGACGCCTCTATGTTCGAACTGAATAAAAACAATATCTATCCCGACTTCCATCTTTCGGGCGCTATGACCAACAAGTTGGTGGCGGCTACGGCTACGATCACCAACCCGGTTCAAATGACCATCGCCGATTTGTTCTCGGCCATGCCTTACGAGAACTCGTTGGTCACAATGAGTCTGAACGGGCCGCAGCTTAAGCGCATTCTGGAACGCGCCTACCGCAACTACTTCTTCTACAAATACGTTCCTGGTTGGGGTGGCTACAGCCACTACACCACGTGTATGCTCGATATCAACAGCGGCGGTAATATCAAGTACTCCGAGACTACCCCCGCTTACCCGGACGGCAATAACGTCATTTCGCTGACCTTTGATGACGGCGCCAAGTCGGTAGACTTTGGCGACGCCGATACCTACTATCTGGTTTCGACGGTCAACTACCTGGCAGCCGGTTCGTGTAACTTCAACGACGGCGGCGTCAGCCTATGGCCGGTGGATCAGATCGTCAACGACACCCAGTACTATGTGCGCGACGCCGTCATTGACTACATGCAAGATCAAGGCACGGTATCTCCCGCCATTGAAGGCCGCCTTACGTTTGTTACCCCCACCAACGTGAGCCTTGCTCCGGTTACGGGTGGCGTCTTCAAGTATGTTGGAACCAATACCAAAGAAATTTCCTTCTCGGTTCCCAACCAAACTTTCAGCGGCCCCACAACCCTGGCCTACACCATGCTGCCCGAACCCACCTTTGGATCCTTCTTCTTTGCCGGCGACGCCTTCAACCTGGTCGCCTACGGCGCAGATAACAAACCCATCTCCACCCTTGCCCGCCCGATTACCGTCTTTGTTCAATACCGAGACGCCGACATCGTGGGTCTGGACGAGATGAGCTTGAGACTGGATTACTGGAACGGAACCGCATGGGTCGACGCCGCTTGTGGCACGTACACTCGCATGCCTTCTATCAATTACTTCTCCGTGCCCATCTGTCACCTGAGCCGTTTTGTGGTGACGGGTTCGAAGATGTACTTCTTGCCGCAGATGTTCAAGTAAAGCGGTAAGGTTTTTCCACTAGCATAACAATTGATTTACCGGGGTGGGTCGCTGATCCACCCCGGTAACGCGCCCGGGGTTAGATGCAGGCGGGCTGGTAGGGGGGCGCAGGGCGGGAGCAGCGGGCTAAGCCGACAGGGAACCGGAGACCCGGTAAGCGGTGCGGGGCGGGTAGGAGGCCTGGCACAAACCGCCCAGCCCCACCTGATTTTGACCACGTTCCGCCTCAAAAACATCCCCCAGATGCAATCTGCGGACGAATTAGCCCTGGCAGCGAGGCGATTACCCCTTTATAATGGGCGTATGTATGATGCTTTTAGTGAAGATTATGATTATTTTGTCAATTGGCCGCAGCGATTAGAGGGCGAGCTGCCCTTTATCGAGCGGCAGCTGCACCGCGCGGCCCAATCGGTGTCGCAGGCGGCGGCGCGCCCGGTGCAATCGGTGCGGGTGCTAGACGCGGCTTGCGGCACGGGCATGCATGTCATCGCCCTGGCGCAGCGCGGTTTTCAAGCCGACGGCGCCGATTTAAGCGCCGGGATGATTGATAAAGCCCGCCGCAACGCCCAAGCTGCCGGTGTGACGGCCCGCTTTGAGCCGCTGGGTTTCGGTGAGCTGGCCGGCGCATTCCAGGATTATGACGCCTTGCTGTGCTTGGGTAATTCGCTGCCGCATATTTTGGGGGCCGACGATTTAAACAAGGCGTTGCTTGATTTTGCCGCGGTGCTGCGCCCCGGCGGACTGCTGCTGATTCAAAATCGCAACTTCGACCAGGTGATGATGCGCCAGGAACGCTGGATGGGGCCGGAGACGCATCGCCAGGGTGACGAAGAACGAATATTTGTCCGTTTTTATGATTTTGACCCCGACGGTAAGATCACCTTCAACATCTTGACCCTGTATCGCCAGGGCGGCGGAGCCTGGCAGCAAAGGGTGGCCTGCACTCGCCTTTCGCCTCAGCTGCAAAGCCCTCTCACTCAGGCTCTTGAGCGGGCCGGCTTTGAAAATGTCATCGCTTATGGAGGCCTGGCGGGAATGCCCTTCTCTCCCGAATCCAGCGGCAACCTGGTGTTAACCGCCATCAAGGCGGGCTAAGCCATGTCAGAGGCTGAAGCGCCGGGCGGCTTGCTGTTTGATATCCGGCGTTATTCGATTCACGACGGGCCGGGCATTCGCAGCGTGGTGTTTTTCAAGGGCTGTCCGCTGCGCTGCACCTGGTGTCATAATCCCGAAAGCCAATCGCCTTATGTGCAGGTCATGCTGCGCCCGGCTCGCTGCCTGGCGTGCGGCGCTTGCATTGCCGCCTGCCCTCAACAGGCCATAGCCTGGGAGCCTGGCGGCGGCTTGAGCCTGGATCGCTTGCGCTGCACGGCCTGTGGTGAATGCGCCCCCGGCTGTTTTGCCGATGCGCGCCAGGTGGTGGGCCGGAGGTTTTCGGCGGCGGAGGTTTTGGCCCAGGTGGAGCGCGACCGCCCTTTTTACGAAAGTTCCGGCGGAGGCGTCACCTTTAGCGGCGGCGAACCCCTGGCGCAAGCCGATTTCCTGTTGGCGCTGCTGCAAGCTTGTAAGCGCGCCGGCCTGCATACCGCCGTCGATACCTGCGGCGAAGCGCCCTGGAGCGTGTTTGAACGCCTGCTGCCTTGGACGGATGTCTTTTTATACGATCTTAAACTGGTAGACGAAGGCCGTCATCAAAAGGCGACCGGTGTTTCCAACCGCCGCATTCTGGCTAATCTTCAACGGCTGGCTGGCGGAGGGGCGCGCCTGCATTTGCGTTTGCCGATTGTGCCGGGCGTGAACGACGACGAACCGGGTGTGGAAGCCGCGGCTGCCTGGATCGCCGGGCTGCCGCCTGTTGCGCAGATCGATTTGCTGGCTTTTCACAACAGCGCCCAAGCTAAGTACGACGGCTTGGGGTTAGTCAATCCGTTGGCCGGGCTGCCGTCCCTGCCGGCGGAGCGTTTGCCGGATATTCAAGCTGTTTTTGCCGCACATCACCTGGCGGCGTCTATCGGAGGATGACATGACGATGACTGCCCGCGTTTCACGCTTACGCCGCCAGAGCCTGGAGGCGGTTCCGACCTTATCCAGCGAACGTGCTGAGCTGATGACCGACTTCTACACAGAGCTGGAGCCGGAGCTGCGCGGGGTGGGGGCGGTGTCGGCCCCGGTGCAGCGGGCGCGCGCTTTTTATCACCTCATGCAGCATAAGACGATCACCATCGGCGAAGATGAGCTGATTGTGGGCGAGAAAGGCCCCGCTCCAAAGGCTACCCCCACTTACCCTGAGCTGTGCTGCCACAGCCTGGAAGACCTGGATATCCTGGACGCCCGCCCAAAGATTCCCTTCAAGGTGTCGCTGGAAGCTCGCCGGGTGTACGCCGAGCGGATCATCCCCTTTTGGCAGGGCCACAGTATGCGCGACCGTATTTTCGCCGAGATGACCCCCTCCTGGCAGGCGGCCTACGCCGCCGGCGTGTTTACCGAATTTATGGAGCAGCGCGCTCCCGGCCATACGGTGCTGGACGATAAGATTTATCACGCCGGGATGCGCGATTTTCAGCGCCGTATCGACCGCCAGATCGAAGCCTTGGATTGGCTGCACGACGCCCACGCCCATGCCCGGCGCGAGCAACTGGCAGCCATGCGCCTGGCCGCCGAGGCGGTGATTGTCTTCGCCCAGCGCCACGCCGAGCTGGCCGAGCAGATGGCCCAGGCTGCCGGCGACCCGGCCCGCCGCCTGGAGCTTCAGCGCATCGCCGAGGTGTGCCGGCGTGTGCCGGCTGAAGCCCCACGAGATTTTTGGGAGGCGCTGCAAACCTATTGGTTCGTGCATTTGGGCGTGACCACCGAGCTTAACACCTGGGATGCGTTTTGCCCCGGCCATCTCGATCAGCACCTGTGGCCCTTCTACCAAAAAGGGCTGGCGGATGGCAGCTTGTCGCAAGCGCAAGCCGAAGAGCTGCTGCAATGTTTCTGGATCAAGTTCAATAACCAACCCGCTCCGCCCAAAGTCGGCGTGACAGCCGCCGAAAGCGGAACCTATACGGACTTCGCCCAGGTTAACGTGGGCGGCGTGCTTCCCGATGGCGGCGACGGCGTGAATGCGGTTTCGTATCTGCTGCTCGATGTGATCGAGGAGATGCGCTTGCTGCAGCCCTCGTCGTCGATCCAGGTGAGCCAGGTCAACCCCGACGCCTTCATCGAGCGCGCCGCCCGCATCATCCGCACCGGCTTCGGGCAGCCTTCGGTGTTCAACAGCGATATGATTGTGCAGGAGCTAACTCGCCAGGGTAAGCGCCTGGAAGACGCCCGCGCCGGCGGATCGAGCGGCTGCGTGGAGGTGGGGGCCTTTGGCAAGGAGAACTATAATCTCACCGGCTACTTTAACCTACCTAAAGTGCTGGAAATCACCCTCAATAACGGGCGCGACCCCCAAACCGGGCGGCAGCTTGGCCCCCAAACCGGCGATCCGTGCAGCTTCGCAAATTTCGATCAACTCTTTGATGCCTTTGAGACCCAAGTGGGTTACTTTGTGGATGTAAAGGTGCAGGGCAACCAGGTCATCGAGCGTTTGTATGCCACCCAAATGCCCGCCCCGTTTCTCTCATTGTTGATCGACGACTGCATTCTCACCGGGCGCGATTATCACGATGGTGGGGCGCGCTATAACACCACCTATATCCAGGGCGTGGGCCTGGGCAGCATTACCGACGCCCTCTCAGCCATTCGCCAACATGTATATATCCAACCGTCCCTCCAGATGGCGGATCTATTGGCGGCAATGGCGGCGGATTTCCCCGATGAACGCCTGCGCCAGATGCTGTTAAACCGCACCCCGCGTTATGGCAACGATGACGACGCCGCTGATGCGCTGATGCAGCGTGTGTTTGAATGCTATTTCCAGGCGGTAGATGGCCGGCCCAACACGAAGGGCGGCGCATATCATATCAACTTACTGCCCACCACGGCGCATGTCTATTTCGGTTCGGTGATGGGGGCCTCGGCGGATGGACGGCGGGCGGGGCTGCCGCTTTCGGAGGGTATTTCGCCGGTGCAAGGCGCTGACCGCTGCGGCCCCACCGCGGTGCTGCGCTCGGCGGCGAAGATGGATCATTCCCGCACCGGCGGAACGCTGCTCAACCAAAAATTCACCCCACAGCTGCTAGATGGCGAAGCCGGGCTGCGCAGCCTACGCCAATTAATCCGTGGATATTTTGATTTGGGTGGGCATCACGTGCAGTTTAACGTGGTGGACGCCGCGACGCTGTACGACGCTCAAGCCCACCCGCAGGAGCATCGCGACCTGATTGTGCGGGTGGCTGGTTACAGCGACTACTTTTGCGATTTGAGCGAAACCTTGCAAAATGAAATTATCGCTCGCACCGAACACGAGGCGTTTTAGCGTCCCAGCCGCGGCTGCCATCGCGCTCACGGGCGGTTCTCTTGCTGAGGTGCAGCAGTCGGCCAGCCAGGCATGCCAGCGCGCCTCAGGGTGTGGCGCTAATGGCGGGGGTGGAAGAGCTTAACCCACTAAAATAACGGTCACATCGCCCACGTTGGCGCCTGTGGGGCCGGTGAACATCAATGCGCCCACCTTTTCCAGGAAGGGGTAGGCGTCGTTGTTATTTAAGGCGGCGGCCGGATCCAAGCCCAATCCCCGCGCCAGGGCCATGGTGTGGCCGTCCACAATTGCTCCGGCGGCATCAGTGGGGCCGTCGCGTCCGTCGGTCGCCAGGGCCATGACGGCTGCTCCATCGATGCCATCCAGGTCTATGGCCGCCGCCAAAGCCAATTCCTGGTTGCGCCCGCCTTGGCCTGATCCGCGCACCGTCACCGTTGTCTCGCCGCCCAACACCAGGCACACCGAAGGCTTCTGGCGGACGTCATACCAGCGCGCGCTTCTGGCCAGCGCGGCGATCACTCGCCCCACCCGGCGGGCTTCTCCTTCCAACTTGCTGGTCAGCAGCAGACTGCGATAGCCCAGGCGTTCGGCTTCCTGGCAGGCGGCCAGAGCAGCCTGGCGGTTGGAGCCGATGAGATGATGGGTGATTTGAGCGAACAGCGGGTCTTTGGGGAAAGGCGTCTCGGGGATGCGCCCGGCCAGGCCAGCCTGCAAATGCCGGACGACTGCTGGGGGGGTGTGGTCGAGCAGGGCGTACTTTTCGAGCACCGCCCAGGCATCAGCGTAGGTAGTAGGATCGGGCACGGTGGGGCCGCCGGCGATGACATCGAGCGTATCGCCCACCACGTCCGAGAGGATCAAGGCAGACAGAGGCGCCGGCGCGGCCAGGCGGGCCATGCCGCCGCCCTTGAGGCGCTCCAGGTGTTTGCGTACGGCGTTCAACTCCGCAATCGTCGCTCCGCTGTTCAGCAGCGCGGTGGAGACGGCTTGCAAATCGGCCAGGGTGAGGCCCGGCGCGGGAAGCGGCAGCAGCGCCGAAGCGCCGCCCGAAATGAGCGCCAGGATGCGATCGCGTGGGCCGGCCTGCTGTAAAAAGCTGGCCGTTTGCTGCGCCGCGTGCAGGCCGCGTTCGTCGGGCAGCGGGTGACCGGCCGGGTGAGCATGCCAGGGCGCAGGGGGTCGGCCTACGGATAGGCTTTGGTCGGTAGAAACCAGGATGCCGGCTGATAATCGCTCGCCCAGGCATTCGGAGGCAGCCTGGGCCATCGTCAGGGCGGCTTTGCCAACTGCCACGCCCAGCACACGTTGGAAGGAGCCGAGCGGCCAATGGCTGGAACCGACCCGCAGGACGGCATCGTCAGCGCCCAAGGCGCGCCGGACGCCGGCGGAAGGGTCGGCGGCGCGGAGGGCGGCAGTGCGAATTTGGAGGAAATGTTTGTAGAGACTGGTATGCATTCTGGTTCCGCCCAGGCGAGAGGATGAATAAGAGGGGGCAGCTGAGGAGGATGAGCAAGCAAACGAGAGCGGTTTGAAGCGCAAGCCCGTGTCTGCGTGTAGCCAACAATGCCGACGGATCAGCAGCTAGTGGTCTACAAGTTCTATTCCAGGTAAGCCCTACCCATGGTTAGCGGGCCGGAGGTGGGGGGACGCCCCGCCGCGCTCGCCGCCTGACACA
>CAZHFU010000001.1:0-341641 GCA_964531975.1 uncultured Anaerolinea sp. | reverse complement strand
CCCTCACTCAGGGGAGCGCCTCCCACAGGCGCTTAGCCTGGTCGGGGGTGGCTGCCCCGCCGCGCTCGCGCCTGGTTCGCCCTTAGCCCAGCACCACGCCGCCCATGGGTGGGGGGACGCCCCGCCGCGCTCACCGCCTGACGCACCCTCACTCAGGGGAGCGCCTCCCACAGGCGCTTAGCCTGGTCGGGGGTGGCTGCTCCGCCGCCTTGGGCCAGGCTGCCATCGCCCCCGCCTTTGCCCTCGATTACGCTCAGCGCCTGGCGCAAGCTTTCGGCGGCGTGTATCCCGCTTGCATGGCTGCTTACCACCAGCGAGAATTTGTTCCCATCGTAGGCGGCCAGGTAAGCGATCAGTCCAAAGCCGCCTGTGGCGGCGCGGTCGCGCATGGCTTGCGCAAACAGGCGCAGATCGGCGGCTGTGCGATCATCGAAGCGCGCCTTCACCATGCGCACCCCGTCCTTTATCGACGCGGCGGCGAGCAGCCGGTCCGCTTCGATGGGAAGCAGCTCCTGGCGTAATGCGCTGCGTTCGGCCAGCAGCGCCTTGATCTGTTCGCTTTGCCTTTCCACCAAATTCGGGACTTCGTCGGGGTGGGCGCTCAGGCTGTTCGCCAGGCGGGCAAGGCCCGCGAAGGTGTGTTGGAAGACCTCCAGAGCCTGTTCACCGGCTACGAAGTGGATCCGGGTTTTGCCTTTGATCTTTTCCAGGCGCACAATTTTTATCAAACCAATTGCCCCGGTTTGGGAGACGTGCGTTCCCCCGCAAGCGGAGAAGTCACGCTGGTCAATATCGACCACGCGAATATTTTCGGTGACGGTGGGAGGCTTACGCAGCGGCAGAAGCCGGGCGTTTTCATAGGTTACGAAGTTGGCATGCACCGGCCGATTGGCATAAATTTCGGCATTCGCCAGGTCTTCTGCCTGGCGCGCTTGGGCTTCGCTCACCTCGCCGGTTGACAGGTCTAGCGTTGAGGGAGTATGGCCGTTAATATTGGCCGAAAGGGTTTCGAAGCCGAACAGATGCACAAAACAGTAGGTTAATAGATGTTGGGCGGTGTGATGTTGGCGATGGCGCAGCCGGCGATGGGCGTCGATGCGGGCATGGGCTACCGCGCCGAGCGGCAGGAATTGATCGACCACGTGCAGAACCGCTTGTGGCGGCAACGGACCGCCGGCTGCCAGGGTTATCACGCCGGCGTCTTCTGCTTTAAGTACGTCCTTCACCTGGACGATTACATCGCCCACCTGGAGCGTGCCGGTGTCATACGCTTGCCCACCACCGGTGGGATAGAAATAGGTCTGGTCTAACACAAGCGCCTTCAAACCGCCGGCCGGCAGCGCCTGGGCGGTAATCAGCGCATCAAACTCCAGACATTCAGGGTCATTGAAATGAGCGCGCTGTGGATTATCCATGGCGAAATATTACCACTTTTGAAACCGATGTGCGATAGAGATGGGGCGCTTTACCCCTCTAATTTTGAGCGGCGGTTAATCTCCCGGCTAATCACCACGAATAAGCCCAGCATGGCGGCGGTGGCGGCCACGGTCAGCGCCTGGCTGGCAACGGGGCCGATATATTCAAGCATTAAGCCCTGCCCCCACGGCATAATCATCCCGCCCAGCCCGCCTAAAGCCACTACAATTCCGGCGGCTGCGCCGGCAGAGCTGCGAAAGGTGGCGGTTACAATTGCGATGGTGGTTGGGAAAATGGGGCCGAAGCCAATGCCCATGATCACAATTCCGAGCGTAGAAATGGTTGCGCTGCCTCGCCCCAGGGCGAAGAGCGCCGCACCGGCCAGCGAAATGACCAGGCTGCCGACTAACAGGCGAGACGAAGAAAGCCGCGTGCCTAAGACCGTGGCGACCACACGCCCCGCGGTGATGGCTAACCAGAAACCGGAGGTGACCAGGGCGGCGTCGGCCGCGAGTAGTCCTGTGGTGCGCTCCAGGTAAGTGGGCGTCCACCCACCGGTTCCGTTCTCAATCCCCACGTAAACCAGAATCAGCGCGCCCATTAGCCACAATAACGGTGTGCGATAGACCGATACGGCTTTGCGCCCCGGTTGGCTGCTCTCACCGGTATGCGCAGGTAAGGCGGGCGCCCAGATCGCCATAGGGAGGATCAACAGCAGAATCAAGCCGCCGCCGAGCCAAAGCGATGGCAGAGCGGTGTCCCATGCTCGCAGGGTCACGCCGGCGATGGCCGGGCCTAAAAAGGCGCCGATTCCGAAAAATACGTTCACCAGGTTAATCACCGCCGCGCGGCGATGGTGGTACAGCTCGCCGACCATGACGTTGGTGGTCACGTCCACCGCGCCATGCCCCAGGCCAGAGACGACCGATAAGATGAACACCAGCGTCACCGATGGCGCAAGGGTGAGGCCAATCGTACCCAGGCCTAACAGCGCCAGGCCGCTCAGCAGCACCGGGCGCGGGCCAAAGCGATCTTGCGCCGAACCGGCGAAAGCTTGCGAGATGATGGCCCCTAAGAAAAGCCCGGTGAAGACGCTGCCCATGGCGGCCAAAGTCGTTCCGGTTCGGGTGGATAGATCGCCCAGGGCGGGGCCAAGCGCCGCGGTGAGCATGCCCAAGCCAAAAAAACTGATGCAAGACAGAATCAATGGAATGGATGATTGTTTGACCGCAGTCGCGGCGCTGCCGGCAGTGTTTTCACTACTAGAAATGGGATTCATAAACATCTCAACGATTTGAATTTTAGAACTGAACCATCACGCCTGGCGAGGCGTCGCCGGCGCGGTACAACAGCGGGATTATACCTGATAAACCCCCGAAATCTCAGCTACGATAACCGGGCTAATATATTGACCATATCCGCCTCTCGCGCCTATAATCACAACCCGGTACAGTGCAATCTAGCTCTCAATAATGGATCCTTTCATGATACGAACTATTTCTAAACAAACTCACCGTCGTTTTGTGCTGGGGCGCCAGGGCTTGTGGCCGGGGCGGCGATGGCGAGGCGCGCCAGGGGTGATTGCCGCCATGAACCAAATGGAAGCTTTGCAGCTGGACCCTCTGAACATCGCCGCCCGCAGTCAAGAGATTGCGCTATATGGGCGGGTGTTAGATTATGCGTTGGAACATTGGCAGCGGGCCGCTTACATGGATCGCTTGTTCTTCGATTACGGCGGTTGGCTCAACCTTTATCCCATGGCAGAGCTGCCTTATTGGCGCGCAACCATGCAGCGAAAGGCCGCCAAGCCTTATTGGCTTGAGCAGGCGGTTGAACATGGCGAGACGATCACCATGGTACTTAATGAGCTGCAGGTACGCGGCCCCTTAGGCAACCGCGATTTCACCCAGGCCAGGCGCGTTCACAGCTATCGCGGCCGCAAGGATACAGCCCTGGCGCTGTATTACTTGTGGATCACCGGGCGGGTGATGATCCATCACCGATCTGGTTTTGAACGCGTTTACGATCTGACCGAGCGTGTTGCGCCGCCGGCCTACCAGGGGCAGGCTGGCGAGGCGGAAACGGAGGCCTTTTTTGCACGCAAGGTTTTAGCCTTTAGGGGGCTGGAGCGGCAGCGCCCGTGGGAAGTTCACCTGGGCGATTATTTGCAGCGTCCGGTGACGGGCGCCGAAGGGCGGCGCTGGATGCAGCGGCTGCTTGAAGAGGTTGTGGCGGCGGCGGTGCAAATCGAAGGTGAAAAAGAGATCTTTTACACCCTGGCCCAAGACGTCCCCCTGCTCGATACCCTGGAGGCGGGCGGCGTCCCCGCTGCCTGGCAGCCGTTGGCTGAAACCACGGATGATGAGGCGGTATTGTTAGCTCCGCTTGAGATCGCCTCGGCCCGCGGACGCGCCAAAAAGCTGTTCAACTTCGACTATGTATGGGAAGTTTACAAGCCCGTGGACAAGCGCCGGTGGGGTTACTATAACCTGCCGGTATTGTATGGCGACCGCCTGGTGGCCATCCTCGACCCGCGCCTGGATCGTAAGACGCAGAGTTTGTCTATTTTAGGTCTCTGGTTAGATGACCCGGCGCTTGCCAGGGACGAAGGGTTCCGGCAGGCGTTGATTCGTGGTCTGCGGCGGTTTGCCCGCATGATCGGCGCGCATACGGTAGACGTCTCTCGAGCGCAAGCACTGCCGGGGCTGCGGGTGGAAATTGCTGACGCCGCGTAATTTTTATGGGGGGCGGGGTTATTTCTTTACCACCGCGTGCCCGCCAAACTTATTGCGCATCTTCGCCAGTAGTTTATCGGCAAAACTATCAGCCTGGCGGCTGGCAAGGCGCATAATCAAGGCCAGAGAAATCACCGGAGCGGGAATATCCAAGTCGATGGCTTCTGCCACGGTCCAGCGGCCTTCTCCCGAATCAGTCACGAACGGTTCAATGCCGGCGAGGGCAGGGTCTTCGGTGAGGGCCTCGGCCGTCAGATCGAGCAGCCACGAACGCACCACACTACCATATTGCCAAATGCGCGCCACCTGCGAAATATCGTTTACCAGATCTTTGCGGGCGTTAAGGATGGCGAAGCCCTCGGCGTAGGCTTGCATTAAGCCATACTCGATGCCGTTATGCACCATCTTGGTATAGTGCCCCGCCCCGCTGGGGCCGACATGCCCCCAACCCTTATCGGCTGCCGGAGCCAGCGATTGGAGTATGGGCGTCACAACCGCCACCGACTGGTCGGAGCCGCCCACCATCATGCTGTAACCCTGTTCAAGCCCCCACACGCCGCCGCTTGTGCCAACATCAATAAAGTTGATCTTCTTCTCAGCCAATAAGGCGGCGCGGCGCATCGTATCTTTATAGTTGCTATTGCCGCCATCGATAATAATATCGCCGGGTTGCAGCAGCCCGCCCAGGGTAACCAGGGTGTTCTCGGTGATCACCCCGGCGGGCAGCATGACCCACACAATGCGGGGGCTGGATAGCTTTTCCACCACGCCGTTCAAATCGGCGGCCGGCTCGGCGCCTTCTTCGCGCAAGGCGCTGCCGGCAGCGGGGTTAATATCGTACACCACGACGCGGTGTTGGTGAAGAAGCAGCCGGCGGGTCATATTTGCGCCCATTTTGCCTAAGCCAATCATGCCAAGTTCCATTTTTATTCTCCTATCAGCCCCCTAAAGATTGAGTGAGCGTGTAAACTGGGGTGAGAAACCCCGCCGCGCACAATCATTGATCGAATTGCGCCCGGTTAATCCGGTTCGAACGACGTTAGGATCTGCTGCACTAAGGCCTCGGGCGGCTGGGTAATGCTTAGCCGCAGCGCCTCGGCGGGCGTGGGCGGCTCCAGGTCGCCCAGCTGTCCAGCCAACATCTCAGCCGACATAAAGTGGCCGCGGCGTTGGCGTAGGCGCTGCTGGAGCAGCTCGAATTCACCCTCCAGAAAAACGAACTGCACCTCCGGCCGCCCGGCGCGCAAGCGCAGGCGATAAGCGCGCTTGAGGGCGGAGCAGGCCAGCACCAGCGGAGCGCGCCGCTCAACGCGTTGGGCGACGATATGGGCCAACTGGGTCAGCCACCCCTGGCGGTCGTGGTCGGTAAGAGGCTGGCCGCGGCGCATTTTCGCGATGTTTTCGGGGGAGTGAAGATCATCGGCGTCCAGGTATTCCCAGCCCACACGCCGGGCCAGCTGCTTCCCCACGGTGGTTTTTCCGCTGCCCGCCACCCCCATCACAACCACAACCGTCGGCCTCATGCAGAAAATCATACCAGCAAATTGTCGCTTTGGGAACAGATCGGATTTATACGGGCCGAAACGGCAGGGTGAAGTAGAACGCCGCGCCCTGGTTGACCGCGCCTTCAGCCCAGATTCGCCCTCCATGGCGGTTGATGACGCGTGTCACGGTGGCCAGACCAACGCCGGTGCCCTCGAACTCGCGGGCATCATGCAAGCGTTGGAATGCCTGGAACAGCCGCTCGGCGTATTTCATATCAAAACCGGCGCCGTTATCGCGAACGAAGTACACCATGTAACCATCTTTCTCTTCGCCGCCAACGGTGATGGACGCGGCTGGGGTGTGGCGCGTGAATTTCCAGGCGTTATCTATTAAATTTGAAAGCGCCACTCGCAGCAGGTTAGCATCTCCATTGACCCACAAGCCAGGTTGAACCTGGGTGATAATTTGGCGCTGGGGCTCGCTGCCGTGCAGCGCCTGGAATAACTCTTCGCATAACTCGCTTAAGTTGACCGGCGAGGTATTCATTTCGGCGCGGTTAACCCGTGAGAGCTTAAGCAAGTCTTCAATCAGCTGATTCATTTTTAGGGTAGCCAGGCGCACATTTTCCAGGCATATGCGCCCATCTTCCTGCAACAATGCCCCATAATCCTCGAGCACCAGGCGGCTGTAGCCGTCTACCGCCCGCAAGGGGGCGCGTAAGTCGTGAGATACGGTATAGGCGAATGATTCCAGTTCTTGATTGGCGGCTTGCAACTCGGCGGTGCGTTCCTGAACGCGTTTCTCTAGCAAAATGTTGGCGGCTTGCGCAGCCACTTCGGCCTCTTTGCGTTCGGTCACATCTTGCATAATTCCGATGCAGCCAGTGGATGTTCCGTCCGGGCCAATCAATTCGACGCCGTTATCAGCAATCCAGCGCAACTCTCCGCTGCGGGTGCGGAAATGATAATCGCAGCGCCAATAGCCCACAACCCCCTGCCGAGTCAGGCGAGTGGCCTGTTCGAGGCTTAGGCCGCTCAATTCATCCCGCATAACCATTTCGACACTGCGTTCATTCCAAAGATCCGGAGTCATTTCATCGGCGCTGTAACCGGTAATATCAAACACGCCCTCGCCAATAAAGCTAAAGAGATTGGTGGCGTAGTTGTGGTAGTAGGGCACAGCGTTAGCCGAGCTGATGGCGCGCCGGTAAATATCTTCGCGCCGGAGCAGCGCCTGGTCGGCGCGTTGTCGCTGGATAGCTGCGCTGAGAATGCTCGCGGCAATCTTGATGGCGTCTACTTCCGCCGCCGACCAGGAACGTTCTTTACTGTAATCGTCAAACCCGATGACTCCCCACCATTCTAATTCGGCCTGCTGCGTTTCACCCGATTCGTTGCGCAGGTAGATGGGCATTTCGAGCAAGGATTTTGCGCCCATTGGGGCCAGGTAGCGCTCTTCAAGCGGCAGCATGGTGCTGCGACTCATATGGAAGGGTTCAGCGCGCAGCATAGCCTGTCGCCAGCGCTCTAAACCGGGGCCTTCCAATGGCACATTTTGAAATTCTTCCTGGGCGAGTGTGGGCTGTGCTTCAATCGCGGTCCATTCATAGAGTTGGGTACACACCATTTCCCCGGTGGGGCTGCGGTGGTTTTGGAAGATGTAAGCGTGGCTTGACTGGGTGATCTGCCCTAGTTCGGCCAAGACAGTTTGAATATACTGCTGCCAATCTTGCGATTGAAGGAATTGACCGGAGGCGGAAGCCACGGCTTCTAAGATCTGTTCGCGCTGGTGTAGGGTGGTTTCGGCTTTGCCGCGCTCGGCTAGCTCGGTTTGTAAGGCGGAATACAGCCGTGCGTTTTGAATGGCCGAGCTAGCCTGGCTTGCCATGATTTCAAGCAGATCTTGCTCGTGCTGGCTAAAAACCACCTCGGCCTGGTTTGATGCGACGGCTAATGCTCCCAAGCATTTTTCCGCCGCCAGGATGGGAACCCCCAGGTAGGCCTGGAGGGGGCTGTGGTCGAGCGAAGACAGGCGTTGGGGGTGATCGCCATAGTGATCGGTGCGAATAGGTTGGCGTGTAAGGATCACCTGCCAGGCCAGGCCTTGCCCGCGTGGGGGCCGAGCCTGCATCTGCTCGTCCGGCAGGTTGAATCCATAGATGTTTTCCAGCCGCTGTTCATCGGGCGAAACCAGGCTTATTAGCCCGGCATCGGCTCCGGTATGCTCAACCGCCAGACGCACGGTCGTCTCCAGGATAGTGGCGATGTCTAGAGCGCTGGTAATGGCGCGGATGACTTCGTTTTGTCTGCGCTCGCGTAGAAGTTCTTGGATTTGGCGCTGCGCTTCGACCTTGTCGCGATATGATACCACCACCCATAAGACCCCACCTAAGGTGATAATGAATCCGATTGCGCCGATGACTTCACTCGTTACCAGGCCGGGTATAAAGGCGGTCATCAGCACCATGCCGGCGATGTTAACCAGCACCAGGGTGGCCATGGCGTAAGCCGAAATGATTAACCCCGAAAGAACGATAGCTAAAGCCAGCCAGGAAAAACGCGCCAGGAAAGCATCGGGCGTGGCCTGGCCGGGCCGGGTGAGCACCCCCCAGTAAGAAGGGAAACACAGCGCCAGGGTGGCAATCCAGGCGGCCAGCCTACCATAGCCGCGGTAGTTAAGCAGCAGGCCGAACAGGCAGAAAAAGCAGAACAGGATAAACCAATCTCGGTCGCGCGGGGTAATCGCAGCGCGGATGGCGAAGGCGATGAAAATGACCCCCAATATTGCCGCAACCAGGCCGTTGCCGTCATAGGGTGACCGCTGCTTTAATTTGGGTAACACCTTAACAAATAGGCCAGGCTGCATAAGCTTTCCATGTACGACTGAGTTTTGGGTAGGGCAATCTTCATTATATCTAAAATTGGATAATCTCCCAAGGATTTATGCTAAAATGAGGCATGCAAAGTCACGAATCGCCTCAAACCGAACGCCGGTTCATCATTTCTTTGTTCCTTACGGGGTTAATTTTCTTGGCCGAATTAATCGGCGGGTGGTGGACCGGCAGCCTGGCGCTGTTATCCGACGCGGCCCATGTTTTCCTGGATGTATTCGCCTTGGGATTAAGCTATACCGCCTTGCGCCTTTCGGCGCGGCCTGTAAACGACCGTCACACCTACGGTTACCACCGCCTGGAGGTCTTGGCTGCCCTGGCTAACGGTCTAACCCTGGCTTTTATCTCGATCACGATTTTCCGGGAAGCCTGGGGACGCTGGCTGACGCCGCAAGAGGTTAAGAGCGGCCCCATGATGGTGATTGCGGTGGTTGGCTTGGTGGTTAACCTGGTGGTGGCGCTGGTCTTACGCGGCGATTCGCACCAGCACGCCGGCGAAGCGCATGTGCATAACGATTTAAATGTTGAAAGCGCCTTCTTGCATGTGGTGGGCGATGCGATTTCTTCGGTGGGGGTGATCGTAGCGGCGATTATCATTGGCCTGACGCAATGGGAATGGGTAGATCCCCTGATGAGCGTGTTCATCGGCCTGATCATACTGTTTAGTTCGGTGCGGGTGCTGCGCAACTCGCTGCATATTTTGATTGAAGGTGTGCCGGAGGGGCTGTCGATTCAGGCTGTGGCCGATACTATTACCAACACACCTGGTGTCAGCGAAGTGCATGACCTGCATGTGTGGAGCGTGTGTTCGGGGCGGATTGCCCTGAGCGCGCACGTTACGCTGCAAGCCCAGCCGCCCGATAGCGGGTTGATCTTAATGGAGCTGCAGCGGCGCTTGAAGGCGGATTATGGCATTCAACACAGCACCATTCAAATTGAAAAGCAGCTATCGGATTCTGTTTTGATCCAGGTTGATTAAGCAACCAAAAGGAGGGGGCTTACGTAAGGTATGTGATAAGGAGTACACCATGGAACCATTTGACCCGCAAAACGACGCCCAGCGCGATATTACGCCGGCTTACAAAAAGTATCCCGAACCTGAAGTGATCCCCGCCGCACGTAAGGGCTTCTTCACTACTCCCCTCTCGCGTCAAGGCTGGCCGATTTGGGCGGTGTATATCGCCTCGCTCATTGGCCTGGTTTATCTCCTCAACCCAGGCGCGGGGTTCATTGAGCTGCTGCCCGACAATCTGCCTTTGGTGGGCAACCTGGATGAAGGCGCCGCGTTTATGCTGATATGGTTTGGGCTGATGGAGTATTTCGAGGGGCGTAAACACCCGCCGATAGACCCTTCTTAGGGTTTATCTTCTTCCTCAAGCGGCCCAATATCGTAGGCTCCCCACTTACTATTCATGGACGAGGCCGCCAGGATAATGTTGGTGCGATGCGACTGTTCAACGGCCTTATCGTAGGCTTCCTGGCGGCGGGCGCTGAGGTCTTGCGCCGTGCTGCGTAAACCGGCACGTACCGACAGAATGCGCACGAAACGGATATCGCCATGCGAATATAACAAACGACTGCCGGCGCGGTTGCCCATCAAAACGCGGGCAAGCGGGGTGCTGTCGCCCAGCATCCCTTGAGCGAAATCTGCGGATTTCTCCGGTACGATATCGAGGGTGAGGCGTTCGGTCTCCTGGTTTGCGTAAATTAATTCAATTTCTACGTGTACGCCCACTTCAACCACGATGGACGGCTGATATTCCATATGTCACCTCCGCCGGGGTAACAGGTAAGTTAGAGGGGCTATCTGCAAATCACCCAGTTCAACCGTTTGATAAACGTATCCATAGGGGGAATGGATGCGCCCTGCCCGGCTTGTGAGGTCCATTATAAAATAAAGCACTGCAAAACTGAGCGCCGGGGGTGTTCTTAATATCCTTATTAACCGTTCGGTTTGCCGCCTATGGTATCATCCTCGCTAGTCGGATTAGCATATTTGGAGTATTTATGTCGCCTCAGAAACCTTCTCGTGCGGCCCCAATCATGATGGTTGTTATTGGTGTTCTACTTATGGTGGGGTCCTTTGCAATGATCGCCACGGCCAACTCTTCTCAGCCGGTGGTGAATGCCGCTTTCTTGCCAACAAGCGTAAATCAAACCATGGGAGCACTTCCGCCCCTCAGTCAGGAGCAGCCCGGCGAGGCGCAAGTGGAACGCTTGACCCTGGCCGATGCCAAAGCAGCCTTTGACGGCAACCAGGCGGTCTTTTTGGATGTGCGTGGGCAAGCCGATTATCAAGCCGGGCATATTCCGGGGGCTGTATCTATCAGCATCAATGATTTGTCGGCCCGTCTCGGAGAGCTGGATAAAAACGATTGGATTATCACCTACTGCACCTGACCAGCTGAAGAATCGAGCGCTGGTGCAGCGCTCATCTTGACCGAAGCGGGCTTTACCCGGGTTAACCCGATCTTGGGTGGTTATAAAGCCTGGGTTGACGCCGGCTACCCCACAGAAACTACCCCATAGCGACAGCCGGCTGCGAGGCGATAAATGGTTACGAAGCAAGCGCGTTTGATGGACAGGTTGCGTGTGGAAGGGGAGAAATCGGAAGATTTTTTCGCTCAATTAAGTGATGTCCAGCAGGATAGGACGGTTTATACCGACGGGGCGCAGTGGACGCCGCGACAAATCTTGGCGCATTTTAGCGCATCGGAAATCTCGATCCTACGCCTGGTTGAAAATATTATTGATGGGGGTGAGGGAACGCCTGAAGGCTTTGATCTGAACGCTTATAACGAGCGTAAGGCAGATGAGCTAATGGGCGAATCGCTGCCCAGCCTGACGAAAAGGTTTCGGGCGGCCCGCGCGGCCACGATTGCCCGCGTGGCGCAGATGAGCGATGAGGATTTGCGCAAAATGGGCCGCCATCCTTTCTTGGGCCAGGCGAGTATCGAAGACATTCTCCAGTTGATTTATCGGCACAATCAAATCCACCAGCGCGAAATACGCAAGCTCTTGGTCGAGGCATGATGCGCAACCTACGATTATTTATTAAGCTCAGCCGGCCAATATTCCTTTTGGGGCCGGCTTTAGCCTTTGCTCTGGGGGCCGGTATAGCGCATTACCTGGGTCATCCCATCAATTGGACCGCTTATTGGATCGGCCAGGCCCTGGTGACATTCATTCAGTTGGCCTCCCAATATTTAAACGAGTATTACGACGCGCCGGTAGATCAGTTCAACCCTAACCGCACCTTTCTTACGGGCGGCAGCGGCGCTGTGGGGCCGGGGTTGCTGCCTCGGCGGGTGGCGTTGATCGCTGCCTTAACCAGCCTGGCGCTCGCAGCTTCCACCACGGTATTGTTGATGTGGTTAGTGCAGCCTGCCGGTATCGTGTTCCTCCTCTTGGCGCTTGGTTTTGTGGGTGGTTTATTCTATACCCTGCCGCCGCTGCGCCTGGAAGCCACCGGTTATGGTGAGTTAATCGCCTCGGTGTTATCGGCGGTGCTTGTGCCGGCGCTGGCCTTCACGCTCCAGGTTGGAGATCTGCACCGCCTGGTGGCGATGGTCACATTTCCGGCCTTCGCCGCACACCTGGCGATGATGTTGGCCTTTGAACTGCCCGATTACTCTACCGATGAAAAATTTGAAAAGAACACCGTGATGGTGCGAATGGGTTGGGAAATGGGGATGACCTTGCATAACATTCTCATCCTCATCACGTTCGTTCTGCTCCTGATCGCCTCTATTTTGGGCTTTCCTTTATTTGCGACCTTGTCCGCCATGGGCAGCCTTCCAATCGGCCTGTTTCAGTTCTGGCAAATGCGCGCCGTGGCGAATGGTAAGCCGGTAAACTGGACCGCGTTGATGCTTGGAGGGGTGGCGTTTTACATGGTAATGATATACTTGCTTACATTGGCCTTTTGGATTAATTAGGTCTTTATCTGCCTATGCCTGAATTTCTGAACCTACTTCCTCCGCCCGAGGCGCTGCGCCGGCTGCTCGAACACGTGAAGACGCCGGTTGAAACAGAAACGATCCCCACCACAACGGCCTTTGGCCGCGTCCTCGCCCGGCCGGCGGTTGCCCCATATCCCCTGCCATCCTTTGCGCGTTCAACCGTCGATGGGTATGCGCTGCGCGCCAGCGATACTTTTGGCGCTTCGGGAAGCTTACCGGCCTATCTTCGTTTGATCGGCGAGGCGCACATGGGGCGCATGGTGGATTTAGTCTTGGGGCGGGGAGATTGCGTTCTTATTCATACCGGCGGTATGCTTCCGCAAGGGGCCGATGGGGTGGTGATGATCGAAAATACCCAGGTGGCGCGAGAAGGCGAGGTGGAGCTTTTTCGGGCGGTGGCGCGAGGCGAAAATATATTGCAGGTGGGCGAAGATGTCCGCGCCGGCGATGAGGTTATCTCGGCGGGGGTGCGCCTGCGTGCGCCTGAGATTGGCGGGCTAATGGCGCTGGGCCAGGTGGAAGTGGTGGTTTATCGCCGCCCGCGGGTGGGGATCCTCTCAAGCGGCGATGAAGTCGTTTCGCCCGACCTCCCCCTGGAAGCCGGGCAAGTGCGCGATATCAATTCTTACAGCCTGGCCGCATTGATCGCACAGCATGGCGGGCAGCCGGCCTTATACGGCGTTTTGCCGGATGAAGCCGAAGCTTTGTTCGCCGCGGCTCAGCAGGCGTTACAAGAAACCGATCTGGTGGTTATTACGGCAGGATCATCGGCCAGCGCGAGAGACCTTACCGCCGAGGTGATTTCTCGCCTGGGCCGCCCCGGTGTGTTGGTTCACGGGGTTGATGTGCGCCCCGGCAAACCCACAATCCTGGCGATATGCGATGGCAAACCTATCGTTGGGCTGCCTGGCAACCCGGTTAGCGCCCTGGTGGTGGGTGGGTTGTTTATTCCACCGGCGCTAAGGCGCTTGGAAGGTGAAGAACAAACCCGTCCAACAGGGGTGATCCAGGCCCGCCTGACCCTCAACCTGGCTTCCCAAGCCGGGCGGGAAGATTGGGCGCCTGTGCGGCTGATCCCTGAAGGCAAAGGGTATCGGGCCGAGCCGGTGTTTGGAAAAAGCAACCTGATTTTCACCCTGGTGCGCGCCGACGGCCTGGTGCGCATTCCTCCCTCGGCCGTGGGGCTGGAGGCGAATTCTACCGTGGATGTGACTTTGCTATGACAATGCAAAACGATACCCCACTGTATGTTATGCCGGAACGGCTGGCGGTATGCCGCCTGGCGGCGGATGCCCCCATCCCCGAATGGGCGCAGCCTGGTGATCTGCTGGCGCTGATCCGTACGCGCGACGAGTTCACCGTGGTGTGCAGCCAGCGATATGTTCCGCCGGAGGCCACCGCAGAGCGCGGTTTTAGGGCGTTGATGGTGCAAGGCCCCCTGGATTTCAATCAAATTGGGGTTTTAGCGGCCATTGCCGCCCCCCTGGCGGCGGCAGCGGTGAGCATCCTGGCGCTTTCGACTTTCGATACCGATTTTCTATTGGTGCGTGATGAAAGCCTGGAGCGGGCAGTAAGCGCGCTGGCAGGAGCTGGTTTTCTGGTGTTAAATTATGTTAATTTATCTACATGATATTCCTTTAAACGAGGCGCAAACACGTTGGCGCAGCGCCATGCAAGCGGCGGGCTTATGGGAAGTCTTGGGTTCGGAGATAATCCCATTAACGAGCGCCTGTGTAGGGCGTACTTTGGCCGAACCTGCCTGGGCGCGTATTTCGTCGCCGCATTACCACGCTGCCGGCATGGATGGTTTTGCGCTGCGGGCGGCGTTCACCGATGGGGCTGCCCCCAACGCGCCGGTTACGGCAGTGATGGACGCGCCCGATGGCGAGCGCCGGGCAGCCTACGTGGATACGGGCGACCCGCTGCCCGAATGGGCCGATGCGGTCATTCCGATTGAAAATGTGGAACCGCTGGCGGTAGACGGCGCGCCTGCCGCCGACCCGCGCCGCCCCTATGCCATCCGGCTGCGCGCGGCGGTGGTTCCATGGAGCAATGTGCGTCCTCTGGGTGAGGATATGGTCGCCACCCAGTTAGTGCTGCCGGGTGGGCATGTGCTGCGCCCGGTGGATTTGGGCGCTTTAGCGGCGGTTGGCCTGGCCGAAGTGTGCGTGGCGCGCCGTCCCCGTGTGGCGGTGCTGCCCACCGGTTCGGAGCTGATTCCCATTGGGCAGCCCGCTAAACGGGGCGAGATTATTGAATTTAACTCATTAATCCTGACCGCACAGGTGGATGATTGGGGTGGGTTGGCTGAGCGATACCCTATCATCGCCGACGATTTTGATCTTATCCAACAGCAGGTGCAGCAGGCGGCGGATACGCACGACCTGGTGTTGCTCAATGCCGGTTCTTCAGCCGGTTCCGAAGATTTTTCGGCCGCTGTGGTGGAACAATTGGGCGAGCTGTTGGTGCATGGTGTGGCGGTGAGGCCGGGCCATCCAGTTATCTTGGGGCTTATCCGGCGCACACAAGGCGGCCTGACGCCAATCGTGGGTGTGCCGGGCTATCCGGTTTCGGCGACGCTGACGGGTGAGATATTTGTGGAGCCGTTGTTGGCTCGCTGGTTGGGCCGCCCGGCTTGGGAGCCGCCGATGGTTAAAGCGGCTATCACTCGCAAGATCACCTCCCCGCCAGGCGATGACGATTATTTGCGGGTGGTGGTGGGGCGCGTGGGCGAACGCCTGTTGGCCGCTCCGCTGGCGCGCGGGTCTGGGGTGATTTCTTCTCTCATCAAAGCCGATGGCATTGCCATTCTGCCGCGTGGTTCGCAAGGCGTGGCCGCCGGGGATACGGTTAATGTGCGCCTGTACTGCCGCCCCGCAGACCTGGAGCGCACCATCTTTGCCATTGGCTCGCACGATATGAGCTTAGATTTACTGGCGCAGTTCTTAGCGACTAAAGGAAGGCGGCTGGCCTCGGCCAATGTGGGCAGCCAGGGCGGCCTGGTGGCGCTGCGCCGCGGCGAGGCGCACCTGGCCGGTGCGCATCTGCTCGACCCGGCAACCGGCGAATATAACCTGAGTTATATTCGACAATATTTACCCGATGTGCCGGTGAAAGTGGTGGCGCTGGTGGAACGTGAGCAAGGTTTGTTGACCGCGCCTGGCAACCCGAAAGGTATTCATTCGCTTAGCGATCTGGCCCGGCCAGAGGTGAGCTTTGTAAACCGCCAGCGCGGGGCCGGTACGCGGGTGCTGCTCGATTATGAACTGGGCAAATTGGGCGTTAGCGCCGATTCGATTCAAGGCTACACCCAAGAAGAATATACTCACCTGGCCGTTGCGGCTGCGGTAGCTTCGGGAAGGGCGGATTGCGGCCTGGCAATTGCCGCCGCCGCCGACGCCCTGCACCTGGATTTTATTCCTCTTTACCAAGAGCACTATGAATTGGTGGTTCCTGAGATATACTATGGTAGCCCCCTGTTACTGCCTTTATGGGAAACGTTGCAGGAAGACGAATTCCGAAAAGCAGTTGCAGCCATGCCGGGTTATGGGATCACGCGCATGGGCCAAATCGTAGCCGAGGTCAATTAGGATATGTCCATTGCTTTGGTAATTGATGATAACCGGGATGCAGCCGATACGGTTTGCCGGATGTTAGACCTGCTCGGTGTGTCGGCGCAGGCAGCCTATGGCCCGCGCGAAGCTCTATTAATGCTCAAAGAAGTGCGCCCGGATATTATTTTTCTGGATGTAAACATGCCCGGCCTGGATGGTTTCGAGGTGATGTCGTATATTCGCCGCTATCCAGGCCTGGAGAGTGTACCGGTGGTTTTTGTGACTTCGGATGACCAACCGGAAACCGCCGGCAGGGTGCGCCGCACCGGCGCGCTGCTGATTATTATCAAACCGGCCACCATGGAAAGCCTGGAATTAGCTTTAAAGAAGGCCGGATTAATTCGTTAAGGAGGGTTATATGCCATTACAGGCAGGAATAAGCGCGCCTGATTTTAGCTTGAAAGATGAAACCGGCGCGGAGCGCAAACTATCCGATTATCGCGGCGCGCCCGTGGTGCTGTATTTCTACCCCAAAGATGATACGCCTGGCTGCACCAAAGAAGCTTGCAGCTTCCGCGATGATTACAGCCAGTTCGAGGGGTCGGGGGTCGTAATTTTGGGCGTTAGCCCCGACGATCCTAAATCGCATGCCAAATTCAAGCAGAAGTATCAGCTGCCCTTCACGTTGCTGGCCGACGAAGATCATCGGGTGGCCGACACTTATCAGGTTTGGGGAGTGAAGAAGTTCATGGGGCGTGAGTATGAGGGCATCTTACGCACCACTTTTTTGATTGACGCGCGGGGGGATATCATCAAAGTTTTTGAGGATGTAAAGCCGTCCGATCACAGTCAAGAAGTGCTGGCGGCGCTTACTCCCTAGATCTGGGCCGCGGGTGTAGGAAAAACTCTTACACTGCTTTAATGGTTGCACTTACCACCTTGCGTACAAGCGCGCTAATGTAGCGCGGTATAATCGGTTTTGTGAGACACCTATCAAAATTTCTACTCGCTAAGGAGATATAGATGAAACATAATATGTTTTTTATCCTGGTAATCGCTCTGCTCGGCGCCATGGTTTTGGGGGCGTGCGGCGGGGGCGGCGATATGACCACGAACACTAATGGGCAAACCGGCGGCGCGGTTGTGGATCGCCCAGCGCCTCCGCCTGAGTACGCCGGTAAGACCAACCCCCATTCCGGCGACCAGGCGTCAATCGCGGCAGGCAAAGATCTGTACGACATCAATTGCGCCTCGTGCCATGGCCCCACCGGTATGGGCGATGGCCCTACCGCGGCTTCGTTGGATCCCAAGCCCCAACCACTGGCTTCGGAAATGAACGCGCTTAGCGATGATTACTTGCTGTGGCGGATTTCCGAGGGCGGGGCGTTCCCTCCGTTCAACTCGGCTATGCCCGCGTGGAAAGCCAGCATGAGCGAAGATCAGATTTGGCAGGTGATTGCTTATCTGCATACCTTAGGCAAGTAGGGTTTCCCTCTCTGAGCTAGTTTTTGTGTTTGATGGGGCTGCCCCAGTGATATTTGGGGCAGCCTTTTGCTATGTCTCCTCAGCAAAGCCCGCTTATGCATGAATTGCAAAATCTTGAAGCCTTCTGAAATCAAAGCAACCTATAATCAATCTCGAGGTGGTGAATATGAATATTAATCCTGCAATGATATGGTTGTTGAAGTCGCCCCTGCATGGTTTGTTAAGCAGCAGCTTTATGCTTGTTCAATTTACCGGCTCACAAAGTGGTAAGGCGTATACTGTTCCGGTTAATTATGTGATCGATGACGATCACCTGGTGGTCTTAAGCATGCGTTCGCGCCGGTGGTGGCGTAATTTGCGTACCAGCGCGCCGGTTTTACGGGTGAAAGGCGCAGAAATTCCCGCCCGCGCCGAGGTGATCGAAGCCCCGGCCCAAACCGCAGCGGCGCTTATGAAGGTGTGGCAGGCTACGCCGGGGTATCGACGCTTTTTGGATATTGGCGAAGACGAGCAGGGGCAGCCGAAGGCCGAAGACGCCCTCCAGGCCGCCTCCACCCGCGTGGTGATTAAATTCTTTGTTGAACAACCGCCGGCGTCCGGTTAAGTGTGGGCGGCTCTTCACCGTTTTGTCATGACCACAGCGCTGCCTGGCGAACTCCGATGTCTCAATCGGCTGGCTGCACACAATCGCTGCCTGGAGAACTCGGATAAGTCTAGATCGGCTGGCTGCAGACAAGACGCCGCCTGGGGAACTCGGATAAATCTCAATCAGCTGGCTGCACACAAGCGCCGCCTGGGGAACTCCGATGTCTCAATCGGCTGGCTGCAGGCAAGGCGCCGCCTGGCGAATTAATACTGGCTGCTTTTTAAGCGAATATCTGTTAAAATAATCGGGTGTCTGGCTTAAAGGGTTGGTTAGCAGCTTTACTTTATTGTTAGGTTGGTGCATCGAGTGAAACAGTTCATCCTATCATGTAAAAAAATCGAATGGTCTAAATGGCTTCCCTGGAGTTTAATCGGGGCGGTGATTTTGGTGGTGCTGGTGGGATGGATGCGGCGGCAGTCCATATCGGTCTTGCCCACGGTGTGGGTGGTGGTGATGGGGGCTGTGGTTGTTATCATCCTGGCGGCGGGCTTCATCTTGGTGGGCCGTGTGCTAACGATGGCTGAAGAGCGGCGTGAGCTGGAAATCCGCCTGGCGCAGTACCAGGGGCAGATGGCAGAAACTTTCAGCCAACTGGAGAGAATTCTCAACGTTAGCCAGGGATTTCTCGATGCGCAAGATGAGGCGGAAATCCTCCAGCCGGTGCTGAAATTGATTTGCGAATTATGCGCCGCCAAGGGCGCGGCGTTTGTTCCGTTAGATGAACATGGACAGCCGCAAACCGTGGTTAGCCATGGGCAGCTGCCCATTCCTGTGCAAGAGGCCTGGCTTAATTATCTCTCCTCGCCCGGTATTCGCCATCGCTGCCGCTCATGCGAGGCGCGGGATGGCGTGGAACCGGCTGCCGGGTGTCCACTATTGCAAAGTCCATTTGACAACGCGCCCGGGTTGGTTTGTTTCTCGGTGCATCGGGGCGAGCGCGAGTTTGGGGTAATGAATATATTTTTGCCTGAACAACAGCCCTTGAATGCACAGCAGCGTTTGTTCACCCAGACTCTGCTGGATGAAACCGCTTTGGGCCTGGAGGGTATTTTCTTGCGCAGGCGAGAACTGATGGCGCTGCGCCAGATGCAGACGCTGCGCCGCAAGGCCGATTTGAGCAGTCTGCTGGGCGGCTTATTGGAGAGCGTCGTATTGACATTGGATGCGGATTTTGCGCAAATGGCCGGGCCGCGCACGGGTGGTTTGGTTAATCTCAGCCGCATTGATATGGTTAGCGGCGACTTACCTGAACCGCTGCGCCCGTTTTTGGATGGCTTGCTGCAGGGCGTGGTGACAAGCGCCGAACCGGTGCTGCTCAGCAACCTGACCGGTGACCCCGCTGGAGCGGCTGCGCGTCCGGAGCTAAAATCGGTGGTAGCCGCCCCGCTTCATGGCCCCACTGGCGGCACACTGGGGGCCATATTGGTGGGCAGCTTGCATGCGCGGGGGTTTCAGCCCCGCCAGTTGGCCCTTTTACAGACTTTTGCCGGCCAGGCGGCGCTTATTCTGCAAAACGCCGAGCTGATCGCCGAACTCGAATATAAGACCATGATCCAGGAACGCGCCCGCCTGGCGCGCGAGATCCACGATGGGCTGGCTCAAACGATTGGTTTTCTAAAGCTCCAGGGCGCGCAGATGAGCGGTTATTTGCAACGCGGCGAATTTGAGCGCGCTCAGCAGAAATTCGATCAGTTTTACGCCGTCTTAGCCGAAGCCTATCAAGATACCCGCCAGGCGATTGATGGACTGCGTATTTCGCCGGATGAGGATGGCCTGCCTCGCTGGTTGTCACAGCTTGCAGCCGAATTCCAAGACCTTACTGGTATCAACGTGGAACTTGAAATCGGTAAGCTGATCCCTTTTTTGCGCCCCGAAGTGCAGGCCCAGCTCATTCGGATTGTACAGGAGGCGCTTAGTAATGTGCGCAAGCATGCTCAAGCCCGCTGCGTGTGGATCGCCTGTTACCAGGCGGATAACGATCTGTTATTGGAAGTGCGTGACGATGGGGTGGGTTTCGTAGTGGATGAAGCCGCCGGGCCGTCGCGGTATGGTTTACGCAGTATGCGCGAGCGAGCCGATCTAGTGGGCGCAGATTTCCAGGTTGTCAGCAGTCCCTTGGAAGGAGTCATTATCCGGGTGCGCATACCTGCCGCCGGCGCAGCCCTGGCTTAGTCGGAGTGTGGAATCGAGGTCATTTTGGTGAGCTTATCGGGTACAATGGATTGGGATTATCAAGTATATTGGAGTGAATGTGGTGCGCGTACGTTTAGGCGTAGTTGATGACCACACCTTATTTCGAGCGGGTTTGATCAGCCTGTTGGCTGATATTGCCGAGGTGGAGGTAGTGGGTGAAGCGCGCGACGGCGTTAGCGCTCTGGATATGGTTCGGGATGTCAACCCCGATGTATTACTTTTAGATGTAAATATGCCCAAGATGGGCGGTGTTGAAGTAGTGCGCGCATTGCGGTCTCAGCCCCCACAAAAACCGGTGCGCATCATCATGCTAACTATCTCCAAAAATGAGGAAGACTTACTTGGAGCCATATCTGCCGGGGCCGATGGCTACCTGCTCAAGAGCGCCGAACCTGAAGATCTGCGGAAGGCCATCATTCAGGTACACCAAGGTATGTCGGTGCTATCGCCGCAGGTAACTCGCCAGGTGCTGAGGGCTGCCATGAGCGGCGAATCGATTCGCCAACTGGATGGCGGACTGAGCCAACGGGAAATGCAAGTGCTTAAATGCCTCGCCCAGGGGAAGACCACGACGCAGATTGCCGCCGACTTATACATTTCCGATAATACGGTCAAGACCCATGTGCGCCACCTGCTCGATAAGCTAGAAGCCTCGAACCGCGCCGAAGCGGTGAGCAAGGCCACCCAAATAGGACTGATTGGCG
Source organism: uncultured Anaerolinea sp. (assembly GCA_964531975.1). Taxonomy (GTDB): domain Bacteria; phylum Chloroflexota; class Anaerolineae; order Anaerolineales; family UBA4823; genus RBG-16-57-11. The sequence goes on along the minus strand of CAZHFU010000001.1, from coordinate 320,571 downwards.
CGGATGAATAACCCCCTGAAATAGACAATTTAAATCGCTCCTCAAGTCTGCCCCCTGGGCGGCAAAACAGGTGTCGCAGGATGTCATTCTATCGCCCGCCGGCGGTGATTCTTTCGTGGCGGATGACCATTCTCTCTCATTCTACGGTAGACATGCTGCCAGGCGGAACCAATGGGGACGGATTTTGCCTGGGGTGGCGAAGCGCCAGTCCCAGGTGGGCCTGTCTAGAGATTGCGGATTATTGGGTGGAGATGCGCCGCGTCACCGGCCAGGTTAACCAACCTCCTGGCCGGTGACGCGGATAACGATTTAGCCCGCGGCGGCCTTTAGCAGGCGCGCCATGTGCATGGCGTGTTTAAGATAAAGGTCGATGCGCATATTCTCGTTCGGGGCGTGGGCCAGCGTGCCGGGGTAGCCGCAGCCGGCGCTAACTACCGGCAGTTTGAGCAGATGTACGAAGGGGTGGCTGGGGCCGGAACCGCCCACCATGGGGACGATTTGCATGGGCTGGTCGTACACTTCAGCGGCGGTTTGGATAGTGAGGGCCACGAACGGCTCATCGGGGTGGGTCTTGGCGGGCGCTTCGCCGCCCAGGTAGACAATCTGCACGTCGCGGAAACCTTCTGTGTCCAAATGCCGGCGCAGCTGTGCTAATACGTCTTCAGGGGTCTGGTCGGGAACCAGACGAAAATCAATCTTGGCGGAGGCGCGCGCCGGCAGCACGGTTTTGCTGCCTGGCCCCTGGTAGCCGGAGGTTAGCCCGCAGATGGTGCAGGTGGGCTGATAGACTTCGGCAATGCGCAGCGCCACACCGTCGGTAAGACCATTCAGGAAAGTTTTAACGCCATATCGCTGGTGATAATCTTCGGCCACTTCGGGCAGAGCGTCCATTAGCGCGTGGTCGCGTGGGCTTATCGGCTGGACTTTATCGTAAAATCCCGGCAGGCGAATGTGTTCATCCTCGCCTTTCAGGGTGTTCAGCGCCCACACCAGCCGCCAGGCGGCGTTAGGGAAGATCGAGCCGCCCGTTCCTGAGTGAACATCCACGGCGGCGGTTTCTACCACCAACTCCACATAGCAAATGCCCCGCAGGCCCAGGTACTGCATAGGCGTTTCGCGATGATCTACCCCGCCAAATTCCCACACACAGCCATCGGCTTGCAGCAGGTCTTGATGCTGCTCGATGAAGCTGTGCAAATGCACACTGCTGGTCTCTTCTTCACCTTCGACGATAAATTTGACGTTGCAAGGCAGCTCGCCTTCGCTTGCCAACAAGGCGTCGATGGCGAACAGGCGCGCCGTCAGGTGGCCTTTATCGTCGGACACGCCCCGTCCGAACAGCTTGCCGTTGCGTATTTCAGGTTCAAAAGGCGGGCTGTCCCATAATTCCAGGGGCTCGGGCGGTTGGACATCATAATGATTATAGAAGAGGATCGTTTTAGGGCTGCGGCCGGAGCGCTCTCCAAACACCACCGGCGCTCCGCCCGTATCCATCACCTGCACGGTGAAACCACGTTGGCGTAACATCTGGGCGGTGAGGGCGGCGCATTCTTCCATGCCCAGGTTTTGCGCGCCAACACTGGGTTGGGCCACAAAACGAGCCAGCTCGTCAAGGCTTTCAGAAAGGTGTTCGTTCAGATAGGCGTCGATTGCTGAAGCGGACATGACGGATATTTTCCTTATGGATAGGGACGACTCAAGAACCAGTGGATGGAAGTTGCTCCCACCAGTGAGAAGGCCAGCATCTTGATGATGCTGCCCAACATGCAGAAAATCAGGAAACGCCAGATGGGCACTTTCAGAGAACCGGCGGCAATCCCGGCCGCGTCAAAGAACGGGTTAGGGATGATGGCGAAGATCATAATCATCAGATCGGTTTTACGGGGGTGGGCGCTCATCCAGTTGTAAATGCGATCGTAGTAGCGCACACGCTCGATCAGCCCCTGCCCGCTAAAGCCCACCAGGTAGCCGGTTAGCTCGCCGGTGGCCGCGCCCACCCCGCCCAAAATGGCGATTAGAATGGGGTTGAATAACGCCCCCATGGTAAAAATCACCATTACGCCGGGGATGGGCACGAATACGGTGGCGTTGGCTAAGAGGGGCAGCAAAAAAGCTCCCAGATAGCCTAGCTCGGTAAGGTATTTAATTCGATCGCGATAGACGATTGCGATTACGCTAATCACCACCACAAAGAGGAAAGCCGCGATGCGGGTGATGGTGGATTGGCGTTCCGACACGTTCTAGGCTTCCTGAATATCGATGCTTTGGATATGTACGGCGGGGGCGCTGGTGAGCGATGGGTTGCGTTCAGGGATGCTCATTAATACATCCATCCCATCAGACACCTCGCCAAAAATGGTATGCTTACCGTCCAGCCACGGGGTGGGCGCATAGGTGATAAAGAACTGCGAACCGTTGGTTCCGGGGCCGGAGTTTGCCATGGAAAGGATGCCGGCTTTGGTGTGGCGCAAGGATGAATCAAACTCATCGCCGAACTGATAGCCTGGCCCGCCGTGCCCGGTTCCGGTTGGGTCGCCGCCTTGCGCCATAAAATCCTTAATCACGCGGTGGAAGATGACATTATCATAAAAACCCTGGCGAGCCAGGAAAACAAAGTTATTGACCGTTTTGGGGGCCTTATCGGCGAACAATTTCAAGGTGATGTCGCCCTTATCAGTATGCATTATGGCCGTGTAACTCTTCTTGGGGTCAATTTCCCTGGCGGGGGGTTTAGACCACTGTTTCGATTGATTACTCATCATGTAGGTTGCTCCTTTACTGAAATATCTGAATCCCGTGCGGCAAGGTCCTGCGCCTGGGCGATTAGCGCCTCGAGACGGGCCGAAACCATCTCCATAGCAACGTTGTTCAAGCCGCCTTCGGGGATGATGACATCGGCGTAACGTTTGGAAGGCTCAACAAATTCCATGTGCATGGGGCGCACAGTGGAGAGGTATTGGTGGATAACAAAATCGGTAGCGCGCCCGCGCTCCAGAATATCGCGCTTCAACCGGCGGATGAGGCGAATATCTGAATCGGTGTCTACAAATAGTTTCACATTCAGCAGTTCGCGTAAAGTGCGGTCGGAAAAGATGAGAATGCCTTCAACCATAATGACCTGGCGCGGCTCGACGTGCAGCGTTTGACTGGTGCGCCTGTGATTTTTGAAATCGTAGATGGGTAAGTCTACCGCTTCATACCGGAGGAGACGGCGCACATGTTCGGTGAGCAGCTCGGTTTCGAGAGAATCGGGATGATCGAAGTTGATCTCCTCGCGCTGGTTAGGAGGTAAATCGCTCAGGTCTTTATAATAGGCGTCGTGGGGTAGGTAGGCAATCCGTTCTCGACCGACCCGATCCAGAATGGTATGGGCAAGGGTGGTTTTACCAGACCCGGAACCGCCGGCGATTCCGATCACTAAGGGTTTAGGGCGTGAAGGCATGGGTGCATTATACAGGGTTTTAAGGTTAAAGTGGGCTTTACCCCTGGTAAAATGAACATTTAATCATCTATCTTATGAAAGCGAGCGGCTTCCGCGATGCCGAAATTCAGTTACCATTCCAGCTTGATAGAGCGATTCCCCACGGTGTGCGGGGGAATTATTTACGCCCAGGGTATGACCAACCGCGTCACGCCGGAAGATGCGCGACAGCTGTACCTGGATGAACAACAGCGCACTTTACAGCGGTTGGGCGATTTTTCGCCTTCCGAGATGCCGTCGCTGGCGGCCTGGCGCAGCGTGTTCCGCGCCTTTGGCGTCGATCCGACCAGGTATCGCAGCGCCGCCGAATCGCTGCTGCGGCGTTTGACCAAAAAGGGCGATATTCCGTCGATTAACTTGATGGTCGATCTCTACAACCTGGTGAGTATCCGCTACGCATTACCGATGTCGGCATTCGACTTGCGCAGCTTGTCTGGCGATCTGACGGTGCGCTTCGCCGATGGGACGGAGCGTTTTACCGCCCACGATGAGCCGGAGGTTATCCACCCTCAGCCGGGTGAGGTGATTTTTGTGGACGATGCGGGGTTGGTATTCGCCCGGCGCTGGTGCTGGAAGCAAAGCCTGGAGAGCAGCACTGCTTTAGACACTGCCACGGCGCTGATTACTATCGAAGCGCATCATCCTGGGGCGGAGGCCGATGTGCGGGCGGCGCTGCGAGATGTGACGGCGCTCTTAGCCAGGTATGCTGGCGGCGATTTCAGGCCCGCCCTGCTAAGTGCGGGCGGCGAGGTGGTGTACAGGTTTTAGAAGGCGAAAGTCAACTTAGGCGGCGCCGCCGGCGTTTCGGTTTCTAAACACAGTGTAAACGGCCCGGATTCCAGGTTGCTCCAATTTACCGGCTTCCAGCCCGAGTCCAGAAGGTAAACGAGGATGCCGCGCATGAGGGCTGTTTCTTTGTTGTAAAGTTTTTCAAAAGCATAGCCCCTAATCGTGCTGTTCTTCCGTTCGCTGGTTTTACATTCCGGAACCGCCTGCTTAATCTCCGCGGCGATCACATCCAATATATCTTGATGGGTTGAGTCAATGTAAACGGTGGCCATGAACCCAACGGTAGATTTCTCCAGACGAAAATATTGATAGGCCGGCATAGTTACCTCCTGTTTTGCCTGTGCTCAACGGTTTTAGCTCCGCCATGCTGGTAATGAAAGACGAAGCCCTACCTGATGAATGGAACCGGACTCAGGATTGGGCTTCGCCTTCTTGGACGGGCGTTCTCTTCTCTCGAAATTTGAGCGGGTGATGGGACTCGAACCCACGAATGTTAGCTTGGGAAGCTAATGCCTTACCACTTGGCGACACCCGCATCATTTTACGCTTAGCACAAAATTATTCCTCCAAAGAGGAATAATTTTGCTTCATCTAACAAGCGATTTCATCAATTAGCTGGTGCGATTATACCTGTAAACCCTGGATGCCGTCAAGAAGCGGGTTTTCTCTTTCTCTTAAACACGCATTTCTTGGCAACCTCCCAATAGCGCCAATGTGGGGTGGGGGTGAGGGTTGAACTGGCAGGCGCATCACTGGTTCAGCCAGGAACAGTCATCGAGAAGCGCCTGCACACTTTCGAAATATCTGCCCACATGGACGCCATCCATTAACGCATGGTTGACTTGCACCGAGAGCGGCATCTTAACCGACTGGCCTTGAGAATAATATTTTCCCCAAGACATACGCGGGACGGAATCGTCCGGGTGCATGTGGATGGGATGGCTAAGGCTGGTGAAAGCCACCCAGGGGATGCCGCTCAGGTACAGGTAGTCGTCGCGGCCCGGTTCATCCGCCAGGCGGGGATCGGCTTTGGCGGCGCTGCGCGCCAGGTTCTCCCGGTGGGCGAAGACCGAGAAATCGGGGTCATAGCTGAACGCATAGTAGGCGAACAGATCGTTGTCGGTTAGCACGGTGGGCGCGGGATGCACCGCTTCATGTTCAACCACTTCTTTTCCGCGAATGCGCCAGCGGAATGGTTGCGCCTGGTTAGCAGTCCGTGCAAGCGCATACATAAGCGCACTGGTGAAGGAAGCCTGGGCGTTTTTAACTGCAGCCAGAAAATGGGTAATATCAACCGGCGCACACAGGTTAAAATGGGGGTAATCAAAGCCGTGAAATAACTCGAAATGGTTACGACGCGGCCAGCTTTCTATGGAGATGATGTGCATGAGAAGCCTTTAACATAAAAATGAAATCTATACAGCCAATCAATTATAACCAATGGTATGATAAGCGGCATGAATTCGCAACCATCAGGTTTGGGTTGGTTGGAAGCGCGGCTGCAATCGTTGATTGAAGGCAGCGCAGCGCGGCTTTTTCCAGGCCGCGGATCCCAACAAGAGCTAACCCGCAAACTCGTCCAGTCTATGCAAGACGGCGCCCATCCGACGGCGGATGGGGGTGTGCTCACGCCTAATCTGTTTCGGTTGATGGCCCACCCCGATACCGCCTATGTCTTGCAGCATAGCGCGCCTTTTCTCGATGAATTGACCGATTTCTTGCGCACCGTCATCATCGAAGCCGGGCTGGTTTTAAGCGGCCCGCTGCAAGTGCGAGTGGAGATTGATCCGAACCTTAGCCCCGGACAGATTGAGGTGCTGGCCCAGGATAGCATCCAAGACATTACCCCCACCCATGGTCTCAGCCTGGAGATCGACAACGAACCCGGCTCGCCGGTAATGGGGGCTTTTCTAATCGTCAATGGGATGGATGTTTTCCCATTGAATGAAAATGTGGTCAATATTGGCCGCCGCCCCGATAACCACCTGGTGATTGACGATGCTCGCATTTCTCGCCTGCACGCTCAGCTGCGTTTGGTGCGCGGTCGTTTTATGGTTTTTGATTTAGAATCGACTGGCGGAACCTTTGTGAATGGCCGTCGTATTAGCCAGTACACCTTGCGCCCCGGCGATGTCATTTCCCTGGCTGGTGTGCCGGTGGTGTTCGGCCAGGATGAAGGCGATGTGCACGGTGATACCAAGGAAATGAAAGACCTCGTATGATTGCATGGGTGATGCTGCTGCTGCGGATTGTGATGGCGCTGGCGGTGTACGCCTTTTTAGCGTTAGCCATCAGCCAGTTGTGGCGCGAGTTACGCCGCCAGGCCCAGGGTTTGACAACCCCATCCATTCCAGGCTTACGCTTAGAGGAAGTCTTAGAAGAGGCCGGCGATCAACCGGCGCGGCGCTTTTTGATCAATGAAATGGAAGTCACTGTAGGCCGCGATTCGACCTGCGAGGTAGTGTTGGATGACGCCACCATCTCGGCGCGGCACGCCCTGCTTAGCTATCACCACGGGCAATGGTGGGCCTCAGATTTGAAATCGAAGAACGGCACATTCATTAACGGGCAACCGGTGAGCGTTGCCACCGTTTTAGCGGCGGGTGATGAGCTGCGGTGTGGCGAATTGGGTTTTATCTTATCCATCGAAGAACTCGCTCAGGATTATTGAGCGAGGCTGGAGGTGTTTATGGCGCAATCTGCCCCTGAACTGGCAATTATTGGCGGCTCTGGCATTTATGCCATGGCAGGCCTGGAAGATACACAAGAGCTTATGCCCCAAACGCCGTTTGGCGAGCCGTCGGCGCCAATTGTGGTGGGCAGCCTGGAGGGCCGGCGCATTGCCTTCTTGGCGCGGCATGGCTTGGGCCATCATATCGCCCCCGGAGAGGTTAATTATCGCGCTAATATCTTCGCGCTGAAGCAATTGGGGGTAGAGCGCATTGTTAGCATTAGCGCTTGTGGTTCGCTGCGCGACGATTACTCACCCGGTCACATAACCGTTCCCGACCAATTGTTTGATTTCACCAAGGCGCGCCACAGCAGTTTCTTCGGCGAAGGCCTGGTGGCGCATATATCCGCTGCCGACCCGTTTTGTCCGCAGTTATCGGCGCAGCTGGTTGAAGCCCTCCGTCAAACCGATGCGCAGGTTCACGATAGCGGCGCGATGATTACTATCGAAGGGCCGCGCTTTTCAACCCGCGCCGAATCGAACGCTTTCCGCCAGTGGGGCATGACGTTGATTGGCATGACCACCTCGCCCGAAGCATTCCTGGCGCGCGAAGCTGAAATGTGTTACAGCGTAATGGCGCATGTCACCGATTATGATGTCTGGCATATCAGCGAGAAGCCGGTTACCGTGGATCAGGTGGTGGAAATACTCAATGCCAACACCGGCGTGGCACAGGAGGCGGTGCGCAATCTGCTGCAACTGCTGCCGGAAAAGCGCAGCTGCGATTGCGGCAGCGCCCTGGCCGATGCGCTTATGACCGCCCGCTCGGCCATCCCGCCCGATTATAAGCAGCGCCTGGGTGTATTGGTTGAAAAGTATTTATAAATCGTCTCGAAAAATCGCTTTTTATGACTTGCGTAAACCTGTTATTTGGGGCACAATTAAGCACATGTGATTGGAGGTTGGCATGGATCAGAAACCGGATTCTGAAGACAGCCTGCGCCAGGAGTTCGAAGCCTTGGGGCGCAATCTTGTTGAGGCGATGCGTTCGGCCTGGGAATCGCCGGAGACGAAACGCATGCGTGAGGATGTTATTACTGGAATATCCGATTTGGGAGCAACTTTACGGCGCGAAGCCGATAACCTGGCGAACAGCAACGCCGCCCAACAGGTGCGAGATGGCCTTGAGCAGGCGGCGGATAAAGTGCGTTCGCCCGAACTGCAAACCAAAATGCGCAGCGAGATCTTGGGCGCATTGAAAACCATGAACACAGAACTGCAGCGGGTGATTGATCGTATGACACAGCCAGGTGAGGAGAAATCGGAAGCGGCGGAAGATACGCCTGCTCCGGCGGCGAACGATCCTGCGCCTGCCGCGCGGCAACCATCGGTGGGCGGCGATGTTTCCATGGGTGGGGAGGCCGTGGCGACCGAGAGTGTGCCAGGTTTGGTAGATGAAGACCCCTATGCTGGCATTGTCACTCCACCACGCTCGCCGGCTGAAACTAGTTTGCACCCCCACATGGGCAACGAGTCGGTGCGCGCAGATAGCGCGCTGCCAGGCCTGGCCGATGAAGACCCATTTGGTAAGTCTGTTCATGCGGAAGAAGATGAAACCAGTGAGTGATTGGTTGAATGGGCCGGTGAACAATAGCGACGAAACCGCCGCAGGGATGCAGATAGCTCATGCGGGGCGGCAAATTGTGCTGTTTCAGAAATCGCTGCAAGTGCGCAGGCGCATACCGATACTAAACTGGCTGGGAGGACTGGTTTGGCAGCGACCCGACGCCGTTTGGGTGCAAGACGCACAAGGCCATGAGTTGGTGCTGCCTGTGAAAGATATGACCCGCCTTTGCATTGTAGCAATTTGGGTTGGCGCAGCCGCCATGGCGCTGCTGCGTTGGAGCATTTTTAGGAGGAAATAATGGACGATGATTTGGACGATATCGAATCTTTGGATTACTCTGATGATATGGACGACCTGGATGTGTATGAAGACAACAGCGATCCGGTCATCGACGCGCTTGAGAACAATATCGGGGCTTTTCTCGATGCGGCGAGCGTGGATGCGGTGTACGGTTTGCCGGTGGAGCATGGCGATACGCTTATCATTCCGGCGGCTGAGGTGTTGGCTGTGCTAGGCTTTGGCGCCGGCGGCGGCGGCGATGCAGAACAAGGCCGGGGGGCCGGGGCCGGCGGCGGTGGGCGGGTCTTCTCGCGCCCGGCGGCGGTGGTCATTTCCACTCCCGATGGTGTGCGGGTGGAACCGGTTTACGATTGGACGAAGATCCTCATGGCTTGCGTAGCCGCCCTGGCTTTCATCCTGGGTATGAACCGCAACTTTAGTAAAATGCGCCGGGCGATTGAGCGCCCCAGTTAACGACTATAACAAAGAAAGGTACGCTGCTTTAGTGGAACAGATGAAAGAAAAAAAGCCCGCTCTGACCTTGACGGATCAGGCCAGAGTGCTATTCAAAGATGTGCTGCAACCGCCGGCGGCTTTCTTCAATCGCCTGGGGATCACTCCCAACAGCATGACTCTGCTTGGTTTAACCGGGAATGTGGTGGGCGCGCTGCTGTTGGCGCGTGGAGAGATGGCGCTTGGCGGCCTGGTCATTCTCCTGATGGGGCCGGTGGATGCCCTTGATGGAACCATGGCGCGCCTGCGCGGTATGGCCGGTCATTTTGGCGCGTTTGTTGATTCTGTCACCGACCGCTATTCTGAGTTGGTCATTTTTGCTGGGCTGCTATACTACTATACTGCCCAGGGCGACAGCGTGGCGAGCATGGCGGTATACGCCGCCGCCGCCGGCAGCGTGTTGGTGTCCTATATCCGCGCTCGCGGACAATCGCTTAATTGGGATACGAAGGTGGGAATTCTCACCCGCATGGAACGCTACCTGGTTTTGGCCCCGGCGCTTATCCTCAATTACCCCTTGGTAGGGTGTTGGATTGTTGCCATTTTGGCTAATATCACCGCCCTGCAGCGGATTGTAGATATTCGCCGCCAGGCTTACGAGAAAAAGGATTAAACTGTGCCAGGCATTAAATTGTTTGGAATTATCTGGATTCGTTACTACGGACTTATCCTCATGGCGGGAATGCTTGCGGGGGCGTATCTTGCCACGCGCGAAGCCAAACGCCGTAACATGGACCCTGAAAGGGTGTGGGACGCTCTTTTTTGGTTGGTCATTGGCGGAATTGTGGGGGCGCGCATATGGCATATTCTCACCCCTCCGCCTTCAATGGTGGCGATGGGTATAACGACCAAGTCTTACCTTACCCACCCCTTAAAAGCCCTGAGTATATGGAATGGCGGCTTAGGCATCCCCGGAGCTGTCATTGGCGGCGCTTTAGCATTATATCTATACTGTCGGAAGAATAAGCTCAGTTTTGCACAATGGGCGGATATCGGCGCGCCGGCGCTTGCATTAGGCCAGGCCATTGGTCGGTGGGGGAACTTCGTCAATCAAGAGGTGTATGGCGCCCCCACTAATCTGCCGTGGGGCATTCACATTGACGAAGATCGTCGTATACCCGAATATCGAACCGTTGAGATGTATCATCCCTTATTTTTATATGAATCCTTATGGAACCTGATCCTGTTGGGGCTTTTGTTATGGATTAGTCGCCGTTTTTCTGGATGGCTAAAGGATGGGGATTTATTTTTGTTTTATTTGATTGGCTATCCGGTTGGACGTTTTTTCCTGGAATTCATCCGCTTAGACGCCTCGCAGTTGGCCGGGATAAACGCTAACCAAACCTTCATGGCGGTGATAGCCCTGGCTGCGACGGCGTTGTTAATTCTGCGTCATCGCAGTGATAAGGCACAGGAAATAGTATGATCCAAACCGAAGGGCTATCTAAGCGTTTTGATAGCTTTGTAGCGGTTGATGAAGTGACTCTAAACGTGGGTGGGGGGCAGGTGCTGGCGCTGCTAGGGCCAAACGGCGCCGGAAAAACCACCACGGTGCGCATGTTAGCTTCCGTGTTGCGCCCCAGCGCGGGGCGGGCTTTGGTGGCTAACTACGATGTGGTGCGCGAACCGGCCAAGGTGCGCGCCAGCGTAGGCGTATTAACCGAAAACCACGGCCTATACAATCGGATGCGCGCCGAGGAATACCTGGCTTTCTATGGACGCATCTACGGTATGAGCGAAACACGCCTCAATCAACGCAGTGATGAATTACTGCACCTGTTCGGGTTGGCGGCGCACCGCGCCAAGCGCATTGGCGAGTTTTCCAAAGGCATGCGCCAAAAGTTGGCCCTGGCGCGCGCTCTGCTGCACGACCCTCCGGTGCTTCTGCTGGATGAACCAACTTCGGCGATGGACCCTGAAAGCTCGCGCCTGGTGCGCGATGCAATTCACGAGCTGCGTCACCACGAGCGGGCGCTTATCATCTGCACCCACAATTTGCCCGAAGCTGAGGAGTTGGCCGATCAGATCGCCATTATTCGCCGTGGACGGATTATTGCACAAGGTACACCTGCCCAGTTGAAAGATCAATTGCTAGGCGCGCCTGAATTTGAAGTGCAGTGGGCCGGCCCGCTCGATGGATCGTTTCAGTGGCCGGAGCAGGCTGATCTGTTAGAACGTGGGGCTGATTCGGCCCGCTTTCGCTCTGTTAACGCCGCTCAGATTAACCCGTTAGTTTTGCGATCGCTCTTAAGCCAGGGCGTTGAAGTGGTGAGCATGCAAGAAAGGCCCCGCAACCTGGAGCAGGTCTACTTGCAGGCTGTGCAAAACTATGCTGGAAGCGATTGATTCGGATTAACCCTTTATGTCAACATCGTTTGCAAACTTTAAAAAATCTCTAGGTCAGTCTTTGGTTATTACCCGCCGCGAACTGAGCGATCAATTCAAAGACTGGCGGATATTGCTGCCCATTGTAGCGCTTACGTTGATCTTTCCTCTTATTATGAATTTCACTGCCGCCTCGGCAGTAAATTTCGTCAATAAATATGACGCCCAAATTGTGGGTGAGAGATTGATCCCTTTCTTGTTGATGATCGTTGGCTTTTTCCCTCTCTCGGTTTCGTTGGTAGTGGCGTTGGAGAGCTTTGTTGGGGAGAAGGAACGCCACAGCATCGAGCCGCTGCTGTGCAGTCCGCTGAGCGATCTACAACTCTATTTTGGTAAACTGTTGGCTTCTACGCTGCTGCCCATTGGAGCCAGCTTGATGGGCATCTTTGTCTATTTGGTTGGGGTCATATGGAAGATAAACTGGCAGCCCGCCCCGGTTTTGATTCTGCAGATCGTCTTGTTGACGATGGTGCAGGCAGTGTTAATGGTGAGCGGCGCGGTGGTGATTTCTTCGCAAACTACCTCGACGCGAGCGGCCAATTTGCTTTCATCCTTCATTGTGGTTCCCATGGCGCTGCTTATCCAGGGCGAAAGTGTCGTAATGTTTTGGGGCATCTACAGCGTGTTGTGGTGGGCGGTCTTAGGTCAGCTGCTCATTACCGGTCTACTGGTTCGCACCGGCATTGCCTATTTCAATCGCGAGGAACTGCTGGGGCGAGAGTTGGACACGCTGGATTTGCGCGGCAGCTGGCGCTTGTTTGTAAACAGCTTGCGCGGTCAGGCGCGCAGCCTCACGAGCTGGTATCGACAGGAAGTTTGGCCGGCTTTGAAGGAATTACGCTTACCTATGGCGGTGATGATTGTCGGCTTACTCATCGCCGTTTATGTTGGGGCGAGCCTGGCGCTCCAATTTCCCCTGCCCACGCGTGTTCTGCAGCTGGACAACATCAACCAGGGCTTCGTGGAAGGTCTGGAGATGATTAGTTTTTACAGCCCGGCAGGGGTGGCGTATGTATGGATGCACAACCTGCGCGTGATGTTAATCGCCGGTGTTTTAGGGGTGTTTACCTTTGGCGTATTGGCTGTTCTCGTTCTGATGCTGCCCATCGTTATCATCGCCTATGTCGCCGCCAACCTGGGCGCGGTAGGGGGGCCGGTAGGTTTGTTCTTGTTAGCACTGGTGGCTCCTCACGGCATCTTGGAGATCCCGGCTATTATTATCGGCGGGGCGGCGGTTGTAGGATTGGGGGCCACGCTGACCGCTCCAGCCCAGGGGAAGACATTAGGCGAGGCCATGGTGATAAACCTGGCGCGCCTGGTGAAAGTGATGCTGGGAGTGGTGGCGCCTCTGTTTTTCCTGGCTGCGCTGGTAGAAGTGTTCATCACGCCGCAGGTGGCGGTGTGGCTTTTGTCTAAGTAAGCGAGGTGGTGAACTTGACACGATTAATTATTCTGGGCACGGCGGCGGCAGTCTCGGATGAACAGCATGAGAATACCCACCTGGCCTTGATTGGCGAAGAACGCCTGGCGCTGATTGACTGCGTGGGCCGCACCGCTGTTCGCCTACATGCTTTGGGCGTCGATCTCACTCATCAGTTAACCGATCTGATCCTGACGCATTTCCACCCCGATCATGTTTCTGGCGTACCTTCACTGCTTATGACCAGCTGGTTAGAAGGCCGTACGCAAGCCCTTAATATTTACGGCTTGCCCTATACCTTGGATCGTCTTCAAACAATGATGGGTTTATATCGGTGGGATACCTGGCCGAATTTTTACCCGGTGAATTTTGTACCCATTCCAGAGACGCCCATGAGTCTGGTGATGGCGTGCGCCGAATGGCGCATTCACGCCTCGCCGGTTCAGCATATCGTTCCCACCGTGGGGCTGCGCATCACGCCGGCGCATGGCCGCATTGTGGCCTATTCGTGCGATACAGAACCCAGTCCGGCGGTGGTGGAACTGGCGCAGCAGGCCGACGTTTTAATTCACGAGGCGGCCGGGCGTTCATTTGGGCACAGTTCTGCGGCGCAAGCCGGGCGGGTTGCCGCCGAAGCCGGGGCGGGTGAGCTGCTGCTCATTCATTACCCTCCAAAGATAGATGCCGCGCAGTGGGAATCCGAGGCGCGCCAATCTTTCAACGGGCCAGTTAGCCTGGCGCAAGACTGGATGGAAATTCCCCTGTAATTATCCTTGCTGTGGGGTCTACCAACCTTCGATATAGGGCAGCCAATCCTGGTTATTGGGCAAATAATGGGAATATACATACATCATCGAAGCCGGCGGCTGCTTGGGCTGCCGTAGTAAGCGCATGTTAGCTTGCTGGGGGGTGCGTCCCCCTTTGAGATGGTTACAGGCCGGGCAAGCCGCGGCCAGGTTATCCCAGGTGTGCGCGCCGCCCAAGCGGCGTGGAATCACATGATCGATTGTCAAATAGGGGGTTTTCTGGCCGCAGTATTGGCAAGTGTAATCGTCGCGGCGCAGAATTTCGCGCTTGGTAAGCCGCACTGCCAGACGGGGCTTATGCACCATCTTTTCCAGGCGGATGATCGAGGGGCAGGGGTAGCTAGCATGGATAGTGTGAATTTCACCCCGTCCATTTTGCACCAAATCCGCCTTGCCGGTCAGCATCAGGCCCATTGCTCGCCTTAAGGTGCACACGTTGAGCGGTTCGAAGTTAGCATTAAGCACCAGCACAAGATGATTGTACATGGTTATCTCATTATTTCGTCGATTATAGCACGAAGAAAGCAACATCACGCCTATATCCTGATGGAGCTGGAAAATATCGGCGTCAAGCCAATCGCGCCCAGCGCGCCGGCGATGATCTTTTCCCTGTGATAGGGTGTGTCTGGTAGAATTAACTGCACATTCAACTTGAGGTTTAGATAGCGGAGGCAAGAAATGTCGATAGCCAAACAATCGAAAAGTCGGTTATTAATGGTACTGGCCTTGGCGGCAGCCGGTCTATTAGTGGTATGCTGCGTGGCGGCAGTGGTGCTGTTTATGCCTGCAGAATCGGATAGCGTGAGTTTTGATCAGCCCATGCCCACGGAAATTCAAGAAACTGTTCCGCTAGAAACCGAAGAAGTGGTGGAAGAGCCTGCTCCAACCAGCGAAAGTGTGGAAGCGCCCAACCCAGAGGTTCAACCTGTCGCCCCGCAGGGCGAGATGTATGTGCATCCTCAGCTGGCGTTTCAGGTGCAATCTTTTGGTGATCGTCAGGAAGAAGGGGAGAATTACGTTACCTTCTATGATGAAGAAAATATTCTCGATTTGACGATTTTTGATGTAAACGGTAGTTTGAGCCAGAATAACTTAGAACGGATTGCCGCCCAGGTGCTGCAAGCAGTGTTGGTGGATACAGAATGGGCGGCCGGATTTACCCTGACGAAAGATACGCCGGTGCAGGTGAACAATGGTTACGTGGTCTATTTCCGCATAGACGGTGCAAGTTCTGGGCAAACGGAGGGGGCGTTGTTTTTACAACAAAATGGCTCTAGCCTGGCGGCGCTTACGCTGCTGACGCCCAGCGTTAACCAGAATAACGATGCCTTTATGGCTGAAGCTGAGTCTTTTATCCCTTCCGGCGGGCAGGCCGCCCAGCAGCCCCCGGTGGCCCCACCGGCGCAAGGCGAAGATGCCGCCGCCGCTTTTGATGTCAAGCGTGACGGTTTTAGCTTTGAAAACTACGGCAATCAGCGCGGCATTCAGGGCCTGACCTCCACCGAGATGAAGCGCATGTTTGGCGAAAAGGTGTGCGCCTCGATAAGCGGCGATAAATGCACACTTAAGCCGGCGGCCAAAAGCTGGATGCAGCAGGCTAATGCGGCGATGAGCGGGGGGCATTGCGAGGGCATGGCGGTTCTAAGCCAGTTGTTCTATTACGGGCAGGAGCAGCCGGATGAGTTTGGCGCGCCGCAGCCTTTTGATTTGTCGCTAAACAATAACCAGGCTTTACAGCGCGAAATCGCCTATTGGTGGGTCACCCAATCCACCCGCCCGGGCGGATTGCGCAAAGTCAACGGCTCGCCCCGCGAAGTGGTCGAGACGCTGCGGCAATCGTTCTCGCAGGGGAAGGATGCCCAAGAGTGGTGGGTAGTGGGCATATATATGCGCGACGGATCGGGTGGGCATGCCATTACGCCCATCGGGGTGGAAGATGTTAGCGCCGATCAAACCGATATTCTGGTATACGATAATAATTGGCCGGGCGAGGTGCGCCGCATTGAAGTCAATATGCGCAAGAACGCCTGGTATTACCTGGCCGCGGTCAACCCCAGCGAGACCGAAGCGGTTTACGAAGGCGATAGCCGCACACAGACATTAGAAATCGTGGCTATTTCGCCTCGGTTGAACGAGCAGGTGTGCACGTTCTGTGGCGGGCGCGGCGCGGTAGCCCAGGCCCCCGAAGGCCCGCGCAGCCTGTCTATTCCCCAGTACTACGAAATTTACCTTGAAGGGCGCACCGATTTATTGATTACCGATGAAGCCGGCAATCAGATCGGTTACCTGGATGGCGAATTGATTAATACGATCCCCGACGCCGCTATGGATACCTTCCGCTTTGGCATGGATGTGTGGGATGTAAACTACGAGCCGGTTTATAAGATACCGGTGGGAACCACTTTTGGCGTATCGGTGGTGGGGGCGAATATCACGGAGCCTTCTACGGCCACGGTGACGATTATCGGCCCGGGATTCTACATGTCGATAGCCGACATATTGATGGATCCGGGGGAGATCGATACCATCGGCGTGGCAAACGATGAACGCTTCTTTGGGCTGGTGTACATGACCAACTACACCGAGACGCCGATTGTGGAACTGGGCATCGAGAACGACGACGGTTCCGCTTACGCCTTCCAGGCGCAGGCCACTGAATTGACCGGCGAGGAAGACACGCTGAATGTGGGGATTGACCTGGACAGCGGCCAGTTTATTCTAAACAGCAGTGATAACACGAACCCTGGCACATACACCATCGACATTCTGCGCCTCACGCCCGAGGAGATACTCGCGTTTGGCACACAAGATTTAGTGCTTGACCCCGAGGCCACGATCTACCTGAATTACCTGACCTGGCCGGCGGGTGATGCGCCGATGACCGCCGATGTAGACGCCAACAGCGACGGGACGATTGACGAAACCATAGAACTTCCTAACACATCCGGCGATTGGACCTGGGAGTAGCCCAGGAGGTCGTCACGTCCAGGCCAGGAAGCTAGACGCTTAGGCTCTGGGTGAAATTGGGGCAAAAGGGAACTTATTTTACCGGGAGTTTTCATCCGAGTGGTTTGGGTGAAAACTCCCTTGCTGTTCCAAACCGGAGGTTTAGAAAGGCCCGTATTGAGTAGCGACTGCAATCGCCAGGAAGATGACCGTCGCCAACCCAATCCAGAACCAGAGCGGTAAAATCCAGCGCAGCCACTTGGGGTATGAGACCACCGTCAGGCTCAGGGTGATGAGCAGCGCAGCATTGACCGGATAGGCCAGGTTGGAGAAACCATCGCCGAAGCAGTAGGCGCTGACAGCAGTTTGCCGGGTGACGCCGGATAAATCGGCCAGAGGCATGATGATTGGTATCAGCAAAAAGGCTTTGGCCGACCCACTGGTGACGAATAATTCCAAGACCAGGGTTAGGGCGTAGATGACCATGGCCGAAACCAGCGGGCTGGATTGGCTGAAGAGACCAGAAGCCCAGTATAAGATCGTATCGAGGATGCCGCCCATGGCGACAATGTGGCGCACACTGGCGGCCATCAGCAGCAGAGGCACAGCGGGCAAAATGCCGATGAACCCCTGCCAGGCGGCCGGCCATAGTTTACGCCCCATGCCCTTAATCAGCGCCGAACCGTAGGCGGCGATGACGAAAAGAACACCGGTGAGAGGCAAGGCCAGGTCGGTGAGGCTTGCCACGAAGGGGGAGGCGATAAGCACGGCCAGGATGAGAGCGAAACACACACCGATAAAAATCAGCGCCTGGCGAATGCGAACCGGGTTGGTCTCCTCGGCGGCAATGTTGAAATCAGCGTAGCGTTGGCTCTCGGCCTGGTCTTCATTATAGACGCTGGATTGCTGTGGGCGCTGCTCGATGCGCCGGGCGTAGCGAGTGAGGAAGACCGCCAGTAATGCATACACCGCCACGAACAATATCACGCGCGGCAGCGCTCCGGAGAACAGCGGCAGTCCGGATAAGCGATGCGCCACCCCCAGCGTGAAGGGGTTGAAAACTGCGGTGGAGAAACCTACGTTGGTGGCTAAAACCGACATGCCCAGCCCGACCAGCGAATCCCAGCCGAGAGAGATGGATAGGGCGATCATGATTGGAACCATGGGAATGACCTCTTCGAAGATGCCAAAAAAGCCGCCCAAGATCATGAAGAACAAGGTGATCGCGAGGAGCAAGCCGTACTTGCGATCACCAAACAGGCGAACCAGCCTGGCGATGACCGCTGACAAGATGCCGCCGCTTTCCATGACCGAGAAGGCGCTGCCCACCAGCACGATGAAGATGATCAGGCCAATAAGGATGGAGCTGCCAGGTGCGCCCAACACTTCGATTGGAGCGAGCAGCCAGCGCCAGATCGGGTAATCGGGTCGCTGCGTGTAGCCAAAGGAGTTCGGGTCGATGACCTCGCGCCCCTCGATCATCTGGCGTTGATACTCGCCCGCCGGCACGACGCGCGTCAGCACGCCGGCCCCAACCATTAACACTAAGATGATGACGACAGCCTGGATAAAAGCTCGGCGGTTAATTTGCGCTCCCGATTGCATGGCACAGCTCCTTGGTGATTTGTTTGGGTGGGGGTTAAAACACGCTTTGAATGGCTTGCAGCACCGCTTGTACGCCAAACTCCAGGGCGCTGACAGGGACGCGCTCGTTGGCGGCGTGAATGGTGCGAATAAAGTTGAAATCGTCTGGCAAGCTCAAGGGGGTGAAGCCATAAGTTTGAATGCGCAGTTGGGCGAAATAACGCGCGTCCGTAACACCCGCCATAACATAAGGAATTGGCACAGCCTGTGGGTCAAGTTTACGTAACACATTGCTCAATGGAGCGAATAGCCCCATATCAATTTTCTTCGGCCCAGGCATCGAGAACACCACTTCCACTTCATCGTGCAAACCAAGCAAGGCGCGGGTCTCGGCTAACATTTCTTCGGGAGAGACCCCTGGCAGCATACGCCCATCGATATCTAGCTGTATGGCGCTAGGGATGATGTTAATTTTCTCGGCGGCATGCAGCATGGTGGGGCAGAGTGTGTTATGCAGCAGCGGTGAAAATAGAGCCGCGTTTTCGCCCATCCGATCCAGCAGCACATCGGTGAGGCGCGGGTTAAGCAGGGCGCGCAGCCCCTGAGCCATTGCCCAGGGCAGAGCGTTCGCCAGGCTGTCGATCATCAGGCGCACCGGCGCGGTAATGCGCACCGGCAGCCGTTTACGATCTAAAATATGCAGCACACGGCTCAGCTGCGCCATGCTGCCATTCTGCACCGGCATGGAGGCATGCCCGCCTGGGCCGGTCAGCGTCACGCGCATCCAACAGGTTTGCTTTTCGCTAATCATAATCGGGTAAAAGCGCACCCCCGAAAAGCTGAGCGGGAAGGCCCCAAATTCGCCGAAAGCATAATTCACGCCATCAAACAGAGATGGATGCTGTTGGGTAATGTAGCGCGCCCCCATTTCGCCTTCAACTTCCTCATCGGCCAGGGCGCAGAAGATCACATCGCCGGGCGGCGTAATGCCCTGGGCTTTCGCTTCGAGCAGTGCGGCGATAAACAGCGATAGCGGCCCTTTCATGTCGAGCGCGCCGCGCCCCCACAGGTAACCATCATCAATCCGCCCTTCAAATGGCGGTACGCGCCAGGTTTGATTGGCGGTTGACACCACATCGACGTGTCCGTATAACAAGAGCGGGGCGGCTTTGCCGGCCCCCGGCAGGCGCGCGGTTAAATTGGGACGGTCATCCTGGCGCGCTAAGACCTGGTTGGCAATGCCGGCATCATCTAGCAGGCTTTTAATATAGGCGATGGCCGCGGCTTCATGGCCGGGAGGATTAGTGGTATCAATTTGGATCAGGTTTTGGGCAATTTCGACAACGTTTGGCATAGGTTTGGCTGATTAGGTTGGAATATTCCAGGCGCAATCGCTGGGCCGCTCTGGGGGAGGCGGTCTATGGCGGAAGCAGTTGGTTGAACAGGCTTTGCGCCAACAATGGCGCATCTTTTTCTAGCACGATCACGATTACATAGTTGGGGCCGGGCGCGCCAGGCAGCGCACCGCCTACATACCACACAACCCGCTCGCCCGATTCCGAAGTGGCTGCCGCTTGCGTCCCCCAGCGGTGATCGTCCAGACGCAGGGAGTGGAGCAGCGATTGAGCCTGGTCCGCGGAAAAAATTGGGACGGGGTTGGCCCGGTCGCTAAAATCGATCCAGCCTGCGCCTGGGGCGGCGCGGCGCGCCAGCGCCAAGACTGGCGTTGGGCGCTGTCCCTGGTTGCTCAGCGCGGCGGCCTGGAACGCCGCTTGCAGTGGGCCGGCGGTTAGGCCCTGAGGCGAATTTTTCACCACATAGCTTTCTGGCGGCAAGGGCAGTTGGCCGGCGGGATCATACGCAAGCAGGATGGCGTTGTCTCCATATAAACGATGGAATAGATCCCCCAACGGATAACGCCCTTGTACGGCGCGATTCACTAATGGAGAAAGCGGATCGCGAACCAGGTTTTCCCAGTCTTCGCCCAGACGGTTGGCGTCGAAGACCGGGTGAGAAGCCAAGGCTAAAATTTCGCCGCTGCTGGCGTCTAACCAGACGATTGCCCCAGCGTGACCATCGAGGGCAGCGTCGGCTTGGGTTTGCAGATCCAAATCGAGGCTCAGGCGCACATCCAGCCCGGGCGGCGGCTGACCATACAGCAGACGGTCCAGGTAAACCCGCGCTCCAGGCTGGCTTTCCAGGCTACCAACCGCCTGATTTGGCCCATTTTCAAGAGCGGGCTGCCCTTCAAAGCCGCGTAAAACGCCTCCCAGCCCGGCTTCCAAACCGGTCTGTCCGTAGGCGGCGTCGCTGTAACCTACCAGGTTGCTTAGTTGGGGGTAATCTAGCCGGCGAGTGTAACTGCCAGGCTGCCCGTTAGATTGGGCGATCACCACATCGTTGCGATCATACAGCGCGCCGCGCCTCACATAGCGGTCGCCGATAATACGGCGTTGATTATCGGTGCGCGCCAGCAGTTCCGGCGCGCGCGCCAGGCCCCACCAACCCGTTAAGCCGGCGGCTGCGCTCAGCCCCAGCAGCAGCGTTGCTCCCAGCGCCAGGTAAGGCTGCGGGGAATACAGGCGCGCCGGTTTGGGTTCAGGGCGGCTGCTGATAAGTAATAGCAAGGTGACGGCGATGAAAGAGGTGAGCAGTGACGAACCGCCATACGAAACAAACGGCAATGTGACGCCGGTGAGAGGCAGGAGGCGCAAATTACCCGCGATAATCAATAAAGCTTGCCCGCCTAAGAGGGTGGTTAATCCGGCGGCTAAATACCGGCGGTAATGGTCGCCGGCTTGCATGGCGATAATCAGGCCGCGGGCTATAAATAGGCCATAGAGCAGCAGCAGGGCGGCTGCGCCCCATAAGCCGTTCTCCTCGGTTAAAGCCACGAAAATCAGGTCGGAATGCGCCAGAGGGGCCAGGCCGGGCGAACCCAGGCCAGGCCCGCGCCCGGCCGCGCCGCCATTGGCAATGGCGATGAGGGCTTGCACAATCTGGTAAGAGCGGCCCGATGGGTCTAGCCAGGGGTTCAGCCAGGCATCCACGCGCACCCGCACCACGTCGTAAAGCGCATAACCAAGCAGCCCCGCGCTGACTAACGCCCCGCCGGAGGCGATGATTATGCGCCGCCGCCCTACGGATACATACACCATTACCGCGTACAGCGTCAGGAAAATTGTGGCCGTTCCTAGATCTCGCTGACCTACCAATACGGCTAAGGCGGCCCCCACCATGATGAGGGTGGGGGCTAACAGGGGTAGCACCGAATTCATCCAACGTGTTATGGGCGTACGCGACTGCGCCGCCAGAACCAGGTAGGGTTGGCGGTCGGCCAGGTAGGCGGAAAGATAAGCAATTAAGAGCAGCTTGAGCAGTTCGGAGGGCTGTAAATAAATGTCGCCCAGGCCAAACCACATTGGCGGGCCATAACCCAGGGGGTTAACGCCGATGAGTAGGGTGGCGGCGGTGAGAAGCAAACTGCTAAGCATCCAAACGTATTTATAGCGCCGGAGGAACCTCAACGAAGACGGCAGCCCCATGCCCACGGTTAACGTGATGCCGCAAATTGCCAGCCAGGCGGTTTGCCGTAAGCCGAAGCCAGGGAGGAGCCGCCAAATGTTAAGCAGCCCCCAGCCGGAGAGCAGACCTATGATTGGTAAGAGATAGGGATCGCGTTTCGGCAGCCGCCGCCTGGCGGAGAGGTGCGCGGCGCTAAACACCAGCACCCAAACCGCCATCCCGACCCAGTGCTCCCATCGTAAGGGCGTATTCCAGGTGCGCAGGCGGACCCCCGGCGCAAGGGTAAGCGCGGCCGCATTTGCCATCAAGAATCCACCCGCCAAAAGCAGCAATCGCGTTTCTAATTGGCTGGGGGTGTAAGGGTGGATGAATGGAAGGCTTTTTCGCAAATCCTATGCTCCTTGCCGTTCTCGGAGAACTTAGTATACCTCACCTTCAATAACTCCTTCTAAAAATCCTACTCTTTTCATACAACCCCGTGTACAATCGAGGCGGGAGAACAGTCGATGAGAAGACCTAACACGGTGGGCGTGCTAAGCCTCTTGACCTTACTGGGAGTAGGAATCTATACGCTGCGCCGGCGGCTTATCGGAAGGTGGCTGCACTTGCCTGCGGCGCGGCACAGCGTACGCGCGCCGATCGAGACAGTTGTGCCGGGAGCGGATGGCGCCGCCCTGGCCGCAGATATTTACCTGCCTAAGACGAACCGCCTGCTGCCCACAGTTCTGATGCGCACGCCTTATGGCCGCCGCGCCAGGTTGGGGCCGACCGGCTGGTTAGCAGCCTTTACGGCGCGGCGCTTTGCCGAGCGCGGCTATGCCGTGGTGGTGCAAGATGTGCGCGGACGGTTCGGTTCGCCAGGGGAATTTGACCCCTTCCGTTGGGAGGCCGCCGATGGCCAGGCGGCGCTCGCCTGGCTTGAAAAGCAATCCTGGTTCAACGGCCAGGTGGGCATGTGGGGGCCGAGCTATTTGGGCTACACCCAATGGGCGGCAGCGGTAGATGCACCGTTGTATCTGAAAGCCATTGTTCCGGTGGTGAGCGGATCGCGTTTGCCTACCTTGGGGCTGCGGGACGGCGCCTTAAACGCCGATTTGCAGCTGCGCTGGCTGCACACCCTGGAGGGGATGAAGCGCCGCTCAACCCTTTTGGGGGGAATATGGGCCTGGCTGCTGGCCGGGCGGGCGGAAGATCGCGCCCTAAAAAAGGCGCAGCAGGCTCTTCCGTTGAAGAACGCCGACCAGGCGGCGGCGGGGCGCAGCGTCGCCTTTTTTCAGGAATGGCTTGCTCATCCCGATCTGCATGATCCCTACTGGCGACAGGTTGATATGGGGGATGACCTTCACCAGGTGAACGCGGCCGCGCATTTAGTGGGTGGCTGGTACGATATTCTGCTGCGCGAAACAGTGGACGATTACGCCGCGCTGGTCGGTTTAGGCCGCAGCCCCTACCTGACGATTGGCCCGTGGATCCATACCGACCCCGACAGCATGTTGACTGCTCTACGAGAGGGCCTGGCCTGGTTTGACGCCTATCTGAAAGGCGACCGGCGCAATTTGCGCTCGCTGCCGGTGCGGGTGTTTTTGATGGGGGCGGAAGAATGGCGCGATCTGCCGGCCTGGCCGCCGCCTCACACCCCGGCGTGTTTATACCTGGCGTCAGGCCGCTTGCAATCCGCCGCCGGAACGGACGGGCCGGACGCCTACACGTTCGACCCGCAGCGCCCTACGCCGGCCGTGGGTGGGAATTTGCTCTCGCAGCATGCCGGGCGGGTGGAAAATCGCGCCCTGGAGGCGCGTGCCGACGTATTGATTTACACCAGCGAACCCCTGGTTGCCCCGCTGGATATTATGGGCCGCCCCGCCGTGGATTTGTTTGTGCGTTCGGATCGCAAAGACGTCGATTTCTTTGTGCGCCTGAGTGACGTTCACCCGGATGGAAAATCCTATAACGTGTGCGATGGCTTTATGCGGGTGCATTTGCCGGTGGGCGAGCTGTATGATGGTGATGCGCCTGGGGTTTGGCGGCAGCCCGATGGCAGCTGCAAGCTGCGCATCCAATTGTGGCCTACGGCGCAGCGTTTTTTGGACGGACACCGTGTGCGGTTGCTGGTGGCCGGCGGCGCGCATCCGCGTTGGGCGCGCAACCCCGGTACGGGCGAGCGAGACGCGCTGGCCGTCACCCTGCTGCCTGCTCATCTACAAATCTATCACGACCCGGTTCACCCCTCCGCTTTGTATCTTCCGGTTACGGGATGACGATATGAAAACCGACCTCATATTAACGCCTTCAGCGCGCCGCCTGGCTGGGTTGTCTTTCCTGACGGTGGCTATGTTGATGGTGATGAACATGGTGAATGCTCCCCTGGTGAACGCCGCAGCGCCTTCCGGCATCATATCCTTACAGATGGCGGGGTCGGGCGCGGCAGCCGAAGCGATTTTGTCCTCGTGGTCGGGTGCGGCCAGGTTGTGGGCGGCGTTTGGTTTAGGGCTAGATTTTCTGTTTATCGTAAGCTTTGTTGCATGTTTTTCGATGGGCGCAGCCGTGGCAGGCAAGGCGCTTCAAACCGCCAAGTGGCCGTTGGGGGCGATTGCGCCGCTCTTGATGGCCGGTATGGGGGTGGCGGGCGGCTGCGATGCCATCGAGAACCTGGCCCATCTTACGATGCTCGTCAATACCCCCACTGAAGGGCTGGCGCGCTTGGCGAACGGCTGCGCCATGCTTAAGTTTGGGCTACTGGGGGTGGCCCTGGTCTATATTCTGTGGGGCGCGGCAGCGCGACTAATCCGCTCTCATCACGTATAAGTATTAGACCGTTGTTAGAGGAGACGAGTGATATATGAAATATTCTAAAGATTTGGTTTTGGCGCTGGCGGCGCTGGGCGTTGCCAGCCTGGCGTGCAGCCTGACGGTTGACATCCCCGTTGATCGCATTAACCCTGGCCCAACACAGGTTGAAAAGGTGGAGGTTCTTGCGCCTGCCGCCGATGAGATTAACCTGGCGCTGGTATTTGGGGCTGGCGAATTTTACCTGGTCCCTGGGGCGGCCGCGCCTTACCTGGTGCAGGGTGAGGCGTCGTATAACGTTGATGATTTTGCGCCTAAATTGAATGTGGATGGCGGCGATGTAAAACTTGAGACCGGCAGCTTGAAACTCACCGGTGTGCCGGACTTGAGCGGTAAGGTTGAAAACACGTGGACCCTGGCGCTTGGCGACCAGGCCATGAACTTAGATATTAATGCCGGCGCCTACAAAGGCGAGTTCGACCTGGGTGGCCTGGCGTTGCGCAATCTCAATATCTCGGACGGGGCGGCTGATGTGCGCCTGGACTTCTCGGAACCCAACCGGTTGGAAATGGATCGTTTGCAGTATGTCACCGGCGCTTCCAGCGTTCGTCTGAAACACCTGGGCAACGCCAATTTTGCGGAAATGATCTTTAAAAGCGGCGCGGGCGATTACAACCTGGATTTTACCGGCCAATGGCAGCGCGACGCCACAGTCAAAATCGATTCCGGCATCAGCAGCCTGACGATTACTGCGCCTACAGATCTTAACGTGATGGTGGTGATGAAGGGCGGGTTGACTAACGTAAACATGGATTCGGGGTGGGTAAAGTCGGGGCAGACTTACATGCTGAGCGGGAGCGGACCCACCTTAACCATAATCATTAATATGGGTGCGGGCAGCATCGACCTGCGCACCCGCTAACGCGCGCTCCGCCAGACAATAATTTGGATTTCCACTTCCGTAACCGGAAGTGGAAATCCGATTTAATTTTATACGGTTAAGCGAACCTGATTACATGTCCAGGGCTTTATAGCCTGGGCCTTCGGTGTAGTATTTGTAATTCGGCTGGATATCCTTGGTTAAATCGACCACTTCACCGGGCTCGAGCGTCCTAACCGAGTCGATGATGACTGTATCGCCATCGTGATTGACGCCTTCGTAGTGGCCGGTAAAGCCGACCTGGCTGACCATCTCGCCGCCCTTGGCGGTGTAATCAGCCGGCACTTCATCTTCAGGGAAGATCGCTTCGAAAGGGCATTCCGGAATGCACGCGCCGCAGTCAATGCAGGTATCCGGGTCGATATAATACCACGGCCATTCTTCAACCGGTTTGCCGGGGACAATACATTCCACCGGACACACGCCCACGCAGCCGGAGTCGCGCAAACATAAGCTGGTGATAATATGGGTCATTGGGTAACCTCCAGGTTAGGGATTTGATGTGTGGGATGATGGCCAGCCCACCATTGTGTTTTTAGAATTTCTACCATCGATGGCATTGATTTTAGTCTCCCCATGCCCCTTTGTCAAGCAATGCGTCTCATATAATAAGAGTTATCTAAGCGAATGCAAAAAATCTTGACAACCCGCCTCATTCTAAGTATCATCAAGGTATGGTTAGAGGGGGGTCAAAGTTTGTCGGTTAATTTCCAAAAGGAGGCAAGTATGTTACACCAATTGATGACTGCTTTAGACAGGCAGATGGTTTTTGATACGGCGCAAGCGCACTGTGATATTCCGTGTGGTATTTATGATCCCATTACGGCGCAAATTGCCGCTGTGACGGTTGTTCGGATGATCGACTTGATCGGTGAATGGGAAGGCAAGACCAACGGACAGGGCAAAGAATTTATGCATGCCATGGTACGCCTTACCGAGGTCAAAGAAGAACACTCCGAGAAGGTTAAACACGAAATCCGCGTTATTTATGGCGATTACATTAAGGCCGCCCATATCGAGAAGCATCCTGAACTGCCGGGCCTGTTCCATCAAATTATGCAGCTTGCTTCTAAGGGCCGCCAATCGATCGATCGCCAGGCCGCCCTGGACCTGGTTGAATCGGTAAATCAATTCGCCGAGATTTTCTGGGCAACCAAGAACCTGCCCACCCGGCGCGCAAAATCCCCGTACAACCCCCCCTTGGAACTGGTTTACCCACAGCTCTAAATGCTGCTGCGTTTGATTAAGGTGACAGGCGAAAGCCTGTCGCCTTATTTTGAAAGTGGAGACTTCATCCTGGCGACCGGCTGGGGGTTAGCCCGCACTCCCAATGGGGCGGCAGTGGTCTTTCGCCATCCATATTATGGTTTGATGATTAAGCTGCTTCAGGACCGCACCGAAGATGGGCGATGGTTTGTGGTGGGCAGTCATCCTTACAGCACCGATTCACGTGAGTTTGGCCCCATCCCGCCGGATTGGGTGATTGGCAGGGTAATTGGGGCGATTCGCGGCCCGCGTAAGAAAAAGGAGGCCTAGGTTAGATTGGGTTGTGGCATAATACCCACCTGAATATCTGCCAACCCGCTTTAAGTGATCGATCTGGACAGGCCTCCCTATGACGCTTAACCAAAAGAAAATATACATCGCCTACACCGGTGGAACCATCGGAATGGCGCGCACCGGCGGCGGTTACGCCCCGGCCCCCGGTTATTTGCAGCAGCAAATGCAGCATATGCCGGAGCTTTGGCGCGCCGCTATGCCGCAGTTTGTGGTGGATGAATTCGCGCCTCTGTTAGACTCGTCGAACATGACCCCGCAAAATTGGATAACCGTGGCGCAGGCGATTGTGGAACACTATGCCGATTACGACGGCTTCGTAGTGCTGCATGGCACGGACACCATGGCTTATACCGCCTCGGCCTTGCCGTTTTTGCTGCCGGGGCTGGGTAAGCCGGTGATTGTCACCGGCAGCCAGATACCCCTGTGCGAAGTGCGCAACGACGCCCGTCAAAATCTGATTGCGGCGTTGATCTTGGCCGCCCGCAGCGACATTCCCGAAGTGAGTTTGTGCTTTGGCAACCAGCTTTATCGCGGCTGCCGTTCAGTCAAAGTGAACGCCGATGGCCTGGATGCCTTTGCATCGCCGAACTATCCTCCTCTGGCGGAAATTGGCATTGATATTACTATTTACCCGGAGCGCATCCGGCGCGCTCCTCAACCGGCAGCCCGGCAGCTGGCGCAGGTGGCCCTGGCGCTGCCGGCCGTGGCCGATTTGCGCCTCTTCCCCGGCATTTCGGCGCAGGTGGTGCGCAACATGCTGCGACCACCCTTGCGCGGCCTGGTATTAGAAACCTATGGGTCGGGCAATGCTCCCGATAACGACCCCGAATTTCTATCTGCTATCAAAGAAGCCACGAAGCGTGGGGTGGTGGTGGTTAATTGCACACAGTGCTTGCGCGGCACGGTGAACCAGGGCGCTTACGAGACCGGCTCGGCCCTGGCCGAGGTGGGGGTGGTGAGCGGCCTGGACTTGACAAAAGAAGCCGCCCTGGCGAAGTTAATTGTCCTCTTAGGAAGCGTGGATGACCCTCTCGTGGTGCGGCGGCGTATGCAAGAGGATTTCTGCGGTGAGCTTTCGCGCCTGGCTCCGCTCAGCAGCGAACCGGTGCTGGTATTGAAGGGCGGCTAAAGATATGCGCCGCCCGCTTTTCCCGCCCATGCTGGTGCTGATGGTAGGGATTGCCGCCACCTCAACCGCATCGCTGTTCATCCGTTACGCCCAGGCGGAGGCGCCCTCGCTTGCCATTGCTGCGTGGCGCATGGTCTTTGCTGCGCTGATCCTTGCTCCTGTGGCGCTTACCCGGCGCAGGGCGGAATTACGCAAGTTAAAGCGCGCCACACTGTGGGCGGCCTTGCTTTCTGGAGCGCTGCTGGCGGTGCATTTTGCCGCGTGGATCACTTCTCTCGCCTATACCAGCGTGGCTTCATCTGTCGCCCTGGTCGATACAGCCCCGCTGTGGGTGGCCCTGGCAGCGCCGCTAATTGGAGAGCGTATTCCCCGCTGGGCGTGGTTGGGGCTGGCCTTATCGCTGGCGGGTGGAATCTGGGTGGCGCTTTCGGATGCCTGCAGTCTCTCCTCGACGGGGTTGGCTTGCCCCAGCGCAGCAGATTTCTTCGCCGGGCAGGCGGTGTGGGGCGATTTGCTGGCCCTGGTGGGAGGAATTTCGGCAGCCGGCTATTTGCTGGTGGGCCGGCGGGTGAGGGTGGGGCTTTCACTGTTGAGTTATATTTTTCTGGTATATGGCATGGCGGCCTGTGTGCTAATGACCCTGCTGGTGTTCTCCGGTTTACCGGTGATAGCTTACACACCTTCAACTTTCGGCTGGTTCTTGCTTTTGGCGCTTGCGCCGCAGCTATTGGGTCATTCCAGCTACAACTGGGCGTTGGGCTACCTGCCGGCGGCTTTTGTATCGATTACCTTGTTGGGCGAACCGATTGCTTCGACTGCGTTGGCCTGGCTGTTCTTAAGTGAAACGCCTTCGGCCCTGAAACTTAGCGGCATGGCCTTGATTCTGGGGGGAATTTGGGTGGGATCGCGGGCGGCCAAAGCATAGCGATTTGTCACGCGATTATCACGCGCATTTCACCGCTCCTGTCATACCAGGCGAGTACACTAGAGGAAATTCCTACCCTCTGCCGGATGGTTATGGCTGTGCGGAGCCCAGCCATAATCCAATCAATCGGTTGGGTCGGTCTGCCGCTCCGAGGCGTTGATCGTCGCCCACCGTGGAGCGTGAGGCCGGCTGTGGGGTAAATGCCTTCCCATGGGTAAAGGCAACCTGGATATATAAGGAGAAACCAAATGCGTAATCGGATACTTGTTGTTGTGATCGTTATCACCCTCCTCCTTTCGGCTTGCGGCGGGTCTGCGCCGGCCGCGAATGGTGAAGGCAGCCAGGCCGCCGGCGGCGGTTCAATCAAGCTCACCTTGGGGGCTTACACCACGCCTCGGGAAGCCTATGAAGAACTTATTCCCCTTTTCCAAAAGCAGTGGAAAGAGCAAACCGGTCAGGATGTGAGCTTTGAGGAAAGTTATTTGGGTTCAGGCGCACAGTCGCGTGCGATTGTCGAAGGTTTCGAGGCGGATATTGCCGCCCTCTCCTTGGAAGCCGATATTACCCGCATCGAAAAAGCCGGCCTGATAACCCATGATTGGAAGACCGGGCCGACGAAAGGTATGGTGAGCGACAGCGTGGTGGTGTTTGCCGTGCGCCCAGGCAATCCAAAAGGTATTCGCGACTGGAGCGACCTGGCCCAGCCCGGTGTTGAATTGCTCACCCCTAACCCCAAAACCAGCGGCGGGGCGATGTGGAATATCCTGGCGTTGTATGGGGCGGCCAAGCGTGGCTTCGTGGAGGGAGTGCCCAAGGATGATGACGCCGCGGCTGCCGGGTTTTTGCAAAAGGTGCTGGCAAATGTGACCGTAATGGATAAGGGCGCTCGCGAAAGCATTACTAACTTCGAGAAGGGCGTGGGCGATGTGGCAATCACCTATGAGAATGAGGTGCTGGTGGGCTTGATGAGCGGCGAGAAGTATGAATTGGTTATCCCCAAATCCACCCTGCTGATTGAAAACCCGGCAGCCGTGGTGGATGCGTACGTTGATAAGCATGGCACTCGCCAGGCGGCCGAGGCTTTCCTGGTCTTTCTAACCAGCCCCCAGGCGCAAGAAGTCTTCGCCAGGTATGGGCTGCGTTCGGTGGATGCTGGTGTGGCTAAGAGCAGTGCGGCGCAATATCCCGCGATCAACGATCTATTCACCATCGAATATTTTGGGGGATGGAGCGCGGCGGTACCGGTCTTTTTTGATGAGGGCGGCGTCTATTCTCAGGCGGTTACCCAAAATCAAAATGTGACCCCGTAAGTGATTTACCTCGTATATTCTCCTGGGGTGGGCCAAACACCAACCCCAGGAGATTTTTTTATGCTTGTGCTGTATAATCAGCCTCGATGGATTTCTTGAAACCCAAACTAAGGCCATTTCTAAGCCGCCTATCGACCCAAATTATCGTGATCCTGGTAGCGTTAGTGGGTTTCACGGCGCTGGCGGTGGGCGTTCCGGCGCTGCTGATGCTGCGCTCCGAAATGGCGACCGCCCTTCCAGCGGCAGACCAGGTGCAAGGGCTGATGATGCGGCGTTTGCTGATCGGCATGGCGTTGGTCACGCTGCTGTCTTCGTTAGTGGGCATGGTGCTGGCGCGTCGCCTGAGCCAACCTTTAGAGCGATTGCGGCGGGCGGCCGTATCGCTGCGCATGGGCGACTTGAATACCCCCATTCGAACCTTCACCCTGGTTAAGGAAATCAACCAGGTATCGGCGGCGTTAGAAGACGCCCGCATCGCCTTACAGCACAGCCTATCCGAGCTGCGGCGCGAGAAAGAATGGAGCGATCATCTGCTCAGCGCGGTAACGGAGGGCATTGTGACCCTCGACCGTTGGGGGCGGGTGGTGTTTTTTAGCCCCGGGGCCGAGCGCATCACCGCGTGGAGCGCCGCCGCGGCCCGCGGCAAGTTATTAGACGAAGTGCTGCCGGCTGCAGTCGGCGAAACGAGTCTGGCGCAGCAGTTGCCGGGGATGACCGGGAAGCAAATGGTGTATGCCGCCCAATTCGGTCAGCGCAGCGCCGCCCTGGCGCTCACCGCCGTCCCGCTGTCTGGGGGCGCTCAGCCGGGCATGGTGCTGGTGTTTCGCGATGTGACCGATGAGGAAGCCTTACACCGTTTGTTGGGCAACTTTTTGGCCGATATTACCCATGAATTTCGCACTCCGCTCTCGGCGCAAGCAGCAGCCATGGAGCTGCTGATCGATCAGATGCCCGATCTCTCGCCCGCTGAAGTGCAAGATTTGCTTGGCTCGCTGCGCCTGGGAGTGTTGGGTTTGCAGACCTTGATCGACAACCTGTTGGAAGGGGCCAGTATTGAAGCCGGGCGCTTCAAGGTTCAACCCAGCCCCACAGATGTGCGCCAGGTGATTGATGAGGCGGTGCAGATTATGCAGCCGCTGTATGATAAATACCGCCGTGGGTTGCGGGTAGATCTACGGGAGCCTTTAGCGCCGGTGCGGGTCGATCATCGCCGCACGGTGCAGGCTTTGGTGAACCTGCTGTCTAATTCGGTCAAGTGGAGTCCCGAAGACTCGGAAGTGGTGATCGAGTGCGCCCCCATATCCGCGAGAGATGCCGGTCGGCCGCCTGACGGCGCGGCGTTTTTGCGGTTGGCGGTGATTGACCGCGGCCCAGGGGCGCCGGTGGAGCGGCGCGGCGATTTGTTTAGCCGCTTTGCCCACCAGGGGGGCGAGCGCGCTAACGCCGGCGCCGGCATTGGCTTATCTGTGGTCAAGGCCATTATTGAGGCCCAGGGCGGCAAGGTGGGCGTGGCCGATTGCCCGCAGGGCGGCGTAGAATTTTGGTTCACCCTGCCCTTAGTCTCCGGCGAGGGGGATCAGTGAAGGCTTTAGTGGTAGATGACGACCGGGTGTTGGCCGATTTGGTGAGTTTCACGCTGCGCCGGGAAGGGTTTGAGGTCATTATGGCGGGCGATGGCGTGAGCGCCCTCCAGCGCTGGCAAGAAGAGCGCCCCGATATTGTAATTTTGGATGTCAACCTTCCCAAAGTCAGTCCCCCATTAGATGGCTACGCCGTGCTGCGCCGCATTCGCAGCCAAGACGATACCCCCGTGATTATGCTTACCGTGCGGGCGGAAGAAGATGATGTGGTGCAGGGCTTGCAGCTGGGCGCCGATGATTACATTCAAAAACCGTTTAGCCCACGCCAGTTAACCGCCCGGGTGCAGGCGGTGCTGCGGCGCTCTGGGCGCGGCCTGGCTGCGCCGGCGATTCAAAAAGTGAGCGGCTTAACCCTGGATGCCGAGCGGCGCGAAGCCCAGGTGGATGACGGCCCGGCCATCGCCCTCACCGCCTTGGAATGTCGCTTGCTGGCCTACCTGATGCTGCACCCAGGCCGTATTTTGACGATTAATGACCTCATTGACCATATTTGGGGGCCGGGCGGCGGCGAACGCGATATGCTGCGCCAACTGGTGCGCCGCTTGCGCGCCAAAATCGAAATCGACGCCAGTCACCCGCGGTTTATCGAAACCATACCCGGCCAGGGATATGGGCTTAAGCACTAACTCTCTAAGGTACACAAAACGCAACCAGGTTGGGTGGCATACTTTCTTTCCCCACGCAGAGAGGGCGCGGCAAGATTGCCAGGTAGTAAGATTGAACAAGCCGGCGGCCTTCGTGCCCGATGAGGTAGGCGGCTACCTGGGCGGCTGCCTGGGGGTGCGGCGCGCCGGTTGGGATGGTAAATGAATAGTTGATCGTATCGCCCTGGATGGGGGTGAAGCCTCCGCCAATCTCGGCGCTGACTTGCCGGTAGCTGCCGGCTTGCAGCGCTTCGCCAAAGTTGAGCGCACGGGGCAGATCCAGGAAGTTCAGAGAGAGCTGCTGCGCCTGGCTGCGGTAGGCGAAGACGTAATCCAGGTCGCCCGCCGCCAACATTGCCAGCAGCTCGCCTGCGGCGCTGCGCAGCAATAACCCGCCGCCTTCTCTTGGGTTCAGCCCCGGTGTAAACGAGAGCAGCGTTCCTGTATCGGTGGGCGCAGCGGCGATGGGGGCCGCCAGGCGCCCCCGAACAAAGTCGGCATACAGCCGGCTGTCGCGGTAGTAATCATCCGCCAGCCACAGCGCCCAGATCGCCCGATACCCAATCGGGTCGGATTGTGGATCGGGCAGGCCTAAACGGGCTTCGGGCTGCGCCATGAGCCTAGCCCAGTTAGATGGAGAAATCCGCTCTTGGTACAGGCTGGTGGGGGCATAGGCCAGGCCCAATTGATCGCCCGCAAAGGTCATTTCCCAGGCAGCGGTTTGGGCAGGATAAAGCTGAGTGATAAGGGCGGTATCAGACACGAATAGCAGGTCAATCGACGGATCGCGGCGCGCCTGGTCGGCGGCCCGAATTCCCCCGGTGGTATGCACCTGTAAATCGAGTTCGGGGTGATCGCGCTCGGCTTGCCGTTCCAGGCCGGTCAGCAGGCCGGATAGGCTGTCATCGCCCCAGATTACCACCGGAGTGGGCGGGGTGGTTGGAATGGCGGTAGGCGTAAGAGTGGGCGTGGCCTGGCTGGATTGGCAAGCGCACAGCAGTAAAATCAAACTGGCTCCGAGCAGGGTCTTTGATGACATCATATCACTCCATTGAATCCTTAGTGTGAATATTATACGGTCTTCATGGCTTTTTGTTGTAAAATGGTACTGGTTGTATCACCCGGCTTTGTTTACGGATGCAATTACTGGCTTGAAAATTTAGGAATAGCAGCTTAAATGAACACTCAAAACCCTCACACCGATCCCCCTACCCCCTCACTTTTAAAACTTCAGTGTCCCTCCTGCGGCGCTAAGATGGTGTTTCATTCGTGGGAAGAGAAGTTAGTGTGTCAATATTGCGGCAGCGAGCAAATTTTGCTGCTGCCCACGCGTGGCAGCGAAAAAGCCGATGCCGGCGCGCGCCCTGTCATCCCAAAGCCCAATCGGGTGGAAGTGCGTCGCGGCAAGAACGATAGTCTGGAACTGCGTTACCGCTGGTTTAGCTGGAAAGTTTTTCCCATGGCCTTCTTCGCGATTTTTTGGGATGGTTTCCTGTGTCTTTGGTATATGATCGCGCTATCTTCCAGCAGCGTCAACTGGATCATGGTGTTATTCCCTATCCTTCACCTTGCGATTGGTATCGGAATCACTTACTACGTGATCGCATCTTTTTTAAACACCACCACCATCACCGTAGACAAGCAGTGGTTTAAGGTGCAGCACGACCCCGTACCCTGGCCGGGAGAGGTGAAAGCGCCGGTGGGGAATATCGAGCAGTTTTATTGCCAGCAGCGCATTAAAACCAGCCGCGATTCTACGACTGTCACCTACAAGCTAAACGCCGTAATGAAAGACGGGACGAAAAAGGAACTCCTGTCCAACCTGGACGCCCCGGAAATCGCGGGCTACATGGAACAGGTCGTTGAAAAATTTTTAGGGATTGAAGATCGCCGCATCCAAGGCGAATTTAACTGATATACAGCCATGCCGAACCCAACACCTTATTTGTACCAACAGATTGTGGAAGCCATTCGCCGGCAAATCGCCGGCGGAGAATTTAGCCCAGGGGCGCGCCTACCATCGGTGCGGGCGATGACCAAGGAGTGGGGCTGCACCCCGGGAACAGTGCAGCGCGCCTATGCCGAGTTGGCTCGCCAGGGCCTGGTGGTTAGCAGGCCGGGGCATGGCACACATGTGGTCGGCGGGGCCGGCGCCTCGAACCAGATGAGCGATATGCCGCTGCGACGTGCGGCCCTGGTGCAGCGCGCCACGTCTTTTTTGCTAGAGACGCTCACCGCGGGGTACACGCCGGATGAGATCGAGGCGGCTTTACGCATGGCTCTAGACCAGTGGCGCGTGATCCAACTACCTGTGGCGCAAAACCTCCCCGCTGGAGTGGTGCGCTTCGCCGGTAGTCACGACCTGGCGCTGACCTGGCTGGCGGCGCACTTTTCTCAAATTATGCCCCACTGCTCGCTGCAGTTGGGTTTCATGGGGTCGCTGCGCGGCCTGATGACGTTAGCCGATGGAACCGCGGATTTGGCGGGTTGTCATTTATACGACCAGGAAACGGAAACCTATAATCTGCCCTTTGTGCGCCGCATTTTACCCGGGCAGGCGGTGACGCTGGTGACCCTTGCCCACCGCCGCCAGGGATTGATCGTAGCGCCGGGCAACCCCCTGGCGGTGCGCGGTTTGTTTGACCTGGCGCGTCCAGAGGTGCATTTTATCAACCGCCAGCCTGGTTCGGGGACGCGAGTGTGGTTGAACTGCGCCCTGCAACGCTTAAGCATTCCAACCGATCAGATTACCGGTTACGATGTGGAGGTCATCACCCATACCGACGTGGCGCGCGCCATTGCAGAAGGGCGCGCCGATGTGGGCTTAGGCCTGGAAAGCGCCGCTAAAGCGTTTGGGTTAGATTTTATCTTCCTGCAGCTAGAGCCTTACGATCTGGTGATACCCGAAACCAGCCTGCATCTCGCCCCCGTACGGCAGTTGGTCGAATGGCTAAGCAGCGAGCCCGCCCGGCGTGCTATCTCGGAATTGGGTGGGTACGAAGTGGGGCAGACGGGCGTGGTGCACACGATATAACCGGTGAACACAGCTGCCAGCCTGATCAATGGCCGGCAAATCGGGTCGCGCCCTCAACCCATCCTGGAACTTAGATGGCCCCAGGATGGGTTACACTGAACGGGGAGTCCGCGCCGGATGTTATCCAGCGGTTATAGATCATCCAGGCGATGCCTGCTCTTACCTGAGCTTTTCTAACCGTTATCCATCAGCCACGCGAAGCCTACCCTCGCCTGAGCTTTTCTAACCGTTATACATTATCCAGGCGATGCCAGCCATGCTCGCCAGGCAGCAGCATAGGATTAACAAAACCACTGCGCCGCCAATAATCCAACCGTTGCGTTTTGATTTGATCGGAGTGGCGGTGGCGACCGATGGTATTCCGCCCAGGACGCCGGTTTCCGGCATGGGCGGCAGCGGTGGGTAGCTCACTGGACCGGCGGGTGAGGCGGGTACGCCGGGGTCTACCCGCACAGTGGCTTGCTCCGGCGCCGGGATGGGCGCTTCGGGGTAAGCCGGCTCGACCGGAGGTAAATAAGGGGCGTAGCTAGCTGCGCCATGCGCCGGCGCGCCACACGACGGGCAAGTTTCCGCTTCAGCCGGCATTGGGGAACCACAGCGTTCGCAGTATATGGTTTCTGCCATAAAATTCTCCTTGGTTTCTGATTTACTTTGCAAAACTTACGACGACCGTCATGCCCCAGCGTAAGCGGGGATCGGCGTTGTCGATCAGCAGGCGCACGGTGTAGGTTACATCGCCGCGCTTCTCTTCAAATACATTGCCGATTTTGGTGACCTTGCCGTTCATAATCACACCAGATAACGCGTCGGCAGTAATTTCGGCCATCTGACCCACCTGGATATCT
Organism: uncultured Anaerolinea sp.; assembly: GCA_964531975.1. Lineage (GTDB taxonomy): Bacteria > Chloroflexota > Anaerolineae > Anaerolineales > UBA4823 > RBG-16-57-11. The sequence goes on along the minus strand of CAZHFU010000001.1, from coordinate 283,731 downwards.
ACCACTTCGATTTCGGTCAGGTCGTCGGTTTCCACGTACACCTGGCTCAGGTCGGCGATCTGCATCACCGGTGCGCCCATCGAAACACTCTGCCCGGCCACCAGGTCTAGCTTGACGATGGTCCCGTTAATGGTAGCTTTCAGCTCGAGGTTATCAAGGCTGGCTTCGGCGGCGGCCACCGAGGTTTGGGCGGCCTTCAGGCGGGCTTCGGCGGCTGCCACAAGGTCGGGGTCTGGCCCCTGACTAAAGGTGTTGTAATCATCCATCGCCTGGTCGAGATGCGTTTGGGCGTTTTTGACGTTGGTTTCCAGCTGTAGCCAGCGGATAGCCGTATTGTAATCGGCCTGGGCGCTGTCCAGGTCTTCTTTGCGGTTTTTGCGCGTGTCGTTAGTCGATGGATAGTACTTGTACGGCTCAAAACGGTCGCGCGCCTTATCCAGTGTCTCTTTCATCTTGGAGATAGCTTCCAGCGGTTTCATGCCGAGCAGGTTCTGCGGCACGGTGAAGTTATCGAGTTGATATTGAGTATCCTTCAGGCTTTTGTTGGCAGCTGCCAGGGCGTCGGCGGCGGCAGCCAGGCTTTGCGCCTGATCGTCGTCCAACTTCTGGCGAGCTTGTTCGGCGGCTATCAGTTCAGCCTGCGCGCCTGCAATCTGGGCCTCCAATTGTTCGCGGTTCTTGAGGCTTGCCACCACGTCGCCTTTCTTTACCACGTCGCCTTCTTTAACCATCACTTCGTCCACCTGACCCGAAGCCAGGAAGGATAGCTGTACCTCGTCGGCGGGCACAACCCGTCCTTCGGCTACGATATTGCTGTTAGATACCACCGTGGGCAGAGGGGTGGGAGCGGCGGCCGGGGCGCCTGCCGCACTGCATGCGCTTAGCGCCAGTGCGGCAATTAAGATTGCTAATACGCTGTATTGCTTAACAGAATTGCTCATTTCTATCTCCTCGCGATCATAAATGCAAAGCTTAAGCGCGCTAATTCAGAAATGCTCGGCGGCATTTCGGTAGATCAGCGCGTTTTATTGATATGCCAGGCTCTCTTGCACCGATATGCGGATTGCCCCACGCGCAGGTAGGATGCTGGCGAAGACCGATAAGACAGTAATTATCACGAGCCACATGATGGGACCAGAGGCAGTGTAATTATACAAGATATCGAGATTAAATGCCTGCCCTAGCGCGGAAACTAATAATTTGCTCGCGGGTATTGCCAGCGGCAAGGCAATTAGCCAGCTCAGCCAACCCAAGATAAGGCCTTCGCCGATGAACATGCGGAAAATAGCCCACGAAGACGCCCCAATAGCGCGCATCACCCCGATTTCCCGCCGCCTTTCCATAACGCTGAGGGCTAGCGCGCCGCCTAAGGCAATGCTGCCCACTGCGCCAATCACCACCGCCATCACCCCCAGCAGCACAATCAAGAAATTGAATTGGCTGACGATGCTGTCGGCGGTTTGAGCCGAGCTTTCGCTCATTCCAAACATGCCATGCTGCGAGCTGACTTGCACACCGTTGGCCTCGTAGTATTGCCGCAGCCCCTTAGCGATGGCGTTCTCGTACTGCGGGCCGCTCTCATCCGTCTGAATCCACACCGCGGCGGTGCGCCCCACTTGCCCAAGATCACGTAACATTAATTCGCGTGGCGCGAGCGCGGAGGTGGTCATGATGGGGTCGAAAGTCAGCCCCACGATCTGGAAATCGCGCTCGTTCTTTTCGGCATATCTGATTGTGATCCAATCCCCCACGCCAACCTCCATGTCGCGCGCCAGCTTGGTGTTTATCACGATGGCGTTTTGATCTTCAGGAGTGAGCCAGCGCCCGGCCATCAATTTGTAACCATAAACATTGGTGGGCAAGGGTACACCCATCATTAAAATTTGCTCGTCATCATCGCTGGCGGCCTGGCCCTGTTTGCGTCCGGTCACCTGGCCCAACCCCCAGCTTTCAATGGCTTTTACGCCAGGATATTTCATAGTGAGATCTTGAATGTGATCGATGCGCTCGAAGCGATCAAACACCAGGGTTACATTGGCATCCAGGATATCAAACATCACGTCTTTGATGGTGTAAACCACGGCATCGCGCACGCCCACCACCATCATAAAAACTAAACCTGAAAGCACAAGCGCCACTTGCAGCAGCGCCACCCGAGCTTTGTGGCGGAAAGTGTTGCTGATGGTGACAACGGTGAGGCGCGATAAGAAGCGTAGTTTTACCAGCAGACGGGCGAACAGTCCGGTCTTGACGCTCAAACCGTAGGTGCTGATGGCCTCACGCACCGTGGTGCGCGAAGCGAGGATGATTGGAATGAGCGAAGCGATCAGCGGCGCCACCAGGGCGATGATGGTCATTACTACCACCGCTTGCATATCGACATCGAAGCCGCCGGCGTCGGCGCCAAAGCTGGTGATGAGGAACTGGGCCAGACCCCACGCGCCAAAGATGCCCAAGGGGATCGCCACGATGAGCGCCATGAAGCTGTAGGCGAAAACCAGCCGTAAATAGAGCCACATGATTTGGCGGGTGCGGGCACCGATGGCCTTCATCACGCCGATTTGATCCACCTGGCTCAGGATGATAGTATTAATGGTGTTATATACCAGCAGCAGCCCTAAAATGAGCGCCAACAAACCCATTACGCCCATCAAAAAGAAAATGCCATCCAACTGATCTTGGAAGAAGTGCTTATTGGGATCAACAACCAGGCGGCCCGATTGGTGGCCCATCCGCAGCAGTTGCTTGTCCAATCGATCTGCCAGTTCGGTGATCGTCTTTTCGTCATATTCCGGGGCAACCACCAACAGCCGCCCATAGTCTTTATCGCCCACCAGGTATTCGTAATATTCCTGGGTGACATAAAACTGAGCGGTTCCGCCAAAGCTGGCCGGGTTGGCTAATTGATCGTAAACCTGACCGCCGGTTTTGACGGTGTGCACACGCTGATTGACCCGCAGCTCAACTTGACCATCCACCGGAATTTTGTATACCGTATTGCTATCGGGAGTGATCGAAGCAATGCTATCATGGGGCCATTCGCCGCTGTACAACTCCAGGATATTATAGCGTTGGCGCGTGTAATCCACTCGGGCCGTTAGCCCGCCCGACTGCCAGTCTTGGCCCGGTGAAAGCCGCCATTCGACTGAGGTGCTATTAAACGGCTCCAGGTCTTTCACTTGCGGGTCTTTGTACAAGGCGTACAGCTCATCTTCTTCTAATCCAGGGAAAACGAAGAAGTTAATCATGGCCGGGTGCATCGAAGACCAGATGTCTTGCATGCCGCCTACTACCAGGTTGCGCACGCCCATAATCATTCCAATGGCGGCTGCGCCAATGCTAATAATCAGCACCACCTGGGCGGTGCGGCCTTTATGCGTCCATAAATCGCGAAAGATTTTATAGTTAATGACATTCATAATCAAGCTCGATCTAGTACCCGGTCCAGTTTGCGCCGCCCACAAATTCATCGCGGGTGATGCGTCCGTCGATAATTTCGACGACACGCGGTACGCGGCGGGCCAGTTCTTTGTCATGGGTGACCATTATCACCGTTTTACCGTCGTCCACCAATTTGAGAAACAGATCGAACACATCTTGGGCGGTGCGGGTATCAAGATTGCCGGTTGGTTCATCGGCGATAATGAGTTCGGGGTCGTTGGCTAAAGCGCGGGCGATGGCGGCGCGCTGCTGCTGTCCACCTGAAACCGTGCCAGGCAGTTTGTTAGCCTGGTCTTCCAGGCCCACCATCGTAAGTAAATCCATGGCGCGCTCTTTTCGTTCTCGTGGGCTGTATTTGTGGGCGAAATCCATGGGCAGCATCACGTTTTGCACTAAGCTGAGGGCGGGCAGCATTTGGAAAAATTGGAAAATAATGCCCACATGTTGGCCCCGCCAGGCGGCCAACTGATTCTCGCTCATGCGGTGCACTTCCTTGCCGGTGACCCAAACTTCGCCAGCGGAAGGCCGGTCGATGCCGGTAATCATGTTCAACAAAGTGGATTTGCCATTGCCGGATGGGCCAACGATGGATACAAACTCGCCCCGGTTAACCCCCAAGGATAGCCCCTTGAGAATGGTGACGGTTTGCCCACCCACTGGAAAGGTCTTCACCACATCTTTGATTTCCACCAGCGATGACGCGGAGGTGTGTTGATTAATATCCTGATTCATAGCGTTTTCCTTACGATGCCCTGGAACGGGCGTCACTGTGCCGACCAGATTAATGGCAGGAGGGGACGGTAAACGTCGCTGTCGTACCAATTCTTAAGGTCGATTGGTTTGGTGGTTTGCACCAGGCTCAGGTCGGCGTGTGTCCACATCTTATTCTGGAGAAAGGCGGCCATACGTCCAAATTCTTTGCGCTCCAGTAGTTCGCCCGCGGTAAAGGCGAAGTTCACCGCTCCCAGCAGGTCTTGGCCGTCGGGTGAACCGGTGCGCAGCAGATAGGTGAGCGGCTGCAAGAAGACTTCTTCCTGCGTGATATGCGCCAGCAGTTCGGCGACGATCATTCCAGACCCCACCAACCTTTTCTGGCCTGGCATGTCGTCATCGCCTGGTTCGGAAGCGGCTTGGCTCGACACATGGGATTTGCGGCCAATCATCGGCCTGGCTACCGGGTGCTTAACATTACCGTCCTGCCCTTCAACAGCCTGGTTTAGCCCAGGTTGGCGATTTAGGTCGATGATATGGGCATATCGTTCTTGCGTTTGGGCAGAGGGGCGCGATCCGTTGGTGGCCAACACGACGGCGTAGTTGGCGGGAGTCTGCTTTTTATCCTGCAGGGTGACAAAAGCCAGGTTGTCTGCTTCGTAAGGCACTTCGGGGATGAGCACACGGTCGGCTCCCGCCAGCAAGCCCATCAATAGGGTGCTGTAGCCGCTTTTGGCGGCAAAGGTTTCCACCACCACGATCTGCTCGCGCGAGCCGGCCAGGGCGCGCAATTCGTGAATAAAGGCCACGCCGCGGGCTAAGCCGGTGCTAAAACCCAATGTGTAATCGGTTCCGTTAATGTTATTGTGGATCGTCTTGGGAATCGCGATAACGGGAACCCCGGCGGCGCTGAGATGGGCGGCGAAATGCAGCATGTCGTCGTCGCCGATGACGATCAGCGCCTCGTAGCCAAGTCTTTCCACCACCGTGGCAATTTGGCGAGTGAAGTCTTGCGGGTCGCGGTCGGCATTGCGCAAGTGCGGCGGGGTGCTTCGGAAGGGGGTGAGGCGCGGGTCGATACGAGAAGAATGTAAAAACGATCCGGGAGTGCGGTCGATGGGTCGCACCAGGTTTTTGTTCAACTCGATGAAATACTCGCTGTAACTCGAAGGATCGTCTGGGTTATAGTTGAGCAACCCCTCCCAGCCTTTACGCACACCGATCGGTTCGTAGCCCGTATCGATCAAGCGGTACACTAGTGATTTCAGGCACATATTAAGACCGGGGACATCCCCGCCGCCGGTCAGAACGCCGACTCGTTTTGTTGCAGCCATGATTTTGCTCCTTAGATTACCGTAACATATACGCAGAATAGACGAAGAAGTTGTGAGCTGGGGGCAGATTTTTGGAAAGATCTACCTGAGCGCCCACCGATTACTCTTTTAAATACCATTGGCGATAGGTTAATAGCTGCGCCAAGAGGGCATATTGGGCCAGGGCGGCCGCCACCGCCGAAAACTGATCAAAATAGAACACTAGCAGGTCCACAGTGGTGAGCAGTAAGGTGAGCGACAACACCGCCAGATCCACGCCGGTGCGCTCGCGCCCCAGGCTAAGCAGAATGGCGGCGGTGATGAGCAGCGCGCCTAAAGTCCATTCTAAGCCAATGCGGACAAACAGCCAGCGCAGTTCGCCGGCGCTGTGGAAACGCCCCTCCACGAGCCACTGCTCGAGGATGGGCGTCAAGTCCAGGTTGGTGAAGAGCACTGCCAGAACGCCCCAGGCGCGGCCAATGCCAATGGCGCCACTTCCCACCGCCAGGCCGGTGAGCCAGCGCCTGAACCAGGCCCGATCCACCCGCTGCCCGAAGGCTTGCAAGCGGTCTTTCCAAAGCTGCCAGCGCGATGGGCGAAAGTCTGCCAGGCGCAAGGCTTCATCATTCAGGAACACTAACAAGGCCTCGGCTAGCAAGCTTAAATTTCCGCTTTGGTCTTCTGCCACAACATGCTGAAGGCGCTCTGCGAGCGCGCTGCGCTCATGAATATCCAGATCATGATCGATTACTTCGCCCATATCGGCCATCACCTGGTACAGTTCGCGGCGTGGGGATCGATGGGCGTTGCGCCGCAAGTAGGCGTACAGCATTGCAATCATGATAAAGAAGGCGTAAATGATAGGGGCGGCCGCGGGGTAGAAGTAATTGTTATTTTGGGTGATAAATTTGCCGATTTCGTCGATAAACAGGCCCATGCCGATCCCATTGATGATTGCGCTGGCGGTGTAAGCCCAGTTATTTGCCAGGAGTAAGGGCAGCAGCCCGGCCACGAACAAGAGCAAACCACCCCACAGCACATGGGCGATGTGTAAATCGGAATTGCCTAGCTGGGGATAGCCGGTGAGCGAAAGAAACAGGCGGGTGGTAATGACGCTGGCGGCGAATGCGAGCAAGCTCAATAGCAAATAGCGTTCGGAGGCGTAGCGCCGTACAAGGCTGCGAGTAGCGCGCTGCAGGGGTTGCTGTGTAGACATATGCCAAGTATAACTTTAAAATCAAGCTATACCCTGGCCTTTAGGCCGGTTTTTCGGTGGGCTTGGTTTGCTCACACCAGGGACGGCGATAGATGAGGCCTTATGTTAATCAGTTGTGGGGCCATAAGCTGTGTAGAGCCATACCAACCCGAAGCCCAAAGCCAAAGCGGGCGCTAACACCAGCCCGGCTTCGGGGCCAAATGCCCCGCCAGTGAGCCAGTCTGGCCCACTCACCGTCTGTTCGATCAGGTGATAAAAATCTTGCAGCCCGCCCACTGGAAAGCCCAACACCGTTCCCTCAAGGAGATTCCACCCTAAATGCAGACCAATTGGCAGCCACAGCCCGCGTGTGCGCAAATACGCGAAAGATAAAAATACGCCAAACAGACCCGCGCCAAATGCGCCGATGAGCGTGGCGTTGGGGTTGCCGAGGCGCCCTAAACCAAACACCAGCGAGGATAGACCAACCGCCAAAGCGATAGCCCAACGCTTTCCCAGGCCGCCCAACCCATCCTGCAAGTTTTGCAGCAGATAGCCACGGGCGAACAGCTCCTCTTGCCAGGCGACTGCCATGAAAACCAGCAGCATCACGAATATTCCGGCAATGGGGTGGATTTGCGGGGTGGTTGGCGGGTTTGGATTGGTGATCGTAAGGCGGCCTGTTAACCGGTAGAAGAAGAAAATTCCGAGCAGCATCACCGTTGAGATGAGAAAGCCGGCCGCCGTATCTTTGAACGCTTGCCGGTCGATTCGCAGGCCAAGGCTGGCAATGCTGCGCCGGTCGAAGATGCGTCGCGCGATGAATGTGGCTAGTGTAATGGCTAACAGAGACGCGGCCATGTTTGCCAGCAGCGTGACAAATGTGCTTTCGGTGGGTTTAATCAACTGTTGGATGAGGTAAGCCAGGAGGGTGCTAAACGCGACGGTCAGCGCCAACCAGGCCAGCAGTCGCCAGCCGGCGCGTAAGCGGCGGCGGGTTGGATATTCAGGGTCTGGCGAGAAAAATATTCGGCTCATGAGGTTTGTTTTCGCAATGTTTCTTGCAATTAAATTGAATATATGTTAAAATTCAGAAAAGTTATCCGAATTGCGCTTATCAGATGGGGAGATATTTAATTTTGATGGATACAGGCAAGCGGATGGCCTGGCGCAGAACTTGATTATATCAAATGGACGCTGCCAGGAAGTGAGAGAATTTGTCGGGCGTCCAGTTTGAGGGTTGGCACGCATGTTGCAATGTTCTGACTAACTTCTATGAATCATACACTGCCCGACCTGAGCTTATACCCTCCGTTTTCAAATTGGCCGGAAGATCGCCGCCGCGCCCTGTCCGGATTGCTTGATCCGCGCAGCCTGGAAGACAATGAAGTGCTGTTTGAGGCGCTAGAGCCGGCCAGGTTTGCCTGTTTTGTTACTGGCGGAATGCTGGCGCTGACCAACCCGGATGGTACGCAGTACACCGCGCCAGAAGGAAGCTACCTGGGTCAAGCGTGGTTAGCGCCGGGTAAGTTAACCCCCTTCCGCGCCGCAGCAGTGGGGGCGTGCCAGGTGTGGCTGCTGCACCTGGATGATTGGCTGGCCTTTCAGGCCACGCTTCCCCCGTGGGCAGTTCCCCCCGATTCCGTTCAACCGCATAAAAACGGGCCAAATAAACTCGCCCCGCCAGCCGGCCGTCAGCCGCAAGGGAAGCCCAGGCCGTGGCATATGGGCCAACCCAGGCGGACTTCTGCGCCTGGCAGCGCGCGTCCCGCCTCGGCTGGTTTGTCGGCGGGCTTCTATTTGAGCGCCGCCGTGGGGCTGCTGGCATTGTGCGCCTGGCTGCTGGGCGGCCTGGCGTGGGCGTCGGCGCACCGGCTGGTTGTCAGTGGGCTGATTTGGGTATCCCGCCCCGACCTGGCGCAGCGTTACCTGGTGGGTGTTCAGCGCATCGACCGCCGCGCCGATCTGTATGAGATGCTGGGGCGGGTGCAGATGGGCAGCGGCGACGCCGAATCGGCTGTCGATCAGTTCGCCCGGGCCATCGCCCTGGATGATCAAGACGCGTTAGCGTGGAACAACCTGGGTGTGGCCGAGCTGGCGTTAAGCGATTCGCCGGAACGCATTCAGTCGGCTGCTGCGCATTTCAAGCGGGCCGCTGAGCTAGACCCCACGCGGGCGGAGGTTTTTGTTAATTTGGGCAGCGCCCAGTATGCCGCCGGCTTGCTAGATTTGGCGGCGGCGGCGACCCTGCAGGCCACGCAGTTAGACCCCCAAAATCTGGCCGCCTCCACCCAGTACGCGGCTATCCTGGCGGTTAAAGGCCAGGCGGAGCAGGCGCAGCGCGTTTGGCTAAACGTACTGGCCGCCCCGGGGGCCAGCGCGGCCATCCAGAACCTGGCTGGCGAGGGCGTGGGCATGCTGCTCCTTCAAGCGGGGCGTCCTGAAGAGGCCGCCGCCTATTTAGAAGCCGCGGCGTTAGCCAACCTCCATCGCTGTCAGACCAGGCTTTACCTGGGAGCGGCATATGAGGCGGCGCATCATCTCGAACGGGCGGAGGAAGCCTACCGGCAGGCGCTGCAGCTTTGCCCCACATCTTCGATTTCTGGAGATACCCGGGCGCGCCTGTTAAGTCTGATACCCCGGTTGGAAGGGAGGTGAAGGAGGATCCAATATTGATCAACTCGCTCCCGGTAGAAGGCGCTTCTACCGGCAACCCACCATCAACTGATATTTGAGGAGATTGAAAGATGAACAAACTACGCGTAGCCATTTTTATGGCGCTGATACTGGCTCTGATTGTCCCCTTCACCGCACAGGCGGCCACGTATGTGTACTATTGCAGTACGCTGCGCTCTGGCGGCGGCAGCGGCTCCTATGCCGATCCGTGGGGCTGTGCTAACGCCGATCAGTTTAATTATGTCGTAAACGATGTGATTTGCCCGGCGGGCGGCGGTTGGTTATATCAGGTTTACGATGGATATTACACCTATCACCGCATCGAGTGGGTCAATCGGCAGTGCAGCATTACCTGGACGCAGCAATACCGCGGCTATCCGCCCAACACCGGTGTCACTTTGCCTATGCCGCTGCTTGTTGGTTTGGTGGGGGCTGCCGGGGTGGTGTTGATTGTGGGCGGCCTGGTTCTGCGCCGCCGCAAAATGGCCTAAGCTTTCTGTGCAACTTGTAGCCGACGAGGTGGAAGCGGTTAGTTGATTGGGCTTCCACCTCGTCAGAGAGTATATTGATTGCCCTGTGAAAGATAGACTGTCATCCCTGTTCTTGCTGGCCGGTTTCTGGCTTATTAGCTGGGCGATATTGATGCCGCTGCGCAGCCGGCTGATGGTGGGTCAGGTGGCGCAGCCCATTTACCTATCGGCTGCCATGGCGTGGCCCAACTGGCTCACCGCTCTGCCCGGGCCGGAGGCAAGCTCTACGGGCCAGGGCGAAAAGGCGGAGAATGGGCCAACCGATGCGCCGAGCGCGGATCGGTTGAGTTTGTTCCTGCCCACTGTGCATCGAGGCGTCGAACCGTTGGCCGGGCCAAACGAAGGGCAGCCTGTTCCAGCCGGCATAGAGGCGGGTCCGGTGGTGCGGTTATCTATTCCTGCCATCGGCGTAGACCGGGCGGTTGTTCCGGTTGATATGCGTCCTTCGGCCAACGGGCTTCTCGACTGGAACACCGACGCCCTGTTTGCCACACGCAACCGCCTCGACCTGGTGGGTCAGCCCATTATCTCTACCAACCCAGGCCAGGGGGGCAATGTCATCTTGATTGGGCATAACTATGACCAGGGCGTGTTTGTATGGGAAGGCGTATTTGTCAAAATAAGAGATCTCCAACCCGGCAGCGAGATTCAGGTCACCACCCAAAGCGGCCTGGTGTTCCGTTACCAGGTTAAGCTGGTCAAAAAAGTGCCTTGGGCAAACGGCAGCCCCGATGAGTTAGCCAAGCATTTTAAATTCCTTGGCCCCCAACCTTCCGAAACGCTTACCCTGGTGACATGTGGAGGCGCCAACGTATGGCCGTGGCCGGCGCGCATCTATGTTCAGGCCTACCCCATGCCGTAGGGGGCGTAAGCCGCGCAAGAACCCCTAAATCATCATCTCATTTTATTGAGCGGAGGGTTACATTCGTAACCTGACCGGCGGCGTTTTACCGCGCCTTCGTTCCAGCCTGGTCACCTATCTTTTCTCGCTGGGGGCGCACGGGCCGGGGGATTTATTAAGCCGGTCGCCTGCAAGGGGCGTATCCGCCGGGCGCCGCGGTGCAGTTGTTTTTTAACGGGGGGCGGTTATGCTGATATAATTCCTTTCTCTATGGACGAGAAAACACTTACCCTTCTAGAATTCCCGAAAATCCTGGATCGTTTAGCTGGGATTTGTATTTTTACCGCTTCGCGAGAAAAGGCCCTGGCGCTGCGCCCCACTGCCGACTTGGTGGAAGCGCGCCGCCGTCAACAGACCACGCAAGAAGCCCTGTTGTTTTTGGTGACCCATGCCGATGTTAACATTGGCGGCGTGAGAGATATTCGCGCCGCGGTAGACCTGGCATTGCATGGCGGCGTGCCTGCTCCTGGCGACTTTCTAGATATTAAACAAACCCTTACTGCCGCCCGCAACCTGACGCGTTCATTTGATCGTTTGCAGGCCCAGTTTCCGGCCTTGTATGAAATTGTGCAGCAGCTTACTTCATCGGCCGGCTTAATCGACGCCATCACCCGCACCATATCGGAGCGCGGCGAGGTGCTCGATTCGGCTTCCGAAAAGCTGGCAAACCTGCGCCGCGAAACGCGCGTTACCCATGAGCGCTTGATGTCGCGCTTGCAGCGCATGATCGGCGATTCTAAGAATCAGCCCTATCTCCAAGAGGCGTTAATCACCCAACGCGACGGGCGTTATGTCATTCCGCTGCGGGCCGAGTTTAAGGGCCGGATACGCTCCATCATCCACGATCAATCGCAGAGTGGGGCTACGTTATTTGTGGAGCCTTTGGTGGTGGTGGATGCTAATAACAAGTTGCGCGAGCTGCAGTTAGCTGAGCGCGATGAGGAACGGCGTATTTTATTGGAGTTAAGCCGTCAGGTTGCAATCCATTCGACGGCTTTGCTGCATACGGTGGATGTAATTGCCGATTTAGACCTGGCGCTGGCTTGCGGTAGGCTGGCCGAAGAAATGGCCGCGGTGGAGCCAAAACTCCACGAATTAAAGCAAAAACCTGGCGGCGCGCCGGGCGTGGTGATGCGTTTATATCAGGCCCGCCACCCCCTGCTGGACCCCCGCACGGTGGTCCCCATCGATATCGAGCTGGCCCCAGACGTGTTCGCCGTCATTATTACCGGCCCCAACACCGGAGGAAAGACGGTGGCGCTAAAGACCATCGGCTTGTTGGCCGTCATGGCCCAGGCTGGGCTGCATATCCCCGCCCATTCAGGTTCGGAAATTAGTTTGTTTGATAAAATTTACGCTGATATTGGCGACGAACAAAGCATCGAACAATCGCTGTCAACTTTTTCCGGCCATGTTAAAAATATCATTCGTATTCTGGATGAGGCCGATCCGCGTTCATTGGTGATTTTAGATGAGTTGGGGGCCGGAACCGATCCGCAGGAAGGCTCAGCTTTGGCGCGCGCCATCCTGGCGCATCTTTTAGGGCGTAATATCGCCACCCTGGTGACCACCCACCATCCCGAGCTAAAAGCCTTTGCCCATGCCACCCCGGGCGTGGTCAACGCCAGCGTGGAATTCGATTTGGAAACCCTGCGGCCCACCTTCCATCTGGTGATCGGCTTGCCGGGGCGTTCGAACGCGTTAGCGATTGCCGAACGCCTGGGTCTACCCCAGGCCATTATCCGCGATGCGCGGTCTGAGATCAGCCCCGACGACTTGCGGGCCGACGATCTGCTCAACGAAATCCACCAGCAGCGCGACCTGAGCCGCACCGCCCGCACAGAGGCCGAAAACGCCCGGCGGCAGGCCGAGGCTATGCGCCTCGAACTGCTGGAGCGCCTGGAGAAAATCGAGGATGAACGGCGCGCGCTGATGGAGGAAACTCGCCGGGAAAGCGCCGCCCAGGTGGCGCAGCTCCATGATGAAATTTCCCAGGCCCGCAAAGCCCTGGCCCGCGCCCGGCAGCCTTTGGATATGCTCAAGGAAGTGGAAGACCAGGCGGATGCTTTAGAAGAGCAAACCGAAACCCCGGTGGAGCGCCAACTGCCGGAACTTGGCCCGGCCATGGAACAGTTGGAACAGGAACGCCGCCGGGCATGGAAAGCCGGCGACAAAGTGCGCTTGCGCAGTTTGAATATGCAAGGCGTCATCATCAGCCTGGGCGAGGAAGAAGCTGAAGTGGCTATCGGCGCCTTGCGCATTCGCTCGCGCCTGGGCGACCTGGAGCGCCCGGCTGGGTCGGGGGCGGCCTCCTCCGGCGTGCTAACCGCTTCGCAGTTGGCTCCGAGGAAGCGCAAGCTGCCGCCGCCCGATCTGCCCCAAGAAACGCAAGAGCGTTCCATTCGTTTGCCGCAAAGCCCCGGCATGGAATTAGACTTGCGCGGTATGCGCGCCGATGACGCGCTCGATAAGCTGGATCGCTACCTGGACGCGGCGGTGTATTCTGGCACACCCTTTGTGCGCATTATTCATGGTAAAGGCACGGGCAAGCTGCGCGACGCGGTGCGCGAGGCCCTGCGCGATCACCCCAGCGTGAAGAGTTTTGAAGGCGGCGCCGATAAAGAGGGCGGCGAGGGGGTGACGGTGGCGAAGTTCTGAGCCGCGCCTCGCTCTTGCCTCTACACTTCGATGCCGAACACCTGGCGCAACACGTAACCCACGCCAAAACTCAGCACCGCCACGCTCAGGCTCAGCAAAGCCATCTCCCCGAACCGGCTTTTGAAATCTTCGTCTTTAGCTACAGAGATGTAATAGTTAAAGGCGGCGATAATCACAATGGCAATAGCGAGGGTTATTCCCAGGCAAACGTAGAGGTTGCTAAACACCAGGTAGGGGAATATGAGCGCTAATACTGTGATGATATAGGCGATGCCGGTGTAGGCAGCCGATTTGACGGGCGTTTTCGTGGTGGTCTTTTCGCTCTTGACACTCAGATACTCGCTGGCAGCCATGGAAAACGCCGCCGCGATGCCGGTGATCGAACCGCTTAGCGCCACCAGGGAAGTATCTTGTAAGGCCAGCGTCAGGCCGGCCAACGCGCCGGTTAATTCCACCAGGGCGTCGTTTAGACCCAAGACTACGCTTCCGGCATAGCGCAGCAGTTCCTCGTCTAGCATACCTATCAGAACCTGTTCGTGCGCGTCCTCCTCTTCGGCAAAAGTATGAGCTTCGGGGATATGCGCCTCTAATGCGCTGTAGTTCTTCGCCGCCGATTCCTCGCCGCGCTCCATCAACTTGACCCCGAACGTAAAACCGAACAACCGCGCCACCGTGCTGTACAACCAAACCTGCCATCTATTGGGTTTTAGCTCCACCCCGGTATATTTTTTCCAACTTTGGTAATGGCGTAATTCATCTTTGGCGATTTGCTCTAGAATCTTTTTGTTGCTATCCGGTTTGACCCATGTCGCCAGATTTTTGTAGATTTTATATTCGTTTAGCTCATTCTGTTGAAAATTGAGCAGCAGCTGGTGGACTTCTTCTGAAATTTGCATTGTCATCTCCAGGTATTAAACCTTTGTTTTGATGGTGAAGTAAAACACAGCGCCTTCTCCCACGGTGGCTTTGGCCCAAATATGCCCGCCATGGCGCTGGATCACGCGCTGCACCGTCGCCAAACCGACGCCGGATCCCTTGAATTCCTCGATGGAGTGCAAGCGTTGAAATGCCTTAAAAAGTTGGTGAGCGTATTTCATATCGAAGCCGGCGCCGTTATCTTTGATAAAGAACACCGTTTCTTCCTTACGGATTTTTTTACCCAGGTAGATGGATGGCTGTTCTTGGCGGCTGGTGAATTTCCAGGCGTTGCCTAGCAGGTTTTCCAAAGCCAGGCGGAGCAGGCTGGCGTCGCCATCGGTGTTTAGCTCCGGCTCAATCGTCACCATCACCGCCCGCTGGGGGTCTTGGCGGCGTAAGTCGCCGATCACATCGAGGGCAATTCCGCTCAGGTTGACGGGGGCGATGTGCATCTCGGCGCGCGTGACGCGGCTGAGAAGCAGTAAATCGTCGATGAGCTGGCCCATGCGCTGCGCCGCCCGGCGAGTGTTATCCAGGTATTGGCGGGCTTCATCGGGCAGGGAGGGGGAATAATCTTCCGCCAGCAGCTTGCTATAGCCGTCGATGCTGCGCAGTGGGGCGCGCAGGTCGTGCGCCACCGAATAGGCAAAGGCTTCTAGCTCCTGGTTAGCCGCTTCTAGCTCGCGGTTGCTAAATTCTAGCTGGGAGGTGCGCTGCCGGACGCGCTCTTCTAGCCCGGCGTTCAGGCGGCGAATTACCTCCTCGGCCTGCTTACGATCGGTAATATCCATCATGATGCCGGTGGAGCCGCGCCACTTGCCATCGGGGCCGAGGTCTTCCAGGGCTGTGTCTGAAATCCAACGCAGGCTGCCATCGCGATGCCGAATCAGGTAATCGCAATTCCAGGTATCCAGCTTGCCCTTACGCGCCATCTCCCACGCCTCATCTATTGATAGGCCTTCTGCTTCGCCCATCATTATCCCGTCGATGATGCGTTCATTCCAAAGGTTCAAATCCATTTCCTGGTTGGTGAAGCCGGTGAGTTTAAAGATGCCCTCGCCAATGAAGGCGAATTGATCATCGTTGGCGCGGGTGACATAAGGAACCGCTCCGGCGGCGCTGATGGTGCGGCGGTACAGCGCCTCATTTTCCAGGCGGGCCTGATCGCTGTGTTGGCGTTGTATGGCTGAACCCAGCACACCGGCCACGATCTTTAGCCCATCAATTTCGCTTAACGACCATTGGCGCATGGTGTGTTGATCGTCCAGGCGTATTTCGCCCCACCAGCTGTCGCCTACGAACACTGGCACACATAAAAGCGATTGCACCCCCAGGCGAGAGGCTTCTTCGGCCTCGTTGGGCAGTAATGTAAGCAGCGTTCCGTAAAACGGCAGCCCGCGGCTGAGGTTGCGGCGCCATCGCTCCCAGCCATTGCGCTCGAGGGGGGTTTCCACCTCTTTGGCATCCCCCAGGCCCGGCGAAAGATAAGCATCGGCAGGTGCAGGCGAGTCGATACCGGGGGCGCTCCACATGTAGCGGCGGATAATAACGCTGGTTTCATCCGATTGGGTGAGCAGTTCGAATAATGAGATGTGGCTTGCGCCAGTCACTTGCCCCAGCTGCTGTAACACTCCTTCGATGACAATGCGCCAATTAGCGTGGCTAATGAAGGCGTTTGCGGCGTAGGTGGCGGCTTCCAGGATGGTTTCGCGTTCGTGCAGCGCGGCGTACAGGCGTGCATTTTGGATGGCCGCGCCGGCCTGGTAGGCAATGCTTTCCAGAAGGGCCAGATTGCGGTCGTCGAACGGCTCTTTATCTTGTAGCCGCAAGACGAGTAGCGACCCTAAGCAGGTTTCGCCGGTCAGGCCGGCTTGCGCTGCCAGGATTGGCGCCCCCACCAGGTATTTTACGCCGGCTTCACTTAATTCAAAAAGCGCCCGTGGGTGACCTGGGTAATCGGTTAACCTGATCGGACGCTGATTGATTGCCACTTCCCAGGTTAACCCACTGCCGTAAGG
Organism: uncultured Anaerolinea sp.; assembly: GCA_964531975.1. Classification (GTDB taxonomy): domain Bacteria; phylum Chloroflexota; class Anaerolineae; order Anaerolineales; family UBA4823; genus RBG-16-57-11. Next base: position 267,370 of record CAZHFU010000001.1, on the reverse strand, counting down.
TAAGCGAAGGCCGCTTATCGGCGTAGGAAGGTTGTAATCGTGCGTATCGGTAATGGAATGCCCATCAGCGGAAACCAAAGCCAGCACGCCCATATCACCGTTCAACAGGTGCGTGGTGCGGCGGGTGAGTTCTTCTAATACGGTATTCAGGTCGAGCGACTGGCTGATGGTGTAGGCAATTTCATTGAGGAGCTGTTCCCGCATCAGCGCATCGCGGGTTTCATCGCCCAGGCTGGCATTCTCGATGGCGATTGCAGCTTGAGTACCCAGCGCTTCTAAGAGGGCGATCTGATCCTCATCGTAGGCGTAGGGGCTGCTGCTTTGAACAGATAGGATGCCGATGACCCGCCCCTGCAAAATCAGCGGAACACCCAGGTAGGTGCGGCTCTCTTCTCCCCCAACGAGCACAATTTGATAGTTCGCGGCCGCCTCTGGGTCGAGCAGATCCGGCACATAGAGAGTCTTCTTGCGGCGGATGACTTCGCCAGCCATTCCGGAACGCTCGTTGATGTCGTTGGGGTCCAAATATAACGGCAGATTTCCGTCGTAGAATATCGGAAAGGTGAGCAAGTTGGTGGCGTCGTCGTACAAAGCGACGTAAAAGGCGTCTGCCGGCAGCACCTCGCAAATCCGATGGTAAAGGGCTTGCAGCACGTGGTTCAGGTCTGGGCCAGCGGCGATGGCCTCGCCGACGCGGTTGAGCGTGGCTACATGACCGGCGCGGCGGTTGGCCGATTCGGCCACCAGAGAGAAGTGTTCCACCGCTTCTTGCGCGCGCCGTGCGCTGAACTGCACTTCATCGCTTAAGAGGCTCACAATCGCCCCGCCAACGAACAAAAGCAATGGCGCGGAAACCAGGTCTTGGGCGCTGGGGCGGTATACCGTATCATGGATCAGGCCAACAGATTGTCCTATAACCACGGTTTCCGTTCCAAGAATGAGAAATGCAACAAAAACCCAGTAGCCGCGCCGCTGGAGCAAAATGCTGGCGAAAATCATTATTGAAGGCAAAGCCAACAGGGTAATGTCATGCACCCCTTCGCCATGGGCCATTTCATACAGGGAGATTAGAGCCAGGCTTACCAATAAAAACAGGTTGGATAACTGGGCGCGGCCCGTGACGAGCAGCAGGCGCGAGATCAGGGTTAATAGCGCCAGAGCCGCCATGCTCGAGGCGGTTTGGGAAGAACGGTTGAATAGCGACGTAACGCCAAGCACTACGGCGGCGAAAAACGCCAACCACTGGACGTTGAACAGCAGTCGAATGCGGCGCTGGTCATCCTTGTCTTTGAGGTGAGGAGGAAAAAATAAATTCCCCAGGGTCATGGAGTTTATTATACCCTGTTGGGGTTTTTCCTAGCGGGTTGGGGACATTCAAGAATGTTTTACTGGGGTCGGCTGAAGGAGGAAAGGAGATGGGCGATGGCTGGTATAATTTTGGAATAATTTGTGTAAAACGCGCAAACAAATCAGGAGTATTACCATCATGCCAAGAGAAGAGTCCGGTAAAAGAAAGGCGCGCCGCGAAGAAAGGCAGCGCCAGAAAAAGCGTAGTGCTTTACTTGGGGCGCTGTTTGCAGCAGCGCTTTTGACGGGGGTGGTTGGGGTGTGGCTGCTCAGTTCCAAGCCCGCTCGAACGGAAGGGGCGCTGCCCACCAGGCGTCTGTACGCGGGAGAGCCAATGCCGGCGGTTGCCTGGAACGACCCCCAAGGCAACCCGGTTAACGTGGCCGACTATGCCGGAAAGCCGTTGATTATCAATGCCTGGGCCACCTGGTGCCCGCCGTGTAAGGCGGAAATGCCTTTGCTGCAAGCCTTTTACGAGCAATACCAGCCCCAGGGGCTGACCATCCTGGCGGTGGATGCGGGCGAGGACGCGCGCACGGTGCTAGCATTCTGGGAGCGCAACGGTATCACTTTTCCGGTGGTGATCGATGCGAGCCTCGAAATTCTAGCGCGCCTGGGCATTAGCAGTTTCCCTACCAGCGTGGTGGTGGGGCGTGACGGCATTGTGAAACATCTTTATGTGGGCCAGTTGAGCGAACAGCAGCTTAGCCAGGAAATTACCAGGTTTTTAGAATTAAAGTAACCAGGCTGAGGTACAATCAAAGGGAAGGGAGGCTACAATGGCGTTATTGAACCAGGATATTCAAAAACAGGTGCGCGAAGCCTTTAAAGATTTGCAGCACCCCGTGAAGTTAGTGATGTTTACCCAAACCGAAGGCGGCGCGCTGGAATGCCAGATGTGTGTGGATACGCGCTCGCTGATCGAGGAATTGGGGCAATTATCGGATAAGCTGTCGGTGCAGGTGTTAGACTTCGTGGCCGACAAGGAAGTCGCCGACCGCTACGGCGTTGATAAGATTCCGGCGGTGGTGATCGAGGGCGAGAAAGATTACGGCATCCGGTTTTACGGCATTCCCAGCGGCTATGAATTTTCTTCGTTAATCGAGGGCATACGTATGGTTGGGGCGCGGCAGTCGGAGCTTTCGGCGACCACGATGGAGCAGTTAGCCAGGCTGGATCGCCCGGTGCAGGTGCAGGTGTATGTCACCCCCACCTGACCATACTGCCCGCAAGCCGTGGTGCTTGCTCATCGTCTGGCGATGGCCTCCGATTGGGTCACAGCCGATATGGTGGAAGCGTCTGAATTTCCGCATCTTGCCAATAGGTATCATGTATATGGTGTACCGCGTACAGTGGTCAACGAGGTGATTCACATGGAGGGGGCTTACCCCGAAGATATGCTGATGACGGAATTGATGCAGGTGCTGGACGAGCAAAAGATGGATAAGCTGCGCAAGGAATTTGAAGAAAAGGCGTAGGGTTTTATATCAGCATGTGAAAGCGCTGGTGAATGTGGCCGGCGCTTTCATTTTAATGATATTAAATAAGCGGGGCATCGCATGATACAATCAATCCATGTTTTTGCCCACAACACAAACTGAAATGCTCGCCCGCGGCTGGGATGAATTGGATGTCATCCTGGTGACAGGCGATAGCTATATTGATAGTCCGTTTATTGGCATCGCGGTAATCGGAAAGCTGTTGGCGCGCGCCGGCTATCGGGTGGGGGTGATTGGACAGCCACGCCTGGACGTTCCCGATGATATTCTTCGCTTAGGACGTCCGCGCTTGTTCTGGGGGGTGAGCGGCGGCAGCATCGACTCGATGGTCGCCAACTATACCGCCCTGAAGAAGAAACGCCGTTCCGATGATTACACTCCCGGCGGCGAGAATACGCGCCGCCCCGACCGGGCGGTGATCGTTTATAGTAACCTGATCCGGCGCTTTTGCAAACCGGCGGCGCCGATTGTGCTGGGCGGCATCGAGGCCAGTTTGCGGCGGGTGGCGCATTACGATTATTGGAGCGACCGACTGCGCGGCTCGATTCTGCTCGACGCCAAGGCCGACTACCTGGTGTACGGCATGTCCGAGCGCGCTGTCCTTGAACTGGCGGCGGCGCTGCGCCAGGGCGGCGATGCGCATACGGTGCGCGGCCTGTGCTACCTGGCTGGCGAGGCCGAAGTCGGCGCTCGCGCCGCTGAGCTGCTCAGCTTGCCTTCGTTTGAGGCGGTATGCGCCGATAAGAACGCGTTTATCGATATGTTCCATGCCTTCTATCGCAATCAAGACCCGCATACCGCCCGTCCCCTGGCGCAGCAGCACGGCCAACGCTGGCTAATCCACAATGCGCCGGCGGCGGCGCTCTCCCAAGCCGAGATGGATGACATCTACGCCCTGGAATTTGAACGTGCGCAGCATCCCTATTACGAATCCCAAGGCCCGGCCAGGCTGCTGGAGACAGTGGGTTTTTCGATCCCCACTCACCGCGGCTGCTATGGCGAATGTAACTTCTGCGCCATCGCCGTGCATGAAGGGCGTACAGTTCAATCGCGCAGCCCGGCTTCTATCATCCATGAAGCCGAAATCCTGGCCGCCCGGCCCGATTTCAAAGGCTATCTCTCCGATGTGGGCGGGCCAACCGCCAATATGTATGGCTTTGAATGCGATAAGAAATTGGCAAAAGGGGTATGCGCCAACAAACGCTGCGTGTTCCCGGCGGTGTGTCCGTTGATGAAGGTCGATCACCGTCCGCAAATTGACTTGCTGCGGCGGCTGCGGCGTATCCCTGGGGTGAAGAAGGTGTTCGTGGCCTCGGGTGTGCGTTATGACCTGCTGCTGCACGACAAGGCGGCGGGCTACGAATACTTGAGCGAGGTGGTGGAGCATCATGTATCGGGGCAGATGAAAGTGGCTCCCGAACACAGCCAGGATGGGGTGCTGCGCGCCATGGGCAAGCCTGGCACGGCGGCGTTGGAGGAGTTCAAACGTCTTTTTGACCGTCTGTCTGCGCAGAAGGGCAAACCCCAGTTTTTGACCTATTACATGATCGCTGCGCATCCGGGCTGCACCGAGGCGGACATGAAGGCCTTACAGCGCTTTGCCAGCAGCCAGCTTGGGCTACAGCCGGAACAGGTGCAAATCTTCACCCCCACACCCTCTACCTATTCTAGCCTGATGTATTACACCGAAATGGACCCCTTTACACGCCAACCGATTTTTGTTGAGAAAGACATGACTCGTAAAGGCCGCCAGAAGGCGCTGGTGACCGGCGCGGACGCATCTGCAGCCAGGCCACAGCGCCGTCTCACCGCAGCCCGCAAGGATCACCCTTCGGGTCGTTCCACGGGCGGGCGCGCTGGCCGCCGGCCTCCACGGTGCTAAGCCGCTGACCGGGCGCCGCCCGCCGGTAGGCCCACTTGATAGATAGTCAATTCATATGGATCGAGGCTATCGTCATCGACACATATCGAAAGACCGGCTGGAAGCGCAGATAAGGCTTCGGGGCGGTGAAGCGTCTTGCTTTGAGAAAAGGTACTGATTATGGATCTATTTGCAATGTGCGCCCCAGGGTTAGAACAGGTTGTCGGGGCCGAATTAGCCAGGTTGGGGCTGGCAGTGGGGGAAATCGAAAGCGGGGGCGTGGCTTTCGAAGGGGATTCGCAGGCCATCTATCGGGCCAACCTTTATCTGCGCATAGCCGAGAGAGTGACGATGCGCTTTGGGCAGTTCAACGCGGCCGCTTTCTCTGAGCTGCGCAAAAAGGCCTCTCGTCTGCCATGGGAACGGGTTATCCAGCCGGGGCAGCCGGTGGCGCTGCGGGTGACCTGCCACCGCTCGCGCTTGTATCATTCCGATGGGGTGGCCGAGCGCGTGGCCGGCGCAATTAGCGACCGCTTAGGCCAGCCGCCGCCGCGCCTGAAGGCGGATGATGACGCCGCCGCGCCGCCTCAGGTGGCGCTGGTGCGCCTGGTGCAGGATCAATGCACAATCAGTATCGATACGTCCGGGGCGCTGCTGCACCGCCGCGGCTATCGCCTGGCGAGCGCCAAAGCGCCTCTGCGCGAGACGCTAGCGGCGGGTATGTTGGCCGCCTGCGAGTGGGACGCCTCCGCCCCGCTGCTTGACCCCTTTTGCGGCTCCGGAACCATCGCCATCGAGGCCGCTTTGCTGGCCGCCGGGTTGGCTCCCGGACGCTTGCGCCGCTTTGCCTTCATGAACTGGCCTGGTTATGACCCTGCGCTCTGGCAGGCGCTGCTAGAGCAAGCCGAGGCCGCTCACCAGGCGCGCCTGGCAAGCGGGGCGCTGCCGGTCATCCAGGCTTCAGACCGCGACGCCGGTGCGGTTGAGAGCGCCCAGGCTAACGCCGAGCGGGCCGGTGTGGGAGGGTGGATTGAATTCAGCCGGCGGGCGGTTTCGGCCATTCAACCCCCCATCACCTCCGGTTGGGTGGTGACCAACCCCCCCTATGGTCGCCGTGTTAGCGAGGGGCAAGACTTGCGCAATCTTTATGCTCAGTTTGGCAATGTGCTGCGACGCGCGTGCCCAAACTGGCGGGTGGCGGTCTTAGCTAGCGACCCGGCTTTATTGGGACAGATGAAGGTCAAGCTGGATACTTCGCTGGGCTTTAGTAACGGCGGCGTGGCGGTCAGGTTGGGTCGGGGGCTGGTGGATTCATTGTAGCCGCTGCGCAAGATTGGTACTATGCCGCTAATAATGAGACGAGCGCTAACCTCCCGCGCCAGGGTGCGTTAGCGCTCGCTCTTTTGATTAAGAAAGGGCAAGACCTTAATCCCGCTTGTATAAAGTCAGTCCGATGACGGTCTGTCAACGACAACTAGAAAGTAGCATGGCGACAATTAGAAATGCCTATTTGAATGGCACGCCAGGATGGTGTGCCGGCGGTTCCTTGGCCTGCGCTTGCGTAAATTGGCGATGAGATAAGTGCGGCCTGGAAGGAGTGACGATCTTCCAGAGCCGCCGCAGGTTTCTCGGACGCTTGCGAGGGAGGGGGTGGCGAGCAGCGTTTCAGGGTTTCCAGTCATCAATCACCGGCAAATCTGCTTCGATGCGCTGCCTGCGGCCCTGTAAGAACTGCGCTACCCAGGCGTCGCCGGGGTTGTTGACGTCAAAATCGCGATGCAAGACGGCGTACAGGTCGATTTCGCGCAGTTTTAAAAATAGAGGTAAGGTCTGCATCCAGCTTTCATCAAATACATATTGACGGCGATAGCCGCGCAGGAAGTTTGCCAGAAATTCGTTAGCCAGGGCAGCGGGGTGCGGTTCATTGATGATCATATAAAACAGAGCAATGGCGATGTCGTTTGCGAACCAGGAATAAAGGCAGTCGTCGAAATCAAATAGGGTGATGCGTTCAGATTCGTCAATAAAGAAGTTGCCGCTGTGGGCGTCCTGGTGGATGAGGCCATATACTCGGTTATCTTGCGGCAGGGTATGCAGGTATTGGCGCAGGCTGTGGTAACGTTGGCGGATAATCTCTTGCTCCGGCGGTAAAAATGATTCAACGAAGTTGAATTCCGCATCATCCCAGGTGGGTCGTTTCCAGGCGGGGTTGGATGGCTGATAAGAAATCGTCAGGCGATGGATACGCCCCAAGGTTTCACCGTAGGCGGCGAAACGCGCCGGCGACCAATCCGCTCTGGAGGGGGGCCGCCCCGGCGCTCGCACAAAGGCAGTCGCCAGGAATTGATCGCCGTGCCCATCATCCGCCGCTTCTACCAGGTTGCCGCGATTGGAAGGGATCGCCCGCGCCACGCCGGCCCCACCTGCCGCCAGGTGTTTGATCCATTCTACCTCGCCCCGGATCATGTTGGGGCTGCGGCGCAGACTATGGCTGATGCGCAGGATATATTCATCGCCATCGCGTTGGAAGGCAAACATCAGGCTTTCGTAGGCGGGCAGTGTGTGGATGCGGTCGTGAACAGGCGAGAATCGCCCTGCTAGTTCGGAGAGAATAGCGTCGTTGAAGCGGGCTTGAATTTGAGGGTCCATAAGTTAATCGTCCAGGTGAGAATAAGCAGCAGCGTCCGAATATACGACGGTTAGCAAGCATGTTGGGGGTCATGCTTTGCCATTATAATCCCTTTATCAGCCCATCTATCACAAAGGCGGGCTGCTGGGTCTAGACCTTTTGTTGAAACTGCATCCATGATAAACTCAAATTATGAATATAATCAACGGTATGTCGGTCCTGTTTACAAATACCAGATCGGAAGCTGATGCGAGGCTAATTGATCTATTTATTGGGAATGTTTTGACCGAAAAAGCATCCGGGCCAGTTACACAGGAATAGTATGGATCTCTTTACCCACGCCATGAAACAGCGCATGAAGGACGAAGCCCCCCTGGCGGCGCGTATGCGCCCGCGCACGCTGGACGAGTATATCGGCCAGGAAGAAATTGTGGGGCCGGGCAAGCTGCTGCGCCGCGCCATCGAAGCCGATCGCATGTTTTCATCGATCATCTTGTGGGGTCCGCCCGGTACAGGCAAGACCACCCTGGCGATGGTGATCGCCAACCAGACTAAGAGCCACTTCGAGACGCTCTCAGCGGTTATGTCGGGTAAGGCGGATCTGCGCCAGGTGATCGACGGAGCACTGGAGCGGCGCAGGCTGTATCAGAAGAAGACCATTTTGTTTGTAGATGAGGTGCATCGCTGGAATAAGGCCCAGCAAGACGCTCTGCTGCCACATGTGGAGAACGGCACGTTCACCCTGATTGGGGCTACCACCGAGAACCCGTATTTTGATGTCATCGGGGCGTTGGTGAGCCGCTCGCGAGTGTTCCAGCTTCACCCGCTGCTCGATGAAGATGTGCGGCGGGTATTAGAAAGCGCCTTGCTCGACCCCGAACGCGGCTTTGGAGGGCGCAGCGTGCAGGTGGACGAGGCTGCGCTCCAGCATCTGATTCGCGTGGCCGGCGGCGATGCGCGCAACGCCCTTAACGCCCTCGAGCTGGCGGTCGAATCGACCCCCGCCGGTGAGCAGGGCGTGGTGCATGTGACCCTCGACGTGGCGCAAGAATCGATCCAGCGCCGGGCGGTGCTGTATGATAAGGACGGCGACGCTCATTACGATACTATATCGGCCTTCATCAAATCGGTGCGCGGCTCTGATCCCGACGCCGCCCTGTATTGGCTGGCAAAGATGCTCTACGCCGGCGAAGACCCACGCTTCATCTTGCGCCGCCTGGTAATTTTGGCCGGCGAGGATATTGGCTTGGGCGACCCCCTGGGGCTGGTAGTGGCAAACGCCGCTGCTCAGGCATATGAGTTCATCGGTTTGCCTGAGGGCATCTATCCGATTGTGGAGGCCACCCTATACCTGGCAACCGCGCCGAAGTCCAATTCTGCGGGAGCGTATTTTAAGGCGTTCGAACTAATCGAACAAGAAGGGGTAGGCGGTGTGCCCCAGCATTTACAAGACGCCAGCCGCGATGGCCCCGCCTTGGGGCATGGCAAAGGCTATCAATACCCGCATCAAGACCCCGATCATTTCCTGCCGCAGCAGTACCTGCCTGGCCCGCTGTTGGGTACGTACTTCTACCGACCCTCTACGCAGGGTTATGAGGGCCAGGTGCAAGATCGCCTGGAGCGATGGCGCGTTGCCCAGCGACAGGCTTTAGGCGTGGAAACTAACGTGACCCTGCCAGATCTTTCGCAAGATGAGATCAATGCCATCAAGGGTAAACATAAAGCAGGCGGGTAAAATAGGCGGTAAGTGAGGGGATCAAGTTGTCTAGCTGTTGGAAGTCAGGAGCTTTTTATGCCGGTAATCATGTTGATACGCCATGGGGAAAATGAATATGTGAAGAAAGGCCGCCTGGCTGGTCGTTTGCCGGGGGTGCATTTGAATAAGACTGGCCTGGCGCAAGCCAAGGTGTTGGCCGAAGGGCTGGGAAAAATGCCGATTAAAGCAGTGTATTCAAGCCCGATGGAACGCACTATGGAAACGGCGCTGCCGCTGGCGCAAGAGCTGGGTTTAGAGGTGATCCCCAGGCCGGGGTTGATTGAACTTGATTGTGGGGAGTGGACCGATCAGAAGCTGCGCGCCCTCAATAAGCTCAAACAGTGGAAGGTGGTCCAAAACACTCCGTCGCTGCATCACTTTCCTGGGGGCGAAACGTTTCTGAATGCGCAGCATCGCATTTGCGATGAGCTGCAACACCTGGCTGCTCAACATGACGAAAAAGACACCATTGTGTGCGTATCGCATTCGGATGCGATCAAATTGGCGGTAGCATATTTCATCGGTTTGCCGCTGGATATGTTTCAACGATTGCATGTGGCCCCGGCCTCGGTATCGACCCTTATGCTGACAGCGGCAGGAGCGCATTTACTAACATTAAATTATGAATTTTCTTTTACTCAACCCAAAGCTTGATTCTGGTATACTTTAGGGTACTCAGGGAGCGCATATGGGCGAAGAAATCGATTTCCAACCTACCGAACACATTACTACCGATGCGATTGGCGCACCAGGGAAGCGCGTTTTTTACATCCAGGCCTGGCAGGGCGCTCGGACGATTTCTCTTATCGTAGAGAAAATTCAAATTCAATCTCTGGCAGTGGGCTGCGAACAATTTCTAGCGGAAATTCAGACCCGTTTCCCCGACCTGGCGGAAGCCGCTGGTGATTATGAAGCGGAGACGATGCACATTCAGCCGCCGGTAGACCCAATGTTTCGGGTGGGTGAATTGGGCTTGGGCTACGACGCCGACAACGACCTGGTGGTGTTGGTGGCTAAAGAACTTGTGCCGGAAGGGACCGAGGGGCTGGATGAGCCTGAAGGGTCTGAAGATGAGGCCGCCAACCAAGGGCGGGTGGTGCGCTTTTGGTGCACCCGGTCTCAGCTGCGCGCCATGTGCCGGTGGGGTATGGATGTAGCCGCCCGTGGCCGCCCCTTATGTCCGCAATGCGGTGAGCCAATAGACGCAGCAGGTCATTTTTGCCCGAAGAGGAATGGACACAAGCATTGATGTATTGCAGGCGCTCTCAAAAGGCGCCTTAACCGTTAAGGGCGAGTTTTTATGGGGGTCCAATTACACCTTTTTGGCCGAGGCAGTTGACGAGAATATAACGCTAAAGGGTGTGTATAAGCCCAATAAAGGTGAGCGACCGTTGTGGGATTTTCCCACGGCTTCGCTTTCGCATCGCGAAGTCGCTGCCTACCTGGTCAGCGAATGGCTGGGGTGGCATCTCGTTCCGCCCACGGTTTACCGCGCCAGGGGGCCGTTGGGGCCGGGTTCCCTTCAGCTTTATATTGAACACGAGCCGGAATATCATTACTTTAATTTTTCAGAAGAAGACCGCCAACGTCTTCGCCCGGTGGTGGTGTTCGATCTATTGGTGAACAACGCCGACCGTAAAGGCAGCCACGTGCTAAAAGATAAGGACGGGCGTTTATGGTGCATCGATCACGGAGTATGCTTTCATGTGGAAGACAAGCTGCGCACCGTAATTTGGGATTTTGTGGGCGAAGATCTGCCCGCCGGTTTGTGCGCCGATCTGGCGCGCTTGGGTGAGGCGCTTAAGCCGCTGGAGGGCAAGCCATCCGAATTCGCCGACCAGCTGCACAAGCACCTCAGCCGCGGTGAAGTGCGGGCGCTGATGCAGCGCGCCAGGCAGATCGCTAACGCGGGTGTATTTCCTCCGCCCGACCCCTATCGAAGGGCCTTTCCGTGGCCGCAAATTTGAGTTTTTTCTCCACTAGCACTGAAATGCAATAAATACAAGGAAGCGATGTCTGTCCGGCAAGCTAAAGGCTGTTGAGAAATGCAGCCGCCCACCGTGCTTGTTCAATGGGTTGCGCCGGGCTTGGGCGTCGGGTACGGCCCATAGATAGGGATAAAATCAACCTATAGAGAGGATCGTTGAATGACACACTATAAATTAGCCTTTTTAGGTTTTGGCAATGTGGGTAAAGCCTTGGCGCGTTTGCTGCTCGATAAGCAAAACGAGCTATTGGCGCGCTATAACTTAACCTACTCGGTGACAGGAATTTCTACTGGACGGCATGGCAGCGCCATCGATCCGCGCGGCATAGACCTGGAGCGCGCTCTGCTGCAAGATGATTACGCCGCGCTTTCGGCGTCGCCTCCGCCCACTAATCAGCTGGATTTCATTCGCCAATGCGGGGCGGATGTCTTGTTTGAAAATTCGCCGGTCAATTACGAAACCGGCCAACCCGCTATCGATCATCTGCGCCTGGCGTTGGAACAGGGCATGCACGCCCTAACCGCCAATAAGGGACCGGTAGTGCATGCGTATGCCGAGCTAACCGGGCTGGCGCACCGCCAGGGGCGTAAGTTCTATTTTGAATCGACGGTGATGGACGGTGCGCCGATCTTTTCTCTGTTTCGTGAAGCGCTGCCGGGGGCGAATTTGCGCCGGCTGCGCGGGGTGCTCAATTCGACCACCAACATGATGCTCACCCGCATGGAGCACGGCGATAGCTTTGACCAGGCGGTGGCCTATTGTCAAAAGATCGGCATTGCTGAGACCGACCCCAGCGGCGATATCGATGGATGGGACGCGGCGGTCAAGGTGGCGGCCCTTACCACCGTACTGATGGGTGTGCCGCTTAAGCCGCAGCAGGTGCAGCGCCAGGGCATCCGCCAGATCGACCGGCGGCTGGTGGAGCAGGCGCGGGAAAGCGGCCGGCGTTACAAGTTGGTTTGCGAATCGGAGCGCACGGAAGATGGGGTGCGGGCCACAGTGGCCCCAATTTTGGTGGGGTCGGATTCCCCCATGTATGGCGCAGAAGGAACCACCAGTATTGTACAGTTCGAAACCGATGTGCTTGGTCTGCTCTCGGTGGTGGAGGCCAACCCTGGCCCCCATACCACGGCCTACGGTTTATTTGCCGATTTTTTGAATGCAGTTACGAAAGGTTAGTAATTCGAACGCAGCACTTCAAACGCCTGGATAGCTTCCACCTGGGGTTTGATGATCACCTCGCCCAAGGCTTGCATCATAAATTTATGGGATACCTTTTGGAAGGTGGGGTAGCCGATGAAGATGCGATTTGGGCGAGCTTTACTTTCTAGCCCCCATGCAATGTTAACCGGGTATCCGATGGCGGTGAATTCCACATATTCCAGGCTGCCTAAATAGCCTGCCATCACCTGGCCCGAATTGACCCCTACCCCCACCTCAAGGTGTTCGCCAAATTGGCCGTTGATTATATCTAATTGATCAAGGATGTGCATGGCGCAGCGCACGGCGTGTTCTTCAGGATCGGCGGGCTGGTGGGGCAGCCCAAAAATTGCCATCATGCCATCGCCCATGAATTTGTTTAGCATACCGCCTTCATCAAAAATGACGCCGGTCATATGCTCATAATAAGCCGCCAGCAGCTTAGCAAAACGACGCGCCCCCAGGCGCTGGGATAATTGTGTTGATTCGCAAATATCCACTGCCACCACGGTAAGGTTGTGCTCTTCCGGCTGAGGCAGCTGCCCGTTTTGTAAGTATTCGTTGAGCAGGTATTGGGCCTCTTGAGGAGCCAGGAAGCGGTGCAGCAGGCTCGAAACTGCCTCTTGAGAGCGCACACGTTCAAGCAGTTTCATGCGTTGAATGGTGAGGGCGGCCTGGTGACCGATGGCGATGGCTAATTGCATATCGCGTTTATCAAAAGATCGAGCGTTGGCGCGGTTTTTGAAAACGTAAATGAGAGCCAACATCTCGTCGGCGCTCATTACCGGTACACACATTGCGGCATGGATGTTTAATAAAGCGGCGCTGCGTCCGATGGTGGGATCGTTCGATGCGTCTTGAATGATGACCGCCGAGCGCTGCTGGATTGCCTGCTGGGCTACGGAGCGAGCAAACCCTAATTCAGCCAGGTTGTCCATATGCTCCATCAAAATCACTTCGCAGCGGTCCGCCCCCATTGAAACCTTCATCATGTTAGAAACGGTTTTTAACGCCGTGGGGAGGTCGATGATCGTATTCAGGCGGGAGGCCACTTCAGAAAGCAGCACGGCATGGTGATCGAGCGATTCTAAGATCAGATCGCGGGTGAGCATTTGGGTGCTGCTTGGGCGAGGGCTGGTGGAGGCGTGGTCGTCTTTGAAACTTAATTCGATCAGGTGCTGCCCAATTCGAATCACATCATTGGGGGTGAGGAGGCGTGAACCAACCAGGCGATCTCGGTTGATATAACTGCCGTTGGTGCTGCCAAGGTCTTGCACCATCACCTGATCGGTGTCGGTCTCAAAAACCACCTGGGCGTGATAGCGTGAGGCCGATGGGTCTAGAATCACAATATCGTTGCCAGACATTCTCCCGATGGTGTTGTTGCCCGGATGTAGAGTATGCTGCCGAGGTTCTCCCCCCGGTGAACGGATGGTTAACACCCACATAGTAAATAGTTAGCCCCTTGACGGAACGATACAGGTTGTGCTGGTTAACTAAGGCGCTGCTTATGATACCATAAAACAGACCCTGTAGTGGTTGTGCCTACAGGGTCTGAATGGTAAATCAGTAGAAAAGTACTAGTCGGTGAGGGCCTCGTCGCCGGGCGGTTCAACATCAGCGGGCGTTTCCTCGTGGCTGGGCATCTCTACCGGGGCAGATTCGCCCTCTTCCGGAGCGCCGGTGGTGTCTTCGTTGGTAGCCGCTTGTTCGACTTCTTCTTCAGCGGCTTCTTCCGACGTGGCTTGATCGGCAGCGGCTTCGGACACTTCGTCCATGGCCTGGGTCGAATCAAACGTTTCGTCGGCTGGCTCGGTTGCCTCGGGGGCGGCTTCTAATTCGGTTTCGGAGGCGGATAAAAGGTCGGCTTCCATGTTATCCATCGCCCAGCTAATCTGGCGTTCCATGGGAACCTGGCGCATGCTCAAGGCCACCCGCTTACGATCTGAGTTCACTTCCAGAACCTTCAGCAGCACCTTGTCGCCAGGTTTGATCGCGCCCTGGGGGTTTTGTCCGGATGAATAACCGATTTGGCTGGTGTGAATGAGGCCTTCTACGCCGATGGGCAGTTTGACAAATGCTCCAAAATCGACCAGGCGCGTGACAATACCTTCCACGTAATCGCCGGCTTTGACCTCTTCAGCGATGGTTTGCCAGGGACCTGGCAGCACGGCTTTGCGGCTGAGACTAATGCGCTGTCGCTCGGGATCGATATCAATAATCTTGACTTCGATCTCGTCGCCAACTTTAACGACCTCGGAGGGATGCTTCGCGCGCTTCCACGAAAGTTGAGAAATATGCACCAGGCCGTCTACGCCGTCCAGGTCTACAAATGCGCCAAAATCCACCAGCTTGACCACATGGCCGGTGATGACCTGGCCTTTTTTAAGCTCATTGAACCGCTGCTGCAGGGCCTCTTTTTGCGCTGCTTCCGCAGAGAAGATCAGGCGATTGCGCTCGCGGTCTACTTCGGTGACTTTGACCGGGATGGCCTTGCCCACTAAGCTGTTCTTGATTTGCTCGGCGCGTTTCGGGCTGCGTACGCCTTGCAGTTCTGGCACAAGCGAAAACGGAACAAAGCCGCGCAGGGTTTCATAGCGCACAATTAGCCCGCCGCGATTGTGGCCCAGCACGTCCAGGTTTAGGAACGTGCCTTCTTCCTTGTGCTTATCGGCGGAATCCCACACTTGAGCTTCCAGGCCGCGACTAATCGAGAATTGGAACTCGCCGCCTTCTCCCTGCCCTAGCACGTAAATCGGTAAACGTGAGCCGGATTCGAGGCCGGCGATATATTCCTCGCTAACCTTGCTATAATCGCGGGCCGGGATGAGCACGTCGCGCTTAATGCCGACATCTACCAAAATGCCATCTCGATCTACTTTGATGACGGTAGCGTCGATAATCTTGCCGACCTCAGGAGTGCTTTGTTCGTACTCGCTGAGGTAACTCTCGAACCAGTCTGGGTTCTGTTCGGGTTGCTGCTGTTGCTCGGGTTGTGGGGTCGTCTGATCGGTCATGCTACAAAGAATCTTTCTGCCTAAAGTGATTGGATTCATTGACTATATCAAAGAATTTAAGAACTGTCAAATTGTATCGCACAGATTGCTGCGGTGTAGGGCAATTTGGCTATTTTTTGCGGCGTAGAGCTAAAGGAAGCAGCAAGAAGGTAGCCAGCGGCCACAACCAGGCTAGCTCGCCAGGGCCGCCCTTGCCCGCCAGGGCTGCCTCGCGCCGGATGCGCACCAGCTTATAGGGGGTGCGATGTTCAATTGGGGTCACCCCTTCGGGCAGCGCTTCCGGCCAGCCCACCAGGTTAGCTAATTCGATGGAAGTGATTGTGCGTGCATCAATCCCTTCGAATAAGCCGGCTGCAAAACCGCTGCCGATGAGAACCTGGCGAACAATTGCCAGGTTCTCTAAGCTGGGGGGCAGCGTCTCGGCCACGCCCAACCACCACCCATTCGACAGCCACACCTGCACCTGGGGGTCGGCCTGCAAGTTTCGGTACCAATGGGCGACGGCCCCGAAGCCGGCCACGCAGTATAAATCGCCCTCAATTTCTGCGTAGTTCAGGGGTGTATAGCGGCGCAAACCAGTCTTCCTGCCTTTTTGGATCAAAACCAGGTAGCGCCCCAAGACCTGCGGCCACATATTGAGTAATTGGCCCAAGCCTAAGCGCCACATGATGATCATCCCTTTATTGAGCACTTTAAATGCCTGGCGGAGTTGTTGTAACATTTGATCGTTCATGGTCGAATTTCCCTTCCTGAGGATGATGCATAGGACGCAAGCTTATTCGTCTAACCATTCGATGATAGCAGCCTCCCCCTGGCCTACGCCCACGCAGAGCGTCGCCAACCCGTAGAAGGGGCGTGGGGCCGTGGGGGCGCGGCGTTTCATTTCATGCAAGAGCGTGGTGAGAATCCGCGCCCCCGAGCATCCCAGCGGGTGTCCCAAGGCGATAGCTCCGCCATTGACGTTGGTGATGGCGGGGTCCAGCCCCAACTCGGCCATGACCGCCAGGGATTGCACGGCGAAGGCCTCGTTTAACTCTACCAGGCCGATTTGGTCGATGGTGAGACCCGCACGCTGGAGGGCTTTGCGAGTGGCGGGCGCTGGACCGATGCCCATGATGCGTGGTGGAACGCCGGCCGCGGCGCTGCCGATGATGCGCGCCATAGGTTTTAGACCCAAAGACTGCGCCCGCTCGGCGCTAGTTAATAACGCCGCCGCGGCCCCATCGTTTAAACCGGATGAGTTTCCCGCTGTAACCGTGCCGCCTTCTTTTTTGAAGGCCGGGCGCAAGCGCGCCAATGCTTCCATATTCGTGTCGCGGCGAGGGCGCTCATCGTTGGTAATTGTCAGCGGTTCGCCCTTCCTTTGCGGAATAACCACAGGGATAATCTCTTCAGCAAATTTGCCGCTGTCTATGGCGGCGATGGCGCGTTGGTGCGAGGCCACTGCAAAGGCATCTTGTTTTTCGCGGGTCAGATCGGGGTACATCGCGGCCAGGTTTTCTGCGGTCTCGCCCATGGCGTCGATGCCGTAAGCCTGCTGCATTTTGGGGTTAGGATACCGCCAGCCCAGGGCGGTATCCCAGGCGGTCAGGTTGCCAAATGGGAAAGCGCTTTCAGCTTTGGGCAAGGAATAGGGGGCGCGGCTCATGCTTTCCACACCACCAGCAATATAAACGTCGCCGTCGCCGGCGCGGATCGCTCGCGCCGCCAGGTTAACGGCCGCCAGGCTAGAGGCGCACAGGCGATTGATAGTTACGCCTGGCGTTTCCACGGGAAAACCAGCTAAAAGCAAAGCCATGCGCGCCACGTTGCGATTGTCTTCCCCAGCCTGGTTGGCGCAGCCCAGGTAGACCTCTTCTACCAGGGTGGCGTCTAATCCGGTTCGTTCTACTAAGGCGCGCAAAATATGCGCCGCCAGATCGTCGGGACGCACTGATGAGAGCACGCCGCCCAGTGCTCCAATCGGTGTGCGGACTGCATCGATGATGACTGCTTCGGGCATTTTATTCCTCACATTTATTGATCAGATTTGTTTGGGGTGATTATACCGCGCCTCGACCGCCTTAATTGTTCCGACCACCTTCAAGGGGTTGAGATCATACATCTTCCCGCCGCGCTTGGTCGGCCAATGCGGGGGCGATGGTGGGGCGGCAATCTGAGCTAAGGAAAGATAAGCAAGGCCGGCGCCAGGTTAATTTGGAACCGGCCTCTGTGGGGTGAAGATCAGGCTTCTTCGGGGTCTTCAAACGGGTTTACATCTGGAATGCCGGGTTTAACGAATTTCCGCATTGGCAAATAGACTAGCGCGCCTGAAAGAATAGCCACGAGCGCCAGGCCAAGTGAACTCAATCCTTCTTC
This sequence comes from uncultured Anaerolinea sp., assembly GCA_964531975.1. GTDB lineage: Bacteria > Chloroflexota > Anaerolineae > Anaerolineales > UBA4823 > RBG-16-57-11. The sequence continues at coordinate 249,715 of CAZHFU010000001.1, read as the reverse complement.
ACTGAGCTGACTGTACACTGCTATGACGAAGACGATGGTGGGACCCAACGTGACCAGGGTTAGAAAAGGCAGCCCGCCGGGGATCTTCCAGCGCGGTACATGAGGCATGCTAAAGCGCAGCTTCCATAACGCCAGGAAACAACCCAACAGCACCACTACATTGAGGAAAACATCCACCACCACCAGGAATGCGAACGCTTGCAGCGAAAAGATACTGAACAGAACCCCGCAAAAGACAATCGCCACCCAGGGCGTGCCATACTGCGGATGCACTTTCACCATCCAGCGCGGCATCATCCCGTCTTCGGCTAATGCAAAGGGAATGCGTGTGCCCCCTAACCCGTTCCCAATGAACAGGCCTATCATGGACAGCACAGCGGCGAAAGTTACCGCTCCCCCTAGCAGGCGGGAAAGCGCACTATCTTTGCCGGCGGCCACATCCCCTAGCCGGTGGGCGATTTCAGGAAATTCCCAGCCCACATCGCGTCCGGGGTCCAGCCCCCATTCGTCAACTTGACCAGCGGTGATGCCGTAATCCTCCAGCGCGCTGCCTACACCCAGACCGGCTTCGGCTTCTTCGATGCCCCACACCTGATAGCGCCCGTTTTCGCCTGCTCCGCCGTATAAACCGGCCACAGTGGGCAAGCTGTAGGTGGCGATGGCGGCCACCAGCACCAGCAGCATTGCCAGAGGATAGGTGCGTTTGGGGTTGACGATTTCATCGCCCGCGGCAGTGGGCAGCTCCCAACCCATGTAATTCCACATAACAATGAAAAGGCCCACCGAAAGCGCCCCGGTCAGACTTTCGCCTTCAGGGATAAACGGAAGGTGTAAATCGCCAATGCCATGGGTGAAAATATTGTAAAAGCCCACGATCGTCATCATCGCCAGTGGAATAAGCATTAGCACCCCCAGCCAGTTGGTGAAAAGGCCAGAAAGTCGGGCCCCGCGTACACTCAGATAGCTAATCGCCCAGATAAGCGCCAGGGCCACTAACCAGGAAAGTAAACCGGGCGATAGCTCCACTCCGGCGATTGTTGCGCCATTGTGTAACTCTGGAATAAAGTAACTCAGGTAATAAGCGGCCAACATGGGGTAAATGCTCACATCTACCCAAGACACCACCCAATTCATCCAGCCCGCCAGGAAACCGGCGAAGGGGCCGAACGCTTGTTTGATCCAGTGATAGTAACCGCCCTCGCGCGGCATCATTGAGTTAAGCTCACGGACCATCAGCATATTGGGAATGCTGTACACGATCGGGGTGATAAAGATCAATAGCAGAGCCAGGCCCGGCCCCGACCAGCCGATCAGTCCTTCTACGCCGAATGAGCCTCCGCAGACGGTGAAATAAATCAATCCAAACAGGGGCAGCAGGGTAATCTCCCGCTTGAGCTTGCTTGTTTCTTGTTGAACAGGTTGAGCGAAGTCTACTTGGGCCATCGTCACGCTCCTAATGGGGTTGGAATGAATAACCAGGTTGTAGTAACTTGAGTTCCTATAATTGAAGGGCTAATCATACCGCAATTATTAGGGAAATAGATCTTTCAAAGGTGAAAACCGGTCGCAATCGGCTGCTGCCGGCGCAGCCCGCAGCAGGTGACGGCCACGATAGGATGGGTGGCTGTGGTTGAGTGTGCAGGCTATGAAAGGGGAATGTCTTCGTTCGGAGAGGAAAGGGCGGTGGAAATTGGCAGGGTAAAGCAAAAAGCCGTTCCCGGCTGTGAACTGTTATCAACCCAAATACGCCCACCATGCGCATTAACCGCCAGGCGGCAGAAAGCCAGGCCCAAACCGGCGCCACGCCGCACGTTCGGGCCGGTGGCATATTTATCAAATACACGGCGCAGGAGATCCGCAGGAATGCCTGGGCCGCTATCCGTCACGCGCAATTCGATAAATGATTCCTCCTGGGCGGGCTGCGCATGGATTTCTACTGTGCCGCCGTTGGGGGTGAACTTGATGGCGTTATCAAGCAGGTTCTGCAATACCCGGATAATTAACGTGGAATCGATATACGCCAGCGGCAGATCATAGGATACAGCGTTAAGCAGCAAAATATCATTATGCGTGGCTAATGACGACTGCTGATTGATGGCCTGTTCCACCATCTCCGCCATTGCCACCGCTTGTCTATCTAGCACCAGCTGCCCGCTCTCGATCCGGCTCATATCCATGATGGCGTTAATCATGCCCATCATACGCCAGGTGGCGTCGCGCGCCAACACGAGCATTTTATGCACCGAAGGGGAGACGACGCTGTTTTCTGGCAGCATCTGGTACGCTTCTAATGATAATAAGATCGAGCTGAGCGGATTGCGCAGGTCATGCACCAGGGCTTTCATCAGGTCGTCGCGCATTTCCTCGAGCAACTTGCGTTGAGTAATATCTTGTTTGACGGCGATGTAGTGGGTTACTGCGCCAGAGTCGTTATGCACCGGGGCAATCGTTTGTTCTTCGGTGTAATATGAGCCGTCTTTTCGGCGATTGACCAATTCGCCATGCCAGGGTGTGTCGGTGGATATGGCCGTCCATAACTCCTTATAAAACGCCTTATCTTGACGACCGGAATTAAGGATATTTAGTTTCCGCCCCAGCGCTTCTTCCTGATCATATCCGGTAATTTGGGAGAAAGCCGGGTTAACAAATTGGATTTCGCCTTGTTTATTGGTGATGACAATGGCATTGGTGGTGGATTGCAGCGCCGCGCTTTGTAAGCGCAGCTCCTCATCGATGCGCTTACTTTCGGTTATATCCCGAAGGGTTAGCAAACGTCCGTTAATATCACCAGTAGGAGCATAAACAAATGTAGCTGCCGCTTCAATTGTGCGCGGCGTTTCGCCAGGGAAGTTTATTTCAGTGGATGTGTTGGCTGTATTCTCAAGAACCCTCTGCAAGGCCGGGAAAGGCTTCAGCAGGGCAGCCGCTTTTTGCCCCACCCAGGGATCGGGGCTATCGGCTGCAACGCTGTCAGCATTCGATTGAAGCAGGCGGCGCGCCGAGGTGTTGCTGTAAGCCACGCGGTGATTGGTGTCGATCACAATCACCCCTTCGGGCAAGCTTTCAATCACCGAATCATGGGCTACCGGCACGATGTCGAATAAGTATAAGCGGAACACCCCGATGCCTAGAATGGCGCCGGAGAGTACAAACGCGATGGGGGTGAGATCAATTGTTTGCCATGGACTAAACCCGCTGATGTAGATAAGGTTGGCTACCCATGGGATGGCGGTTGCAAGGAGCAATGAGCGTCCCTGGCGTTTGTAAAGTTTGGGAAAGCGAGCCGCTTCTCGGATCAGCGCCAGCGAGCCGGCTAACAGCAGCGAATAGGCGTAAATGATGAAGATGTAAAAGGCGATGCCATGCTGGAAATAGAAGGAGGTTGTTCCGGCGTCGGAGATCACTTGCTCGACATTCCGCCAAACAAGGCCGTGGCTCTCATTGCTAAAAACCAACCCGAGCATGATGGCAGGGAAAATATAAGGGAGCGGAGTGCGCATGAGTCTTTTAAGCTGCTGCATGCCGCGTTGGCTGTAATCCAGGCTAAAGAATAGCCACAGATGGGGCAAGCTCGTGATGCCCAAATATTCCATCTTAGACCAAAGGATGCGCCAGGATCTATCCTGGGTCATATATTCCAGGCTCATGAAGAAAGACCATACCCCCGCAGCCGCTACCATGGCAGCAAAGGGACGCGCCCCATGCGCGCGACTGCGCTGCCATGCTGTACGTGCAATTAACATCGCAATAATGGCTGAGGCCAGGCTTAATAGACTCGTAAGTGGAATTTCTCCGCCCATATTTGTCTATAAGTCTAACATGCCTTGGCGCTGTGTCAATAAGCGGCGCATAAATAAGCAGTGAGAAGCCAGTTGTACAATACATTGACAAAACATTGATAATATATTATAATCTCTATAGATCTAATGGGCTAGAGAGGAGATTACGATATGTTGGCATTTGGTATATTTACCATGGGTTTGGGGTTGATGGTTGCAGGGGTGGTGATTATCCTTAGGGATGAAAAGCAAACCAAAAGGCAGCGTGTTCCGGTAGAAATTCGGGCGCGCGGGCGTAAGTAGCTGGCCATGCCCCAGTTTCGGCATCGTTTTATCGTTGAAGCGCCGTTACAGGCCGTGGCCGATTTTCACCACTCAAGCCGGGCTTTGGTGAGTTTAACCCCTCCGCCAGTGATTGCCCAAATGCATCGGGTTGAACCGCTGGCGGAGGGTTCGCGCGCCGAATTTACATTATGGTTAGGGCCGCTGCCGGTGCGCTGGGTGGCGATCCATGAAAATGTAGAGATGCCACGCACCTTTACCGACCGGCAAGTGTACGGTCCGTTTTTAAGTTGGGTGCATCAACACACTTTCCATGCTCTATCAGCCGTGCGCACAGAAGTTATCGATGAAATTCAGGCGGAATTCGCGCCGCGCGGCTTGATGTCTTTGATGGGGCGGCTGATGTGGCTAAACTTGAGGATGTTGTTTGCCTACCGGGGGTGGGCCACGCGCCGGCTTGTGGCCGCCGCTCAACCGGGCGCGCCTATCGATTACCAGTCGCAGGCTTAGCCGGGATGGGGCGGGTGGTGGTGGTGGGGGCGGGGATAGGCGGTTTAACCGCAGCGGCCATTTTGGCGCGAGATGGGCACGATGTGACCGTGTTAGAAGCCCATGTGGATCCGGGCGGCTGTGCGGCAACATTCTATCATAAAGGTTACTATTTTGATGCGGGGGCCACCCTGGCAGGCGGGTTTAGCCCGCATGGGCCGTTGGCGGCAGTGGCGGCGGCGGCCGGGATCGAAAATTGGCAGGCGCGCGTCAATGATCTCTCCATGGTGGTACACCTTCCCGATGGTTTGCAGGTCAATCGTTTCGCCGGTCCGGCGCGCCAACCCGAATATGCGCGGGCCTTTGGCCCGGCCAGCCAGGCTTTTTTTGATTGGCAAGAACGCACAGCAGACGGGATGTGGGCCTTGGCAATGGCCGAACCGGATTGGCCGCCTCAATCGACGGGACAGGCGCTGCGCACTGGCGCAGTGGGACTGAAATGGCTGTTTCAAGACCTGCGCCGAATTTCTCCGGCGCTGGCTCAAGACCTGATCCGCCCGGTGGCGGCGCACCTGAACGAGCAAAGCCCGGCGCTGCGGTTATTTGTGGATGGTCAGCTGCTCATCGCCGCGCAAGCCGATAGCCGCGCCACAAACGCCCTTTATGGGGCGGCGGCGCTCGATTTACCTCGCCGTGGGGTGGTGCATTTTGAAGGCGGCATGGGGGCGATTGCTCAACGCCTGGTGCAGGCTGTGCGCGATAACGGCGGGCAGGTGCAGTATCGACAAGAGGCGACCCAGGTATTGACGGATCGCAGGCGAGTCCTTGGGGTGGAGACGCGCCGCCGGCAAGTGTGGCCTGCGGATGTGGTGATCTTAAACTTGACCCCATGGAACATCCGGCGGATTTTTAAAGAAGAAAACATCCCCGGCGCGCTGCGTAACCTCCCTCCAGTCCCACAAGATGGCTGGGGGGCGTTTCTTTTGAATGTAGGGGTAGACAGTTCAGTCGTTCCGCCCAACTGCGCCCTGCATCACCAGGTTATCATGGGTGAACCATTGGGCGAGGGGGCTTCCGTGTTTTTGTCCATCAGCCCAGAGTGGGATGAGAAACGCGCCCCGGCTGGACGGCGAGCGCTGACTATTTCCACGCATACCCGTTTTGCCCCCTGGCTGAGCATGCGCCAAAGCCAATCCGACGCCTACGATGCTATGAGAGATGTGTATACACAGCGGCTATTTGCAGCCGCCGAAAAAGTCATCCCGAATTTGCAGCAGGCCGCTGTACTGACCTTGCCGGCGACGCCAGTCACCTTCGAACGCTATACCCGGCGCGCCTTCGGCTGGGTGGGCGGTTTTCCGCAAACCAACCTGTGGCGCGCCTGGGGGCCGAAGTTAGCGCCTGGAGTGTGGATGGTGGGCGACAGCATCTTTCCGGGCCAATCGGTGGCCGCCACGGCGCTGGGGGGAATGCGTGTAGCCAGACAGGTGGACGAGCTTAGAATATGATGCGCTTTAAAAAACTCTGCTTATCCAAGGCTGGCCCGCAGTTAGAACAAACCACGCAGCATCCCTAACCACGCTAGCACCAGGCTGCCGCCTAAGGCGGTTAAGCTGAGCAGCGAATAATACAAGCGTCGCCAAAGAGAAACCCCAGGGTAGAGCCATTGGTGCAGTGCTGCAGCAAGCATTCCAAAGGTGATCAACACAAACATGATGGGCAAAATAAACCAGGGTCGGGCGGAACCATCCAACCCATAGAACAAGGCGTTGTTGTTATTTGAAACCATCTGCGCCAACACCACCGCCACACTCACCATGAAAACACCTAAAACCAGAGCTGCCAACACCGGCAGCCATGAAGCGGCGCGTCTGATAAAGGAAGGACGCGGCGCGGGCGGTAAGCCTGGCGCAAAGGGGGCGCTTTGCGAAGTGCCCGCTATGATAGATCCGTCGGAATCGGTCGCGGTGGGATAATTCGAGCCAAGGGCGGGGCGCTTAGGCCGTTGCAGTAGATTAAATAGCCATGCCGCTGGAAAAACCAACACGGAGGTGGCTAAAAATAGCCAACCAAAAAATATTAGCGCCAGCAAGATCAACGTTGCCGGATCGGCCTGGAGGGCCTTGTACAGGGCGGGCAGCGGTACGATGGTTTGATTGGTTACGAAAACCGGCTTCTGCGCCGCCTGAATACATGACGAGTCCGGAGGCGTGTTAGGGTCGTTTATAAAAGCCCGGATTATCTCATCGGAACAATCGCCCCCTAACAGCTGACCGTGACCGCCGGCGGGAAACACCAGGTTTAAGCTGTTGGGCAAGTTTTGCGCCACGGCGGCGGCATATTGGGGTGGTGTGATCGGGTCAAAACCCCCTGAAAGCAATAAAGTGGGCATGTTCGCCGCTACCGGATCATCTACAGCGGCGGGGAGGGGGCTGACTTGCCAGATTTTGCAGGTATCAAGCAGCATCTGTGGCTGGTCTTCCTGGAGTTCGACAATTTGGGGGCGTATTCCCTCAAGATTTTGCTCGTCGGCAGTGAAGTCGGCGTCTTCGGCGCACAGCACGGAGTAATACATGCCGATGCTCATGCTGCGGTCAAACACCAACAACGGTAAGATGGCGGCGACTGTGCGAAAATCGCCATGTTTGGCGTCATAGATGATGTGGGGTATCAGAGGCACAATGGCGCCGGCGTACAAGAGCTGAAAAATAAACCATTGGAAGGTTTCGCCATTGATTACGGCTTGGGGGTAAACCTTACCGGTATCGGTATCTTGAATTTGGATGCGTTCAGGATCTTCATTTAGCCGCTTAACCACATCGAAAAAAACTTCTTCCAGGTGGGGAAATTGAGCATTGCAAGCCGCGTCGGTCGCGCAGGAATCAAATAGGCGGGTGAGCGATTGGTCGATGGTTTGGGCGGCGTTAAGCACAAAATTGGTCTCGGTGGGGACTACGCCATCTAAAACCACGCTGCGCAGACTGGTGGGGTGCAGGCGCATAAAATGTTGGGCGAGCAGAGTGCCGTAGGATACGCCATACAAATTAATCTGCGTGTAGCCAAGGGCCTGGCGAAGGGATTCGATGTCATCGGCGTTTTCCAGGGAGTTGTAGTCTGATAGGTTGACCTGCTCCTGCACCAGGCGATCATGACATCGCTGCATAGCTTCTAAGGTCAGGCGATTGTTTTCCTCCGGAGTTAAGTCTTGCTCGATGGTTTGAACGGTTAGATCGTCAATCTCTGTGCAGTAAAGATTTGGCTGCGAGTAAAGCGTTCCGCGCTGATCGAATAAGACAATATCGCGATCTGCGCGCAGCGGGCTGTCGCCCATATGCTGAGCGTAGGTCTCAATGGTCGAGCCGCCTGGGCCGCCTTGGGCCATTACCAGCGGATCTGGGGTGGGGGATTGTCCGGTCGATTTGAAAATTGCGACTGCCAGTCGAATGCTTCCCTGGCTTTCATCCTGGTAGTTGGCGGGGACGGTTAAGTAGCCACACTGCACCCTATCATCGGCCTGCGCGCCGAGGGGCAGTGTGAACATGCAGTCGGCTGGGTCGAAGCGAATGGGCGCTTGGGCAACTGCGGGCCGCGGCGCAGCCAGCGGGGCTAAAAGCGCCGCCACTAATATAAGCGTCAGCATGGTTCGAGGGCCGGAGGACAGAGAAAGGCGTATGGTATTCATCACGTCATTATAAATGATCCAGCGGGATAGTGGTTGAGTTGCCATCCACTATCCCGCTGGAAAGTCTGAGGAGACCGTAAAATTTGCGAATTTACTTGAAGCGTTTCCCGCTCGAGTTACCTGAGGAATCTCGGTTTGAGCGAGCCGCCAGCGGAGTCTTGGCGTAAACAGGTTGGGGTATAGACAAAGCCATTTCCTCTTCATCCTCGTCGCCATATTCAGGCTCAGGGGGTGGGGTGTAGCGGCGTGGCGTGTTAGCATACACATGCGAAATGGGTTGCCCCGCCGGCGGCAAAGGCGTGGGCGTTTTGGGTCTGGCTGAAACGGCTTGAGTTGGCGCGGGTTTGGCTGCAGCCGTCGGGCGAGCCGACATGGGGCGGTAGGCCGCCTGCACCGGACGATAGGTTTGTCCATTATGCGCCTGCGAGGCGGGGCGACTGTTGAACAATTGGTCGCCGTTCATTGAAAAGGTTCCAATCACCAGCACCCGAATTAACCAAACTAAAATAGCCACAAAAACTGGAGCAACGCGAATCATCGTATCATGGGCGATGACAACGCCGCCCTGGTTTTGGTGATTGAGAATGGCCAGGGAAACGCCCCACCATGTCAGGCTGGCGTTCATGGTGGCGGCTAAGAGCCAGGCCGAAAACAGGAACCAATTCTCGTTACGGTTATTGGCAAGCTCCGGAGCGAATAGGCGGGCGATGCCGGCGAAGTCGATGCCGCAAAAGGCAATCGCTAGAATGGTCGCCCAACGAATTCCCAAAAAAGTGAGATCGCCCAACAAATCGGTGAGCGCGTAATCGGTGGTTCCATAATTAAAGAACTCGAAGGCCATCAACGCAGTTAGCAGAATTGCCCCGAACAGCATACTGCGGTTGATGGACAGATTGGGAAGCTTCCCAGGTAGATTATTTGGGGATTGAATACTTTGGGCCATGGCGGCTCTCCTTTGGTTACGCAGCCAAATATAGAACAAAAATTCTAAATTGTCAAGAGGCGTCGCCGAATTTCTAATCTCATGATAATATTTAATCCCAGGAGGATAAAACCATGAAAAAGATTCGAATGGTAGGAATGTTGTGTGTAACCTTGGCCCTTGTGGTAAGTGCTTGCGCTGGAACTGCTGCTAAAGAAGGCATTAGCGTGCAGGGCGCCTGGGTGCGGGCGATGACCATGGGCGCCATGCCCAATCAACCAGTGACGACACCCGAGGCGGGGGCTATGCCTGCTGGAATGGGCGGTAGTAACAGCGCCGGCTATATGGTGCTGGTCAATAACACTGGTCAACCCGACCGCCTGGTGAAGGCTGAGAGCAATATCTCTGGGGCGGTGGAAATTCACGAAAGCAAGATGGTTGATGGTATGATGACCATGTCGCCCGTGGAAGGGGGCATAGAACTGCCCGCCGGCGGACAGGCCGAACTCAAACCAGGTGGGTTCCATATTATGTTCATTGGTTTGAAACAGGATCTCAAACCAGGGGATAAGGTATCTCTGACCCTTTATTTTGAGAAGGCTGCCCCGATGACGATGGAAGTGGAAGTGAAGCAGCCATAGCATGTAGCTGGGCGGCTGAAACAGTTGTTTGAAGTAAAAAAATGATTAGCGACGCCTTGCATCTGGGGCGTCGCTTTTTTAATTAAACTATCCACGGGTTTGAGACGTTATAATGCGTACTATGCCTCCCCGTTATTACTCATTACCTCTGCGTATGGTATGGATATTGGCGCTTTTGGCGGCTTGCAACTTTCCAGCGCGGCCCGGTGGTCAAACCCCTACCCCAGAGATGCCAGCTGCCGCGATCCTAACCATTACGCCCACTAAAACTGCCACGCTGCGTCCCACCGCCACTGCCCAGGACGGTTTAAATGCAACGCCCACGCTTCATCCTGCCCCGACTGCATGTAACGATGCCATGACCGTGTTGCTAACTTATGACTTTGCCCGGTCTTCGGAGCTTGCGCCGCGGCTGATGGCTGCAGGTGAGCCAGCTCGGGCCGGATGGCGCTTGCTCAACAGCGGAAGCTGCCCGTGGGATCAAGCGTATGCAGTGACGCGCCAGGATGATGAATTAAGCTTTGTCATACCGCAGCGCATCGCTCCCGGTGAGTGGGTGGATGTTTGGGTGGATTTCTTGGCCCCCCGGCAGGCGGGGGTCGTCGGTTTGTCCTGGCAGTTAACCAACGGGCGGGGTGAACCTGTCGGCCCGCCCCTGACTGTAGGGGTGGAGGTGGCGAGGAACATCACCCCTGCGCCGACGCTGGGGTCGGGCGTGAGTCTGCGCGCTTACCCAGAGCAGATTTACCCGGGAGAAAAAAGCGTGGTCTCGTGGCAAGTTCACGATGCCAAGGCGGTGTATTTCTATCCGGTAGGGCAAAATTGGCGCACTCATCCGGTTGACGATCAAGGGGATTTCGCCGATGCGCCATCCCGCACGATCACCTATGAGCTGCGGGTGGTGAAAGGGGATGATCGGGTTGAGACGTTCCGGGTGCGTGTGGTGGTATTACCGTATGAGCCGCCAAATATACGCTTGTTTCGCGCCAAGTGGGAAAAGGGCATCGTGACCCAATGGTGTGTGCGGCTGGAATGGGAGGTTGTGGGGCAGGTGCGGATGGTGAATATATTCCGAAATGGGGAGGCTTTGCGGATCGACGATTATAAAACCGCCGCGCGGAGCGATTGCCTGTCAACGGCAGGGTTGTACACTTACACAATCCAGGCGATTGGGCCGGGTGGTGAGACCTGGCGGAGATGCGTGGTGCAGGTGGGGAACTAATCCAGCCGCCGCGTATTCTTGACGCGGCGGCAACTCCTATTATTAACTTCCTTCCCCTACGGCTGCGCCAGCTTTGCGGTTGTGCTTAGCTGCGCCTGCCCTTAGGCGGCGTGTTTGCATTGTCTGCGGCTGTTTTTTTACTGCGCCCGCCCTGCGACCAATAAGGTCAGCGCCTCAAGTGTTAGCCGAGCTTTGGGGATGAACGTGCCCGGCAGCACATATTCCGGCTCTTTGGTTCCATCCAGGCTGCGTTCTGAACAGTGCGCATTCTCGCCACACGGGCCTAGCCCGTCGAGCGTGGGGAATTTTTGCCATAGCAGATTAGCGTCTGAAAGGCCGCCGCGCTGTTCGGCCTCGATCTGCATGCCCAGGCGGGCGGCGGCGGTGCGCCAAATCTCGAACAGGCCTTGGGCGCCGGGGTTCTCCGGCCAGGGGGCATTGCGTGACGTTACTTCAATGTGAACGGAGGCGGTAAAGCCGTCTTGCGCAGCTACGTGGTGGTTGTTTTGTAAAGCCAGCATCTTCTGTATCCCTTCATCGTAAACGGCGAGATCGAAAGCGCGCATTTCAACCTTTAGCTCGGCGGCGTGTGGCACACGGTTGACGACACTGCCGCCATGGATGACGCCTGGGGTGAAGGTGATTTTTTGGTTGTAATCGGTTAATGCGGCAATATCCAGGATAGTGTGCGCCATTTCGACAATGGCGTTAGCCCCCAAATGGTGGAAATTACCCGCATGTGCGCCGCGCCCCTGGGTGGTCACGCGAAATTCGGCCCGCCCCTTACGGGCCACCACCAAGGGCCAGGCGTGTGGGTGAGGTGTGCCGCCTTCAAACACCAGGCAAGCCAGGGTGTTTGAAGGTGGGAGGCGCTCAATCACCAGCTGCCCAAAGTCTGTGGAGAGGGTCTCTTCAGAGGCGTCTATACACACCAACCAGCGCACTGCATTAAACAGTGCCGGGTTTAGGCTCTGCATCGCAGATAATACCAGGTGAATGAGGGCCGTTCCGCCTTTAATATCGACTGTACCGGGGCCGTAGATGCGCTCGCCTTCAGGCCGCCAGTGAAAATCGTTGGCAATTTCTTCTTCCGGGGGGAAGACGGTATCAAGATGAGAAATGAGAGCGACTGTTGGCCCCTGCCAGCCTGGGGCGTGATTGCTCAGGAACACATGTTTGCCAAACTTGGGGTTAACCGAGGCAACCATTTCTGCTTGCATGTTAAGCGAGCTAAACGCCTGGACGGTTAGCTCGGCCAGCCGTGTCACGCCGGTGGGGTTGGCCGTGAAAGAGTTGATGTTAACCATTCGCCGCAGCAGGTCCAGGGTTGCGTCCAGGTGACTTTCAAGAAAGGGCAGATAATCGATCATGATGGCCTCAGTTTCGAGCGGGCGATTATTCGATGGTTGCGTCGGTCTCGCGGGTGGCGGCGCGCCAATCCAGGGCCAGGGAATGCCGGTTATGCTGGATGGCGATTGCTTCCATCGGATATTCTGCATGGGCATACGGGCTGGCGTAGCGGGGATAATCGGTCTGCCGCAAGATGCGTCCTTCACGTTTTAAGGGCGTCTTCCAGCCAAATTCGAGCGGCCCCTGGGAGGGCGAATGATAGCGCAGGTTTGAGCCGTCGAATTCGACTTCCGCGGCCAGGATACGCTCCATCCACTCTTTGAAACTTCCACTGGTCTCTTGGCGGCCAAGTTCGCAAATCCAAATATTGCGGCGGGCGGGCACGAAGACCTCGCGCATCTGTTCTTCACCGGGGTGACTTTGCCATTCATAGGGGTTTTCGGAAAGCAACGCCAGGTAGCCCTGTCCATGTCGGGCAAAGATCCAGCCGTCTTGTTCTTCTACCTGTTCGAATTGATCGCGTGGCAGCCAGGCGTGGGTAAAATCCAGGCCGGGGTCGATGAGCAAATGCGGATAACTTTCCAGGCGATAGATGGCAAAAAGTACGTTTTTGATCTGGGCTAAACGAGGCATACAACCCGAACCCTGCCAGCGATTAGGTGGACCGCCTTGCAGACGGGCCGGATGGGTGGTGAAACACAAGGCATCCGGCCCCAGGCAAGCCTGCCACGAATGTTCATAACTACCGCCAAACCCGGGGCGATAATCCTGTACGCTAGATAAGCTGTAATCGGGGGTACGGTAAGTGTACAGGTTGGCTTCCGTACGAGTGTAACGCTGCACATCCCGAGCATATCGATTGAGCATGGGGCGGAGCATAGCGGTAAGCCGAGCGGTTTTCAGTCTGCGGCTGAGGGCGGCAAATTCCTGTAAAGCCGGATGCGTGTGCCAATCATAGGTATCGAGCATCTCAAGGAAGAGCGCGGCAGTGTTGGGGTGCAGGTAGGCTTCTTGATTAAGCAGCAGCATCCCTTTTTCCAGCTCATCTTCCGGCCAGTCAAACGCATCCAGGTTATCCAGGTCTATCCCGGCGCGCTGCCTGAGGAGCAGCTCGGGGCGGTCTTGATCGTTGGCGATGTCGTTCAGCACCTGGGGCATGCGGTAGCGCAGGCTAAGCGCAAAAGCCGCCGCGCTCAGGCAGCACTGACCGGCGAACATACCGCGCCCAAAGAGCAGTTTTTGGGTATCGGCGGTATTTTCTTGATCGACCCACTTAATGGCGCCTTCCTCGGCTTTGCCCCGCGAGGCGGTAAAAGCCCCGGAAAATTGATGGGCGGCCAAATCATAAAGCAGTAGGTCGATCAGGATGCCGGCGCGACTGGCAATCTCGGCGTCTTTAGCAAAATCCGCCAGGTTAAGCAGCGCAGCTAAGGTCAGGTCGATAGGAGCCTGGGAGAGCCATTCAGAGAAACCTGTGCGAAAGCGCAGGTCCATCCAGGCGGCCAGGCGAGGCCGAAAACGCCCCATTTTCTGCGCTCCGGTATCGCCGACGTTGGTGAAGATTTCATCGGGGAAACGCTGGCCGGCCAGGTAGCCGGCGGCGGCGTAAGCCAGGTAGTGGGCTTCGCTCCAGGTAATCATATCGTCTTGGCCTGGCTCGTCGGGCCAATATTTAAAGTTCAACAGCGCCTGGTGGGCGCTTTCTAGCAAGTCTTCATCCAGGCGTTGGTGGGCGTCATATTGGTAGATGAGGCGCAGCATGGAATGCAGCAGCGCGTCGCTGCCGTCCAGCCTGGCATCGAGGTATTCGATGGCGGCTTGGAAAACGCCTGAATGCGGTTCGCCGCCTGAAGCCAGGCGGGCCAGCTCGAACCAGGGGGCGGCCAGGGTTTCGGGAGCCGGGTTGCGGTGCACAAATTCAAAATACGCCCGGCGGCGCTCCTCAAACGTAGCTGCAAAAGGCGTCGCCCAGAAGGCGTCCAGCCCTGCTTCGGTTGGGTATTGAGTGGGAGCAGCGGTGTGAGGAATTAAAAGATAGGGTTGGTGTTCGAATGGTGCGTGGAGAGTTTCGTCGTGGTTTTCTTCGCTCATAAGGGTTGAACGAGCCAGGTGTTCCCGTGCCAGGCATGCTCTGCCCGGCGCTTAACCCGGCGGCTCCTCGCTTGCCAGTATAGTAGATTAATCCCCCGCCTGTCAATATTATAACCAAATGATTTCTCCATATCGCCCGGTTTCGTCTATAATAGGAGCGGGAAATCAGATGAGTCAATGTGGTGAAAACGGCTAATTTCAAGTGAAATTGCCTGGATCGCTAAATGCGCCGGGGTTTCATGCTGTTAATGAGGGGTTATTGATGAATTTGCCAAGCGCGATGATTATCGAAGATGACGAAGTAATTGCCTATATATTTTGTGCGGCGTTAATTCAGGCCGGCTATGACACCGAAGTGATCCATGATGGACAAGTGGCAATGGATCGGATCGCCGTGGCGCAGCCCAGCCTGGTGTTGTTGGATTTGCATTTGCCAGGCGTGCCCGGCTCCCACATTTTGAGAGCTATTCGCCAGGATGAACGCTTGAAGAATACGCGCGTGATCGTGACCAGCGCCGACGCCACCCTGACACAGTTTTTACGTGAAGAAGCCGACCTTGTATTAGTTAAACCCATTGGTTTCAATCAGTTAAAAAGCTTGGCCGAACGGATGAAAGATGGCGGCAACGGATAGCGGATCAATGGTATAATTGCTTTTTAACGGTAAGTATGCAATTCCTTTTTGACCTCCCCCGAGAAAAAGCCCATGGCGTTTGCCCGCTGTCCACTCTGCGATGATATTCTAAGTATTGCGGAAAACTTAGGATTAGATCACTTGTTGACCTGTCCGACCTGTTTTTCCAATTTAAAAATCGTCTCAACCGATCCGTTTGAATTAGAAGAGGTGCGCCGCCCCTCACCCGCGCCTGCCCGCCCGGCATATCACCGGCCAAACGAGCCGCAGAACAGCCCGCGGCGCAGCAATGACACGTCGCGTTCCTCGGGGCGAGCAGCCGACGACCCGCGACCAGATCAACGCGCCAATGATCCATCTCGCCCGGCCTGGCAGAACGAAACACGGGCCAACCCCGGACGATCTGCTAATGAGCCGGCGAGAAATGGCGCAAACGATCATCGCCAGGTTGATCGCTCGCACAATCCATCCGCCGACCCGACGCGGACGAACCCCCGCCCCCCCACCCATGGCCCCGAGGCAGCGCGCCGCTCTTACCCCCCTCGCCCCAACCCCTCCCCACCGTTCGGCGAACAAAGAAGCAGCTCTTCGGAGCGCGCACCTTATCGCCCCGCGCAGAGCGGGGGCGAACGCCAACGCCCATCCGGTTCGTCCTACAACCCGCCGCGCGATTATTCCAACTTATTGACCCAGTTCCCGCCGAATCCAGATAAGCTGGTGAACGGTAAGCGCGCCCAAAAATGGGAAAAGCCCAAAGAGGACGAAATCGAAGAAGAGTTCGAAGATTTTGACGATGAGGAACTGGAGAATAAATTTATGCGCCGCAGCGGCAAAGGGAAGAAGAAGTAAGCGCCAGCCGGCGAAATCTTTAAGAAGCGCGTGGGGGTGTTTTAAGCTTTTATTCGACCATCCGTGCTATACTCTAGGGAATCTTGTACGCTTTTTGCGCGCCGCGGGATGATGAACCAGGCGGCTGTGCCGTCCATCAACCCAGATAAAGCGCTTCTTGTCTTATTCGTACGGAGCGGCTCACCATGTCTTTCGTCCATTTGCACGTCCACTCCGAATATTCGCTGTTAGATGGCTTCTCCAATATCAAGAAGCTGGTTAGCCGCGCTAAGGAACTGAACATGCCGGCCGTGGCCCTTACCGATCATGGAACAATGTTTGGGGTGCTAGATTTTTATAAAGAGGCGCATAAGGCCGGGGTTAAGCCCATTATTGGCGTAGAAGCATATCTGGCTCCGCGCGGCATGTCCTCCCGCGACTCTCAGCTTGATAAGAAATCTACCCACCTTTTGCTGCTGGCTGAAAATCAAACCGGCTATCAAAATTTACTTAAGCTGGCCTCTATGGCGCAGCTGGATGGTTTTTATTATTACCCCCGCGTAGACCATGAAACCTTGGCGGCGCATTCGGAGGGGCTAATCTGCACGTCGGGCTGCATGAGCGCCGAAGTGCCCCGGCTGATTCAAGACGGTCGGGTTGAGGATGCCCGTAAACAGCTGGATTGGTATTACGAGACATTCGGCAAAGAGCGATTTTTCCTTGAGTTACAGCAGCATGATATTCCCGAGCTGGATCGGATAAACAAGCAGTTGATTGACCTGGGGCGGCGTTACGAAGCCAGCTTTGTGGCTACCAACGACGTGCATTACATTAATCAAGAAGACGCCCGTTACCAGGATATTATGCTCGCCATTCAAACCGGCTGCTTGCTTACTGATCCGAATCGTATGCGCATGACGGATAACTCGTATTACTTGCGCAGCGCAGAAGAAATGAGCACGATCTTCGGAGACGTGCCCGATGCGCTCTCCAACACGCTGCTTATCGCCGAGCGGTGCAATGTCAACCTGGACTTCAAGGAATATCATCTGCCCGATTTTCCCATTCCGGATGGTTGGACCACGGAAGGCTATCTGCGCAGCTTATGCGAAGCGGGCTTGGAAAAACGCTATGGCGACCGCGCCAGTCGGCCGCGGATACGCGAACGCCTGGATTACGAGCTTGGCATCATTCATACCATGGGCTTTGACGCCTACTTCCTGATTGTGTGGGATTTGTGCCGACATGCTCGCGAGGTGAACATTTGGTATAACGCCCGCGGCTCGGCGGCCGGGTCGATTGTGGCCTATGCTTTGGATATTACGATGGTCGATCCCATTGAGCATGGGTTGATCTTTGAGCGTTTCCTTAACCCCGGTCGCATTAGCATGCCCGATATCGACCTGGATTTCCGTGACGACCGTCGGATGGAGATGTTGGAATATACCGCTCGAAAATATGGCGACGATAAAGTGGCTCAGATTATCACCTTTGGCACACTGGGGGCCCGCGCCGCGATTCGCGATGTGGGCCGGGTGCTTGATGTGCCCCTTTCAGAAGTGGATCGCGTCGCGAAGTTAATCCCCAATATTCCCGGAAAGCCGGTGAATATCGAGCAAGCTCTGGCCGACGTACCCGACTTCAAAGCCATTTACGATACTCAACCGGCCATGCGCCAATTGATTGATACCGCTCAGCACGTGGAAGGCGTGGTGCGTAACGCGGGAACACACGCGGCCGGCCTGGTGATCTCGGATCGGCCCATTGTAGAGTATCTGCCGCTGCATCGCCCCACCGGCAACCAGGCTAATGAGTCGCCCATCAAAACGGTGACGCAGTTCGAAATGGGCATCCTGGATTCGATGGGGATGCTCAAGGTAGACTTCTTAGGCCTGGCCACGCTCACCATCATGGCGCGGGCGTGCGATATGATCGCCGAACGTTATGGCATCCATCTCGACCTGACCAACATTCCGATTGACGATCCGGCCACCTACGAAATGCTTGGGCGGGGCGAAACCTTGGGGGTGTTCCAGGTGGAAGGCAGCGGCATGCGGCGCTGGCTGATGGAGATGCGTCCCTCCGAGCTTAAGCATGTGATTGCTATCGTGGCATTGTTCCGCCCCGGGCCGATGGACTTCATCCCGCCATATATTAAGCGGATGCATGGTGAAGAAGAGGTGCAGTACAAGCATCCCTGGCTAGAAGAAATATTCCAGGAAACCTACGGCTTCCCGGTTTACCAGGAACAACTGATGTTCGCGGTGATGAAGCTGGCCGGCTATACCGCGCCGGAGGCCGACGATCTGCGCAAAGCCATTTCTAAAAAAATGCGCGATAAGTTGGACGCCCATAAGCAAAAATTTATCGCCGGCTCGGTAAAGAACGGTATTTCCAAAGACACCGCCCAGGCTATTTTTGAGGAATGGGAAGAGTTTGCCCGCTACGGCTTTAATAAAAGCCATGCCGCCGATTATGGCGTGATTGCCGTGCAGACCGGCTATCTTAAACTGCATTACCCGGTGGAATATATGACTGCTCTGCTCTCGGTATCGAAGAACGATACCGAGAAGGTGGCGCTGTACGTGGCCGACGCCCGCCGCATGGGCCTGAGAGTGGAAGCGCCCTCGGTGAACGCCAGCCGTTGGGATTTTTCCATTGAAGACCCGCCCGAAGGTTCCGACCAGTCTGCCCCGGTAATACGCTTTGGGTTAGGGGCG
The DNA here is from genome assembly GCA_964531975.1 of uncultured Anaerolinea sp. Taxonomy (GTDB): domain Bacteria; phylum Chloroflexota; class Anaerolineae; order Anaerolineales; family UBA4823; genus RBG-16-57-11. The sequence goes on along the minus strand of CAZHFU010000001.1, from coordinate 231,075 downwards.
GTTAAAAATGTGGGCCAGGGGGCGGTTGAAGCGATTCTACAAGAGTCCGATAAAGGTCCCTTTAAAGACCTTAACGACTTCGCTCAGCGCGTCGATTTGCGTTTGGTGGGCAGGCGGGCATTAGAGTGCATGACCAAGGTAGGCGCGCTAGATTGTTTTGGCGACCGGCAGGCGGTGCTGCAATCGTTAGACCGCATTGTGGCGGTAAGCGCGGCGCATTACCGGGCGGCTGAGGCCGGCCAGATGAGCCTGTTTGGCGAGTTAACCGGCGTGGTGGATAATATTGTGCTGCCCGAAGTAAAGAATCCGCTTGACCGCCGCGAAGTGCTCAATTGGGAACGTGAGCTAATCGGCTTATACGTTTCCGATCACCCGCTTAGTCCGATGATGGCCGAATTGACGGAGGTAATTACCCATTACAGCGGCCAGTTGGGCGATGCAGCTCCGGATGAACGGGTGCGTGTGGCCGGATTGGTGACGCGAGTGCGCAACCACCAAACCAAGGCCGGCAAACCTATGGCCTTTGTGACCCTGGAGGATATTCAAGGCACAGTGGATTTAGTGGTCTTCCCGCGCACCTGGGAAAAATATTGGGAGCTGATCGAACCCGACCGGGTGATTTTGGTGGACGGTAAAGTGGACGCCCAAGGCGGCGAGCCAAAGATTTTGGTAGATATGGTGACGACCGAATTTTCGCGGGTGTTTGGAGAGCATGAATTAGAAGAGCGGCGCAAGGCTGAGCAAAACGCGCGGCCGGCAAGCGAAGCTGCTTACGAAGAACGCAAACGGCAGGCAGCCGGGCGCATGGAGAGCCGCCCCAAAACGCCAGGTGCGGCCGGCGCCCCGGCGGTTATCGCCACAGGTGAGATGCAAAAGTCGGCGGTGGATCTGCCGGCGGCGGTGGATCTGCCGGCGGCGGTGGAGCAGCCGGCGACCGCCCGGACGCAAGAGCGAGTGGGTTACACCACGGCCAGCCCTGCCATTCCTCCGGCTCCGGATTTTGACGATGATGAGTTGGATGAAGCGCAAAGTGCAGCGTTCGATTGGAGCGCTTTGCCGCCTGAGCCGGATTTCCCGGTCGATTGGGATGCCTACGAGCCGCCGGAACCCGAAGATGCGCCCCACCCAGGCGTCAGCCGTCCGGCCACGCGACGTACTGCTCCGATAAAAGGCGCAGCCATCCGGGTTGAGCCACGCGTTGATGGGGCGTTGGGGTCTACCCCTCAGTTAGTCGGCGCACCAGGCTACGGCGGACAGCCTCTCGCCAACCAGTCGCCACCCAACCGGGAGAAGTCGGTCATGCCGGGCGCGCCAGTTGTGCAGGCAGCGGAGGATGGGGGCGTGGGTTTAGACGGCCAAAGCAGTACACACATTGTCATCCCCACTTTGCCTCGCGCCTCCAGTGCGCCGGTGCAGCCAGCTCTGCCCCCCATGCCGCCCATGCCGGAATCGCCGGTCAATGAGGATAAGATCGCGGCGGCGCGTTCTCAAGCTCCAGCTGCGCCCAGACCGGTTCATGCACCGGTGCAGATTGGCGTTGGCGGCCAGGCCCAGGTGCGCCCCGCTTTTGGCGTGGCAGCCTATATCGCCAATCCGGCTGAAGGAAATGGCGAAGCCAGACGGATTTTGATGGTGGTGTTACATTCATCGGGGGATAAGACGCGCGACGTGCTGCGCTTGCGCCGCATTCACGGCATTATTACCTCGTACCCTGGCAGTGATCGTTTTGCTATGCAGGTGTTTGAGCAGAACCGCAATTTTTTGCTGGAGTTTCCAAACTTCACCTGTGGAGTGTGCCAGGACATGCTCGACCGGCTGGCGCCATTGGTTGGGCCGGACAATTTGCAGGTGGAAACCATGGCTTTTCAGTAAGGCCGAAAGGAAAGGCAAGCGTTCCGAAGTCAACCCGACTTCGGAACGCTTGGTTTAACCCCCGCGTGGCTGTCTTTATCCGCCGCCTTTAATGTAAATGCCTTGGGGGTCGAGCTCTTCGCGGAGGATGCGCAGTTCTTCGGCGGTGGGCGCCTGGGTGACGCGCACCTGTTCGGCGATCTTCAAATTCCAACCGGTGTTGGCTATGGCTTCTTCAACCGTCTTACCAGGGTGGAGAGCGGTGAGCATAAGCTCCCCATTTTCATCGGGTTCAAGCAGGCCAATATCCGTCACCACCCCCTGGGGGCCGCCGCCGCGCAGGCCAAGCGCCTGGCGCTCGTGCTTGCCGTTCAGGTTGCCGGCGGAAGTGTGAAAGTCACATTTTTCGGGGAAGCGCCGTTTCTGATGGGGGGTCATAATATAAACGCGGTTGGCCCAGGCGGCAATCTCTTTGGAGCCGCCGGAACCGGGGAGGCGTACCTTGGGATGGTCGTAGTCGCCGATGACAGTGGCGTTAATGTTGCCAAAGCGGTCAATCTGCGCTCCGCCCATAAATCCCACATCCACATTGCCACGCTGTAAATATAATGAAAAAATGTCGTACATGCTGCACACTGCGGTTGCGCCCGTCACCAGGGTGGGGTCGCCGATGGAGAGGGGTAAGCGGGCGGGCTGCGCGCCGATGACCCCGGCTTCATAGATCATGAGCAGGTTAGGGGCGTGGGTGCGGCGCGCCAGGTTGCAGGCCAGGTTGGGTTGGCCCACGCCCACAAACACCACATCGCGGTCGCGCAGCAGGCGGGCGGCGTTGACGATCATTAATTCAGATGCGTTGTAACTTGTTTCCATAATCTCACTCCATTTAACGCTTTGCTAAACCGCAGCAAAGAATTGGATAATTTTTTCCGCAACCGCTTCGGGTTGTTCTAAAGGCAGCAGATGGGTGGTATTGGGTAGAGAGACCACCCTGGCGTGCGGTACTGCGGCCTGGAAACGCCTGGCGGTAGACGCCCACAGGGTGTCGGTTTCTGCGCCGCGAATGAGCAGCACGGGTAGGCGCAGGCTTGGAAGGGCGCGCCACAGGGAGAGATCGGCGCGCATACTGGTGACATAAATACGCGCTTCCCATTCGGGCGGATAGCACAGCCGCAGCGACCCGTCGGGCTGCGGACAGGCCAGCGAGTCGACGTAAGCGTTCAGGTTGGCGTCGCTTATGCGTTGAAAGACCGGCTTTTTTCGATAGTTATCAAACATGGCCTGGCGGCTGGGGAAAACGGTGCGGCGCTTACGGGCGCTCTTAACCAGGGGATGGGCGCGGTAGGCCAGGCCTAAGCGAAAGATGAGCTTCCACAGCAGCACCGTAGTTCGGGGAAAGATCACCGGGTCGAGCAGGGCCAGGGCGCTAAATCGCTGCGGTTGCTGCAAAGCCAGGCGCAGGGTGGTTGTGGCGCCAATCGAATGGCCCACGCCCCACACCCCCTCCACAATGCCGCGCTCATCGAGGAAGCGTTCCAGGTCATCGGCGAAGATGCGCCAATCCTGCACCTGGTGTGGGTCGGCATCGGGCCACAGCGCCCGGCTGCGCATAGCCAAAACGTGATAGCCCGCGCTCAACCGTTCTAGCAGCTGCCGGTAAGCCTCCGGCGGGTAGCCGTTGGCATGGGCAAAGTGCAGGGGTTGGCCTGCGCCGCCAAAATCCTGGTAGGCGATCATCGATTTAATAGCGTCCGTAGTCCACCGGCGCGCTCATGCTGGAGGCGACTTTTAAGCGCGCCTGGGCTTCCGCCCCCAGCTTTGCCCAATACGCCTGGCGATCTTTCACCTGGTATACCCACTCGTCGAGCCATTCTTTAACTCGCTGCGGGTCGGCGCTGATCTTATCCCATTCCAGGTAGAACTGGTTATCACGGTCGTAATAGCCTTGGGTGTAAGATGGGTGGGCGGCGTGCGGCTCCAGGCATATGGCATCCACAATGAAGCCGGGGATGATGGTGCGGTTGGGGTCAGAACGAATGACGCTCTCGTCCACAATTTCTTCGGCAGTAACAATGACATGCCGGGCGGCGAAGGCGGCTTCTTTCTGTTCGCCAATGATGCCCCAAATTTGCGCGCTGCCGTTGGCGTCGCATCGCTGGACATGCACAATGGCTACATCCGGGTTTAATGCCGGAACGACCACCACGGTCTTGTCTGAATAGGGATCTTGCACGGTGCGATATTGGGCATTGGCCTTTTCCAGATCTTCGGCCCCAGTCAGGTTCATCGGTAAAAACGGCAAACCGCTGGCCCCGGCTTGAAGGCGGGTAATCATGCCAAAGTGAGAGTATTCCTCCCATTCCAGGCGGCCGGCTTCCAGTTCAGAGCGTAAAATACGCAGCGAACCAACGCCTGGGTTGCCCATGTAGGAAAAGATGATTTTCTTAGCGCAGCCCGCCGCCGCCATCTGATCGTAAATCAGATCGGGGGTGGCGCGCGCCAGGGTTAAGTCTTTACGCCCCTGGCGGATAATCTCGTGGCCGGCGGCGAAGGGGATCAGATGTGTAAAGCCGGCCGCATATACCACATCGCCGTCTTTGACATACCGGGCGATGGCGTCGTGTAGAGATATAATTTTGTTGGTCATTTTGGAAGGTTTCTTTCTGCGGCTGAGATAACCCTCCCCATCGCCCATAAGCAGGCGATGGGGAGAGCACGGTTCAAGCCTATTCGACTCGGGTTTGAATTTGTTCGTGCATATAAAGCGGCAGGTAGTAATGTCCGCCGGCGTTCTTTCCGGTGGAGCCGGAGCCTTTCCATCCGCCGAAGGGTTGGAAGCCAGGCCATGCGCCGGTGGTGGCGCCTTGCGGGCGGTTAGCGTAAGTTACGCCGGCCTGGATGCCCTTGAAGAACTGCTCGGTTTCTTCCTGCGAGCCATAGAAGCCGGCAGTGAGGCCGTAATCGACATCGTTCGCCAGGCGCATGGCTTCGTCCATGCTCTCCACCCTGGCAATGGTGGTGATGGGCAGGAACATCTCGTGCTTCCAAAGGCGATGGTTAAGGGGTACATCGGCGACCAGGGTCGGCGCGCAGAAGTAGCCGCTGCCCAGTTCGCCTTCGGTCAGCACCTTGCCGCCGGTGAGGATCGTCCCCGCTTGAGAAAGCTCTTCGGCGAAGTTTTTGAAGTCGTCGTATGAGCTTTGGTTGATGACCGGCCCCATGAAGACGGCGCGATCGGTGGGGTCGCCGATTTTGAGCTGGTTGGTGGCGTTCACCAATTTCTCAACCAGTTCATCGTAGACTGGCGCTTCGATAAACACGCGTGAACACGCCGAGCATTTTTGCCCTTGTAAGCCGAAGGCCGAACGCACAATGCCGGTAGTGGCTTTTTCCAGGTCGGCGTGGCGGGTGACGACGGTTGGATTCTTCCCACCCAGTTCTAGAATGGTGGGGCGCACATAGCGGCCGCCGCCAAAATCGCGGTAGATCTTCATGCCCACATCAAATGAACCGGTGAAAGTCACACCGTCCAATTCGGGGCTTTCGATCAGCGCCTGGCCCAGGGTGCGGCCGGGGCCGGTGACGAAGTTGACCGCGCCATCGGGCAGACCAGCGTCGCGGAAGCATTCGGCTAGCAAGCGCACGATCCACGGGGTGTCGGTGGCGGGCTTCATCACCACGGTGTTGCCGGAAACCAGGGCGGCTCCCACTGGCCCGCCGGTGAGGGCGGTGGGGAAGTTAAAGGGGCTAATCACCAGCCAAACGCCATAGGGGCGCAGCACAGAAAGGTTGGTGGAAGTGTAACCCACCAGGGGGTCGCGGCCCATCTCAACGATGTAGCCATCGTTCTTTTCCATCTGATAGCAGGAATAGCGCACCAAATCGGCGGTTTCAGCCACGTCGCCCAGGCTTTCCATGCGGTTCTTGCCCACTTCGAGGGCCATGGCTGCGCCAAGCTCGTAGATGCGTTCTTCGATAAGCTCGGCGGCGCGGTTTAGCAGTCGCACGCGCTCTTGCCAGGGCGTCCCCGCCCATACCGGCGCGGCCTTGCGGGCGGCTTCCATCGCCATCTGGGCGTGTTTCTGGTTACCCTTCTGCATTACCGCCAGGACGGTGTTGGTGTTGATCGGGGTGCGATCTTCAAATTTCTCATCGGCGAAAACATCTTTTCCGTCGATAATCATGGCGTATTCTTTGCCCAGGTTGGCGTTCCATTTAGCCAGGGCGGCGTCAAAATTATCGTGCAGCGCCTGGGGCGGGTTGTACATGGTGGCATAAGTTAGTTTGAATTTATCGGCCATAGGATCTCCTTTTTGTGGTGTGGATATTGAAAGGGTTGAAAAAGGGTTGGTTTCATTTACTTAACAGCATCATCGCCAGAACACTATAGGATATATTGTACCACCCACGATGGTGTTCCCGGATGACCACAGCCAGGCAAGTATGCGTTAGTTTCTCCCTGGAGTGTCCACTCGGCTGGGCGTTCATTAGAAAGTGATGAGCGTTGAGTTCTCAAGGAAGGGTTAGTTTGATGTACAATAGAAAAGGAGAGCGAGGCGCATATGCTTTTCAATAAAATGACCTACCTGGGGATCGACCCCACCGCCGGAGATAAGCCTTTCACCTATGCCGCCCTGGATGAAGACCGGCGGCTGTTAGCCTTGGGCCATGGCGGCCTGGAGGCGATTGTGGCATTCGCCGGAGGGCAGCGCGCCTGCCTGGCGGCGATATGCGCTCCGCGCCGGGTGAACCAGGGGGTGATGCGTGACGAGACGGTGCGCCAGGGGTTAACCCCGCCGCCCCACCCAGGGCGCTGGGAGAATTTCCGCCTGGCCGATTATTTGCTGCGGTTGCGCCGCATCAATGGATTGCAGACGCCTTCGGATCAGGATGATTGTCCTAATTGGATGCGCATGGGCTTCACGCTGTTCAATCAATTGGAGCGCGTCGGCTACCAGGATTACGCCGCAGATGGGGCCGCCGAACGACGGATGATTGAGGTCTACCCGCACGCTTGCTATTCGGAATTATTGGGCGTTACGCCTTTGCCAAAACACACCCTGGAAGGCCGCCTCCAACGCCAACTGCTGCTGCGAGAACTGCGGCTGGAGGTGGACGACCCTATGGATTTCTTTGAGGAAATCACCCGGCATAAGTTGTTAAAGGGGGTGCTGCCCTGGGATATCTTGCTCGTACCGGCTGAGCTAGACGCCCTGGTGGCTGCTTACACGGCCTGGTTAACGGCCACCCATGCCGACCAGGTGCTGCTGCTCGGCGACGCCACCGAAGGGCAGGTTGTGCTGCCTCTATCTGAAGCGCCGGTCCGCGTTTAATTATTCACCGCTTATGCCCGATCTTGCGCAAACACTGCAAAAGGGACGCGACATCGGTTTTCTGCGCATTGCAGCCGATTTATGGGGCCTGGATTTTAGCGCCCCCGATTTTCGCGTCGGCGTACAGCGTTTAATCCCCCAAATGTTAGCCGCCGAGGCGGTCACCGAGATGGTGGATCTGCTGCCGGATGGGGCGCGCCTGGCCTTGCAAGAACTCCTGGCAGCCGAAGGCAGCCTGCCTTGGGCGCAGTTTGCGCGGCGTTTTGGTGATGTGCGCGAGATGGGCAACGCCCGGCGCGATCGCGAGCGGCCTTATGAGAATCACACGGCCAGCGCAGCCGAAGCCCTGTTTTATCGGGCGGTGATCGGACGGCAGACCGTCGATACGCCGGTTGGCCCGGCGGAGATGGCCTATATCCCCGAAGATCTGCTGCTGCTGCTGCCGCCCATTCCCCCAGCTCGCCCGGTGGCTTTGGGGCGTCCGGCGACTCCCGGCGAGCGCGCGTTTGTGCTGCCTGCCGGGGATGCCATTTTGGATGACGCCGCCACGCTGTTGGCTGTGCTGCGAAGCGGGCCGCCGGGGCGCAGCGCCGCGGCGGGCGTTCCCCTGGGGCGGCAAGTTCTGAGCAGCCTGGCCCCCTACGCCCTGCGCCTTGAAGCAATGATGAGTCTCCTGCGCGCCGCCGGCTTGGTTAATGCCCGCGGCGCACCCTCGCCGGAACCCACGCGGGTCTTTTTAGAAGCATCCCGCGGGGAGGCGCTGCTGCGCCTGGCGCGGGCCTGGCTCACCAGCCCCGATTTTGACGATCTGCGGCTTATCCCCACATTAGAGGCGGAAGGGGCGTGGAGGAATGACCCCCTGGCTGCCCGGCGCAGCTTGCTAGACTTCCTGTCTACCCTGCCGGGGTGGTTGGCTGCGGGCGGGGCCGCGGCGGAACGACCGTTTTACAGCTTGCCCGCCTTTGTTTCGGCTGTTTATCGGCAGTTTCCCGATTACCAGCGCACCGAGGGCGATTACGACTCGTGGTATTTGCGCCGCGCCGGCACGGAAGAATACCTGCGTGGTTTTGAAACCTGGGACGAAGTGGATGGGGAGTTGATCCGCTTTATGATCGCCGGGCCAATGTTTTGGTTGGGGATGGTGGATTTGGGGTTTGCAACTGAGCCGACCGGCGATACCTTCCAGCCACCCAGCGCATTTCGTTTTTCGGCCTGGGCGTCCGATCTGCTCAACCTGCGCCCTCCAGCGGGCCTGGCGCAGGAAAAAGAGCCAGTGGTGGTGAGCGCCAATGGTCGCATTCACGTCCCGCGCCTGGCCGGGCGCGCCGTGCGCTACCAAATCGCTCGTTTTGCCCAGAACGATAAGTTAACCAAGGATATTTACCATTACCGCATCACCCCGGCCTCGCTGGCGGCGGCGCAAAAGCAGGGCTTAACCGTGGCGCATTTGCTTAGTTTGCTGCGCCGGTCGTCTCGAGGCGTGCCGCCGGCGCTGGTGCAGGCGTTGGAACGTTGGGAGGCGAATGGCGAGCAGGCGCGCATTGAAGCGATGACGGTGCTGCGCCTGAAAGACCCTCACATTCTACCGGCTTTGTTGGCCGGGCGAGCGGCGCGCTTTTTGGGCGATGTCCTCAGCCCCACCGTGGTGATCGTGCGGCCCGGAGCTGCTGAGAAAGTGCTCGAAGTTCTGGCAGAGCTGGGTTATTTAGGAGAAATGCTTTCATGAATCGAATTCGACGAATTGCCATCACCACCGGCGGGGGCGACGCCCCCGGCCTGAATGCGGTTATTCGCGCCGCCACCCTTTCGGCGCTGGAGCGCGGCTGGGAGATTTACGGCATCCGCGACGGTTTTAACGGGCTGCTGCTGCCGGAAAGATACGATGGCGGTGGGCTTATGCGCTTGCAGCGTGATGATGTGCGCGGCATTACCCATTTAGGCGGGACGATATTGGGAACCACTAACCGGGGAAACCCGCTGCGCTACCCAATTACCCAGGTAGACGGCGCGGTAGTGGAGGTTGATCGCACGGACGAGCTGCTGCGCCTGTTCGCGATGCGCGAACTGGACGCGCTGATCTCGATTGGGGGTGATGGCTCGATGGAGATCGCCCAACACCTGGCCGAGAAGGGTTTGCGCGTAGTGGGTGTTCCGAAGACGATTGACAATGATTTGGATGGCACCGATGTGACTTTTGGTTTTCAAACCGCGGTAAGCTTTGCAACCGAATGCCTCGACCGGCTGCATTCCACTGCGGCTTCTCACCGTCGTGTGATTGTGGTGGAGATGATGGGGCGTTACGCCGGTTGGATTGCCCTGGAAAGCGGTGTGGCTGGCTCTGCCGATGTTATCTTAATTCCCGAAATCCCCTACGACCTCAACTGCATCGTAGAGAAGGTGCGCGACCGCGAAGCAAGCGGACGGAACTTTGCCCTGGTGGTGGTGGCCGAGGGGGCCAAGCAGTTGGGCGGAGCGGTGAGCATCATTAGTCGGGAGGTGGGCCGCGCCGAGCGATTAGGGGGCGTAGGCGAGAAGCTGGCTGCTGAGCTTGAGCTGCTCACAGGCAAGGAAACTCGCCTGGTGGTGCTGGGTCACTTGCTGCGCGGCGGCAGCCCCACCAGCTTCGATCGCCTCATTGCGCTGCGCTTTGGGGCGGCGGCGGTGCGGGCGCTAGACGAAGGACAATCGGGGATTATGGTCTCGCTTGACCCGCCCACCGTGCGCTATGTTCCCCTCGAAGTGGCCACCCGGCGCATGAAAACCGTGCCGCTGGACTGCGACACGGTGCTGACGGCCCGCGATTTGGGAATTTGCATGGGCGATTGATCTCTCATATTTTCCTAATTATGACAGAAAGTGTTATGATTGTCCGATATTCTTAGCAATTATGGAGGTTCATATGCTCAATGTTGAACGTATTGATGCAAATAACAAAGGTCAACGGCGGCGTTTTTCGCATTTACCTTTTCAGTTTTATGAAGATACGCCGCAGTGGTGCCCGCCCATTTTGGTTGACATCGAAAACTCACTAGATCGCAATAAGCATCCGTTTTACGAGCATTCGGACGGTGAATTTTTCATTGCGGTGCGAGACGGTAAGGATGTTGGCCGGCTGGCGGTGATGGAAAACCGCGCCTTCAACCAGTATCACAATGTGCACAAAGGCCAGTTTTATTACTTTGAATGTGAAGATAATCTTGAAACCGCCCAGGCGCTGTTCGAGCGCGGCATCGATTGGTTGAAAAAGCGGGGAGTGGATACGATTATTGGCCCGAAAGGCTTTGGGGCGCTGGATGGCTATGGTATGTTGGTGGAAGGCTTTGAACATCGCCAGATGATGACGATGATGAACTATAACAAGGCCTACCTGCCCAATTTGATGGAACAAATGGGCTTTGAAAAAGAAGTCGATTTTGTGTCGTGTTATGCTGCGGTTCCCGAATTCCGTTTTCCCGACCGGATTGGAGAAATCGCCGATCATGTGCGCAAACGCGGCACACTGCGGGTGAAACGCTTTGCCAACAAGCGGGAATTGGTGCAGTGGGCGCCCCGCATTGGCAGAACCTACAATCAATCCTTCATCCGCAACTGGGAATATTATCCCCTGACAGATCGCGAGGTCAAGTTTGTGGTGGACACAGTGGTGACGGTGGCCGACCCGAACCTGATTAAGATTATTCTGCATAATGATGATGTTGTGGGCTTCCTGTTTGCCTTCGCCGATGTTACCCCGGCATTGCAGCGCTCCCGTGGGCGGCTGCTGCCCTTCGGCCTACCGGATATGTTATTGGAGATGCGCCGCTCCAAGTGGATTACTGTCAACGGTGTTGGCATCTTGGAGGAATTCCAGGGGCACGGCGGCAATGCCCTGATGTATAACGAGATGGAAAAGACGGTGCGCCAACGCAACTTTGAACATGCCGAAATGACCCAGGTGGCTGAAACGGCGGTGAATATGCGCCGTGACCTGATTAACCTGGGCGGTAAGCCGTATAAAAACCACCGCATTTTTCATAAGTCGATCTAAGCGGCGGTGACGCTCAGATGATTAGCCGGGTTGGGTTGGCGGATATCCACCATCCCGACCCGGTTTTTGCACACGCCGCAAAGCCAAAAACTGCCTTTTTGTGGTTTAATGCTTTCTCGTATGACACTCTATCGAATTGGATGGCGTTATCTGCTGCGCAGGCCGTGGCAGAGCGTTTTAATGATTCTGGGCATCGCCTTGGGGGTGGCGGTAGTAGTAGCCATCGACCTGGCGAACGCCGGCGCCAGGCGTGCTTTTGATTTAAGCGCCGAGGCAGTGGCGGGCCGCGCCACCCATGTGCTGCTGGGTGGGCCACAAGGGTTGGATGAAACCCTGTATGCGCGCCTGAAAAGACAGGGCCTGGGCGCGCCGTTAGCGCCGGTGCTGAGTCAATATGTAGCCTCGCCCCAGCTGGGTGGGCAGCCCATGCAGCTTTTAGGCGTCGATCCGTTCGCCGAGCCGCCTTTTCGCAGCTACCTGAGCAGCGGCGGTGTGTTGGGGGGCGACCCGCAGCAGGTCGCCGGTCGGCAGGCGCTCGATCTGACGGCGTTTATCACCCAACCAGGGGCTGTCCTGATCGCTCAGAGCCTGGCCGACCGGTACGCACTGCGCGCCGGACAGGTTATTTCAATCGAAACGGGTGGGAAGATGCAGCCGGCCTTTATTGCCGGGTTGGTGCAGCCGTCAGACGAGCTGGCCCGGCGCGGCCTGGAGGGCATTATCCTGGCCGATATTGCCACCGCCCAGGAGCTGACCGGTCGGGTGGGCTATTTGGATCGGATTGATGTGATCTTGGTGTGTCCCACTGGCGGGGAGTGCCCCCAGGCAGAGCGGCTCAAGGCGGCGCTGCCGCCCGGCTTGCAGCTGCAGGATGCGGCCGCGCGCAGCGGCGCAGTGGCGCAGATGACCTCGGCCTTTCGGGTTAACCTGACGGCTTTAAGCTTATTGGCTTTGTTGGTGGGCATGTTCTTGATTTATAACACAATGACTTTTTCGGTGGTGCAGCGCCGCCGTTTGTTTGGTATGCTGCGCTGCATCGGTGTCACCCGCCGGCAGGTGTTTAGCCTGGTGATGGGCGAGGCACTGGCTGTGGGGGTGGTGGGTTCGCTTTTAGGGCTGGCGCTAGGGGTTTTGCTGGGCCAGGGGGCTGTGCGCCTGGTGACCCAGACAATGAACGATCTCTTCTTCGTGGTTTCGGTGCGCGGCATTCAGATATCGCTGAGCAGCCTGGTAAAAGGGGGGCTGATTGGGCTGCTATCCACGCTGGCTACCGCTGCGCCGCCGGCCTGGGAGGCCGCTTCTGTGCCGCCGCGCGCCGCTCTGCTGCGCTCTGGCCTGGAAAGCAAGGCGCGCCTGGCAATGGGTTGGGCGGCTTTGGGTGGGCTGGGGCTGCTGGCCTTGGGCGGGGCCTTGCTGTGGCTGCCGCCCGCCATGCCGGTCTTATGGGGCCTGCCCCTCAACGACCTGGCGTTGAGTTTTGCGGGCACTTTCCTGGTGGTGGTGGGGGCGGCTTTGCAAACGCCGGTAATTGTGGGTTGGCTGATGCGCCGACTGACCGAACCCCTGGGCCGATTGGGTGGAACGTTGGGGCGCATGGCCCCGCGCAACGTTACCGCTTCGCTCAGCCGTACCGCCATCGCGGTGATGGCGCTGATGGTAGCGGTTTCGGTGACAATCGGTGTGAGTGTGATGGTGGGGAGTTTCCGGCGCACGGTGGTCACCTGGCTGGGCGAAACTTTGCAGGGTGATATTTATGTATCCGCCCCCAGCCTGACCTCGGTCACGCCTTCGGCCCCGCTGAGCCTGGACGCCCTGGCGATATTGCGCGCCCAGCCGGGGGTTGAGCGGGTGGATGTGCTGCGGGCGGCGCAGGTGGAATCGCCGGATGGGCCGGTCAACGTCGATGCCACCGACAGCCTGCGCGTGGGGCAGGAGCGGGTCTTTCTGGCCTTGGATGGATCCAAGGATACGGTGTTGTCGCGGCTGCAGGCGGGTAGTGTACTGGTCTCAGAACCGTATGCCAACCGGGTGGGCCTGCCGCTGCGTGGGGGCCAGGTGACGCTCAACACGCCTACCGGCCCCCAGGTCTTTCCGGTAATTGGGGTCTATTACGATTATGCTTCTACACAAGGCACGGTGCTCATGGACTTGGGGGTTTACCAGCGTTTGTGGAACGACCCCATGATTACGGCGGCGGGTCTACGTCTGGCGGAAGGCCAGGATGTAGACGCGGTGGTGGCTGCTCTGCAAAATCGACTGTCTGGCATACAGCGGTTGGTGGTGCGGGCCAACCGCGCCTTACGCCAGGAGGTGTTGGCTGTGTTCGACCGCACTTTTGCCATTACCGGGGCGCTGCAAATTCTAGCCACCATCGTGGCTTTCATGGGCATTTTGAGCGCGCTGCTCTCGTTGGAGCTGGAGCGCCGCAGCGAGTTGGGTGTGCTGCGCGCGGTTGGGATGACCGCCCGCCAGTTGTGGCGTTTAATTTTGCTTGAAACCGGATTGATGGGCCTGGCGGCAGGGCTGCTGGCTATGCCCACCGGCTACTTGTTATCCTTGATCTTGATTTATATTATCAACCGCCGCTCGTTTGGATGGACGTTGCAAATGCAGCTGTCTCCCGAGCCGTTTATTCAAGCCTTGCTCGTAGCGTTGGGGGCGGCGCTGCTGGCTGGTATATACCCGGCCTGGCGCATGGGTCGTAATACGGCGGTGGAGGCGCTGCGCAGCGAATGAGGCGCGCCTGGATTAGCCTCCTCATCGCAACGCTGTTGGCAAGCGCCTGCCTGGGCAAGCCGCCGGCGCGTCCGCCGGGCATCTCTGGGGCGGCGGTGGTGGACGATATTGCCGGTTTCGAGCGCGCCGAGCCAGGGTATACCTGGCAGTTTCCGCGCGATCATGGCCCGCACAACGCCTTTCAAACCGAGTGGTGGTATTACACCGGCAACCTGCAAACCGCCCAAGGCCGCCGGTTCGGTTTTCAGTTGACTTTCTTCCGCCGGGCGCTGCTTCCACCCGACCGCTTGCCACAGCGGGCTTCCGATTTCGCCGGTGGGCAGGTCTACATGGCGCATTTCGCCATTAGTGATATTGATGGTGGGAAGTTTTACGCCACCGAGCGCCTTGCGCGCGGGGCGGCCGGTTTAGCCGGCGCGCAGCCTGAACCCTTCGGCGTGTGGCTTGAAGATTGGCAGGCCCGCCAAATGGAGGCGGCGGAAGGCGTGTGCCCGCCCACGCAGCCACCTCCATGCGCGGTGCAGCTGCATGCTTCAACCAACGAGGTGCAGCTCGATTTGCGCCTGGTCGATACCAAGGGGCCGGTTCTCCAGGGCCAAGACGGTTTTAGCCGCAAAGGTCACGCCGATGGGCAGGCGTCTTACTATTACAGCCTCACCCGCTTCCGCGCCACCGGGCAGGTGGTCGTTAAGGGACAGACCTTCGATGTAAACGGCTTAAGTTGGATGGATCACGAATTTAGCACCAGCGCCCTGGCGCAGGATCAAATTGGGTGGGATTGGTTTTCGATTCAACTGGACGACAACACGGAACTGATGCTGTTTCAAATTCGGCGGGCGGATGGTTCAATCGATCCTTACTCCAGCGGGGCGTTAATTGGAGCGGATGGAAGTGTGGTTGCGCTTAAACAGGACGAATTTAGCTTGCAAGTGCTGGGCAGTTGGCGAAGCCGGGTGTCAGGGGCGGAATATCCGGCTGGGTGGAGGGTGCAAGTTCCCCAAGCCGGCCTCGATTTGCGCCTATCGCCCATGATGCCCAACCAGGAACTCAATGTATCTTACGCCTACTGGGAAGGCGCAGTGACGGTCGCCGGCAGTCACCGGGGGGTGGGTTATGTGGAATTAACCGGTTATTCTGGGTCGATGGGGGGAGAGTTCTAGGAAACGATCATCATAGCAGCTGGTGAGCGGCGAGATGGGAATTACAACTCGCCGTACAGGATAAGGAGCATATATGGCAATGACGCTTGAAAATAAGGCGGCGATAATCACAGGTTCGACGCGCGGTTTTGGGCGCGCGATGGCCGATGCGTTCGCCCAGGCGGGGGCGCAGGTGATGATTTCATCGCGCAGCGCGCCGGCGGTGCAGCAGACCTTGATCGAAATGGGCGCCCAGGGTTGGGATGTGGCCGGCCAGGTGTGCGACGTGGCTCAACTGGAGCAAGTGCAGGCATTAATGAAGGCGGCCTTGCAGGCTTTCGGAAAAGTGGATGTGTGGGTTAACAATGCCGGTATCAGCCCGGCGTATGGGCCAACGGTTGAGCAGTCGGCGGAGGATTTCCGGCAGGTGATAGAAACCAATATCTTAGGCATGTATTACGGCTCTCTGGTTGCTATGCGTTATTTTCTGGACAGGCGACAGGGGAAGTTGATTAATATCTTGGGCCGGGGAGATACTCAACCGGCCCCGATGCAAAACGCTTATGGCAGCAGTAAAACCTGGCTGCGCAGCTTTACCCTGGCGTTGGCGAACGAGAATAAAGACTCAGGGGTGGGGGTCTTTGCCCTTAACCCTGGGATGATGGACACCGATCTGCTCACCGATGTGGAAGTGATTGAAGGCTATGAAGACCGCTTGGGCGAAACTTTCCACAACGTGGTGCAGGCATTATCCCAGCCGCCGGAGGATTCCGCCCAACGGGCGGTATGGTTAGCCTCCGCCGCTACAGATGGAAAAACCGGTCTGGTTGAAAAGGAACTTAGCCCGGTTAAAGCCATGGGGCGTTTAATGCGCCATGGGGTGAGCAAGGCATTCGGTCGCCCTGGACGTGAGGTGGAAATGCACGTGCGCCCCGTCCCCGCGGATTGGAAGTCAGGAGAGCAAAAACGATGAAAATTCAATGGATACGCACCCATAAAGCGGTTAGTTTATTATTAGCCGTGGGCATCCTCTTGGCGGCGGCGTTAGCGGGGTTTGTGATTTGGGCGGAAGCCGCCAACCCGATTATGCCGGAGGCCACCGCAGCTTTGCAGAGTGACGATGCGGTGACGGTGGAAAGCGGGGCGGATCTGGTGTTTACGCCGGTGCTAACCGCCGCGGCCAGCGCCCCAACGGTGGGTGTCATAATCTATCCTGGCGGGCGGGTGGACGCCCGCGCCTACGCGCCTTATGCACGCGGCCTGGCGCAGGGCGGCTACCTGGTGGTCATCACCCCCATGCCGCTGAACCTGGCGGTATTGGCGCCGTCCAGGGCTCTGGAGGTGATGGACGCTCACCCCGAGATCACCACCTGGGCGATTGGCGGGCACTCGCTGGGTGGGGCGATGGCGGCGAACTTTGCCGCTAACTATCCCCAAAAAATCGCCGGTGTGTTCTTCTGGGCGTCATATCCAGCGGGCGGTGATGACCTCTCGCAGCAGAATATAAAAGTCGTTTCGGTATACGGGACGCGTGACGGTTTGGCGACGCCGGAGAAAGTGCTGGCCTCCAAGCCTCTGCTGCCGCCTGATACGTTGTTTGTGCCGGTTCCGGGCGGAAACCATGCGCAGTTCGGGTGGTATGGAGATCAGGCGGGAGACAATCCGGCGCAGGTGACGCATGCGGCCCAGATGGAACTGACCCTGGCGGCTACGCTGACGATGTTGCAAGCGATAAAATAGCCGTGCTGGGCCAGAGAGAGTCTCCCTGGCCCAGCACATGCGGTTCAGGACCTGGATGCGGGTGGCGCAGCACGGCAGAGAAAGGGTTGGTCTAACCCTGCCGCCTGGCTAGAGTTGTTCGATCCTTACCTTCAACTGGTTAAAATGATTATCGATCTCTTTCAGGGAAGTTTGCATCGTGCTGAGTTTGCCTTGCTCAGAGCGCACAAAGCGGGTGTAGGGAGAGATGGCGTTTTGAATATTATGCAGGCTGCGTTCAATCTCTTTTTCGAATTGGAATTTTAACGAACCGGCCAGCTGGGCGCGCATATCGGCGATCTTCGTGTTTAGTTCGGCTTTGGCAGATTTGCGCCGGGCGGGAATGATGATCAGCCCTAGCGCGGCCACAAAGGTAGCCAGCAAGATGCCGGTCACATCGGCGGCCACGGTGGAGGCCAGCGCCGTCACCAACGCGCCCAGGCCCACTGCGCCCACGCCCAACACGGCGGAGGCGGCCACGGCTTCCTGCGCCGCCTGGCCGATCTTTTGCGCCTCCAGTTCGCGGTCATAGGTCTCAACCACGCGCTGGGCTTCACGCCCAACCGCATCCATAAGCCGCTCGCGGTCGTATTGGAAGGCCCCGGAGCCTAAATCGCCCACGATGCGCTCCTGATGGGCGCGGCGGCGTTCGGCCAGGTGGTCGTTCACCGCTTGCCACTGGCGCAGGTCGGCATCCACCAGCCAGTCGATCATATCGGCCACTTTGCGCTCGACGCGCTGCGGTGTATCGGCCACCACGCGCTGCTCAAACTCGCCGCGGATGCGTTCTTTGTTGAACAGATCGAAAACTCGCGCCAGTCGAAAGGTTTCGTCGAAGTATTCCTGGCCGCGCTGCTCCATTTCATAGAGTATATTTTCGATATCCGACATCCGGAAGGTGAAATCGCGCCCCATATCTTCTTTGTAAAGATTTAGCTGCGCATCCACATCTTCCAACATGGACGTATCGGACTTAAGTAAATCGAGACGAGCCTGGGAAATGTCGATATACCGCCGGGTAAGATGCTGCCCGACCCCTAAAGGATTAAGCAGCTTAAGATGAAGCCGGCTGCGTTCGTCCAGCGTTTGGCGAATGTAATTTTCCAGCGCTTCAAAGCGGCTTTTGGGCCACAGCTCAGGTTCACCATTCTTAGCCCGCAGCGCCTGCCGCGACGAGACAGGAAAGACTTCGGGCTTAACGCCCAGCAAATCGGCGGCGTTTTCGGCCACAAAGTTGATCACCTGCTGAAGATCGGCCTCGGTTTCGAAAATGTCGATTTTGTTGATAACGATGACCACTTTTTTGCCCCAGTCGCGAATTTTTTCCAGGAAGGCGCGCTCACTCTCGGTGAAGGGGCGATCAGAAGATGTGATGAAAAGTACCAGGTCGGAGCGTGGGACGAACTGAGAGGTGATAAGCTCGTGTTCGCGCATGATGGCGTTTGTGCCGGGGGTATCAACGATGCTAATCTCATCCAGCCAATCTACCGGAAGGATAAGGACGTGATGGTTTTCATTAATCACGCGGCGTTCTTGCTGCTCGCCATAACGCAGCACGTTTAGCTGCGTGGTGGTGGGGGTGACGCCTTCAAGCAGCAGCTGCCGGCCAAGCAAAGCGTTGATAAAAGCGCTCTTTCCGGCGTTAAATTCACCTACTACTACCAGCAAGAATAACTCATCCAATTGGCTAATCGATTCGGCCAATGTCTGGCTATCTTGAACGTCTACCCCGAACGACACCAGGGCGGCGCGCAGGTCGTTCAGGACTTGACGCTCTTCATTGAGCAGCGCCTCTTGTTGTGGATTGAGAATTCGCATGCTTGCTCCTCTATCAACGCCCCCGTGGATTGCGGATTGCAACCTGGCGGGCGATCTTTTGTTGATTATAACTGATGCCGATTATAATTGGATTATTCGCACCTCACAGGCCGGGGAGTATTCTTTGTTGCAAGTCATTGAGATAAACTCACTCAACAAACCGCAGGCCACGCCATTTCTCCCCCCGTCTTTTAAGGTAAATGCGCAAGCTCCGCATTGGACGCCTTCTGGCGGCGATGTGATATGCTCCTTAAGTTGCGCCCGGCATCCGTTTTCCACCCATGGGCGGGCGGCTTTCTTTTTGGCGCTAGCCAGAGGCGGACGATTGGTGGACAGACGCCGCAGAACGGCTCAACGTCACCCGGGGTGACGCCCACGAATGCCGGCGCGCTCCCTATATTGCGCGGCGCGTGGCCGTGCTCCACAACGAAAGATGCATGGAGTCTGTATGACAAATCGGATGGTGGATAGGAAGTATTTGCAAAATAGCCAGTATCAAGACGCCCGCAACCTGGAAGCTCGCATCGCTCTCCACCGCGATTACACCACCAACCCTTACCCATGGTTCAGCTGGGTGTTCGATCAACTTCATCTTGAGGCCGGGATGCGTATCCTGGAAGTGGGCTGCGGTTCGGGGCGCTTGTGGACGGAAAACAGCCATCGTTTGCCGCCGAACCTAGATTTAACGTTGGCCGATTTATCTCCAGGGATGCTGGTCGAAGCCCGGCGAGAGGTGGGGGCGAGCCTGTGGGCGCGCTACGTGGCGGGCGATGTTCAGTCGCCCCCTTTTGCCGGGCAGTGTTTCAATGTGGTAATTGCCAACCATATGCTTTATCACGCACCCGATATTGGCCTGGCGTTGAAACAACTGCGTCGTGTGCTGCGACCAGGCGGGCGGCTGTTTGCCGCCACTAATGGCGCCGGCAACATGTCCGAACTTACCTCCCTGGCCTTGCAATATGAAGACGCAGCGTCCAGCGTCTGGAACCAGGCCACACTGGAGCGATTTAGTTTGGAGAGCGGGGGAGATTGGCTATCGACCGTGTTCGACCAGGTGCAGACGCTGCGCTATTATTCAGACCTGGAGGTGACCGCCATTGAGCCGATTGTGGCTTACCTGGAATCGATGAGCAGCGTCGAGATCACCCCAGCGATTGAATCGCTGATCCGTAAGCGCCTGGAGGCCCATTTCGCTGAGCATTCCAGCTTTCATGTTAGCAAAGCCCAAGGGCTATTGGTTGGCGTGGCTGGAGATGCAAAAGAATAAGGTCGGTTTTTTGGATTGTGGTATGATTTTTGGCTATGAGTTATCCATGTGAGCAGCGCCGCCTTACCGGTGGCGGTATTCAAATTCATCTACCTGGAAAGCGCCTCCACGCGAGGCATATCCATTAGGACGATGAATAAATCACAGGGGCGTTCCTTATCTCTGTCCGCCAGGCGCTGAAGAAAGCAGAAGGCACATGAAATGTAACCATTGGAGCGACAAGCTAATGAAGCTGCGTAGGTTGCTAATTGGTGCGATGTGGCTATTTCTGGCGGCCTGTTCGGGGCTAAACGGACATGGAGGCGTGCCCGGTACTCCGACCCCGGCTGAGACCCTGCAACCCCAGGCCTTGAGCGGCCTGAGCGGGGCGAGCCAGGTGGTGTGGATGCCCAACCAGGATGGCCTGGCGGTGTCGATGGCGCAGACGGTATCGCTGGTTTCGGTTGCGCGCCCGCCTGCCAACCAGGCCGGCCGCCCGCAGGCCCTCCAGCCGCAAACGGTGAGCGCAGCGGTCGCACCCAATCTGCTTGCTGGCGCTCAAAATAGCCCGGTGTTGGCCTGGGTCAACCAGCAAACCGAGGTGCAAGTCTGGCGGCAGGGGGAAGGCCGTCCGCCGGAGACGGTGGGCGGCGGCGATCAACCCGTGACCGGGCTGGCGGTTTCAGACGATGGGAATCGGGTGGCGTATATCACTTACGATGGGCGGCTGCATGTGATGCGCATCGATGCCGCTGCCGATATTCAGAGCCTGGGAACGCCCGCCCCGGCCCCCACCTGGCTAACTAATCTATCTTTTTCGCCAGACGGCAAGCAAATTGGCGGAACCGCCCCCGCCGGTTTTAGTGTATATATCTTGGATGCTAACAGCGGGGAAGTGCTGCGTGAGCTGGATTGGACGGACAGCCCCACACCGGCTTTGTATGGGGCCTTTTTCTCGCATGATTGGCAGAGGTTGGCTTGGGTGTCGCAGGGTTTGGTTCAGATTATGGATGTAACCACCGGAAAGAAGGGCGTGCAATTGAGTCATGCCGACGCGGTAACGGCTTTGGCCTGGTCGCCGGATTCGTCCCAGGCGGCGACGGCATCGGCGATGATGCAGGAGGGTGATCTGTCGCCATCGGTGCAGGTTTGGGATGTGCGCACCGGCGAGTTACTGCGCGCCATGGCCCTGGGCGCACCGGTTCAAAGCATGGCTTACGCCTTAGACGGGCGCCTGGCTGTGTTAGATACCGCAGGCAATGTGCAGATTTTTCCTTAACCAATCAATCTTATGTGATCTGAGGAGCTAAAGTGAGTAAGACGTTCCGTGTTGCCCTGATTGCTAACCTGAAGAAAAACGCCCCCCGTGAAGCTGGAATGAGTGCAGATCATTGGGACGACCTGGATTCGGAATCCACGGTCAATGCGCTCGTCCAGGCCATTCGGGCGGGTGGACATGAATGTGACTTCTTGGAAGGCGATGTTACATTATTAGACACCGTTCGCAAGTATGCCCCGGATATTTGTTTCAATATCGCCGAAGGGCATTTTGGCGATGCGCGGGAGGCGCAGATTCCGGCTATTCTAGAAATGCTGCGCATCCCCTATACCGGCTCGAAAGTCCTTACGCTGGCGTTGGCCTTGGATAAGCCGATGACTAAACGGGTGCTAACCTATCACGAGTTGCCCACGCCTGCCTGGCAGACGTTTGAGCGCGTGGATGACCCGATTGTGGATGATTTGAAGTTTCCAATGTTTGTGAAACCCAGCCGCGAGGGCACCGGCATGGGGGTGTCGGCGCGTTCGGTGGTGAATACCGAAGCTGAGCTGCGGGAACAAGTGGCCTTTGTCATCAATCGCTATAAGCAAACCGCGCTGGTGGAGCAGTATATCGAAGGCCGCGAGGTAACAGTGGGGTTGGTGGGCAACCTGGTTGGTCCGGTTTCAAGGCGCATTCCCCAAGACGAAGGTTCGCCGCGCATCCAGGCCGGTTTGCGATTTTTGCCCCCGCTCGAAGTAGATCTAAAACCGTATATTGAGACCGACGCGGTATATTCCAACCGCCTCAAGGTAGACCTGGCCGACCAGTTGACTTACCTTGTTCCGGCCCCGTTAGACGACGAATTGGTGGATGATCTGAACTGGTACGCCGCGGCGGTGTTTCGTGTAACAGGTGGGTTAGATGTTTCGCGCATAGACTTCCGGTTGGATATCAACGACAATCTGAAGCCCTATATCCTTGAAATTAACCCGCTGCCGGGGTTATCGCCGGGAATTTCCGACCTGGTGATCGAGGCCAAAGCGGATGGCATTGATCATGCTGAATTGGTGAATATGATCCTGGATACGGCGCTCAAGCGCTATGGATTGATTTAATCACCGTCACCGAGTGAAGCGTAGGGCGGGGGCAAACCCCCGCCCTACGCGCCTCTTAGGGGCTGCATCCTCTCCGCCGCCCTTTGCCTGGGGGTATGTATGTTTGCCGTGTAAGGCTGTCAGGCCAGGAGCGCAGCTACCGGCTCATCGCCGCGCAGGCTCATGAGCACCACACCCTGGACAACGCTGTCTTTTGGTGGAATATCATCCAGGCTGAAGCGGATGATTTTACCCAGTTTTGAGAGGATAAAGGCTTCTTTTTTTCCGTCCGCTCCAAGCGCCGTCACCAGATCGTCGCCGGCGATGGCGATTTTGCCGCCTGCGCCGGGAGCCTTATTGGGGGCGAAGTTTGCCATTTGGCGCAGTGTGCCACGACCATCCCCGGTGAGCAGGAAAACCATCGACTCGTCGGTTACGGAGGCCAGGCCCACAGCCTCGTCGCCATTCGCCAGGCGAATACCAAGGCCACCGGCGGGAGGCAGCAGCTTTTCGGAGAAACGAATGGCCTTGCCCTGGCGGGTGGCGATGAATAAATCGGCATTGCCAGGGGTCCAGCAGGCTGCCGCCAGCGGGCCGAATGCCGAAAATTTGTACATTTCTGCGGCGGGCTTCATGTAGTCTCCGAAGACATGATGACGCAGAGCGCGCACATAGCCGGTGCGGCTCACCATAGTCAGATAGCCTTCGGCCTGTTCCGGGATGATGGCGGCGATCAGCTCCCCATCGGGCAGGTTGAGCTTTCCGGTAAAGGGCGCAGCCGCGAAGCGTAACCCCCCTTCGGCCACACTGGCAAGTGGTATGCGATAGGCGCGCCCGCTGTAGGTGAGGATGAGCAGGTTCTGGCCTTCATCCGCCATGCCTAAGAGCGCGGGCGGTTGATCGTGGGGAAATTCCATATCCAGTAAACCATGCCCGGCGCGCCGTTGGCGAGTGTAGAGGTGGCGTGGGGTGCGTTTTCCCAGGCCGGTGTGGGTGGCGGTGATAATCTGAATGCTGGTGGGCGCTTCGGAGGGTTCGCTGATTTCGGGCAGCGCCGCAAGGGTATCATCTTCAGATGGTTGGGGTGTTGCGGTAGACCGCACAGCGCGGCGCGCCGGCGCGCTGTGTTGCAGACGGGCTAGCTCGTTTTCCAGGTATTCAATGTATTGGCGTACCGGAGTGTCTAAGGCGGCGAGGTTGGGTCGTTCGGGCATCATATAACATCTCTCAATATTATGGTTTGTTAAACAAGGTTGTAAGTGTACCATACTATCGTTTTGGGGCTTGCTTCCTGTGATACAATTCCCACTTGTGCAACCTAAAACGATTCATCTAAAGAATATCCTTCGCGATCATCGCATCCTATCGCTCAGCCTGCGGCGTGCTGCGGCGCGCGGTCGGGCTAAAGGCGCTAAGAACAATTCCTGGCGAGCGGTCTGCCTGACGATGCTTCTCTTAGTGGTGTTGAGCAGTTGTAAGCCCGACGCCCCCGCGCCAACGCCCACCTCCACACAGGGCGTGCTGCCCACTCCGCAGGTCTTTACCACGCGTACACCCAAGCTCTCCGCGGCTGTCCAGGCTTTCTTAGACGCCTGGAAGGCCGGAGATTATGCGGCAATGTATGCGCGGTTGAGCAAAGACAGCCGGGCGGCGATTACCGCCGAAGACTTTGCCGCCCGTTATGCCGATGCTACCAACGAAGCCGCCATGACCGACTTGAAGGTCACTCTGCTTGGTGAGCAAAACAGCGCCCCTAAAGGATCGGTTAGTGTGCAGACCACCCTGGTTTCGGCGATTGTGGGTGAAATTACCCGCCAGTACACCTATCCCCTGGTGTTGGAAGAAGGCCAATGGCGCATCCAGTGGAGCGATGGCTTAATCCTGCCGGAACTTGCTAATGGAAATGTGCTAAGAATGGACAGTGGGCAACCCAGCCGGTCGGCCATTTACGACCGCAGCGGCAACCCCATTGCCAAGCAAGCCGACGCTGTGGCGGTGGGGGTGTGGCCCGGTTATGTGAGTATCGAAGACGACCAGGGCCTGGTTTCGCTGCTGGCGCAGCTTTCCAACCGCCGGTTTGAGCAGATCGCCAGCTGGATTGAGGCCACTCCACCCGGTCAATATCTACCCATTACCGAGGCGCCGGCGGACGAGAACACCAATCTGCTGGAAGCCCTGGTGGGTTGGAATGCCGCCCAGGTAACCCGCTACAGCCGGCGCTTGTATTGGGGCAACGGCATTGCTCCACACATGGTGGGTTATGTCAGCGCCGTGCAGGAAGATGAAGTTGGCGCTTACCGGCGCAAAGGTTATCGCTCGGATGAGCGGGTGGGGCGCAAGGGAATCGAACTGTGGGGTGAAGACACCCTGATGGGTAAGCGCGGCGGCACGCTGTATGTGTTTAATCAAGACGGCGCGCCGGTCAGCGAGCTGGGTTCGGCCCCAAGCAGCCCGGGCCAGGATATTTACACTACGATTGACCGCCAATACCAATACGACGCGCAAAGAGCGCTGGCCGGTTTCACCGGCGCAGCAGTGGTGCTAGAGCTCGACACCGGTCGAGTGTTGGCGATGGTTTCTTCGCCTGGCTTTGACCCGAACGCCTTTGAAATCGAGAATTTCAACTGGAATACTGAACTGAACCTGATTGTCAACAACCCGGAGCAGCCGCAGTTTAACCGGGCCGCGCAGGGGCAATACCCTCTTGGGTCAGTGTTTAAGATCATCACCTTTGCAGCCGCGTTGGAAAGCACACGCTACACCGCCGATACCACTTACGACTGTCAATATACCTTCGACGAAATTCCTGGCTTTGTGCGTTACGATTGGACCTGGGACCACTTCCAGGAGGATGAAGTCACCCAGCCCAGCGGGGTGCTTACCATGCCCGAAACGCTGATGCGTTCGTGCAATCCATTCTTCTGGCACATAGGGTTAGATCTGTATCGCGTTGGCATGACCAAAAATATCGCCGAAATGTCGCGCGCCTTTGGGTTAGGCAGCCCGACGGGAATCGTGGGGGTGGATGAAGAACCAGGCAACATCCCTGAGCCGGGCAGCGAGATAGACGCCATCAACCTGGCAATTGGGCAGGGCGATATGCAAGTCACGCCGCTGCAAGTGGCCCGGTTTGTGGCTGCGGTGGGCAATGGCGGCACGTTATATCGTCCGCAGGTTATCGAAAAGATTGTGGGCCCCGATGGGGTGGTGAGCGCTTCGTTCGAGCCGGATGCACAAGGGGTTCTGCCGGTGAAACCGGAAAACCTGGCGCTCATCCAACAAGCCATGTTGGGGGTTGTGAGAAGCAAGCAGCCCGTCGGCACGGCGTATCGCCCGATGAACGGGCTGGATATTGCCGTGGCAGGCAAAACCGGAACCGCTACCACTGGCTCAATCCCCCATGCCTGGTTTGCTGGTTACACAACGGAAAATCGCCAAGATAAGCCGGATATCGCCATCGCCGTTATCGCCGAATTCGCCGGCGAAGGCTCGGAGATTGCGGCCCCAATTTTCCGCCGCCTGGTTGAGCTGTACTTCTATGGCCGCCCGCTGAAGATATATCGCTGGGAGGCCGCCTTCGACATGACCAAGACGCCCACGTTACCGGTAACCGAAACGCCCACTCCGCTGCCCGGCCAACAGCCCAAACCGGGCGGCGGCGGCGGTGGTAAACCAAGTATCAATCCCTAGTGTTAGCGGTTGTAGAACCAGTTGTAGGCGTAGTATCCCGACTGGTCGGTGGCCTGAAGGCGAATGGCGATGGGCGAAACACCAAATAGCGCCGGTGGAATGGCAAAGGTGAAAGCTTGTGCGCCTCCTGCACCAGTATTAAAAGTGGAGACCACGATGCCGTTCATGCCGCGTGTGCCCATCAGCCCCATGGTGGCCTGGAAAGGTTTATTCTTGGGTAAGTTATAGGCCATAATGGCGACCGCCCCATCGCGCGCCGCGCTTAGCACACTAAAGGTTGGAAAGACGCCGTAGCCGGGCAGCGGCTGCGGCCCGATAGGTCCAGGAAAAGGCCCCGGCGTATTGACGTTGGCGTTAGTGAACCAGTTATAAGCGAAGTAGCCGCGCCCTGATACGCTCTGGATGCGAATGGCAATTTGATATTGACCGTGGAGCGCCGGCGGAATGGGGAATGTGAAGCTCAGGCTGCCGCCATCGCCGGTAGTAATCAAGTCAACCGCCATACCGCCCACGCCGCGCGTACCCATCCGCCCCATCAGCACTTCCATCTTATCCTGGGCGGGAAAGTTGTGTGTGAGCACCGTCACGGATTGATCGGCCTTGACGGATGTTATGCTAATGGTGGGCAGCGGCTTGCCGGGTTGGGCGGGTAAGCCACCCACCCCAGGTTTGAGCGGGGGAGCAATGTTGGGATTGTTGTAGCGGTTGTTATAGAACCAGTTGTGGATAAAAAAGCTGGGGTTTGCAGTAGACTGCAACCGCACCGCGATCTGATATTCACCTTGTAGAGCGGCGGGGATGCCAAAGGTGGCCGTGAACGCTCCGCCGGGGCCGGAGGTAACCTGTCCGGCTTTAATGGCCTCCACGCCCTGGGCGTTGAAAGGACTCATCAGTACATCGAAAGAGGTCTGGGCGGGCATATTAATTGTTTGAATGGTGATGCTGACATTCGGCGTAACATTGATAATCGTGAATGCAGCCACATTGGGGGCGGCTAATGCCCGCTCGGTCGGCAGACAGATCGAACATAGCAGAGCTAGCAAAACTAATATGCGTAGGGTTGATTTCATCCATTCCTCCTTAAGCGATACAGCAAGCGATTCGGCCGGTAGTCGTTGTTGTATTAATCTACACCATATTAAGCAAAATTGCAAGAAGTGCGCCGGTTTGAAAGATTGTTTACCTGGATAAAGACCTGGTTAAGCTCACTAAGGTGATGGGGGAATTAGGGTATACTAGTTCCTCAAATAGAGGTGTGTGATGCGCGTCGATAGCCTGGTAAGAGATCTGCCCGAAAGTTACTCCTTGGCCGACCAAGAGCTGGTGCTGCGCGCGTATAAAGTGGCGGAAAAGGCGCATGAAAGCCAAAAGCGTGTTTCCGGCGAGCCTTACATCACTCATCTTTTGGCGGTGGCGGATATCCTGGCAGAGATGCGCGTGCCTCCGGCTGTGGTGGCGGCGGGTCTTTTGCATGATACCGTTGAGGACACTTTTGTAACCCTGGAAGACCTGACGCGAGATTTTGGCCCCGAGATTGCTCGCCTGGTAGACGGGGTGACGAAGCTCACCCAACTACCGCGCGTGTCACGCGCCGGTGAAGACCAGACGAAAGTGGATTTGCGCGAGCAGGAAAAACGGCAAGCTGCCGAGCGACGGGGTGAACCTACTCCCGAAGAGGATGTAGACGCGATTTCGCGCAGCCGCAAGCACGACCTGGTGAATGAGACGCTTCGCAAAACCTTCTTAGCCATGGGCGAAGACGTGCGTGTAGTGTTAATCAAACTGGCTGACCGCCTGCACAATATGCGCACGCTTGGGTATATGCCTGAACATAAACGCAAGCGCATTGCCCAAGAGACGTTGGATATTTTTGCGCCCCTTGCTAGCCGTTTGGGCATCTGGCAAATCAAATGGGAATTGGAAGACCTGGGCTTCCGGTACGTGAACCCTGAAAAGTATCGCGAGATTGCCGACCATTTGGCAAAGCGAAGATCTGAGCGCGAACAAGAAATGAACGAAATTGGGGCGCGCCTTTCGAAAGCGTTGGCCCAGGCCAACATTCAGGCCGAGATCTCGGCTCGCCCCAAGCACATATACTCTATTTATAGGAAAATGGTGCGTAAGGGTGTTCCGTTTGATATGGTGCATGATGTGCGCGGGGTGCGTATCATCGTGCAAGATAATCCCACCTGTTATATGGCCCTGGGTATTATTCATACCCATTGGCGGCCTATCCCCGGAGAGTTTGACGATTATATTGCCGCCCCCAAGGATAACTTCTACAAATCGCTGCATACGGCGGTGCTGTACGAAGATGGAAATAATCTAGAGATACAAATTCGCACCACTGAAATGCATCAAAGCGCCGAATATGGCATTGCCGCCCATTGGCGCTATAAAGAAGGCGTTGCGCGCGACGATGAATATGAACGACGCATTATGTGGTTGCGCTCGTTGATGGACTGGCGCCAGGATGTGGAAGACGCCCGCGAGTTCGTGGATAATATGAAGTCGGAGGTCTTTCAAGACCGGGTATACGTCTTTACCCCGCGCGGCGATATTATCGACCTGGCAGCCGGTTCCACGCCAATTGATTTTGCTTACCAGGTGCATACCGATATTGGGCATCGCTGCCGGGGGGCGAAAATCAACGGCAAGCTGGTATCGCTCGATTACCATCTTCGTACTGGTGACAAGGTGGAAATTCTTACCGCTAAGCGCGGCGGGCCAAGCCTGGATTGGTTAAACCCGCACCTGGGGCTGATAAACTCTCAACGCACACGCAGTAAAATTCGCACCTGGTTTAAACGCCAGGCGCGCGATAAGAATATTAACACCGGCAAAATGCTGCTGGAAAAAGAGCTGCGCCGCTTGGGCATGACCGATATCAATCTGGAACGCCTGGCGCGCGAATTTGAGATCAAGTCGATTGATGAGCTTTACGAGAGCATAGGCATAGGCGACCTGGCAATTGCCAGAATTGTGCGCCATCTGACCTTCGCCGAAGAAAAAACCCCACCGCAAGAGGAGGAGGCTGTCCCCATCCTTTCGCACCCTGTTCCCGCGCCGTCTACCGAGGCTGTGACGGTGAAGGGGCTGAAGGGGCTGCTGACGATGTATGCCCGCTGCTGTAACCCAGCCCCGGGCGACGAAATCGTGGGGTATGTTACCCGAGGGCGCGGTGCGACCATCCATCGCCAAGATTGCCCCAATGTGCTGCGGGTGCAAGACCGCGAGCGCCTAATTCAGGTTAGTTGGGGCGAGGCGAACACCACCTATCCGGTTCCGGTGCGTATCAAGGCATTTGATCGTGACGGCTTAATGAAAGATGTTTCGACGATGATTGACGCTGAAGGTATTAATATGCCCAAGGTGAAAGGGGAAACGCATCGTAATGTGGCGACGTTTGATCTGGTGCTGGAGGTGCGCGATATCATGCAGCTCAGCCGTATTTTAGACCGGTTGGAAAATCTACCGAATGTGTTGGAAGCGCGCCGGGTGCGCCCCGGATAGGGAGGCAATTCGCCGGCGCGTCGGACGCCCGGTGTAAGTTGTTTTAGGGGCCTGGCTGCGGGGGAATTTGGCCTAATTGGGTATGATCAGGGTTTTTCCGGCAAATCGTTATGGTATAATGCGCCCCGAATGGGCCAAGAAACCAGTTTGTTACCGGTAAGTGTGGCGAGAGAGCGGCTTTTGGCGGCGTTTACGCCTCTTCCGATTGAGCAAACCGCTCTGGTGGATAGCGTGGGGCGTGTGTTAGCGGAGGATGTCGTCGCCGCGTTTGACCAACCTCCTTTCACCAACTCTTCGATGGATGGTTTTGCGGTGCGCTCCGCTGATATCGCCGCCGCCTCTGCCGAGGCCGGGGTAGATTTGCCCGTGGTGGGCGATATTCGCGCTGGAGACGCAGCGCAAACGCCTTTGCAGCCCGGCCAGGCGATGCGCATCATGACCGGCGCGCCCTTACCGCCGGGGGCCGACGCCGTTTCGCCGGTGGAAAATACAAGTTGGGCGGCTTTTCGTCATAGTTCGCCGGGCGATTCTCGCTCGGTGCGCATTTTTCACCCAGAAGCGCCCGGTAGCAATGTGCGCCCTGCCGGTCAAGACCTGCGCAAGGGTCAGGCGGCATTGGAGGCGGGGCTGCGCTTACGCCCTCAAGATGTGGGCTTTCTTGCTACGCTTGGCTACGACCGGGTGCATGTGCGCCGTAAGCCGCGCCTGGCGATCTTTTCATCGGGCGACGAGCTGCTGCCGGCCGGGGCGGTTTTAACAGCCGGAAAAATTTACGACTCCAATACCTATACTCTCACCGCTCTAGCTGAGGCTGCCGGAGCGGAGACGATCAACCTGGGCGTGGCGGAAGATTCGGCCCAGGCGATTGAGCAAATTCTGCGCCAGGCTTTACAAACCCAGGCCGATATGATCTTATCCTCGGCGGGGGTAAGCGTGGGCGCATTCGATTTTGTGCGTAGTGTGGTGGAAGCGCATGGCAGGCTGTCCTTTTGGCGGGTGAATATGCGCCCGGGTAAGCCGGTGGCCTTTGGGGAATATGGGGGCACTCCGTTTGTGGGTTTGCCCGGCAACCCGGTATCGGCCTTTGTGGGTTTTGAGGTGTTTGTGCGGCCTGCGCTTTTGTATATGCAAGGCGCTGCGCACATCTTGCGTCCGCCGGTGACAGTGATGCTGGGCGAACCGGTTGAATCGGATGGGCGAGAAAGTTACCTGCGGGCGGTGGTGGAACAACAGGCGGGTCGCTATGTGGCCTATCTTACCGGACATCAAGGATCGGGCAACTTGCGCTCTCTTGTCCAGGCAAACGCTTTGCTTTTTGTGCCTTCTGAGGTAAAATCTTTGCCGTCCGGGGCCGAAGCAACCGTTTGGCTTTTGGATTCATTTTCATAACCATGCAGGTTCTTTTTTGGGAAATCTCAACATCGCTTTACCCGGTCATAAGATCTAAGAATCAAAAAAACCATTAACTGGAGGAGTTTATGCCCCGTATCCGCTGTCATTACATAGATTGTATTTTTCTTGATGATGGCTACTGTGGCGCCGCCGCAGTGGAAATTGACCCCGACCAGGGTTGTATGACTTTCAAACATGCCGGTGAGCCGGATGCCGCCGAGGAGTGGGAAGACGAAGAAGAAGAATTAGACGAATGGGACGAGATGGACGCTGACGAGGAAAGCGATGAAGGTTGGCTGGATGATGATGAGGAGTACTAGCTAAGTGTCCCCGAAAAATCGCCGCCTGGCCGTCCAGGGGTCTGCGGAACGGGGGGGAGGGGCGGCGCCTGCACAGGCCCTGGCGCGCCTGGGGCTGGTGGTAATGCTGTTATGGGGGTTAAGTACGTGTGCTCCTGACCGCGCTCGGGCGGCCGCCGATTTATTCTATTTTCCACAAGCTGGAACACCGGTAAATATAGGTAATTTTGTTCAACCAGAAGCCGGCTGCGCCTGGACAGGGGTAGGCGGCCAGGTGTTTGATGTAAATGGCGCGCCGGTGAACGGGCTTGTGGTTAAGTTGAGCGGCGCATTTGGAAATCAAAGCATTTTACGCTACGCGGTGAGTGGAAGTTCGCAGCAATTTGGCGAAGGGGGGTTCGATCTATACCTTTCGGATTCTCCGATGGTTGCCAATACATTAAGTGTGCAGCTTATAGATATAAGTGGCGCAGCCCAATCGCAGCCGGTAATGATCCTTACCTCTAACTTATGTTCCGCCAATTTGGTGGTCATCAATTTCCGGCAAGTTGATTTAAGCAGGGCGCTGTTTTTACCCCTGGTGAGAAAATAGATCCATGCCAATTTTAGACCATTTTGGATTGATTGCCCCTCTCTACGAGCGCATGATGAGCGCTCGCGACGGGGCGCAGTTGGCGGCGCGGTTTGGCTTCACATCCGTGCCTTCCCGCCCCGCCGGACTGCTGCTCGATGCCGGCGGCGGCACAGGCCGGGTCTCGCAGGGGCTGTTGGCCTACTTCGAAAGGAGCGTGGTGATCGATGAGTCGGCGTCTATGTTAGCCCAAGCGCGCCATAAGCCGGGCATATGGCCGGCGCGATCGTTCTCCGAACAGCTCCCTTTTGCCGAAAACACCTTCGATTACGTGTTGATGGTCGATGCGCTGCATCACGTTGCGAATCAAGCCGCCACAGCGCAGGAACTGTGGCGGGTGTGTCGCCCCGGAGGGCGCATTGTGATCGAGGAACCAGACTACCGGAGCTTTTCGGTCAAGTTGTTAGCGTTAGGCGAGAAACTTCTTCTGATGCGCAGCCACTTTTTAACCCCGCCGCAAATTCAACAACTCTTTTCGGCCTCGTCGCGCATTGAGCGTGATAATTTCAACGCCTGGGTGATTGTGGATAAACCCGTTTCGGCCTAGCCGGCCTCACTCGTTGTAATCAAATACCTGGATCGCCGGGCCGGAGGTTGCCAGGAAAATCATCGACATCAATATGGCTGAGGTGATGCACCAGGCGCAGGTGGCTCCGATCACAAAAGGTTCCAAAAACGTCAGGTAAATAGAAAACAGGATGCCAATCCAGGCGAACGCCCACAGCGCGATAATTGCCAGGTTGCGCGTACTGCGTGGGCCAAATTGTTTTAGCAGCCATCCGCCCAAGATTGCCAGGTAGCCCATTATCCCTAACACGCCCACGGGCAGCACCCCAAACAGGATGGCATAGGGGGAGGATTGGACAGTGTTGCAATTTCCCACCGGGCCGCAAATGGCTTCGGTTTGGGTAACTTCAACAAAAGAGAGATAAGCCGCCACCCCTAAGCCGAATATAGAGATGACCGGGATGCTCCAGGCGGGCCAGTGCATAATGCGGTCGGTGCGGTTTACCATGAAGCGCGCCAGCACGTAGAGAATCAAAAAAATCATCAGCAGCAGCACCAGGATGGCGATGCTGTTGGCGAGCGGGTCTTTTTGGATTGTCTGGATCACCGAAGCGTTGGCAGTCGGAACGCCCTCGGGGGCGGGCGACCCATCCGATGCGGCCGGGGGAGTGAGGTTTGTTTCGGCGGAGTTTTCGGGAGGCAGGGTAGCTTGGGCGCCCACCACAGCATCCAAGCCGGGGAGATCCGGCCAGTCCACCCCGCCGGCGTTTATCCCAGCCCGCACAATGTCGGGCAGCATGAGAGGAATATCTTGTTCACCGATTAAAATTTTATCTCCCACAATCATCGTCGGTACGCCGATGCGGGGTGTGGGAACTTCGTATGCCACTAACATGGCTTGATAGATGCTTTGTCCCAGTGGGTGCATCACGTCGATACCGATAATGTCGAGCTGGGCCCCAAACTCCTTTTTAATAGGCGGCAAACTTTCCTTCATCACTTTGCGGCAGTGGGGACAATCGGTGGCGTAGAATAAGACCGCATGAACGACTGGCTCTTGTGCCGCTGCAATGCTCTTGTGGCCGTTTAGCAATAGCGTTAAAAGTAACAGAGCACAAAAGAAGCGCCTCATTCGAACTTTTCCGTCTTCTTTTCGTCAGATTTGGCCTTATCATCATCATCGCCTTGCAGGCCGTCTTTGAATGCTTTAATCCCGCTTCCCATTTCGCCGGCAATCTTACCGATCCGACCGACGCCAAAAACAAGGATCACAATCACTAAGATGATTATCAGTTCCGTTGCACCTAATTGTGGCATGACAGAATCTCCGTTCTTTTTATGTTGTAAAGATGGTCCTAGAGCGTGGACATGCCGATTATACACCCTTTCCTGGTACAATTATCTCTTATGGCAGAATTAACCGTAATTGGCGGAGGCCTGGCTGGCAGCGAAGCGGCCTGGCAGGCGGCAGAGCGCGGGGTGCAAGTGACGTTGTATGAGATGCGTCCCACGCTTGGAACCGGCGCGCATACCGGCGATTACCTGGCGGAGTTGGTGTGCTCCAATTCGTTTGGCACATCGATGATGGATCGCGCCCCTGGGTTATTAAAGGAGGAGCTAACCCGCGGCGGTTCGTTGTTAATGCGCCTGGCGCAAGAGACCGCCCTTCCCGCGGGGCAGGCCCTGGCGGTAGATCGGGATGAGTTTGCTCGCCGGGTGACCGAGGCCATAACCGCCCACCCCAATATTCGCCTGGTGCGCCAGGAAGTGCGGGCGCTTCCAGATCAGCCATGCATTATCGCCAGCGGGCCGCTCACCTCTCCGGCCCTGTCGGCGGCGATTGCCCAACTTACCGGGCAGGAGCATCTCTATTTTTTCGATGCCATCGCCCCGGTGGTCGCCATCGAATCGATTAATTTTGAGCGCGCCTTTCGCGCCACCCGCTTTGAATATGCGCAGGCCCAGCAAGCCGATGGCGACTACATTAACTGCCCCTTGAACCGTGAAGAATATCATGCGTTTATTGACGCCTTGCTGGGGGCGGAACGCATTGCCCTGCGGGATTTTGAGCTGGAAATTGAGATGGGGGTGAGAGCTGGGCCGCAGCATTTCTTTGAAGGCTGCTTGCCGGTGGAGATTTTGGCCCGACGCGGGCGCGACGCCCTGGCTTACGGCCCTCTGCGACCGATTGGCCTGCATGACCCCCTCACCGGCTTTCGCCCTTATGCCGTGGCGCAGCTGCGGCAAGATAATTTAGCCGGAACGCTTTATAATATTGTGGGCTTTCAAACCAACCTCACATTCTCAGAGCAGAAACGGGTTTTGCGCATGATCCCTGGGCTGGAACGGGCGGAATTTGCACGCTATGGGCAAATGCACCGCAACACCTTCATCTTCTCGCCTTCGCAGCTGCTGCCTACGTTGCAGCATGTGCGGCGCCAAGAGATATTCTTCGCCGGACAGATAACCGGGGTCGAAGGCTATGCCGGCAATATTGCCACCGGTTTGCTGTCCGGCTGGAACGCAGCCCGCTTCCTTAACGGGCAAACCCCCCTCACCCTACCATTAGAAACGATGCTGGGGGCGCTGTGCCACTATATTACACACGCCGCGCCGGCGGATTTTCAGCCTACAAAGGCGAATTTCGGTTTGCTGCCGCCGTTGGAAGATGCGCCAAAGAGCAAGAAATTTCGGCATGTGGCGCTTGTAGCGCGGGCGCTGCAGGCCTGGGATGAGGCGACGAAATGACCCGAGGCCGAGGTTTGTTTACCTCCACCCTCCGGCTGGTGGTTCTAGGAGCGGTGATAATCGTAGCCGGGGTGTTAACGGCCTGCGCCCCCGCCCTTCAGGATGGCTTGCCCGAAAGCGCGCCGAATCCACAAGAATTTAATGGCGCATCTGCGTTGAGTGATGTAGAATACCAAATGCAGCTTGGCCCGCGAACTGCCGGCAGCCAGGCCCACCGACAAACCGGCGATTGGATTATGCAGCAGTTGAGGATCGCCGGCTGGCAGGTAGCGGCGCAAGAAACCATCTTCGACAATGGCGCCGGGGTAAAGCGCCCGGTGCGCAACATTATCGCCAAATGGGGAGAAGGGCGGCCCTGGTTGGTGCTAGGCGCGCACTATGATTCTCGCCTGGAAGCAGACCATGACCCTGATGAAACCCTTCGCAAGACGCCTGTGCCGGGGGCAAACGATGGGGCTTCAGGTGTGGCGGCGCTTATGGAGCTTGGACGGGTCTTGCCTTCCCATGCGGCAGAACTGCGCTATCGTCAGGTGTGGCTGGTGTTTTTTGACGCCGAAGATAATGGAAATTTGCCGGGCTGGGATTGGATTTTGGGGTCGCAAGCATTTGTGGCTTCGTTAACCGATAAGCCGGACGCGGCCGTGATAGTGGATATGATTGGTGATAAAAAACTAAAGATTTTTATCGAGAAGAATTCCGATCAGGCCTTAGCACAGGAAATCTGGGGCGCAGCAGAGCGCCTGGGTTATGGCAAGTATATGCCCAACCAGGCAAAATATCAAATTTTAGATGACCATTTGCCCTTTTTACAGGCGGGCATACCGGCGGTAGACATCATTGATTTTGACTATCCGCCCTGGCATACCACCGCCGATACGTTAGATAAAGTTTCGGCGAACAGCCTGGAAGTAGTGGGTAAGACATTATTAAGCTGGATGACTGCGCCTTTACCGTAGCAGGCGGAGCGCCAACTAAAAAAGTGGTGTGAATTAGATGATGACGGTGGTTGAATCGCTGCAGTTTATACACCGGCCTTGGCTGCTCCGGCTTTCACGGCTGTTCGCCCGTGGGGAGGAAACGCGCGCTAACGCCGAAATCCTGTTGGAAGACTTTTTCAACCGTATGATGCAGTCGGTTGAGACCGGTAACGCCACCTGGATGGATGCAATTTTGGCAGATTGGGTAGCTTCGCGCACCGAAACCGACCTGGAGGCTAAGGAAGTGCGCCTGCCGGAAATCATTAACCAAATTCACACCCGCACGTTTGAGATTGGCCGAGAGATCCTTAGCGAGGCGGAAGCCCTGGATTTGGCTGGGGCGCTGCTGCCCGTTTTTCTGCATGCGTACGAGTTTACCGCCAGGTTGGAAACGCAGAGCAGCGTTGAAGCGCTGCGGCGCGATCTGGCTTCAGCCAACACTATGCTGCAGCGGCTCGACCGCAGCAAGTCGGACTTTATTGCCATCGCCGCCCATGAACTCAAAACGCCGCTGACCCTGATCGAGGGCTACACGGCCATGCTGCGCGATCAACTACCCCGGGTGGAAGCTTTTGAATCGCAGCGTGTGCTGCTAAAGGGCGTGGACAATGGCACACGCCGCCTGCGCGAGATTGTGGATGACATGATTGACGTCTCGTTGATCGACAATAACTTGTTGTCGCTGCATTTTCAGCCGTTATGGGTGAATCGCTTACTGCTCACCCTCACCACTGAATTCGCTCCCATTATCAAGGAGCGCAAACTGGCTGTGGATGTTCGTCCTTTTCCCGGAGCAGATGAGATGACCTTTGGAGACGCTGAGCGGCTTTACCAGGCTTTTCGTAACCTGTTCTCCAATGCTCTGAAATATACGCCTGACGGCGGTCGGATTACGCTGGATGGTCGTAAGCTGCCCGGGTTTATCGAAGTTACATTTACAGATACCGGCATTGGCATTGAACCCGAAGATTCGGGCCGAATTTTTGAGAAATTTGGCCGTCTGGGCAGTGTGTCGCTGCACTCAAGCGGTAAGACGAAATTCAAAGGTGGTGGCCCGGGGTTAGGTTTATCAATCTGTAAAGGCATTATCGAAGCGCATGGCGGCTCGATTTGGGTAGAATCCCCTGGCTGCGACGAAACGAGCTTTCCTGGGGCCACTTTCCATGTCCTGCTGCCTTTACGAGCGCTCCCCCCAGACGACCACACCGCCAAATTATTTTCGCCCCTGATTGAAATGGGCTTAGAAGAAAAGAGTGATGGATGACGAAGAAGCAAACTGAAGCAACCCGCCCGCCGCGTGAAAAAGCCTTCATGGTGGGTGTTGAAGTGTACGGAGATGAAAATCTACTATCTCTGGGAGATTCGCTGGAAGAACTGGCTCTGTTAGCCGATACCGCCGGTTTAGAAGTGGTGGGTGAGACCACCCAAAAGCTAAGCAGGCGCAATTCCCAAACTTTTATCGGCCAGGGGAAGGTGGAAGAGGTGCGGGCATTGGCGACGGAATTTGAAGCCGATGTTATTCTATTTGATGAAGAACTTTCCCCCCGCCACCAACGTGAACTAGAGAAGGTGTTTGGCGAACATATCCGCGTGATCGATCGCACGGCTTTAATCTTAGATATCTTTGCACAACATGCCGGTACGCGTGAGGGAGCGCTGCAGGTGGAGCTGGCCCAATACGAGTATCGGCTGCCACGTTTGACGCGCGCTTGGACGCACCTGGCGCGCCAGGCCGGGGGTGGGGGGGGGCGTTCAGGCAGCGTGGGCCAGGTTGGCTTGCGCGGCCCCGGTGAAACCCAACTTGAAGTAGACCGCCGCGATGTGCGCCGCCGGATTGACCATTTAAAAACCGAACTAGATGATGTGCGCACACACCGCTTGCAGTATCGCAAGCGGCGTCAACGCTCGCGCATCCCATTAGTGACCCTGGTGGGATATACCAACGCTGGAAAATCGACCTTACTTAATCGGCTTACCCAGTCGGATGTGTATGTGGCGAACGAATTGTTTGCTACGCTCGACCCCACAACCCGGCGGGTGGAGCTGGAAGGCGGGCATGCCATATTAATCACTGATACGGTGGGGTTTATTCAGAAGCTTCCTACCACCCTGGTGGCGGCATTTCGCGCCACCCTGGAAGAGATCAACGAATCCGATTTGCTGCTGCACGTTGTGGATGTCACCCACGTAAACGCCCAGGCCCAGGCGGCGGCGGTGCATGAGACGCTGAATGAGATTGGGGCTGGTCATGTGCCGATACTTACAGTGCTGAATAAGATCGACCGTCTTAGCGACCCCAAAGCGGCGATGCAGGAACTGGCGGAGTTTCAAAATTCGGTGGCGATTTCCGCTCGCACCGGCTTGGGCATTCCCGAACTGCTCCAGGCAACCAACGAAATGCTGTTCGAACGTTACACGCCGGTATCTGTGCGTTTGCCCTATGCTCAAGGCCAGCTTATTTCGATGTTCCATGAGCTAGGCCAGGTGGAAAGAGTGGAGAATCAGCGCGGCGGCGTATTAATTGATGGGCGCCTGCCGGGCCGGCTGATTGCACGCTATCAGCCTTTCTTCGTAGACGCAGGCGCTGTATCCGAGGATGCCTCGGTGGACGATTTGAAGGAGGATGAGGCGTGAATCGTCTGCTTGATGTATTATCTGAATACCTTTCGCACCGCAAGGGCTTGCTGCCGCTCATTGGTTTGCTGCTAATTTTGGTAAACCTGGCGCTGCAATTTATACCGGGGGTGGGTTGGCCGGCGGAGACGAACTTAGCCTTGCACCTGGGCGTGATAATCGCCATCATTGGCGTGATGCTGGCCTGGGCTTTGTAAACGAAAAATGTCCGATCTGCCGCAAGCCCCTGAGACGCGCTTAAGCATTGACGACCTGGCGAAGGAATTGCAAAAAAGCCAGGCGTTGTTTGAAATTAGCCAGACTCTGGCGGGCACGGTAGATTTACAGCGTACGCTCCAGCAAATTGTGGAAGCGGTTAATTTGTTGGTGAGCGCATCAGATCGCACCATTCTGCATTTGCTGGATGATAACCGCCGATATTTACAGCCGGTATCTGTGGCTGGCGAAGGCCCGGCTTTTTCCGCCCAGCCTGTCGTGTTTCGCTCTGGGGTGGGGGTGGCGGGGCAGGTGTTATTGACCGGCGAAGCGATTAATGTGCGCGATGTTTCTAACGACCCACGGTACATTGTGGGCAAAGATGAAGGCGATAATACGCTGGGCGGCGATAGAGCGGAAGTGCGAGCATTGCTGGTTGCGCCGGTGCGCACCAGCGACCGTTTGTTAGGCACGCTGTCGGTGCAAAGCCGCCAGGTGGGCGCATTTAACGATGACGACGTGCGTTTCCTCACCACCTTGGGAGCGCAGGCTGCGGTGGCGATTGAAAAGGCGCGCCTGGTGGCTGATCTGCAGGCCTCTCTGGAACACGAGAAAGCCGCTCGCAGTCAGTTGGTGCAGGCTGAAAAACTGGCTGCTTTGGGCCGTATTGTGGCTTCGGTGGCCCACGAAATGAATAACCCCCTCCAGGCTATTCAAAATGCGCTTTATCTGATTCAAATGGAAGCCGGATTATCTCAACAAGCCACTGAAGATTTACAAACAGTGCTTAAAGAGACCGAACGCATGGCGGGGCTAATCGCCCGCTTGCGCGAGACCTATCGCCCGGCTGCTTCGGAAGAATTTACCCTCGAATCGGTGAATGTTCTGATCGAAGAAGTGCACAAACTTTTGGCAACTCATTTGCGCCACAGCCAGATTGCCTTTCAGTTCAACGTGGGACAAGACATACCATTTATCCCGCTCATTCGCGATCAGATAAAACAGGTAATTTTGAACATCTGCCTGAATGCGGTGGAGGCAATGTCTGCCGGTGGGCGCATTATTGTTGAAACCATGCGCGATGACGCCCGGCAGAGCGTTTTGATGCGCATATCGGATGATGGGCCGAGTATCGACCCAGAATTTCTGCCAAATATTTTCGACCCTTTTGTGACCACCAAGGCGCAAGAAGGTGGAACCGGGCTGGGCTTATCTATCACCTATGATATTGTGCAGCGCCACCTGGGGCGAATTGAAGTGGAGAGCGCCCCGGGGGAAGGAACGGTATTCCTGGTTTGGCTGCCATACGAGCCGCGCATCCCCACACCCGTGAAGGGAGAAATTCGCTAGTTGGATGCGAAAGTTTACTCACCTGGTAGAGTGCTCATTATTGATGATGAGGCCGCGCTGCGCAGCACTTTGCAGCGGGTGCTGCAAACTTCGGGCATCCAGGCGGAAGCCGCCGGCGGCGGCGAGCAGGCTTTAGCCCGGTTAGCCGAACAGCACTTCGACCTGGTGTTCCTGGATTTACACCTGCCGGGTATGGATGGCATTCAAATTCTAACTCAGGTGCGCAAATTGCATCCAAAGCTGCCGGTTGTGGTGCTAACTGGCTATGGAACAATGCAATCGGCGGTAGAGGCCTTGCGTTTGGGAGCCGCCGATTACCTGTTGAAACCTTTCGATCCGCAAGTTCTCACTGCTCGCACCCATGTGATGCTGGCGGAACAGCATACCGAACGCAAAAAGGACGCTCTGCGCCGGCAGATTGGCGCTTTGCAGGCTGAACTGGCTGAGTTAGAGACTCAATCGCCCACTGATGCGCTTGGGGGTCGTCCCATCCCGGCCGACCCACAGCAGCGGTTTGTCAAACTGCGAGGCCTGGTGTTAGATTTACAAGCGCGCCGGGCGACATTGGGGGCGCAAGTGTTGAACTTGCCCCCGGCGGCGTTCGATTACCTGGCGATCCTGGCGCGCTATTCTCCGAATGTGGTGCGTTATGCTCAGTTGGTAAGTGCGGCCCAAAATTACCAGGTCGATGCCCTTGAAGCGCGTGCGTTGGCAAAATACTATGTCTATATATTGCGCCAGGCGCTAGAAGAAGACCCCCAAAATCCGCGTTTATTATTGAATGTCCGTGGTATCGGCTATAAACTGCTGGTTGATTAATCTTACACTAACATTTCCAAACTAATTCTCCGCAACCCCAACGCTTTGGCCCTCGGCCTATGGCATAATGCTTCCATCCGTTAATGTCGGAAGGTAGCAAGGTATGACCGATAGCCAAACCCTTCACCCGCTGCGCATCGTCATCGTAGACGATCATCCCAATACAGCCAATATGTTAGCGCGAGTGTTGTCTAAATTCGAGCAGCCCGTTGAGATTATCACGGCTTCTAGCGGCGAGGACGCTATTCGTCGGATCGACCAGGGCGTAGTGGATGTGCTAATTACCGATTTTATGATGCCGGGGATGAATGGCTTGCAGCTGATTGAGCAGTTGCGGGGCAATCAAAAACCGGCGCATATTATCCTCATCACGGCTTACGATACGCCGGGCCTGGTTATCACCGCCAGACGCTTGGGTGTGCAAGATTACCTGGTTAAGCCGGTGCAGCCGGAAAAAATACGCAGCATTGTGGCAAAGGTTCTGGAAGATTTAAATCATATTTCCCCATCCATGCCCGCTGCAGTCGCGCGGCGTTCTTTCAAAATTCTGATTGCTGATGACTACCCCGATAATTTGCGTTTGCTTTCCGCCCGTTTGCAAAGCGAAGGCTATAATTTTATTTCCGCATGGGATGGTGAAGAGGCGCTGCGTAAGGTGCGCGAAGAAGATGTGGACCTGGTGCTGCTCGATGTCAATATGCCCAAAAAAGATGGTTTCCAGGTGTTGGCTGAGCTGCGCGCCGACCCGGCTATTGCTCACATTCCGGTGATTATGATCACCGCAGCGCGCATTGGCCCGCGCGATGTGCGCGACGGCCTGGCTTTAGGGGCGGATGACTATGTGATTAAGCCCTTTGATTGGCGCGAATTGGCGGCGCGGATTCAATCGAAATTGCGCGTGAAGCAGGCTGAAGATATTTTGCGCCGGCGGACAAAAGAGCTGGGCATTTTGCCAGAACTGGGCCAGGAGTTAAGCGCCCAACTGGATGTGGATGCATTGAGCGATATTGTGTTGAGCCGCACCGTGGCCTGGCTCAAGGCTTCGTTGGCGCGGCTGGATATTTACCAGCCAAATGGGTTGGCGGTTTGTCGCGAGCGCGCCATTGGCGATCACACGACCCGTCTACTAGATGAGGTGGGGCGAGAGCAAGCCGTAAATTGGGGCGCTTCGGCGGCCGTGATAGCCTCCAGCCAGGGCGTGGTGATTGGAGATCTCTCCGCCGATAGCCGTTGGCGATCTGAACACGGGCAGTGCGGTTCGGCGGTGGCTGTGCCGCTGTTGGGCCGATATAAGGTTATTGGTGTGCTTACATTGGTGCATGAGCAGCCGGAATATTTCACCCAGGAACATCAAACCATTCTACAGGCCATTGCCAGCCAGGCCGCCATTGCTTTAGAAAATGCCCAGTTGTTTGATGTTGAGCACCGGCGTTTAGAAGAATTGATGGCTTTGAATGAAATTAGCCAACACATTAATCACCTCACGCAATCGCAGCAATTAATCGAACACCTGCCGCGCCTCGTTCAAAGCCGGCTTAATTACCCTGCGGTGGCGCTGTGGGAATGCCCCGCTAACGGAGATGGCGCGCTGCAGCTGGTTGGCGCGGCCGGCAGCGCCGGCAGCGTGGAAGCAGACGCCCTCTCGGAAGCCCCTCGTCAGGCGGCAGCCGCGCGTAAACCCGTACTACTTTGTGAAGGAACGCCGGTTATTTCATCGGCGGCTGTACCGATAATTTCCGATCAACGTGTGCGCGGAGCGTTATCGGTATACAGCGAGCATCCCAATGCTTTCCAGGAAAGCGACTGCGCGCTGCTGCAGGCGGTGGCCACCCAGGCGCTATCTGCTCTTGACCGCATGGCTTTATTCGAGAGCGTAGAAAAAGAGCAGCGCCGTTTACTGGCTGTGCTGCGTTCCGCCGCCGATGCAATTTTGGTGATGGATGCGCACAACCGCCTGACCCTGGCGAACCCGGCCGGCGAATGTCTTTTTCCAGACCTCGACGAACATGGAGGTAAATCGCTGCCGCAGGCCGGCGGGTATAACGACTTGCTGCGCCTGTTGGAACAGGCTCACACTACGGGGGAGCATTGCCAGGGTGAGATCGGCTGGCCGGATGGGCGCACCTTTTCTGCGCTGGTTACACCCATCGAAGAAGGCGGGCAAGTAGTGGTGCTGCATGATATCAGCCAGTTTATTGCATTGGCCGCCTTGAAAAACGAATTTATCGCCTCGGCCACTCACGATCTCAAGAACCCGTTAATGGCGGTTTTAGGCTACAATGAATTGATGGCTAAAGCCGGCCCACTCACTGATATGCAAGTGGAATTTAGCAAGCGCATTCAAAATTCAGCCATGCTGATGCGCGACCTGGTGTTAAACCTGCTGGAGATTTCGCGCCTCGAATCGGGAATTCAGATGAA
This sequence comes from uncultured Anaerolinea sp., assembly GCA_964531975.1. Classification (GTDB taxonomy): domain Bacteria; phylum Chloroflexota; class Anaerolineae; order Anaerolineales; family UBA4823; genus RBG-16-57-11. The sequence continues at coordinate 187,639 of CAZHFU010000001.1, read as the reverse complement.
AACCGAGGTCTTAGACTTGCACGCTCTTCTGAAAGAAAGCGTCCAAACCATTCGGGAACAGGCTTTATTAAGGGGGCAGACCTTGCGGGTCAACTTCTGCCCGGCTCAGCCGCATATTTGCGGCGACCGGCAGCTGTTGCAGCAGCTGGTTAGCAACTTACTTGGAAACGCGGTTAAATACACCCCACCGCAACAGGAAATTTGTCTAAGCACCAGCCTGGAAGGCGACCAGGTGGTGATCTCTTTCGAAGATCAAGGAATAGGCATTGCACCGGAAGATTTACCCTTTATATTTAATAAATTCTACCGGGTGCGAAATGAGGAAACTATTGAAATTGAGGGCACGGGCTTGGGCCTGGCGATTGTGAAGTCGATTGTCGAAAGCCACCAGGGGCAAATTGAAGTCGCCAGTCAAAAAGGGTTAGGAACTACATTTAGAGTGCACTTGCCAACTATCCAAAGCGAGGGTTAGAATTAATGGCTGCTTTACAGGCAAGCTGTTGTTGGTGATAGAAAATAAATGGGTGGGTTTGGCTAAAAGTGCAAACTGAGGATTCGCGATGATCAATTCAACCGATACGTCTTCTGTACAGAGCGCCGAGCAAATTATTACCGAATGGCGGGCAGAGGTGATGCAGGTGATTCTCCGCGCCGCCTCGGTGCTGGGTCTTTTTGCCGTGGCAGGCGCAAGTTATGATGTGATCAACCGCGGGCTTGGATACCTGGCATACATCTATATCGGGGTCTATGCGGTATTACTGATTATCACCTATGTCAAATTGCCCTATTGGCTGCGGGCCGGCTTTTTCTTGCTTTTGTTGTATTTCATATCCGTAATGGATATATATGAAGGGGGCTTGCGCGGCGATTCTCGTTTGTTTTTGCTAACCTTTGTAGTTATGACGGTCACGCTATTTGGCGCGCAGGTCGGCTGGGCGGCGTTTGGATTGATGATTGCCACCTTAGCGATCACGGGGCTCCTGGTGCAATCCGGCGCGATCAGCCTCCTTAATTCTGAAATGAATATCAGCAATACCGGGTGGGTGACTGGCAGCGTAATTTTGATTGTTTTAACCGGCGTGGTTGTCGCTGGGGTTGTTTTGTTGGAGAGATATATCCGTTTGGCGCAGATCCGCGAAGGGCTTGCTCGTGAGCGCCTGGTAAAGGGCCAGGTGGATTTAGAGCGGCGCATCGAAGAGCGCACCCGTGCCCTGCAATCCAGCTTCCAGGTTTCTCAACGCCTGACCACCATCCTTGACCCCGACTTGTTAATTACCACAGTGGTCGATGAAGTGGGCGAGGCGTTCGGTTATTACCATACGCAAATCTATTTATGGGACGCCCGGCGTGAATACCTGGAGATGCGCGGCGGAACCGGATCGGCCGGGCGGACGCTGGTAACCCGGAAGCACCGTGTTATTAAAGGGCGCGGTCTGGTGGGGCGAGCGGCAGAGCAGAAAAAGGCGATGCTTGCCTCCGACACAGCCTCTTCCATTGATTGGATACCTAACCCCCTACTGCCGGATACCCGTGCGGAGGTGGCTGTTCCCATCCTATCGGGCGGTGAGGTGCTGGGGGTGCTGGATGTACAATCCAATAAACTGGAGGGCTTAAATCAGCAAGATGTCCTGCTGATCCAGGCGCTTTCTAACCAGGTTGGGGTAACGCTGGAGAACGCCCGCCGGTATGTGCAAACCCAGCGCCAGGCAGAACGAGAGGCCCAGGCTAACCTGGTTTACCAAAAGCTGCAAACCGCCGCCGGCGTGGAGGAAGTGCTTCAGATTGCTGCGCAAGAGTTGGGTACGGCCTTAAGCGCCGACAGCGCCCGGGTGCAGATTGGCATGCGCCGCACGGAGGTAAAGGGATGAACGCTTTCCAAGTAATGATTGTGAAGTGGGTGCGCCTGGGGTTGGCGGCGGCTGTGTTGGTCGGCGCAGTTGGTTGTACGCCCGTTTCAAACCCTGCGCCTGGTAAACCCGGCGATGATGACGCGCTGCGGGTAGAGTGGACATTGTGGGAGGGCGATTATACGCTGGTGGTGGCGCAAGCTCTGGGGTTGTTCGATAAGTATGGCGTTAAGGTGCAGCCAATTTATTATGAAAATTTCTCGGAAGTGGTCCCCGACCTGGTTTCCGGTAAGCTAGATGGCAGCCTGCTAGGCATGATCGATTTGATGAACGCCGCCAGTCGTACAGAAATGAATTGCGTAGCAGCATACGATTCGGGCGGCCTGGTTAGCCTGGCGACCGCGCCAGACATTACCACCGCCCAAGACTTGAAAGGCAAACGCATTGGTGTGGCGCTAGGCTCATCGGGAGAGATGGTTATCCGTGACATTTTGCAGCGCGCCGGATTAACCACCCGCGATGTCGTCTTGGTCAATGTGCCTGTAGAACAGGTTCCTGCCTTGCTACCCGATCAAATCCAGGCTGGCATCGTGTATGAGCCATTTACCAAACAGGCGATTGACAAAGGCGCCGCGCTTCTACAGGCTACCGAGGTTTCGGCTTTGCTGCCAGATGTGATCGTCTTTCGTTCCAGCGTAGCTAAGCGAAACCCAGAGAAAATCCAGGCTTTTCTGCGGGCCTGGTTTGAAGCGGTTGAATATCGCCAAACGCATCAGCAATTTACGCGCGGCGTGGTTGCCGCGAGAGCTGGAATTGCCCAGAGCGCGGTTACTTTTGGTGATGTAGATATTTACAACCTGGAAGACAACCAGATCTTATTTGGACAAACTCCTTCGGATCAAGGCCTATCTCTGCTCGATGTGGGCCGGTTGAATATGGATTTTCTTATCTCGACCGGCAGCCTGACGTACTTAATGGATTTACGCAAGATATTTGATCCTATATATCTTCCGGCCCCGTCCTTGGCCGGGTTGGTCCCCAATTCGTCAGCCTCTGCTGGTCTGGCGGGGAAGGTCTATCTGCCATGACAATGCTAAAACGAGCTTTTGAAAAAAGTTCCTTACAGGGTTACATTAACCCATCCGAAGCAGAGCGCCGCGCCCATGCCGTGTTAGTAAGTGTGGTGATTGCCTTGTTGATGGGCGTTACCGCGGTTGGTACATTTATTTTCTACCAGATTACCGACACTCCGCCTTCCGGTATGGAGGTGTTGGTTGGGTTAGCCCTGGTTGCCGGCGTTTCTGCCTGGTTGTCTAGCCGCGGGCGGGTGCGGCAAGGCGTGTGGCTGTTGGTTCTAGGACAGATCATTCTGCCGGTCATCTATATGGCGGATATTGTCCCTGGGCAAGGGGTCACCCTGGCTTTAATTTCTATTGTTCAGATTGTGGGGCTGACGGTAGGCGCTTTAAGCACGAGGGGGGCGCTGCTGGCCTTTGTGTTGGGCGTAATTCAGGCGGCGGTATTCCTGGTATATGATAATTACGCCCCCCATACCTACATCGAAAGAAATTACATTGTTACCGCAATTATCGTTAGTCTTTTTGCGCTGGGTTATGTTTTTGCCAATCGGCGTTTGCTGAGCCGGTCTACGCTGCGGGTGCGTTTTACTATGGCCTTTCTCTTTGTGGCCCTTGTGCCTTTAGTTGTCTTGTCGGCTTTGAACACCCAACGTCTTTCTAACGACAAGCGTACGGAAGCGCGCACGCGGTTGTCTACCGCGGCTAATGCCGTTCAGGGCGTGGTCGATACTTTTGTGCAGCAAACGCTGGACGCCGTGCGCACGGAGGCGCGTTTACCGGAGTTGGTAGGCGTTGTGCAAGGCGCAGCTCAGGAGACGGGTTTGGCCGAGCAGGTGCTTCGTTCGCTGGCGCTTAAGGACCCGGTTTTTATTTCCTCCTACGCTTTATTGGATGTTAAGGGAAGGGATATATTAGATACGAATCCTTCCAAAGAAGGTCTCAGCGAAGCGGAACGACAATATTTCCGATTGTCTTTGCAAAGCGGACGGCCATTTGTTTCGACGGTGATGTTTTACGATGATCTCCCGCGTATCTATTTTACGGCTCCGATACGTAACGCGGTGGGCGATGTGGTGGGTGTGCTGCGGGTAGAGTATAACGCTGCCGTGCTGCAATGGCTGGTGATGAGCGCTTATGAAAGCGATCAAAGCGGCGGCTATGTGGTCTTATTAGATAACGATAATTACATGCGCGTTGCGCACAGTTCCAGGCCAAACTTAATCTATAAAACATATACCAGCCTCACCGATGAGCAAGCTGCTAATTTGCAAAAACAACATCGCCTGCCCACAGGTCGGGCGGCGGATATCTCACTTGGGCAAAATGATGTTATCGAAGGACTGCGCAACCTGAGCAATTCGCCCTACTTCACTTCGTATGGGGTAGCCGTAGATGAGGACACCCTTTCAACGGCCGTCCCTGTGCGGTTAGCGCCGTGGGTCGTGTTGACCCGTACGCCGGTGAGACTTGTTGAAACAGCTATTTCGGAACAGACCCGTTCGTCAATTTTGCTTTCGATACTAATTACGGTGTTGGTGATTGCATTTGCCACGCTAATTGTGGGATATTTGACCCGACCCATTGGGCAATTAACCCAGGTGGCCCGCCAGGTGGCAGATGGAAACCTGGATGTGCAGGCTCCTGAACAGTCGCGAGATGAAATTGGGCTTTTGGGGCGCACATTTAATCAAATGACCGGCCAGTTGAAAGAAACTCTCGGCGGGTTGGAGCAGCGCGTTAAAGATCGCACCCGCGCCCTGGAGCTTAGTGGTGATGTCAGCCGGCGACTTTCCAGAATCTTGGATACGCAGCAATTAGTGAGCGAAGTGGTAGAACTGCTCCAATTTGCCTTCAATTACTACCATGTTCATATTTACTTGTGGGATAAGAGTGGCGAATACTTGAACATGGTGGGCGGCACAGGCGAAGCTGGTAAAGCCATGTTGGAAAATCATCATCGCATTGGACGGGGGCGTGGCCTGGTGGGCCAGGCGTGTGAGACCGGGACAGAGGTGGTGGTGCAAAACACCGCCGCCGATTCAAGTTGGCTGCCCAATCCGCTGTTGCCCGACACACGCTCGGAAATTGCTGTGCCTATTCTACTAGGGGATGATGTTTTGGGCGCCATTGACGTGCAGCAAAATGTAACCAACGGCGTTACCGAGCAGGATGCAGATTTGCTGCGTGGCATTGCCAACCAGTTGGCGATTGCTTTGCGCAACGCCCAGCAGGTGGAACAAGCGCAGCAGCGCGCCCAACGGGATGTGCGCTTGCGAGAGATTATCGAACAGGTGGAACGTACACAAAGCGTGCCGGAAGCTCTACAGGTGGCGGCGCGCGAATTGGGACGGGGCCTCAATGTGGCCCGCATCCAGGCTCGCCTACACGTGGGCGAAAACGGCGGGGATAAGGTTTCTCTGCCGGATCAGGAGCGCCAATCATGAATCAAAGCCTTTCGAGCAGTAATCTCCAGCCGGTAAGTGGATTGATCAACCCAAGGCGGGTTAGGATCTCGGCTTCTATCAGCATTGCGTTATGCGTTTTATTGCTCGCCCTGCAAGGGTACGCACTGGTCAGCACCTATCAGCCTGTTATTTGGGTGGCCGTGGCAATAACGGTTGTGGCGTCTGGCATGAACCTGGCGGCCGTACGCCTGGCAAGGCCGGAGCGAGCCTTGGCCAGCATGTTTATGGTGCTGAGCAGCCTGTTGTTAGCCGGCGTGAGTTTACATTTAGCGTTTGATCGCGTTAGCGTCATCTTTTTGCTGGCAGGTTTTATGCTTATTTTGACCCTGGCGCTGTTCACCTTGCCGGATCGTTATCTGGTCTACGCGATCTCCATTGCCTTGGGAGTGGTGGTCATTGGCAGTCTGATTAACTTTTTCCAACCCTTTGGACGCGCTCAGTCGCCGTTCATGTATAACGTCACCCAAGCAGGCGCCCTGGTGATTTTAACGTTAATTTTGCTGAGCCTGGTGTGGATGACGCGCGAAATGCAGCTAACCGGTAAGCTGCTGGTTGGGTTTATCTTCTTTTCGTTGATAATTTCGGTTTTTTTGGGCGGGATCAATGGCCGTCGCACTTCTGAAATCCTGACCAACAGCATTGGTGACAGTCTCCAGGCCATCGCCGCCAACCGTGCCCAGGCCGTGGCCGATCTGCTATCTGCCCAGGTGGACGCGCTAAAAACCTTTTATATCAGTGAATCCATTCAAAAGGCGCTGATCGCCTCGAACAGCGCTTACGATGCGGATAAGCTAGGGGTGGCATATCAAATTCAGCAGACAGACATTTTATGGCGGCAAGCTGCGCAAAACCAAGAGGATGATAACCCGCTGCTGGCGTCGTTCTTGCAAAACCAAATCTCTTTGGATCTCCAAGAGTACGATAATATTTTCCCTTATAACACCGAAACCATATTAACCGATAAACATGGGGCGCTGATTGCCGCCAGCCACATTACCACCGATTATTACCAGGCGGACGAAGATTGGTGGCGGAACGCCTATCAGGAAGGCCGAGGGTCGATTTATTTCAGCCAGCCCGCGTATGATACAAGCGTGGGCAAGAACGTTATGGTTATCGCCGTACCGGTGTTTGATAATGATGGGCAAGAGGTGCTTGGGGTGATACGCAGCACCTACGATTTGCAAGGCATTATCGATGTTATTTCCGGCGATTTACCAGGTCAACAAACCTATGCCGATCTATATTTCTCGAATGATGCGCCGCGGGCTATCATAGACGGTCAGTTTAGTCTTCCAAATCCTGAGGCGATGCAGGTATTAGCCGATCTGCCATCTACCTCTTTTACGCAGGCCGAATATGGTGGTTACTCGTCAATTATTGCGCGCTCTCCGGTAACAACGCTGCGGAACGACCCAGAGATTGTTCGCCTGGGCTGGTTCCTGGTTCTGCGTCAGCGATCGGAGGAGGCGTTAGCGCCGGTGGCCGCGCAAGCCGAAAGCCAAATTGGCCTGATTGGCGTGGTATCGGGCGTGGTGTCTTTCTTGTCGGTAATTCTGGCGCAGGCAATTTCTCGGCCTATTAAGCGGCTAACAGAGACGGCCGAGCAGGTGCGCGCCGGGAATTTATCGGCCCGCGCTGATGTAGCTTCCCGCGACGAGGTGGGTCGCTTGGGGTTAGCCTTTAACGATATGACTGAGCAGCTGCGCCGGAACGTGACAGACCTGGAGCAGCGCGTTGCTGCCCGGACACGTGAATTGACGCTGGCGGGCGATGTGGGGCGCTCGTTGGTGGAACAGCGCGACCTGGATGAACTGTTGAAGACCGCCGTGGAGATGATCCAATCGAGTTTTGATTTGTATTATGTGCAAATTTACCTGATGGATGAACGCTCTAAATCGCTCGTTTTGCGGGCGGGATCGGGCGAGACGGGTGGCGAGCTGCTGCGCCGCGGCCATCGTTTGCCGGTGGGGCTAGATTCTTTGAACGGCGCGGCAGTCGTTTCGAAACAGTCCAGAGTGGTTGAAGACACGTTAAGCGCGCCGGATTTTAAGGCGAATGTCTTGCTGCCAGACACGCGTTCCGAAGCTGCGGTTCCGTTGATGATGGGCGACCGCGTGGTGGGCGTGTTGGATTTGCAGAGTCAGACCCCACAAGCATTTAATCGAGAAATTCTCCCCGCATTCCAAACATTGGCGGCGCAGTTGGCTGTGGCCGTGGAGAATGCTGCCTTGTTCACGCAGGTTCAGCAAGCCCGCGCAGATGTTGAACGCCAGGCCCGCCGCCGAACCGCGGCGAGCTATGACACTTTTTTGGATGCCATTAATCGACCTGAAACGCAGGGTTATATTTTCCAAGATAACGCCGTTCAGCCCCTGGATGCTTCCAGGCCCTTGGATGTAGCCGCCCCCGGGCAGATACTCAATGTGCCCATTATCGTTACAGGAGAAGCGGTGGGCGAGTTGGAAGTGATCCGTAAGGGTGCGCCCTGGCAGCCCGATGAAGTGGAGTGGGTAAAGAATATCACCGCCCAGGTTGCCAGGCAAATCGATAATCTGCGCTTGTTGGAGCAAGCAGAGCGCTATCGCCAGGAGGCTGAAGATGCGGCCCGCCGCTTAATCCGCGAAGGTTGGCAGAGTTATATGCGTGAGCAGCCCGAAACGCCGGCCTTTGTCTACGATCAAACGCAGGTGACTGCCCAGGAAGTTGCGACAGCCCTTCCTTTCGTGCAGCCGCTCAGTGTGCGCGGCGAAACGATTGGCGAGATTGGCTTGGAAGGTGGAGACGATCTGGATTCCGATCAGCGGGCGTTGTTAGCTGCTGTGGCCGAGCGTTTGAGCGAACATATCGAAACGCTGCGGCTGGCGGAGCAAACCCGCTCGGCTTTGGCAGTCACCGATGCCCTATATGCTAGCTCTGAAGATGTAGTCCGCGCCAACACCCCCAACGGCGTCTTGGATGCTGTTATGAAAGCGACGGCGCTGCGCCAGTTTGAACGGGGCGCGATTATGTTGTTCAGCGCCCCATGGGCTGAGCAACCTCCTGATTTTGTAACCGTGATTGCCGGCAAGCAAGACGCGGAAAACCCGTCCTTGCCTCCGTTGGGTATAAGTCTTCCCATCCGGGCGATGCCTATTTTGAATTTGTTTAATCGGGACGCTCCGCATATTATTGAAGACATCATGGTTTTTGAAGGGCTAGACCCGGCAATGCGCGGCCAGTTAGCCAACCTGGGGCGCTCTCTCGTGGCTTTCCCGTTAGTGGTGGCGGATCAGTGGATTGGTTTAATGACCTTTGGCTCTTCCGAACCCCGTAAGCTAAACGAGGCCCAGATACGCCAGGCAGAATCGCTGATTGGTCAGGGGGCGGCAGTCATCCAGGGCTTGAGCTTGCTGGAAGAAAGCCGCCGCCGGGCGCGTCACGAGCAAGTGCTGCGCCAGGTCGCCGAGCGAGTGCGCAGCGCCGCCGACCCCGAACAGGTGCTGCGCCTGGCCGCGCGCGAAGTGGGAATGGCCTTAGGACGGAATGTGGTGGTTCGCATGAGAAGCGAAGATTCGGAAGAAGATTTACAGCCCCGGCCTGATGACAATGGTTCAAGCCATCCTGCCGCGGATGTCGTGAGTGAAGGAGCATAACATGCAGCCTAAGACCCCGGAAATGGATCCTCAATCTCGCGGAACCGTCGGCGTATTCAAGCGTATACAAACCATCTTTAGCCGATTAACGCGCCCCCATCCCGATATTGTAGAGGTAGGGGAGCGCAACCAGGCCGTTGCTTTATCCGTTTTAAGTGTGACCTTGCTGATGGCCGACTTGGTGGGGATGTTAGCTTCGGGGATCATAAACCGTGGATTTGGGTCTTTGGGCAGCCTGGTACGATTAGTCTTATTGGCTCTCCTCTTAGCGGTATTGTACGGTCTTTCTCGGACAAGATATTTCAGGTGGGGCGCTTACCTTTCCATGGCGGCTCTTTCTTTGCTGACTTTTAACCTATTATTGTCTAACCCTATTCCGGACGCAGGCGTGGCGGTAGTAGTTTACACATATATCGTCTTAGGCTATGTTTTTGCCGGCGTTTTTGCGCCGGCGGAGGCTATTTCTCTTGCGGTAGTAATTAATTCTATCGTTTTGTTGACCCTGCCATCCCTAAACCCGCAGCTGCCCGCAGTTGAAACCTATACTGCTGCTGGAACCAGTATGACTATTGGTGTGGTGCTGGCGGTGGGGGTGGGTCTACGGGCGCGCGTGGAGCGCGCTCGCCTGGCTGAAGGCCGGGCGATAAATAAGCAGCTCGAAGAGATGCGCCAGTCCTTGGAGGTTCGGGTGGCAGAGCGCACCCGCGCCCTACAAACCAACGCAGAAATTAGCCGGCGCTTGACCACCATCTTGAACCCGATTGACTTGGCGACGGCGGTGGTGGAGGATGTGCAGCAGGCGTATGGTTATTACCATACCCAGGTTTACTTGTGGGATGACCCCAAGGAGACCCTGGAGCTTAAGGCGGCCACGGGCAAGGCGGGTCAAAGCCTGTTGCAATCTGAGCATAAAGTGCCCCGCGGGCGCGGCCTGGTGGGGCGCGCCGCAGATAGCGGAAAACCCATCTTGGCGGCGGATGCCCGCTCTGAAAGAGGCTGGCTGCCCAATCCGCTTCTGCCTGAAACACGCAGCGAGGCGGCGGTGCCGGTAATGGTGGGCGAGCGCGTGGTGGGAGTGTTGGATGTTCAGTCGGATATGGCTAATGGGCTTAGCCAGACCGATGTGGACCTGCTGAGCGCGTTGGCTAACCAGCTTGGCGTCGCCTTCGAAAACGCCCGACAGTACGCCGATACACAAGCAGCATTACAAGATGTATCCGTTTTCCGCCGCTTCGCCGATAGCTCCGGACAGGGCATGAGCCTGGCGCATTTGGACGGAGAATTATTCTACGCCAACCCCGCTCTGCTTCGCCTGTTAGGAAAAGAATCGCTCGATCCTGAACAGCAAACGCAAGCGAGCGCCTATTATCCACCGCAATTTCGTCAGCAGCTCGATGATATTATATCGACGATATACCGGGATGGGCAATGGGTGGGGGAAATGGCCCTGCAAAGGCCGGATGGAAGCATTCGCCCAACCCTTGAAAACATGTTTTTGATTAAAGACGCTCAGGAGCATCCTCTCTATATTGCCGATGTGATTACTGATATGGAAAGCGCCAAGAAAACGGAGCAAGCCTTGGCCCAGCAAGTGGATGAATTGGCGAAGGTAGCCCAAATCAGCGCCGAGATCAATGCCATCTCCAACCCGGCCAGTTTGCTGCAGCGAGCAGTAAACCGCATTCAAACCTCGTTTGGCTTTTACTATGTGCAGGTATACTTGCTCGATGCCGACCGTGGAATTTTGGAATTGAAGGCAGGAGCGGGCCAGGTGGGTGAGCGCCTATCTAGCCAGGGCTGGCGGATTAATACCGATAGCGAGAGATCACTGGCTGCACGGGCTATCCGGCTGCGTCAGGGCGTGATTTCTAATCGGATCGATCAAGACCCTTATTATATGGCTAACGAACTGCTGCAAAAAACCGCCGCGGAAATGGTCGTACCGCTCATTGCGGGCGATACCATCTTGGGCGCGTTAGATATTCAATCGGATACTGCGGGGCGTTTCACCCCAGCGGATGTGGCGATCCAGACCACCCTGGCCGCGCAAATTGCCGTGGCATATCAGAACGCCAGGCAGTATCAGCAGACCCAACAGTCCGAAGCACTGGTGCGCACCATCATTGATGCCAGCCCCGATTGGATATATATCAAGGATTTGAACCACCGCTTCCAACTGGTTAACCGTAGTTTTGCCGAAAGTTTGGGGTTGAATAAAGAGGATTTAATCGACAAGGATGAATTAGAACTTGGCTTTGATGAAAGGGCGGTCAAAGGCGATGCCGAGCAAGGCCTGGTGGGCGCCTGGCAAGAAGACGATGAAGTGGCCCGTACTCTGACAATAAAATCGATGGATTCGAAGGCCTCTATGGTGGGCGGCGAAATGCGCTTCCTTTCCACGCTAAAGCTTCCTTTGGTGGGGGAGGATGGTAAGGCGACCGGCGTACTGAGCTTTGTTCGCGATATTAGCGACCGCGAGCGTTTGCAGCAAGAGACAGCAGAACGCCTGGCCGAAATCGATAATTTGTATCGCACCGTGAGCCGCCAGGGATGGCAGGCGCTGCGCCAGCGCCAGGGAGCGCAAACCGGCTATTATTATGACCGGCTCGAGGTAGCGCCAGATGACGGGCGTTGGCTGGAGGAAAGCCGGCAAGCCATGCAAGCCAACGCCTTTGTAAACCTGCCCGGCCAGGGTGTGGCGGCCGTGCCGTTGACCCTGCGTGGGGATGTGATTGGCGCGTTGGCGGTGCAGGCTGATAGGCAGCACCCATTATCTCCGGATGAGTTGGATTTGCTGCAAGGTATGTCGGATCAGGTGGCGCTGGCGTTAGAAAGCGCTCGCTTATTCAGCCAGACTCAAGCGGCCCTGGCCGATACTGAGACGCTTTACAGCATGATCGCGGAGATGAACGCCGCCGGCGGTTACCAGGATATTTTACACACCCTTGCCGAGCGCACCTTGTTGGGGAGCGCATCGCCGCTGCTGATGATGGCGGTTTTTGATCGCCCATTGACTGCCGAGCATCGCCCCGAATGGATTTTCCCGGTGGCCTTCCGGGCGGCGCCCGGTCTCAACGTGGCCGAACGTTACCCGCTGAGCGCTTTTGAAGCCCGCCCAGGGGGGTTGTTTACCGAACAACCAGTCATCATGTCGGACATTGCCAATGATGCACGTCTGGATCGGTTGACCCGCACTTTGTTCCAGGATGTGTTTATGGGGTGCAGCTCGGTGGTTTTTCCATTGATGTTGGGCAAACAAATGATTGGGTTCATCCAGGGTTTTTACGATAAGCCGGTAGACTTCCCTGTGGACGAACAAACCCGCCTTTCAGCTGTGGCAGGCCAGGCGGCGATTGCTGTTCAAAGCCGCTTGCTGCTTGAGCAAGCCCAATCCAGAGCGCAGCGCGAACAGCGCATTCGCCAGGTGACGGCGGAGGTGGTGAACGCTCCGGATGTCAATACGATTATGCGCCGTGCTGTAGAAGAGGTGGGCAAAGCGATGGGTCTGCCCGCATATATTTACTTGGGCAGCCAGAAGGACAGGGAATCCGAATGAACCTGCCGGTAGAAATAAACCCGGCCCCTTCGGCTGGGATCAGGCCCTGGATTGCCGTCAGCAGTCAAAAGGGTGGGGTTGGCAAAACCACCACCTGCCTTTCATTAGGCGCGGCGCTGGCTGAGCTTGGTTTCAAGGTTCTGCTGATCGATCTTGACCCCCAGGCGCATCTCACCCAGGCTTTAGGCATTAACCCGGAAACCTTACGCCTGTCAATTGGCGACGCTTTGTTGATGCAAGCTGCTCTAACCGATGTAAGCCGAGAAACGCCCATCAACAACCTGGAAGTGGCCCCCGCCAACCGCGGTCTCATCCTGGTGGAGAAGATGCTCCATACCGCCAGCGCGTATGAATATCGCCTAAAACGCGCCTTAGAAGCCCCTGGCGCAGCGGTGGGCGAATTTGCTTATTATGATGTGGTGTTGTGCGATTGTCCGCCTAGTTTTGCTCCACTAACAATTAACGCTCTGGCGGCTTGTTCGCTGGCGCTGATTCCGGTGGGCTGCGATTATTTTTCAATGCAGTCGCTGAACACTTATTTGCGCCTGTTAGGAATTTTGCGCAAAAATATCAACCCGTCTATCGAACATCGTTTGGTGATTACGATGTTCGATGGCCGCACAAGATTGAGCCGCCTGTTTGCCGACCAATATCGACAGAAATTTAGCGGCTGCCTGTTCGAAACGCAAATACCCCTCGACGCCCGTTTGCGAGAGAGCGCTTTGTTTGCCAAGCCCATTAACCTGTACGCCGCCAAAAGCCGAAGCGCGAACGAATATCGCGCCCTGGCGCGGGAGCTGATGCTATGCCAAAAAATGACGATCTGAAAAACCGTCTTGATGAAATCTTTTCTGGTGCGCCCAAGCAAGAGGGCGAATCGCCAGCGCCTTTGCTTGACCCGATAGGCGCGGCGGTTCGATCATATACCTCCCAAGATGCAGAGTCCCTCTACAAGACCGTCTTCGAGTCCATCGCGCTTGGGATGGTATTGACCGGGATAGATGGACGTTTACTACATATCAACGCTGCATTCGCCCGCTTATTGGGGTATACACAGGATGAGTTGGTTGGCAAAAATTTTCAAGATTTAACTTATCCGGATGATAAAACTGTCGGCGCGGAAGCGTTAAAGGCCATGGTGGAAGGGAAGACCCAGACGGCCCGCATTGAGAAGCGCTACGTACATAAAGATGGTCGTGCGGTGTGGGTGGAACTCAATGTTATTCTGCTGATGGACGCAGACCAGAAACCGCTGCGTTTTGTAACCATCGCGCAGGATATTTCTCATCAGCATCGCACGGCGTATATGCTAGAGAAACGGGTGCGTGAACTCAACTGCCTCAATGATATCGGCCATCAGATTGACGAAAAGCCGCCCTTGCCCGAGTTCTTAAGCTGGATTTGCAAACGCATTCCCTCCGGTTTTCAGTATTCAGAAGTATGTATTTCGGCGATTGAATACGAAGGCGCCATATATGGCGATCCGCGCACGCTGCAACAAACTGCGAAGGTGGTGGGCGGGCTGCGGGTGGGGCATAACCTGGTTGGTTGGCTCCACGTGGCTTATACTGAGCCACGCGATTTTGTGGATGCGGAAAGCGCGCTGCTGGGCAGTATTATCTCTCGCGTGTGCGGGTATATTGATACGATCAAAGCTGGGGAGCGTTCCGAGCGGCACTTGCATGAACTGGCGACGCTTAATGAGCTGGGACGCGCTATTTCTTCAGAGTTAGATCTAACCAAGATCCTCGAGCATGTATACCATTTCACCGGGCGCTTGATGGATACGGAGAATTTCTTCGTGGCAATGTACGACGAAGTATCCGATATGATTGCTTATCCCGTGGTGTATGTGGATGGCGCCCCGTTCTTCTTGCCTACTCGCTCTCCGTTGAATGGGCTAACTGAATACATATTGCGCACAGGTCGCCAACTGGTATTTGGTGAGAATGTTGTCGATCATATGAAAGAGCTGGGAATCGATTTCGTCCCACTGGGCGATGACGAAGTTCCCCTTTCTTGGGTGGGTGTACCGATTTCCTATAACAATCGGGTGTTGGGGGTCATTTCTCTGCAAAGCGTCAAAGCGGCTAATATCTATGGTCAAGCCGAGCTGGAAGTGCTGTATTCGATTGCACAACAAACCGCGCGTGCGGTGGCCTATTCTAAGCAGTACGAATCGATGACGCGCCAGGCGGTTCAGTTGGCCGCTGTGGCGCGCATTAGCACCACGATTGCCAATTCAATGGGTGTGCAAGACCTGATGCAAGCCGCGGTGGATTTAACCAAAGAGCAGCTAAACCTTTACCATGCCCAAATTTACTTGCTATCGGACGATGGCCTTCGCCTGAAGTTGATGGCCGGGGCCGGAGATGTGGGGCGCGCGATGACAGCCACCGGCTGGGAAATTGACCTGGATAAGGAAACTTCGATTGTGGCGCGGGCAGCCCGTACACGCCAGGGTCAGGTGGTAAGCGATGTGCGCGCTGAAGCCGGGTTCTTGCCCAACGAATTGCTGCCGGAAACACGTTCCGAGTTGGCCGCGCCGCTGGTAGCGGGCGATCATCTGATCGGCGTAATGGATGTTCAGTCGGACCAGTTGGCCTATTTCTCGCAAGAAGATGTGGACATCATGACGACTTTGGCAGCCCAAGCGGCGGTGACGCTGCAGAACGCCCGTCAATATGAAGAGATGCGCCAGTCTGAGGTCTTTATTCGGACGATCATTGATGTGACCCCCGACTGGATCTTTGTCAAGAACCGGGATCATGTTCTTACCCTGGCAAATGACGCGTTTGCGAAGTTTATGGGTATGCCGCTTGACGCTTTACTGGGCAAAAACGACTTGCAATTAGGCTTCCCGGAAGGTTTAAGGATCGGTAATCCAACTAAGGGCATCGAAGGCTCGTGGAAGGTGGACCAGCACGTGTTGGAGACCGGCGAACCGCAGTATCTCTATGGTGAAGAGCACGAAATAGACGGCGAAACGCATTTCTTGGATACTTATAAGCTGCCGTTGCGTGATCCTAACGGTGAGATTATCGGTGTTTATGGTTATGTGCGGGATGTGACCGAGCGGGTTAAATTGTTGCAAACAATACAGACCGAATCGCGCAATGTGGAAATATTAAATCAGATGGCCCTTGATATTTCCTCGTCGCTAGATGTAGACAAGGCGCTTCGGCTGATTTATGAGAACACCCAAAAGTTTATGGAAACGGAGAGCTTCTTCATTGCGCTCTATAACGAAGAGACACAGCAGGTTTCCTTCCCCATTGCATACCGGGGACAAAGCGCGCTCAACCTTCCCACGCGCAGCTTGCGCGCCAGTATGTCCGATTACATTATCCGCACCAAAAAGCCACTGCTTTTTAGCGACGATGTCACCGCCGGAATGCGCAGCATCGGCCTTGAATCGGTGGTGTTCGGCGATTCTAAACCGGCGCTCTCATGGCTGGGTGTGCCGCTCATCTTTGGCGACCGGGTCTTGGGCGTTATCTCGGTGCAAAGCACTTCTCGGCCCGGCATGTATACCGAGCGCGAGCGCGATCTGTTGGTGGCAATTGCCGGACAGGCCTCTAGCGCCCTGGCGTTGATTGAGCAAGTGGAACGTTTACGGGAAACTGCTACCACCCTTGCCACCCAGGAAGGGCTGCTGCGCACGATCATCAATTCTACACCCGACTGGATTTACATTAAAGATCAACAGGGCCGCTACAGCCTTGTCAACAGCGGCTACGCCGATGCGCTGCACCTGCCGGCGGAGGCCTTCCTTGGCAAAGACGACCTGGAACTGGGCCTGCCTGAGACGATGATGACCGGCGACGCGGAAAAAGGCATTCCTGGTTTCGCCGCCGACGACAAAGCCTTGTTCGAGGGCGCGGAAGCGCGGCTCTACCCCAATGCGCCCGTGATATTAGATCATGAGCCGCGCGTTTTCAACGTTCTGAGAGCGCCGTTGCAAGACGAAACCGGGCAGGTGTGGGGGGTGCTGGTCTTTGCCCGCGATGTGACCCTGCGCGAGCAGATCCTGGCGCAAACTCGACAGCAGGCGGATAACCTGGCGGCGTTGAACCAGGTGGCGGCAGAAATGAGCCAGGCCGCCAGCGAGCAGGCGCTGCTGACCATTGCGGTGAGCTTTGCTGCCCGCGTGGCTGAATTTGAGATGGCTTCGCTGGGTGTTTTGGATGTAAAAAACCAGCAGTTTGACATGCTGGCGCTGGATGAGGCGGCCAAGAATCTTGTTCCTGTGGGCGATCCGGTTCCAGCGAAGGGCAGCGCGGCCGGCGCGGTGATTAATGCTCGCCGGTTGATGACCTGGCCGGGCGATGGCGAACTGGAAAGTGTTGTCGAAGGCGTTCAGATGAGCAAATTGGGCATGCACGCTTTAATGAGCGCGCCCCTTTTCCTGGGCAATGACGCCTTCGGGGTGCTGAATATAGTTAGCGCCAGCCTGGCGCAGTTTGACCCAAGCCGTCAGGCGCTGCTCCAACAGGTCGCCTCGCTGGTTTCGGCCTCGCTGCAATCGCGCCGATTGTTGAGCCTGGCGCAAGAGCGGGCTGCACAGGAACAGGCGTTCCGCGAAATGAGCGCCAACATGCGCGCCACGTTTGATGAAGAAGCGATTGTGCAAGTGGTGGTTAAAGATTTGAACAAGATGATGCGAGGGCGCATTGCCGTTGAAGTGGGCGAAATTCGGGTTAAATCGCATCAACACGGGCCTTCAAAACCGACGCGAGTAGGAGATGCGGTGGTTACAACGCTGCAGGCGCGCGGCCAACCGATTGGCACGCTGCGCTTTGAAGCGGAAGATGGTAAACCGGTTCCATTTGCACAGAAGCAGATGATCCACCTGGTCTCCGATCAGCTATCACAAGCTCTGGAAAGCGCCCGGTTATTCAGGCAGACCCAAGATGCGCTTTCCGAAACGCAATCCTTATACACTGCCTCAGCGCGCCTGGTCAGCTCAAACTCGCTGCGAGACGTGTTGATCGCGGTGGTAGACGCCAGTCGTTTGCAGGAGATGGATCAGGTGGCGTTGGAGCTATTCGATCAACCCTGGGTGAGCAAACCGCCGGCCTATATGCTAAACGCGGAGGTTTGGACGCCGGGGGGGAAACCCCCGCTAAGTCGGCCGGGTTCGGTCTCTCAACTTAATCAATTTCCTTTGATGTCGGCGGCGCGGCCGGATGCGCCCTTAGTGGTGCAAGATATGCTGAACGATGCGCGCATCCCTGCGGAAGTGGGCGCGAGATTTAATCAAACCCTGAGCATGGGTAGTTTTGTATTCTTCCCGTTGGTGGCAGGAGGGGAGTGGTTCGGCGCAATTGCCGCCCAATCCGCCAATATGATACGGATCAGTGAAGGCGAGCTAAATCGCATCACTGCGCTAATCGGCCAGGCGGCGGTTGTGGTTCAGGGTTTACGTCTACAAGGCAGCCTGCGTGAACGCGTGGCGGAACTTACTTCCTTAGAGCGCCAGATGAGCCGCAAAGCATGGGCCAGTTACGAAACACAGTTGGGCGGTGTGCAAGGTTACATGTATAACCGGGTGCAGGTTGCGCCCATCATGGAAGATTACGCCGAGTTGTTCGGGCAGTCGGCCCAGGTGGCATCGGTAGATGCGCCTTTGTTGGTGCGCGGCGAGACGATTGGCGTGTTGGGGGTGCGCCCCGATGGTTCTCGGGGGATGACCTCTGAGGAAGAAGCTTTCTTGCAGGCGGTGTCTGAACAGGTGGCGCAAGCCCTGGAGCGCGCCCGCCTGATGGAACAAACCCAGAAGAGCGCAGTCGAGCTGCAGGCCGTGGCGGAGGTCTCGACCGCCACAGCTACCATCCTCGACCCACAAGAACTGCTGCAGCAGGTGGTAGACCTCACCCAAATTCGTTTTGGTTTGTACCACGCCCACATTTATCTGATGAACGAAGACGCCACTGTTCTTAACCTGAGCGTAGGCGCTGGCGAATTGGGGCGGTTGGAAACGGCCGAAGGTTGGTCCATCCCCACCGACCAGCCCAATAGTATTGTGGCGCAAGCCGCCCGCAGCCGTCAAGGCAAGCTGATTGGAGATGTGCGCCAGGCGGAAGGGTTCTTAGAAAACGAACTCTTACCCATGACACGCTCGGAACTGGCCGTGCCGATGGTGATTGGCAATGTGCTGTTGGGCGTCTTCGATGTCCAGTCCGAAGTCGTCAACTGGTTTACGGAAGATGACATTCGTACTTACGCCACGCTGGCCTCGCAAGTGGCGGTGGCCTTGCAAAACGCCAAGTTATATGCCGAGCAGTTAGCCACTGTAGAGCGGCTGCGAGAATTGGACAACATGAAGTCTGCCTTCCTGGCGAACATGAGCCATGAGCTGCGCACTCCGCTCAACTCTATTTTGGGCTTTACCCAGGTGATCGTTGAAGGGCTGGATGGACCGCTGACCAATGTGATGGAAGGAGATTTAGGCCTGATTGAGAAGAACGGCAAGCACCTGCTCAATCTCATCAATGATGTGTTAGACATGGCAAAGATCGAAGCTGGCCGGCTGACGCTTAGCCCCGAACCGATTAACCTGTATGATTTGTGCGATGACGTTATTCAAAGCGGCGCGGCCTTGGCGAGAGATAAAAATTTGTATGTCCATCTGAACGCCGATGCCGCCGGTGAATGGGTAGTCGCCGCCGACCATGTACGTATCCGCCAGATTCTAATTAACCTGATGGGCAATGCCATCAAATTTACCGAAACGGGCGGAATCACGATAGAATTGGAACACTGCGTTACCGGTGTGGAAGTGCTGGAAGATCGTATTCAGGTGCGCATCCGTGATACCGGGATTGGCATTCCTAAAGAGAAACTGGACGATATATTCGAGGCGTTTAGCCAGGTGGATAACACCACCACGCGCAAGGCCGGGGGCACAGGCTTGGGCCTGCCTATCAGCCGTCGATTAGTGGAATTGCATGGCGGTCGGCTGTGGGCTGAAAGCGAAGGCGCCGGCTGCGGCTCCACGCTCATTTTGGAGCTGCCGGTGAACAGCCACGTTTAATTCTGGGAGGCTTTTATTACACTACCAATTTTTCTGCGTTGTGTTGAATGCGGGCGCGAACAAAGCTATCAGCCGCAAACACCTGTGATTTGCGAAGCCTGCGGATCGTCTTGGGTAGATGCTCATTACGATTATGCCGGCTTTAAACGCGAAGTGCTGCGGGGTTTGCCGGGGCGCGCCTTTAACATTTGGCGCTATCATGATATTTTGCCGATTATAGACCCGCACAGCCTCGATCTAGAGACGGTGGGCGGCACACCTATGTATCGTTCGCGCCGCTTTGCGGGCGAGCTGGGCCATGAAAACGTGTATGTCAAAGATGAGCGTTTTGGCCCCACGAGTTCGTTTAAAGATCGCCAGGCTGCGGTTTCGGTAGCGGCGATGGTAGAAGCCGGCATTGGTGAAACCGTCATCGCAAGCACGGGCAATGCTGCAGTCGCATATGCCGCGGCCTGCGCTCGGGCGGGGATTAAGTTGTGGGTCTTTATGACCAGCATGGTTCCGCAAGAGAAGCTGCGTGAAGTGGCTCTGTATGGGGCGGAGGTCATCAAAGTTAGCGGGACGTATGATGAGACGAAGATCATCGCCTCTGAATTTGCCCATCGTCGTGGCCTATGGCTTGATCGTGGGGCGGGCAGCCTGGCGGCGCGCGAAGCCATGAAAACTATCGCCTACGAAATTGTGGAGCAATTGGGTTGGCGCAGCCCCGATTGGTATATCCAATCGGTGAGCGGCGGCTTAGGCCCACTTGGGGTGTATCATGGCTTTGAAGAGCTGCTGGAAATGGGGTTGATTGACCATATTCCTAAAATGGGCGTTGTGCAGGTGGAAGGTTGCGCCCCGATGGTGGAAGCTTTTCATCGGGGCGAGAGTGCAGCCACGCCGGTGAACCCACAAACCCTAATTGCCATCCTCTCCACCGGCGACCCAGGTAAAATATATACCTACTTGTGGAAGCTGGCGCAGAAGCATGGTGGTACAATGGAAAGCGTCTCAGATTCGGACGCTTTCAAAGCCATGCGTCATCTGGCAAAAATTGAGGGCTTAGCTGTAGAACCTGCTACGGCGGTGGCCTTCGCCGGGCTGAGCAAGATGATTAGCGCGGGCGTGATTTCGCCGGAAGAACTGGTGGTGGTTAACTGCACCGGACACACCTTCCCGGTTGAGAAGCACGTGTTGGGCGATCAATGGAGCGTGGATATAAATCTTGCCGAGGGGAAGTTGCCCGCGCGCACCGATGGTTTGCAAGCCGCCCTCGAACGGTTGGACGAAAAGACGACGACTGTGCTTATTATGGATGATAACCCCGATGACGCCCTGCTTGTGCGCCGGTTTTTGGAAGCGCGCAAGAATTACCGCGTTTTTCAGGCTGCGGATGGGGTGGAGGGGCTAAACCTGGCCCGTGAACGACGGCCGGATTTGATTATTACCGATTTAATGATGCCCAACCTGGATGGATTTGGTTTTTTACAGGCGTTGAAGAATGATAGTCACACGCGCGATATCCCGGTCATAGTGGTGAGCGCCAAGGATCTGACGGCTATCGACCGCGCCCGTTTGAAAGGTAATATCGAAGCGATCTACCAAAAAGGTTCCTTGCCGCCTAAGGTGTTTGTTGACCAGGTGGTGGAGGTGTTGGAGCAAAGAGCCGCGCAAAGCAACGACGAAGACGCGGCGAGAAAACCGGAGGATGCCTCGCATGCCGTATAAAATATTATATGTAGAAGATAATTCGGATAACATGACCCTCGTAAAGCGCGCCTTAGAAGCGCGCGGTTATGAATTCCTCTGGGCGCAAGATGGATTGAGCGGCGTTGAAATTGCGGAATCTATGGCCCCAGATGTAATCCTTTTGGACATTAACCTGCCCGATATCGACGGCTATGAAGTGGCTCGTCGGCTGCGCAACAGCGGGAAGCGCCGTTTGGTATATGTGCCAATCATTGCGGTGACGGCCAACGCGCTGCGTGGCGATGCAGAGAAGGCGTTAGCTGCCGGGTGCGATGTGTATATGTCTAAGCCCATCAATATCCGGGAGTTGTGGGCCAGGGTCGAAGGTTTCCTGGCGGAAGCCGGTTAGCCCATGTCATACTTAATCGATCTGAAATGTTCAGCGTGCGGTCAGTCATACAACCCGGGTGTGATTCAGACCTACTGCACCGATTGCCAGGCGCCTCTGATGGCCGTGTACGATTTGCAAACGGCGCGCAGCCATCTCGACCGTGATGAGTTTATCCGCCGTCCACGCAGTATGTGGCGGTGGCATGAGCTGTTACCTGTACATGATCCCGAAAATATGATTAGCCTGGGCGAGGGAGATACCCCGCTGCTGCGGCTGCCGCGCGTGGGCGAATCTTTAGGCATGACTAACCTGATGGTGAAAGACGAAAGTCTGAATCCTACTGGTTCGTTTAAAGCCCGCGGGCTATCTGCGGCGGTGTCTAAGGGCAAAGAGCTGGGTGTAAAGCGGGTCATTATCCCTACAGCCGGCAATGCCGGCGGCGCGATGGCGGCCTATGCCGCTCGCTCGGGCTTGGAGGCGTGCATTTACATGCCTAAAGATACCCCCTACGCCAACATAGAAGAGAGCCGGATTGCCGGGGCGCAGGTCATTTTGATCGACGGGCTAATTAGCGAGGCCGCCGGTATGGCAGGCGAGCGTGCGCGCCTGGAGGGTTGGTTTGATGTCTCGACGTTCAAAGAGCCATATCGCTGTGAAGGCAAGAAGGTGATGGGCTACGAGCTGGCGGAAGATTTCCACTGGAAACTGCCGGACGTTATTGTCTATCCCACCGGCGGCGGCACTGGTCTGGTAGGTATGTGGAAAGCGTTCAAAGAAATGGCTGAAATGGGCTGGCTAGAGACAACCGCCCGCCCGCGCATGGTTGCGGTGCAAGCCGAAGGCTGCGCGCCGGTCATTCGGGCCTTTGATAATAACGCCTTGTTCTGCGATTATTGGGTGGGAGCGCAGACCATCGCTTCGGGGTTACGTGTGCCAAAAAGTTTCGCCGATCAGATCATCTTGCACGATATTCGTGAAAGTTGTGGCACTGCGGTGGCTGTTTCGGACAGCGAGATCATCTACGCCCAGGCGCTCCTGGCGGCTCAGGAAGGTATTTTCGCCGCACCGGAAGGGGCCGCCACGCTGGCGGCGACACAGCGTCTGTTACATGAGGGTTGGATCGAACCAGATGAGACGGTGGTGCTGTTCAATACCGGTACGGGTTTGAAATATCTCGACAAGAAATAATTTGGATTGATGACAGAAATTGCCGCGGCCAATTGTCGGCTGCGGCAATTTAAATTTGCAAACTAAAGCGCACCGGAAGTTTACGCTCGCTTGCGCATAGACATAACGGTCAGCGCCGCCCCGCCCACGATCATTAGCAGCACCACGATCTTAAAGATCGCCTCGCCGTTCATCGCCTTGGCGGCGGCTTGTGGAACTGCGCTGTCGGGCGGCGTGACGCTTGTTAGGGCCTGTGCCAGCCCGGCCGCCTGGGCCGGGGGTGCTGCGGTGTGAGTGGGGGTGGGAGGAAGCGTTGGCGTGGCCGGCGGCGTGACTTGCAGAACCAGCTTCTGATCTGGGTATAAAATGGAAGCGCCGTCTAGTCCGTTCCAGGCCATTAAATCCTGAACCTTCGATTGATATTGGTCGGCAATACTCGAAAGCGTCTCTCCACTCTTCACGCGGTGATAGTAGCGCCCATCATCCGCCGGTGTAAGCTGCTGAATGGGCGAGAGCGCAGCCTCGCCCTGCGCCGAGCCTTTTATCCCTGTGCTGCTGCCAATGAAGAGTTTTTGCCCGATTTGCAGCGGCCAATCCTTCTGCCAGCCGTTCTGGGCCAGCAGGGTGTCTACGCTCACGTGGTATGCCTGGGCGATGGTAATCAGGGTTTGATAAGGCTGAACCGCGTGGATAATCTTCCCGTCGGCGCCGGCATCATTCACCACCACCATGCCCACGGGGGTGGGGGTGGCATAGCCAGCGGTGTTTTCTCCAGGGATAAAAAGCTTCTGCCCCACCTTTAGCCCATATTCGCGGCTGATGTTGTTCCAGGTTTCAATATCTTGGATGGTGACTTTGTAGGCGATAGCAATCGCCCATAGCGACTGCCCGGCTTGCACCTCGTGGATGATTTGCCCTTTTCCGTCGGGGTCGGCCACCTTTACTGGTACGATGAGCTGCGGCACGCCCACTCCGCCGCTGCCAGCAGCTGAGCCGGCGGCTGCGCCGCCTGCCACCGAGCCGTAAGCGCCGCAAGCGTTGGATGAGGTGTAAGCCGCTTGGAGGATGTAGTAGGTGCGTCCATTGGCAGTGGCTACCCCGGCCCCCACATGGCAGTAGGCCGGATTGACTGCCGGGATCATGTGCGCTTCGTCCGACCAAACCAACATGATCTCATCGATGCCCATGTTCCCGGTGGCGAAATTTTCTGTGCCGTACACGTGCGCTCCCCCACCATAGCCGGCCGCTTGTAAGCGCCCTGCCACGTTACCAATATGGGATGACATGCTGTTATTGGCCATGGTTTGGGCGGTGGATTGCGCCACGGCGTCGATGATGGCGTCCTCAATCAGCGCCGGCAGCCCATAGGAGGCTCGCAGGGCGTTCATCGCCGCGATCAGGTCGTAGGCGGATACGCTGCGCGACGGGGCGGCCAGTGCGGGGTGCGGGAATATCGCGCTTAGCGTCACCATGCTTAGCAAAACCGCCGGCACGGCTGCCAGGGTTAATTTGTGGATTAATTTTTGGAAAGGCACGCTGCTATTATATTCCGGCTTTTCCCCCAACTCTGTTAGGGGTTATCATTGTTTTGATTAAGCGCGGGTTTAAGCCTGGTCGCACTTCGAATGGCAAGCGGAGCCGGGCTGCTGCCTTAATTACCTGCCTCTCACCCTGCCGGGGTTAATTGCAATCAATCAACGCTGAGATTGCTTGCGGTGTATCCAACACAGAGCTGATCTGTCCGTCTTCAATTTGCACAATTTTATCCACGAATTTACACATGCGCAGGTCGTGTGTAACCATGATGCCGGCTTTGCGGCCTTCATGGATCAAATCTGCATAGTTTTTCGTCACCTGGGTGGCGCGCTCGGTGTCCAGGCTGGCGGTTGGTTCGTCGGCTAAGATAACGCTGGGTTCATGAATAAGCGAGCGGGCGATGGCGACGCGTTGACGTTGGCCGCCCGATAGTTGGCTGGGCAGGCTGTTAAAGCGTTCTTCCAAACCCAGGCGCTCAAGCAGCATGCGCGCGCGTGCTCGCCCGGCTTTGTCGTAGCGCTGGTTCAGGCGCAGCATCATCTCCACATTCTCGAGCACCGTCAGATAGGGGACGAGGTTGTTGGATTGGAAGGTGAAGCCAATGCGCTGCCGGCGGAACTTTACGCGGTCGTCCTCTTTCATTCTGCCAATGTCTTCACCGTCAATGCACACACTACCTTCAGTGGGTTCGAGCAGCGCCGCCAGGATGGCTAACATGGTGGTCTTGCCCGACCCGCTGGGTCCCACCAACCCTACAAATTCACCTGGCGCAACGTTAAAAGATACGTTGTTAACCGCTAAGACCTTAGTGTTGTTCGAGCGGTATTCCTTGACGACGTTCTGGGTTTCGATAATATAGCTCATGTTTGCCTCGTTAGTTAGAAAGCCCTAAGGCGATAAGCGGTTCGACAGTGACAGCCAGCCGCACTGATACCAGCCCTCCGATAGGGCCGATGGCTAACAGAGTAAGAACGGCGATGGCGACGGACGTACCGTTAAAGACAATGGGCACGCTGCTGGGAATGCCCAGGGCTAAACCCAGGCTGATGAGGCTGCCTAGCAGTACGCCGAAGGTGGTGACGAGGATGATTTGCGCCACCACGGCCACGGCAACAGTGCGGTTAGACGCGCCAATGGCTTTGAGCACCCCGATCTGAGGTACCTTTTGCAGCATTTGGATTTGGAAGAAGCCCCCGATGACCAACAGGCCAATCAGCAAAGTGAAGCCGCGCTGTGTGTTGAGGGTGCTCTGTTGGGCTGAGAAGCCGGGCAAATTCTCGTAGGTGGTCACCACGTCAGCCACTTCTACATCGCGCACGTTGGCGGTGATGCGGGCAGCGACATCTTCCATGGTGTAGCCGGGCTTGATCTTGACGGCGATTACATTCGATGTGGCAGTCATCAACTGACCGCCTTGTTGACCGCCTTGCGGCCGCACCTGATCCCACGTGCGGTAAGGCAAGAAGATGGATGGCTGAAACAGGTATTGGCGGCGGTCGGTGATGCCAATGATCCGCAGGGTGTAGAATTCGTCTTTGGTTCCCTGGATGGTCTTCAGCCGGATGGTATCGCCTAACTTGACGCCGGTGCGATCAATCACGTTTTGGTCAACCACCACATCAAAGCCTCGGTCGATGATGATGTTTTGGCCCGATAGCACCGGAGGCGCGCCAGGTTTGCCGGCTTCGATGCCAATCAGCGACACATCGAGATCCTCTTGCTCCCCGCCAAACACCAGCGCGCCGTTGCTAAACCCAATTGGCCCCTCGGCTTCAACTCCTTCAACACGCGCGATGTTGTTCAGGATAGAAAAATCCAACCGGCTTGATGTGGTGGAGAGTTGGGTATTTTTTTGAAATACAAGAAGCTCGGCGTTTAGTTTTTCTAGATATTCTTTATTGGCTAAAGCCAACCCTTCGGAAAGAGCGGCGATGAATAACACCAGGGTGGTGATTAATGTAATGACCAGAGAGAACAAGAAAAACTTGCCTCGGTTACGCCACACTTCTTTAAATGCCAGGTAAATGCCCATAGATTATTACTCCTGATAGATGGTATTATAGCCCCTTGTATATAAATTGTCAAGGAATTGTACAAGTTGCTGGAGGCTTTCATGATAAAAGTGTCGAGGCGTCCTGTATTTCAGGACGCCTCGACGCCAACAGGCGCATTTGCCCAACCAGATCGCGAGCAAGGTGAAGTTACGGCTCTAGTTTTCCAACAACCACGATCGTTGGATGGCGAAAAACTTCTTCGCCATGGGGAGCGTTGCCCAGCTCGCCGCTCAGATCCTGCCCCGGAAAGTGCTGGTCCTGGTGCAGGCCGCTCCGCCAGTGGGGACAGGCGCTGACATCATAGACTACGCCGTGGTAGGCGATGTACATGCTGTCCGATTCGTTATCGTGTTGGGCAAGCTGGGCTTTATCGACCATGCTATTTGCCTCCCAGGATGATGCGTTCTCGGTTATACAGCCGCACAGCCAAGATGAATAAGCCAAATGCCAATACGAGGGTGGTAACCGATGAAACCATCACCATGGTAGGGTCAATCGGCTCACTCCGCATCAGTTGATTGATAATAATCTGCTGCCCAAATGTAGGGATGAGCATGAGGCCCACATTGGCTTTAACGGGCAGAAAGGCCAACACCATGCCGGGGATGGCCGGCACAAGCGGTAAAAAGGAGGTGTAGGTTTGGGCCTCTTTGAAGCTGCGGGCGAAGGAAGCTATGATCATTTGGACGGCCGAGGCGAGCAAGATCATTGGGAACGCCAGCAGGAAGATAGAAAAGAGCGCCTTCACATTCAAGCGCATCGAGAAGCCGATATAATCTTCTATGGGGAAGAGGTTGAACGCCATGGCGAACGCCAACAAGTTTAACGCCACCGCAGCGGTGGCAAAAGGCAGCGAGGCGACTAACTTCCCTAGGACAAAATCGCCGCGCGTGGCGGGGTTAATTAGCAGCGGTTCTAAGGAGCCGCGCTCACGTTCGCCGGCAGTCGAGTCGAGAATTACATACATGCCGCCGGTGAATACCACCAGCACCACGAAGTAGGGCATCATGTTCAGAAACAGCAGCGCCTGGGTTTGGGGTGTGGCTACGTCTACACGCTCGGTCTGAAGAGGCGAGAGCAGCACCGGACTAACCCCGCGCACCATAAGGCGCATGGCGGCGAGCTGTTGACTATAAGTTGAGATCAGGTTGCGGGTGCGCTCAACATCCATCATAGCCGATTGCCGGCTTGTATCTAATACCATCTGCAGTTGGGCGGGCCTTCCGGCGCTGAAATCTTCGCTGTAATCGTCGGTGACAATCAAGACCAGTTTCTCGGCGCCCTGGCGCACGGCCTCCTTGGGATCGGCTGGCGCAGCTACGATCAGGGCGTTATTTTGTTTCAGAAACTCCATCAATACAGGCGCTTTTTCCGCCCCCGCTACGGGAATGCGGAGAGGCGACTCGGTGGTATCGGAGAAAAGGGTTTTGCCCAAGACGACAATTAACAGGAGGGTGATGGCTGGGCCAATCACCACGCTGCCCATCGAACTTAGAATGGAGCGCCGATCGCGTAGATTATCTTTGATTTCTTTGGCGGCAATAATGCCTACACGTTTCAGGTTCATTCTAACCCTTCCTCGCTGCCGATCGCGGCTACGAAGGCGTCTTCCAGGTTGCCTTTATGGGTGTTGGCAAGAATGGCCTGCGGTGTGCCTGCGGCCACTACCAGACCCTTGTTAATAATAATGATGTGATCGCACAAAGCGGTAACTTCTTGCATGACATGGCTCGAAAACAACACGCACTTGCCTTGATCGCGCAAGTTAAGGATGAAGGTTCGCATGGCGCGCGTACTCATGACATCCAGGCCATTAGTAGGTTCATCCAGCATCACATTGGGCGGCTGATGAACCAGGGCGCGGGCGATGGCAACCTTGACGCGCTGCCCCGATGAAAAGCCTTCGGTGCGACGATGTTCGATATCGCGCATATCCAGGTTATCTAGCAGGCGGTCAATGGCTTGTTCAAGCTGTGCGCCCGCCAGGCCGTGCAGCCGCCCATAATAGCGGATGTTCTCGCGCGCGGTCAGGCGTGGATACAGCCCATGCGCGTCGGGCAATGCACCTAGCCGCCGCTGCACTTCAAGGGGCTGTTCCACGGTGCTGAACCCGTCGATGGCGGCTTCGCCCTGGTCTGGCTTGAGCAACGTGTAAAGAATGCGCAGACAGGTGGTCTTGCCTGCTCCGTTTGGACCTAGCAAACCGGTAATTTGTCCGTTTTCAGCGCGGAAGGTAACTCCTTTTAGCGCCTGGATTGAGCCGAAAGATTTATGTAGATTTGTGACTTGAATCATGGCGTGGGTCCGTTGAAGTTGATGAAAAACGGCATAGGGCGGATGGATTGCACACAGGTGGTATCCAGCGAAGTAGTGGAGGCAGTTTCAATAAACTTGGTTGCCAGGTTGGGAAGGCAGCCGCGGGTGACATTGACGTGCCCCATGCCAGGAACAGTGATTTGTAGGCTGTTCGGAAGGGTCTGAGCTGCCTGCTGAGCGTTTTCAGGAGGGGTCACGGGGTCATACTCGCCGGAGATGAGCAGCGTGGGGGCGTCTGACCGAACCGGCTGAGAGAACTCGGCCGGAATAACCCCACGCGGCCAAAAAGCGCACACTTCTTTGAAAACGCGCATTGCAAAATCGCCCAAGTAGCCGGGAGTTGCCGGCTGTTGGCTCAACAAGGGTTCATCTTCGGCGCAGACCACCGACATGCGCATCCCCACACTGATTGATTCAGTTAGAACCCCTTCTGTTGATAAGGTGACAGCGGCGAAGCGTTGAAAATCGTCATCGGTAAAAGTGGTGTGGATGAGCAACGGCAGCAGCGCAGTGGTTTCGGGCGAGTAGCTCAGCATATGCACCAGATTGGCGAAGCTATCGCGGTCGAGGGAAACCGTGGTGGGTTCGCCGCTAATGGGATGGTTGAGTTTAACTTCCCGCGTGCCGGTTTGATCTAGCCGTTTTAATAGTTCTTCGAATTCCTGTGCCACGTTCGGGAAGGCGGCGGCGCACTCGGTCTGTTTTGAACAGCGCTCGAATTGCAGATCGATGGCGCGCTGGGCGTCTTGCGGCGCATCTAACCCCAACGGCCACCCGATGGGAGCAACGCCGTCTAACATGGCGGTGCGTACGTGCTGCGGGTACTGGCGCATATAGGCCAGGGCGGCGCGAGTGCCATACGACGCGCCGTAAAGATTGATACGCTCGTACCCAAGCGCCTGGCGAACCTGGTCGAGGTCGTCCATGGCGATGGCGGTGGTGTAAAAACGCAGGTCGGCGTTTTGTTCAAGCTGCTGCAAACATTGGCGGAAGGGTGGGGCGATTTCGTCGCTATCTCCGGTTTCCGTCTCATCAAAGGCGCATTCTAGCGCATGGGAAAGACCCGTGCCGCGTTGATCTACCAGCACGATATCGCGTTTTTGGTTGATGTCTTCAAAGCCATTTGCCAAGACGGCGTAGCTCTCTGAAGCGGCTTCGCCCGGCCCACCTGGGATAAAGAAGAGCGCGTCGGGGGCTTTGTTGCGGCTAACGGCAGGCAGAACCGCAATGTGAAGTTGTATCTGTCGCCCGCTGGCGGCGGCGCGGTCTTCCCAGACGCTTAGCATATAGCAGGCCGGTTGCCCGCGCATGGCGACGGTTACGATATCGGTGCTACACTCTACTGGGGTAAGCCGGCCTACAGTATCTGAAGCCTGCGCTGTCTCCGGCCCCTGGTCGGGTTTTGCTGCGCCGGTGGTTTCGGTCTGGCATCCAACTAACGCCAGGATAACCAGGATATACAAGCTAATGCGGAGTGATAGTTGGTGATTAAGTATGTTCATGTAATCCCTTGGTTTTAGAACTTCTTTTGCGATGGAGTGGGAATTATAACCTAACCCGCTGTTTATGCAGTGGGGGTGATTTTAATATGGGCGATGGCGTGACCGCCCCCTTCAATTTGGATTGCAACCGGTAAAAACCGCTTCAGCACTTCCACCTGGGTGAGTAGATGCTGGCTGATGGCGCTGGTGGTGAGCATGGAAGGCCCATCGGCGAAGGCCAACGGAAGCAGCAGTTGGTCGGCCAGGCAGGGGTCTACAGCGGCGCCGCTTTCGTGAAAGCTGAGCAGGTGGTCGATGGCCTCGTCGGCTACTCGTTCCGCTGGCTTACCTTGCTCGCCCAGGGCGCTAAAGCACGCCCGCCCATTCTCGTATTCTACCGCCAAGACAATAAACGCGCCTTTACCTGGTGCGGGTAAATTGAGCGATTGTATGTGCAGGTTGGGCTGCATGCGCCAGGAGGGTAAGTTCTGCAAGCGCAGTAAGGCCTGGCGCTTCATGCGTTGGGCGATGTCTATCGAGAGGTTGGAAACTCCCGCTGCGCCATGGATGCCGAGCAGAGCGCCGCGCTGCGTCCACTGCAGCGGCAGGAGGGGCGCGCTTGCCGGCTGGATGCCGGCTTCGATGCGCCCACCGCCTTGCGGGTAGTAGCCTGCCTGGAGTAGATCGATTTGGGCCTGGTAGCCAATGGTTCGAAGCGCCGGCAGCCAGGCCAGCTCAAGATAGTGGTACGGGGGACTCCATGGCACATGTGTGCCGCCGGTTATGGTTACGGAAGACCCCGCGCCGGCAAAGGCCAGCGGAATGAGCACGGTTTGCAGCACCAGACTGGCAGCTCCGGCGGTGCCTATATCAAAACGGTATCGCCCGGAACGGCTTTGGGCAGGCTTAAAGGTAAGGGTTTGCGAATTCAGCTGCGCCCCATCCACCTCGGCCTTAGAAATCGCCGCGGCGGCGTCTACCGATTTGAGATGTTGGGGTTTGAGCCCGGGCTGCGAACGCCTGGCGCGGATGTGGCTAAGCAGTAATGGGCGCTGTGTGATGATGGACAGTGATAAGGCGGTGCGCAGAACCTGCCCCCCGCCTTCGCCTATCGCCCCATCAATTTCAACCAGAGAGTGATCCAGAAGCATACCCGGTATCCTTATCGAAAATTATCCGACACCGGCGAAGCCGTGTCGGTAAAATGGATTATTCGCCAGGTGAATGAATGCGATAGCAAGCGGGGCGTATCCAGGTCGCCAATTTCCTCAATCGCCCAGCGGTGTAATTCGGCCGCACATTCCGGCAGGCGTTCGGGGGCCATTTGCCAGGCAGAAGAGTAGAGTCCCGCAGCCAGGTTTTGGAGATAGGTTCGGGGAATGAACTCCGTTTCCCAGGCGGCGGCTTCAATGCTTTCAGACCGGATCGCGGCGCGGTGACTCAACTCGTCCCATAACAGGCCAGGATCGCTTTGGCGGGTGGATGATTTATTTACGCCGTGTTCGGCCATAATGGCGCGCCAGCGCTCATTAATAACGCTGCGGATTGAAGTGGGGTCGCGTTCGTCGTGCCCGGCAAGCAGCACACCATGCGGGGTGAGCACCCGCTGAATTTCGCTCAGTGCACGATCAACTTCGCCGATCAGGTGAAAAACATGCACGGCAATCACCGCTTCGAAGGTGTGAGTGGGAAAAGGCAGCCAGGTAGCATCGGCCAGGGCCAGCGCCGGCGACGTTTGGCCCGCAGGAAGCTGCGCAAGCAGGCGCTTCATCATCTCAACGGAAAGGTCGATGCCGGTGGCCTGAAAGCCGCGCGCTAAAAGCGGGCGGGTGATGCGCCCTGTGCCCACGCCCACGTCGAGCAGGCGCGCTGTTTTCGGTAACCTGGCTTGCACGCTGTCGGCAATCTTTTCCGAGACGTGCAGCGGGTGGCCGCGGGTGGCGTCGTAGTACTCGGCGGCGCGATCAAAAGAAACACCGCTCATTCTGGCGCTCCTAACTGGCAAGCGCCGCGTCTGTGGCCGGCCCAGGGGCCTGCTCATCCTGGTCTTCTTCTTCGAGAGCATATGGCAAGCGCATACTCATCCACACCGTCATCAAGCTCACGTCGTCGTCGGCAGCCGGGGCGTCGGGATATTTTTCGGCGAAGGCGGCGACAATCACCTCAAAATCTTCGCTTTTAGGCCAGGTGATATGAAAGCCGGGTAGATGGGTTCGATCCGATTCGGGCGGGTAAACCGGCCAGCCGCGTTCGCTCAGCAAGGTATGAACTTGCAGGCGCAGCGGGCTGTGCAGCTCGCTCCAGGCGTCTATGATCGCGGCAACCAGGGGGGCGCTGCGCGTGAAGGCTTCTTCTAACCCCTTAATGCGCAGCATGAGCGGCGCTTTGGCGCTGTTGCGAAAACCGGGTACATTCACAGCCTTGCGCGTTTGGCTTTCAAGGGCGGCCTGCTTCGGTTTTGGCAGCGAACCCAGCTGGATGAGTGTCTCAGAAATCACGCTGCGGCGGTAGTCGTCGCGCATAAACTCGTTGATGGCAGTGAAGGGCAAGAAACGGGCTTTATTTAAATCCATAGATCCTCACAGATTCTCACTAAGTTGAAAGATGATCTTCCGTCCAGCGCGCCCACAAACCTGAATTAGGCCCAATGTGCGCAGCGTATAAGTCATGCGGCTGCACAGGTAAGTGGGTAGGCCGGCGTGCTGGGCCAGCTCGGTATGGGTGAACTGCGCCGGCAAGCTGGGCGGCAGTAAGGCCAGCAGGTCGTGGGGGGTGTCAAAGCGGCGAGACTCGACCACCTCAAGCAAGCGCCGTCCGATAATTGAAACGCCGCCGCGCCGCCATGAACCACGCCCATCGCTGCGGCGCTCTTCTTCCACCCGCACCAGCAGTACTTCGAGGCGCAGGTTGGGATGCGCCGGCCAATCGGCCAGGTAAACCAATTCCCTGAAAACATCCTCGTATCGGCCCCGCTGAGGAGACTTGCGGCGGCTAAAGGGGGCGTCGCTGCGCACAATCCACTTTTCAACCGCCACCGGATAGACCAGGCGCAGCGTATGACTGCCTAGCAATGCAGCCAGCTTAGGTTTAAGCGCCCCAAAGTTGCGGGTCTGAATTTCGATTAATTCATTTCCTACCAGGGCGTCGATAATATAACCATCCATCAAGACTTCCTGGTCCGCCTTATCCGGCGCGTACCAATCTTTCAACGCGGCATGCAGCTGGC
Source organism: uncultured Anaerolinea sp. (assembly GCA_964531975.1). Classification (GTDB taxonomy): domain Bacteria; phylum Chloroflexota; class Anaerolineae; order Anaerolineales; family UBA4823; genus RBG-16-57-11. The sequence continues at coordinate 154,179 of CAZHFU010000001.1, read as the reverse complement.
TCTCTTGCAGGGTGTTGTCATCATTTCTAGCCGAATTGAGGGGCCGGCCTCAACGGCAAAGATCAGGGGTGTTCATGTCGGAATAAGGGAAGATCAACCAGCGCGGGGTAGTAATTTCCTCGTCCGGCCCCAGTTCGTTATACCGCCGCAAATCGTCGGGGGTTAACCCATACTGAGCAGTAAAATCACTGACCGTGGTGGCGACATCGAGGCGAAACACGCATAATAATGTAGCTGCGTTGACATCTTTAATTTGGGGGGTGATAACCAAAACCCGGCCCGGCCACACGCTGGCCCCTTCTATAAAGAAGTTGAGCGCCTTAATCATTTCGACGCTGGTGAGGTATTGGTGGGCGATGTTAGCTAAGGATTCTTTATCCTGAACGGTGTGTAGCAGATAGCGTTTCTGCGGGCCGAAGGGGGTAGCCATTTCTGGGCCGGGAGTGGGCGGCAGGATAGTGGACGTAGCAGTGGGCGGCGGCGGCAGCGTGGGGGTTTCCGTGTCCGGCTGAGGCGGTAAGATAATAATAGGAATGCTAGTGGGAAGCGTTGTGGGGATTCCGGTGGGGGTGGTGGATGGGATAGGATAAGTGTCGGTGGGGGCGTTTAAGGCCAGGCTGGTGGGATCGTGGGCCAGGCCGCTGTTGATAAGGAACTTTCCCGGCCCGAAGCCAAAGTAGGCGATTGCCACGCCGGTGAGAATAAGGGCGCTAATTATTAGAGCCAAAAACAATCGCTTTTGCTGGTTGAGTGGATGAACGATGTCATCGGCCATTTCCTTGGGAAAAGCCCCGCGCCAGTCAGTTTGAAAGACCGGGCAGGCCGTGTGCCGGGCGGTGAGGCAGGCGCTTTGCTGATACGCTTCGCTAACCGGCGCCGGCTGAGTGGGGCGGTGGCAGTAATTCCCTTCCGATGGGTAGGTGAAAAACGCCGCCTTGTCTTCGCTTGTGCCAAGAAAAGGGCAGGAGACTGTGGTTTGTTTGTCGATGCGAGTGGGTGGCGTGGTGGAGGTGGTGGTGTAAGCCATAAATGCCTGATTTTCCAATCTGGATATGAAGTATACTACAAAACTTGAGGCGATTTTCGCTCATCCTGCCTATTGAGGAGATCATATGCCAGACATTTACGTACCCGAAAGCGCGATGATTATCGTCGCGCATCCAGATGATATTGAATTTTCTAGCGCCGGAACACTGGCCCGTTGGGCGAAGTTGGGGGCGCGGATAAGCTATGTGCTATGCACCAACGGTGATGTGGGGATTATCCAGGAAGGTATGACGCGCGCCCGCGCGGCTGAAATCCGCCAGGCTGAAGCGCGTGAGGCGGCCCGCCTGGCCGGGGCGGGCGAGGTGATCTTCCTGGGTGAGCCGGATGGTTTGTTGCTCCCAAGTTTAGATTTGCGCAAGAAGTTGGTGCGTGAGATTCGCCGCTTTCGCCCCGAGGTGGTGATGTGCGGCGATCCTACGGTGGTGTGGGCTGGTTCAAGTTACATCAACCATCCCGATCATCGCGCCGCCTCGCAAGCGGCCCTCGATGCCGTATTCCCGGCGGCAGGTATGCCTAACCTGTTCCAGGAGTTGGAGCTGGAAGGACTGTCTGCTCACAAGCCGCGCAAGGTTTATGTTAATGTGTGGGAAGGCGGTGATACATTTGTCAATATTGAAGAGACGATTGAGACAAAAATAGAGGCGCTGCGCGCCCATAAGAGCCAAATGGGTGATTGGGATCCGGCGGATGAGCTGCGTTCGTGGGCGGCGGAAGCAGCCAAGGGCAAAGAGATGAAATACGCCGAGTCATACCGGGTGGTGACACTGATGGATGATAAGGCCTGGGAGAGCCGCTCGACCCGTTGGGGAGAGGGAGCACGGCAAAACCCCCAAACTTAAGCCGTCTTTTGCATCAATCGAGAGATTGCCCTGGTCTCTATAGAGCAATCTCTCGAAATTATAATTCCAGGATATCGGGCCGCCAATAGGTTTGCCCCTCAATCTCAACCTCAATCGTGGGCCAACCGGACATTGTGGTGATGATTTCGTTATCTCTTTCGCCAACCTGGATAGTATCTTCGGACTTTGCGCCGGTGATGGATGGGTTCCAGGCAAAGACCTGTTTCACTTTCACCAGGTCGGTGGTGGATGGCGTGACCAGCCACTCACGCGGTTCGTAGCCGGTGGGGCCGCCCTGATGATGGAGCTTCCACTCATCGGGAAAGCCCACTTCGGCGTAGGCGCGCTGCGCCTTTTGAAAGACTTTCCCCATCTCTACACCCGGGCGGGTGGCATGAATAAGCGTGGCGTCGATTTGCGCAACTGCATCGGCTTTACGACGGATTTCATCGGGTATCGGGCCGAAATGTATCAAGCGAGATAGCGAGCAGACCAACCCCCAGCGCCGCCCACACATGACCAACATGGCGTATTGATCCATTTTTTTGAAGGTGGGCAGCGGATGGCGATAGGCGAATACCCGCTCGTCGGCGGCCACTAGATTTACCATCGCCTGCACGCCCCGGCTGCGGCTTTCGAATGCCAGGCGCGACGCCATTTGATGTTCGGTCCAGCCGGGCTGGATGCGCTGAATAGTGGCGTCCATGGCTTCGGCGCACAGCCGTCCCAAGACGCGGAAGCGGACGCCTTCTTCGATGGTCAGGCGAGCGCGCAACCGCGCCAGGTCGGCGGATAGATCCATAGCCCCAGGAAATGGGCCGTCGGCGCCTAGTTTAAGCCCGCTCACCAGGCTGTTTAACTGGGTGGCTTCATACCAGGGGGTGACTTTGAATTCCCAACCCTGGTAATGAAGTTTTTCTTCGGCTTGCAAACGCGGCGCTTCAATATTGGTCGTAATCAGGTAGTGGGCGGTGGGGGTGATGAGCAAAGAAGCCGCGCCAAAACTCGAAGCGGTATTAACATAAGACGCTGCTCCACATGTGGCCCACGCAAAGCTGCTCACGCGCTGCAGCAGAATGGCGTCGAGCTTGTGGTGTTCCATGAGTTCGCGTAAACGATCTTGCTTTAAGCTAAATTCAGTCATACTTCGTTCTCCGGTCGGTCTCATCCAGGCCCAACAGGGCTTTTGAGCCAAGTATAACCGAAAAGCTTATGAAACCCATCGCGAATCCGGGATCAATTAAAAGCATTTTCTCCGTTCACTCGGTTCCGGCATCGTCGTTTCAAACTTATCTGCGCATGGATGCAACAACATATGTTGACTGGCATAAGATTAGAAAATTTGTCTACACAGTTAAAGCGATTGACTTTTCTATACAACTTGCTATACTTGTATTAGACAGGAGTCCGAAACATCGGATGCGACCTTAAAAAGCAAAAGCCCCGGCCTTCACGATTTTTGGCTCGTAAGGTTATCCCGTAAGAGCGGAAGGTATTTCGAAGGCCCACGGCGGAGCAACCTTTTGGTAATGATCCTTCTGAATATTTCTTCCGGTTGAGATTTAATATCCCCGGTGAAGAAACAGATGGGGAGCCAAAAGAACAACCCTATAACGGAAATCTCTTTCAAGAAATAAGGGATCAATGGTTATAGCCGGAAAGGTGCGTAGACGAGGCGTAGGTCTCCTGTTTTCGATTAACCAAAAGACCGGCCCACCAGCCGGTCTTTTGCTGATAAGAGACGATCAGAGGATTTCTTTGAGTTTTTCACTCAAGCTGGTGTAGACAGGGTTACTTAATGTGGCCTGGATGACCGGTTTGCCGGCGTACTCCAGCTGAGCTAATTCCTCGTTGGCCGGCAGTACGCACAGCAGCGGCAAGTCTAGCTGGGCGATGCGCTCCAATAGAGGCGGGGGCGTTTCGCCGATGACGCGATTCAATATCAGGTAAGTCCGCTCGATATTGATATCCATCTGGTTGCGAAATGAGGCGATGCGTTCCGCCGCAACGATGCCGCGCTGCGAAGGGTCGGTAACGATGAATAGATGCTGAACGTCTCGAGTGGTTCGCCGACTAAGATGCTCCATGCCGGCTTCGTTGTCGATCACCACGTAGCGGTAATTTTTGCTGATGCTATCGATGACCTCCCGCAGATTGTGATTGACAGCGCAGTAGCAGCCCTGGCCTTCCGAGCGGCCCATGGCGATCATATCGAAGTTGTCGCCCTCCATTAAGGATGAGCGGATTTGGTAATCTAAGTACTCGCGTTTGTTTTGACCGCCAGGGAGCGTGCCCATGGCCGCTCCGCCCTGCAGCAGCGAATCCTTTACCTGGTCTAGCAGTCCTTCGCGAATGTCCCCTACCGTCCAGTCTAAATCCAGGCCCAGAGCCAGGTTCAGGTTGCTGCTGGGGTCGGCGTCAATGCCCAACACCGCGCCTTTTTGGTTGGTGACGAGATACTTGATGACAAGGCCGGCGATGGTAGTTTTGCCCACGCCGCCCTTACCGGCTAATGCAATGGTGGTGCTCATGCTGTGGTTTCCACCAACTTCTGCGCCATATCCCAAGCGGTTTGTTTAAGCGATGGCGCATAATCATACACGGCAATTCCCAACCGGTCGGCTTCTTGCACCGCCAGGTTGGCTTCCAGGCAGCCTAAAATTGGCAGGCCAGGGGTCTCGGCCTCTAGAAAGGCGGCTTCTTCGGGGTTGCGCACCTTGTTTCCAACTAGCCATAGGCGAGTGAGGCCGATATCGGCGGCAAGCTTCTTGATTTGCGCGGCCGTCGTCAGGCTGCGGCGGGTGGGTTCCACCACCACCAGCATCGCATCCACAAAATCAACCGTGGCGCGGCCTAAGTGTTCGACCCCGGCGTACATATCGAGAAGCAGAATGTCATCTTTGCGAAACAGCAGATGCGTGAACAGCGTTTTGAGCATGGCGCTTTCCGGGCAAATACAGCCCGATCCGCCTAAATCGACTGCCCCCATTTCGAGCAGCCGCACGTTACGATGCACCACGCTGAAGCGTTCAGGAATATCATCAACCCGTGGGTTAATGGTGAAAAAGCCGCCCATTACGCCGGGTTTCGCTCCGGTGCGTTCTTCGATCAATGCGCTCATTTCAACAATGGGGTGCAAGCGGGCGCGTAGTTCGGGGGGAAATCCCAATCCGCCGGCCAGGCAAGGCGAGGGATCGGCGTCTACTGCCAGCACCTGGCGGCCCATATCGGCGTAGGTTTGTGCTAAGAGCGCGGTAAGGGTAGTTTTGCCCACGCCGCCTTTTCCGGTGATTGCCAATTTCATGTGTGCCTCTTATTTCTTGATTTTCACGCGCGGCCCGGTAGGCGTATCTTCGATTTCGTAGCCGGCCGAGGTGATTTGATTGCGCAGAGCGTCGGCGTCGGCCCAGCGTTTCTCTTTACGAGCTGCCTGGCGAGCGGCGGCCAGGGCTGAAATCTCGGGCGGGATGACTTCTTCTTGCGGCTGCCACTCCGCCAGGCCCAGGCCCAGGATCTGGTCGAAGACCAGTAAGGTGGCTTTTTTGGTGGAGCGGGGCAGGTCGGCTTTGAGTAATTCCCAGGTCGTCGCAATGGCGCGCGGCATGTTAAGGTCGTCGTTGATGTGCTGTGTAAACTGCTCCACAAAAGCAGGGTTGGGTTCTCCGGCCTCGCCCATCTCGTAAGCCGCGATGCGCAGGCGGTCGAGCGATTTTTGGGCAGCATCCAGGCCATCCCAACTGAACGTGAGCTTTGAACGATAATGGGCGCTCATCGAAAACAGCCGGTAGGCGAGGGGATCGTAGCTCCGATCAATTAGCACTTGCAATCGCAGGAATTCGCCCGTAGATTTCGACATTTTCTCGTCGCCAATTTGCAAGAAGTATCCGTGCATCCAGAAGTTCGCCAGGCGTGTACCATAGCAGGCTTCGGTTTGGGCGATTTCATTGGTGTGATGCACGGCGATATGATCTTCACCGCCGCAGTGGATATCGAATAATGGCCCAAGATACTTGGCCGACATCGCAGAGCATTCAATGTGCCAGCCAGGAAAACCTACCCCCCACGGGCTGTCCCATTCCATTTGGCGTTGATGATCCTGGGGGCTAAATTTCCACAAGGCAAAGTCGGTCACATGATGTTTTTCGCCCAGGTCGATGCGCGCCCCCGCCTGCAAGCCTTCCACATCCAGCCGCGCCATGTAACCGTAATCGGGCAGTTTAGACGTATCGAAATATACGCCGTCGGAGGTTTGATAAGTGAAGCCCTTCTCTTCGATGCAGCGGATCACCTCTACTTGTTCTGAAATATGATCGGTGGCGCGGCACCAGATACTGGGCGGCAGAATGTTCAGCTGGCGCATATCCTCTTGGAAGGCTTGGGTGTAGAACTCGGCAATCTCCCAGGCGCTCTTACCGGTGCGCTTTGAACCCGCCTCCATCTTATCTTCGCCGGTATCGGCGTCCGAGGTGAGGTGGCCCACATCGGTGATATTCATGACATGCTTAACCTGGTAATGGTTATATCTCAACACCCGTACCAACACATCTTCAAAGAGATAGGTACGAAGATTACCGATATGGGCGTAGTTATAAACGGTGGGGCCGCAGGTGTAAAGACCCACAACGCCGGGCTGGAGGGGTTCGAATTCGCGCAAAGAGCGGGTGTAAGTGTCGTAAAGTCGCAGCGGCATGAAGGGTGAACCTTTCTTCGAACTTTCTTGTAAAATACCGCCTGTATTTTACCTCAGCTTTGATTGGACATTGGCTTTTTGCGGCGCACTAACAGGCCGATTAGCACAACCAGCACAGGCAGCCCGCCGACTATCACCATCAGATTTAGCACCGTGGGACTGGTAATTGCTGCGCTCACTTCGGATGAGGGTGTGATGGGATCGGTTATATCCGAAGTAAATCGAAGCGGGGTAGGCGTGGCGGAGCGCCGCGTAGGTTCGGGGGTGGCTTGGAGGGCGGCGGGCGATGCCTCCATCCAGGGTAGATCTAGCCCAGGCGGGGGTGAAATGATAGCGTTTGGTGTAGGAACCCGAAACGGGGCGATATTAACGGAGGCTGCTTCAGGGGCAAGTATTTCGCCCGCGCCAAACACATCCAGCAATCCATTGGCGATGACCATGCCGCCGTTGATCCCCCGCGAAAGAGTGGCATAACTGAAATCTAGAACGTAAACGGGGCTGTCGCCTTTAACCAGGCTTCCCGCCGAGGTGATCTCTAACCAGGAGGCATCCGTTAGCCCAATGGCCGGTTGGGCAGGAATATTATAGGCCAGAGAAATCATATCATTCCACCGATTATCATCCTGGACGCGGGGTGAAAGGTTAAAGTTGACCAGCCCCAGCCCGGTTTGGGTTTTGAAGCCGCCGGCGGGCAGCGCATCGGAAGCCGGGTCGGATGCCTCCGGCAGCCCAGGCGTGGGGTTGTTATAAAATTTTCCGGCCATCGCGGCCGCTCCGCCATCCATCAAGAGCGGCAGGCCGGCGCGCCAGGCGGTTGTCAATGCGGCCAGGCTGGCTGGCCGGATGAGCGATTGATCGAGGCCGATGACAACAACGCCGGTAACACCGTCGAGGCCCGCAATTTCATCGGAGGCCTCTTCCAAAATGACAATTCTAGCGGGGATGCGCATGGTGTCTTGGAAGCGGGAGGCCATAAGCTGAGCAATATCGGGGCGCGAAAAACCGGCGGCAATGATGAGAATGTTCCCTTTCGCTCCGCCGCTCCAATTAACAAAGCGGTTCAATATATCTTCATGCTGCGGGGCGGCCAACAAGTTGGCTGATAACACCAGCGGCCCAGCGCGCGCGGGCGCAGTGGTGTTATCGTAATGGCGATCAATTTGGGCGGGCGGGCCAACCAGCGAATGCCTGCGGCCAGGGAGGTTGTAATTGAAGCTGCCCGGCGCTAAGGTGTGAATGAGAACATTGCGCAGCTTTAGATTATTTGAGCCGGGTTGGTATTGCACCGCAGCGGCGGCGTGATATGTTTCAGTATCTAAGATGGTAATCGTGGAGGGGCCAAAAACCTGTCCTAAATTGGCGCTATCTTGTAAGCTAACGCCCATGCCGGTATCGATGCCCAGGCCCACACCTGGGGCTGCCGGCAAGGAAATCGCATTCAGCAGGCGCGGCAGGCGACCGCGCTCGTTAAATTGGCTGTCGATCACCACATCTTGTGGGCCAAAGGAGCTTCCCTGGCGCTCCAACCTATCCCACATATCGACTGCGCCAAATGACAGGGCGCTTTTCATATCAAAGTTGGGCCGGTAGCCGGCCAGCATGTGCCCAGCCAGCATATTGGCCCCTGCGCCCATGCCCACAATTGCTCCGCCGCGGCGGTAGAGCTGCTCCATAGCCGCTTCTACCGGTGAACCACTTAATACCTGCATCCCGTTGCCGGCGTCGCCCCCCAGGATGATCGCTCCGGTTACGCTGTCTGAAAAGAGCGCCACGTTGGCCGGGTCTTGGGCGTCGGCCCGCACCAGAACGGGGGCAAGGGTCACCTTGCAGCTCAAGTTTGGGCCGCTTTGTTGACGGCAAGCGTCTTCAAACTGCTTGCGGCGTGCTTCGGCGGTTTTGAGGCTTTCGCTGCGATTGGTTTCGGTAATTTGTTCGGGGTTGGTGGAAGAGGCAACCGGCAGGACAACAATGTGCATCCGTCCATCGCGGGCGGTTGGGAGCATTGCGTTAATCATGCCTGCCACAAGCGCCGGGCTGGAACTCCCCCCGGTTAAAATTAGTTGGGTCTTGAGGGGTGATTGCGCGCCTACAGAGTAGGGAGCGAGGATGAGCAGCAAGACGAGTGAAAGGAGGGCGGTTTTCTTCATGAGGTTGATTGTAATTGTACCTCAGGAAAGGGGGAATACCATGATTGAGAACCAGGGGATGCCGGCCTCGAGGAAAGACGAAGGGCATCGAGATTGCCGGAATGGGCGCTCAGCCAGGCGGTTTTTAAGGCGAGGAAACCGCCCGCCTGGGCATGTATCGTGGGTCTAGAGCGATGGCCGAAGGTATTGCTATTCAGCGCGCAGGATATGCGTCAGAATAGTGGCGCCGGAGCCGCCGATATTTTGCGTCATGCCGATGCGTGCTTCTGGCGCCTGGGTGGGGCCGGCTTCGCCGCGCAGCTGCAGCACAGCCTCTACCACCTGGTAGACCCCAGTTGCCCCAACAGGATGGCCGCGCGCCTTTAACCCACCCAGAGTGGCGATGGGGATGCGTCCGCCGGTGAAGATTTGTCCATCCAGAGCCAGGCGCGGCCCCTGGCCGGCTTCGGCGAAACCCGCAGCCTCTAAAGACAAGGCCGACATAATAGAGAAGGCATCGTGAAGCTCGAAGAATTGGATATCATGCGGCGTTACGCCGGCTTGGGCGTAGGCCTGGCGGGCGGATTGTTCGGCTGCGTGTAGCCAAGTAACCTGGCGGCGACTGTGGACCGCCAGGGTGTCGGTGGCGGCTGCAGACGCGGCGACAACCACCCGCGGTCTGCCCGGTAGGGTGGGGACCTGGTCGGCGGGGACGATGTAAACCGCCGCCGCGCCGTCTCCAATTGGAGATGCGTCCAGCAGGTTGATCGGGTCTGCAATCATGCGGGCTTTATGATAGGCTTTTTCTGTGACGGGTTCGTGCAGGCGCGCGAAGGGATTGTGCATGGCGTTGGCATGGGCGTTGATGGCAAATGGGGCGAAGTCGGTGTGGTTCCAACCGTATTCGTACAAATATCGCTGCATGACCAGGGCGTTAATGCCTACAAAAGATAAGCCGTGGATGATCTCGTAATCGGCGTCGGCGGCGGTCGCCAGGGCGGCGGTTGTTTCGGCGCCCTTGGCTTCGGTCATCTTTTCTACGCCTAAGGCGATGGCGCTATCCATCTCTCCGGAGCCGACGGCGATAATCGCCTGGCGGATGGCGGCTGCGCCAGAACCGCAGGCGGCTTCAACCTTGACGGCCTCGCAACCGGGCAGGCCCACCCAGTCGGCAACCATGGCGCCCAGGTGTTCCTGGCGGCTAAGGATGCCGGATAGCATATTTCCCACGAACAGACCATCGGCTCCGGCGCGTCCGGCGTCTTGCAAGACGGCGAACAGCGCCTCTCCGGCGATTTCGCGGATCGATTGTCCCCAACTTTCACTGACGGGAGTTTGGCCGATACCGATGATAGCGACTTTGCGCATAGCGTTTCCTAACTTGAGGGGGAGGCGTGCGTTGGCGCGGTCGCCTGCCCGAACGAGAATGGTTTACCAGCTATTGTAAGGGCAATGGCTATCAGAATCTATCAAGTGAGCATAGCTTACCTAAGCCGCCGGAAACGCTGGTCGATTAACGGGCCTGAACGCTTGATGAGCAGGTCACAGCGATTAAAGGGCGAATCGGGCTGATGAAAATGGTAATGCGTGTAGCCAATATAACACATCATACCCTTAAAAAGCAGACATTCAAAATGATAACGCCTTAAACAGCTCGTTCAGCAGGCGAGGTTATTAACCCACAATTTCCAGACCGCCAAACACGGCTTAGTCTTATATATCTAACCGAAGCGCACCCCATACCTCACCAACCAGGCCCTTCTCCGCCGGCGCACAGAGCGCCGGGCCGCCCGGTAGGGGAGTGCGCAACTAACCAGGCTTACCAGGCGTAGGCTTCGGGAGCTTCGCCGCCTGGGCCGGGCCAAATTTCATCTAACTGCTGAAGGGTATCGGCTTCCAGGTGAATCTCCAACGCGCGCAAGCTGCCGCTCAGCTGCTCGGAAGTCCGCGGGCCAATTATCGGTGCAGTGACCGCCTCGTTATGTAACAGCCAGGCCAGGGCCAGGTCGGCGGGCGCTTCGCCCAGTTCACGGCTCAGCGCCTCATAGCGTTCGATCTGCGGTCGGTTTTTCTCGATAGCCTCTTGAATCCGTTCCGATTTACGTCGTCCTTGAGCTTCCTCGGAAAGCGCCCCGCCCAGCAACCCGCCGGCCAACGGGCTATAAGGGATAAGACCCAGGCCATTCGCCCGGCACGAGGGGATCACTTCTAGCTCCACCATGCGGGCGTTCAGGTTATAGAGGCTTTGCTCACACACCAGACCCAAGAAATGCCGGGCCTGTGCAGCGGCTTGGGCTTGGGCGATTTGCCACCCGGCAAAGTTACTACTGCCCACATATAACACCTTGCCTTGCTGCACTAACAAATCCATGGCTTGCCAGATTTCATCCCAAGGGGTCTCACGGTCTACGTGATGCATTTGGTAGAGATCCAAGTGGTCGGTTTGCAAGCGGCGCAGGCTGTCTTCACAAGCCTTGCGAATATGATAAGCCGATAAGCGGCGGTCGTTGGGGCCGTCACCCATGCGTCCGAACACTTTCGTGGCTAGCACAATGCTCTCACGCCTTCCACCGCCCTGAGCCAACCATCGCCCAATGATGCTTTCCGTTACGCCTTCGCCAACCTTCCAGCCGTAAACATTAGCAGTGTCAAAGAAATTAACGCCCATCTCCAGGGCTTGATCCATAATAGTAAAACTATCTTTCTCCGTAGTGAGCGGACCAAAGTTCATTGTGCCAAGGCATAAGCGGCTGACTTTTAAGCCTGTGCGACCAAGATTTGTGTATTCCATGTGAATTAGACCTCCATCTCGTATAATCTCGCGATAGTTATATCGCCGGTCCTGGCGCGGATGGCGATGACTGATCGATTTGGTGGATCGCCTCGTCGAGCTGGGTGGTAGGCCGCAGGCAGATAAAGCGCCGGCAAACGTAGGCGGTGGGTAGATCGTCGATCAGGGGGCGATTGGCTAACAAGGCCGGCGCATTGAGCGGCGGAGGGTAAATCCCGCCCGCCAGCGCCAGCCCCGGGCGCCACGCCGCCCACAGGGCTTGGATCCACGCATCGAACCCCGGATGGTCAAGGCCTGGGGTGAGCAAGGCTACTTCCGCCGCCGGATTAACCGCCCGGTCGAAGGCAACCAGCCACTGACCCAAGCCAGTGGGGTATCGTGCGGCGATATCTTGCACGGCCGCCAGCATCTTCTCGGCATACGCGCGCCAGTCTTCCCGTCCGGTATAGGCCGATAACTCCAACAAGGCTAAGGCCGCCAGGGCGTTGCCTGATGGCGTGGCGTTATCTTGCACATCTTTTGGGCGCAGTAATAATGGGGCGGCATCGGAGCGCGTATCGAAGAAGCCATAGGCGGAATCTTGAAACTGACTTAGCATGTCATCGGAGAGGCCCAGGGCGGCGTCAAACCATTGCAGATCAAAGTCAGCCCGGTACAAGGTCAACAAGCCCAAAATCAGAGCGGCATGATCTTCCAGGTAGGCGTCGTGCCCGGCGGAGCCGTGGCGCCATGAACGCAGCAAACGCCCTTGAGGATACAATGCCCGTAAGAGAAAGGCGGCGTTGCGGCGGGCGATCTCCAAATAATCGGGGCGACGCAAGTAGGCCGCCGCCTCGGCAAAAGCCGTAAGCATCAAACCGTTCCAGGCCGTCAACACCTTATCGTCGGCGCCGGGACGCACCCTGGCGGAGCGCGTCTCTAGCAAGGCGGCGTGCATATAACGCAGTAGTTCTTGCACCTGAGCAGAGGTCAACCCAAAGGCTTCGGCCAACGATTGATCGTCCAGTGCGCGCTGCAGCACTGTGCGCCCTTCGAAATTACCGCCCGGCGTCACATCGTAAGCGGCGAAAAAGAAGCCCGGCCAATCCACCTTCGGGCAAGCGAGAGGCGCTCTGGCTTGGGCGGCGGTAAGCGCCGAACGCAGCTCGTCGGCTCCCCAGACATAAAACTTGCCTTCGTGGCCTTCCGAATCGGCGTCCAGGCTGCTGTAAAAGCCGCCAGAAGAATCGAGCAGTTCTCGCGCCACAAAGTCGAGCGTCTCGGTACAAATGCGCTTAAAATCGCTGCGCTGGGTCAGTAAGTAAGCGTGTAAGTAGGCCAATGCCAGTTGGGCGTTATCGTAAAGCATTTTCTCGAAGTGCGGAATGAGCCAATCGTCATCAGTGCTATAGCGAGCAAAGCCACCGCCCACCACATCGTACATGCCGCCGCGCCCCATGCTTTCCAGAGCATGGACCGCGATATCCAGAGCCAAAGCATCACCGCGGCGGGCGCGCTGGAGTAAGAAGTTGATCGCCATGGGCTGTGGGAACTTAGGCGCGCCGCCCCAGCCGCCATGCTGCCAATCGTACGCCTGGCTCAACCGCTTGGCGGCCTGGTCAAGTTTAACGGGGTCGAGTTCACCAACAGAAGCCGGAGCCGCGTGGGTTAAATGCTCGGCGGCTTCTTGAGCAGAGCGCAGCAGTTCTTGGCGGTCGTTTTGCCAGAGCTGCGCCACCGTTTCGAGCACTTCTCGGAAGGAGGGCATTTGGTAGCGCCGCATCGGAGGAAAATATGTACCGCCGAAAAAAGGTTTGCCGTCCGGGGTTAAAAACACGCTTAGCGGCCATCCGCCTTGTCCGGTCATTGCCACAACGGCATCCATATAAATCCCGTCAATATCGGGGCGTTCTTCGCGATCCACTTTGATATTGATGAAATGTTTATTCATCAGCGCGGCGGTGGCGGGATCTTCAAAGGATTCGTGCGCCATCACATGACACCAATGACAGGCGGCGTAGCCGATGCTCAGGAAGATGGGTTTATCTTCAGCCTGGGCGCGATTAAGCGCCTCCGGCCCCCAAGGACGCCAATCTACCGGGTTGTTGGCGTGCTGCAACAGATAAGGGGAATTTTCGTGCGCTAAAGCATTCGCCATGGTGTAACCTCCACGTTCGATTATAATGGCCCCCGTTATAAAAATCCGTTCTACTCACCAAATTCTATATCAAAAGACATGTTTTCATCCCAGGTTGTAGAGGCCTCAAATGCAATTGGCCCGAACAGATCTGTCTGCTCGATATTGACCAAGCGACGCTTGACTAATTCTAACAACGCCAGGAAAGTCACTACCACTTCCAATCGAAACCGCCGGTCGGGCAGCAAGTCTATAAATTGACCATTAGTATTAACACGCAGGTATTCGGCGATGAGGCTAATCTTCTCGCGGATAGTAATTCTCGGCGCAGACACTACTGTGCTAAGCTGAGGCGGCAAAAGTGCGCCAGCGAGCGCCAGACCGGCGGCCTCACGCAGGTCTTCGAGGGTGACGCCGCTTAAGTCGTAGGTTGCTTCGGAGGCCGGAGGGGGCGCGCTGCGCAGGTAAGTGCGCAGCCCGGCGGCTTCGTGGGCAGCTAATACTTGAGCCAATTCCTTAAATCGCTTATAGGTGATCAACTGGCGGGCCAGGGCTTCACCGGGGTCTTCTTCGCCCGCCTGACGCACAGGTGGGCGGGGCAGCAGCGCCTCCGATTTGATCTGTACCAGGCGGGAGGCAATCACCAGAAAGGCCGAGACTTCCTCAGCGGCCACTTCGCCTGTCTGCATGATGGTGTTGATATGAGATAAGTACTGATCGGTAACCTGGGCCAGGGCCAGGTGGGTAATGTCCAGCTCAGAGCGTTCGATTAACTGTAAAAGCAAATCTAGCGGCCCCTGGTAAACGGAGGTCATCACGGTGTAATTCGGGTTGAGATTTGCTACGCCAGCCATCGGGGTATGATTATACCTGACAAACTAGCCCCACCATGCTATACTTGATGTTAACAAAGGAGCGTTTTATGGGCGATGATTGGCGCGAAATTACTGCAGAATGGGCTGGCGATGGGCAAATGGGTTTTTGGGGCCGCAATGCCGCCGGCGGCGTGGTGCAAATGGGCACGGTTGATAATCGGCCGGCGCTTGGCCCGATGGAATTAGTGCTGGCTGCTGTGGCCGGATGCACAGGCATGGATGTGGTCAATATCTTGGAGAAGAAACGGCAAAACCTGGATAAACTTGAGATCAGCGTGCGCGGCAAGCGGGCTGATGAACACCCCAAGGTTTATACCGAAATTGAAATTACCTATCACGTGTGGGGGCAGGTGGAGCCTAACGCTCTGCATCAAGCGATTCAACTCTCTGAAGAGAAGTATTGCTCAGTAAGCCTCATGCTGCGGGGCTCGGTAAAGGTGTCTGCCGGTTACATTCTTCACCAGGATGATGGGCAAGTTATTTCGGCAGGCATGTAACCTTTTGTAACACATCACATCTAATTTGTATTGAGATCAGGAAATGTACCTTGTGGAGGCGATGAATGATAGAAGAACCCGTGCATGTAACCGATGCAGCTTTTGAAAAGACTGTTTTACAATCCACTATCCCGGTCATTGTTGACTTTTGGGCGCCCTGGTGCGGCCCGTGTCGTATGGTGGCCCCTACGTTGGATAAGCTGGCGAAGGAATATACTGGCAAGCTGCTGGTAGCCAAAGTCAACACCGATGACAACCCGGAATGGGCGACGAAATACGGCGTACAGGGCATTCCCACCATGCTCTTTATAGCTGGTGGCAAGATCGTCCACCGCCAGGTGGGGGCGATGCCCGAACCCATGCTGCGCGATGTAGTCGGCCAGTTCTTGGATGTGGTGCAATCTAAATCGGCCAATAATTAAGCAACAACTTTAATAATGTAGAAAGTCGCCCACAGCGCAGGCGTGATAGACCGCAGCGGTCTAGCATATCTGCGCTGTGGGCGTTTTAGATTACAGGTAACTCACTCTTTCAATCGCTCGATTTGCGCTCCCAAGCCACGCAGCTTTTCATCCACGCGCTCATAACCCCGATCGATCTGGCCGATATTGCGAATTTGCGATTTTCCCTTGGCTGCCAGGGCAGCTAAAACCAGGGCCATACCGGCGCGAATATCGGGGCTTTCCACCTTCTCCCCAAACAGCTGGGTAGGACCAACAACAATGCAGCGGTGCGGGTCGCACAAGACGATGTGGGCGCCCATGCCCACCAGCTTGTCAATAAAGAACATCCGGCTGGGGTACATCCAATCGTGGAATAATACGCTGCCGCGGCTTTGTGTGGCGGTTACGATGGCTATACTTACCAGGTCGGTAGGAAAGGCTGGCCATGGCATGGTGCTGATTTCTGGGATAGCATTACCCAGGTCTGGTTCCACTTGCAGCTCTTGTTCGGCAGGCACGAAAATATCCGGGCCTTCCACCTGCCAGGCGATACCCAGCCGCTTGAACACGTACGAGATCATATCCAGGTATTCCGGGCCAGCGTTACGGATGCGGATGCTGCCATGGGTTACAACGGCAGCGCCGATATAGCTCACCACTTCCAGGTAATCGGGGCCGACAGTGAACTCGCCGCCATGCAGCCGATCGACGCCGGTGATATGCAAGGTATTCGAGCCGATATTCTCGATGCGCGCCCCCAAGATGTTCAACATCCGGCACAGCTCTTGGACGTGCGGTTCAGACGCACTGTTGCGAATGACCGTATGCCCCTTAGCCAACACGGCGGCCATGATGGCGTTTTCCGTGCCGGTGACACTGGCCTGGTCGAGCAAGATATTGGCTCCGGTGAGTTTAGGGGCGCTGAAGCGAAACACCTGCGCTTCGCGATCAAATTCTACCTTCGCGCCCAGGCTTTCGAGGGCCAGAATGTGGGTATCAACCCGTCGCCGTCCGATCACATCGCCGCCGGGCGGGGGCAGCACCAGCTCGCCGCAGCGCGCAGACATCGGGCCGGCCAACAACATCGAGGTGCGTATCCCCCGGCAAGCTTCGGGATCGAGGTTGGCAGGGCGCACATCTTTGGCTTGAATGCGCACCTGGTTTGGCCCCAACCTTTCCACCTCCGCTCCCACGCTTTCCAGTAAGGCCAGCATCGCGCGCACATCACGAATATCCGGGACGTTATGCAGCGTTACCGCTTCCTCCGAAAGTAAGGCGGCGGCCACGAGTGGTAAAGCGGCGTTCTTGTTACCCGAGGGGGTCATTTCGCCATGTAGGGGAATCCCACCTTGAATGATGAACTTTTCCATTATATAGGTCTCCTAGGCTATCAGGTTGCTTACAGTAACCGGTGGCGGTATTATAATACCTTACATGCTAAACTCTTTGCCTTCGACGCTTCCGTTGCTTGTATTGGGCGCGATAGTGGGCTGGTTCAGCGGAATGGTGGTGAATTACATCTGTGATGTTTTCCCTCAAACCCGCCAATTGGCCGCTCCTTTTTGCTTATACTGCAGCACCCCACCGTCTGCCGGGGTCTATTTTTTGTGGCCCAGGCGCTGCGCCCAGTGTGGTCGGGCGCGGCATTGGCGGGCCTGGTTAACGGCTGTAATTTTTGCGGTGCTAACAGCGGCGCTGTTTATTTGGCCGCCGCCGCGCCTGGGGATTGTGATGGGTTTGTTCTGGCTGATTTATTTTGGAGTGATTGTCGTTATCGACCTGGAACACCGCCTGGTTATGCATCCAATCAGCCTGTTCGGTATGGTGGCCGGAATGTTCAGCGGCTGGCAAATGCACGGTTGGTGGCAAACGTTGGCCGGGGGAGCGGCGGGTTTTGGGATCTTTTTCGTTATTTACTACCTGGGCTTGATGGTAGTGCGCTGGGTCAATCGCCGGCGCGGACGGGAAATCACTGATGATGATGAGCCGATGGGTTTCGGAGATGTGATGTTAGCTGGGGTGATGGGTTTGGTGCTTGGCTGGCCCGGTGTTATTGCGGGGGTCTTCCTAGCCGCTCTTATTGGCGGAGCGGCCGGCCTGGTGGTGTTGGTGATTGCTGTGCTGCGTCGCCAATATCACTCTGGGCTTTCGCTGCCCTATGCTCCTTGCCTGGCGTTAGCAACTATTTACCTGCTGTATTTGCAGTAACCTGCTGGTAGATTCGCGGCGGCTCTTACCGCATGGCTCCGAAATAAAAAGACCCCACAAGAGGGGTCTTTTCATTTCGTATTGCTAGTATTGGGGCGATTACACAGCCTCGCTATTGCGGCCAAACCAACTTCGCCACTCGCGCTTTTCCCAAATAACCAGTGCAGAAGCGGCGATAAAGATGGAGGAATACGTACCGGAGGCCAAGCCGACTAACAGAATGATGGAGAACTCACGCAGAGTGATGCCGCCAAACAAGGCCAGCGAAAGCAGCATGAATTCCACGGTCATCAACTGTGTGTTGAGCGAGCGCCCCAGCGTCTGCACGATGGAGTGATTGACCAGGGTCTCGAAAGGCAAGCGGCGGTAGATGCCGATGTTCTCGCGCACCCGGTCGAACACCACCACCTTATCCTGCACCGAGAAGCCAATCACGGTGAGTAGGGCGGTCAAGAACAGCGAGTCGATCTGCCACCCCCACAGCAGGCTGCCGATAGCCGTCAGGCTAAAGACGATGGCAATATCATGCAGCATCGCCAGGATGGCGCACAACCCATAGCGCAGAGAATTCGGCACCCCGCGAAAAGCCAGGGTCATATACAAGGTGACGATGATCGCCGCAACGGTGACCGCCAAGGCGGCCCGTTTGGTGACTTCTGCGCCGATGGTGGGGCCGACGTTCTCGAAGCGCAGCACAGTCACATCGCTGTTGAAGGCGGCTTTGAGTTTGTCAACAACCTGTCCGCGCGCCGATTCGTTCAACACGCTTGAGCGAATCACATACGAGTCGTTGCTGGTCGTCTGCACCAGGGCATCGTCAACCCCCAGATCGTTATACTGCTCGATAATTTCAGCAGGCTGCGGATCGGCTGTGGCGAATTTCACTTCTAGCAAACTGCCGCCGGTGAAGTCGATCGATAAGGGCAGCCGGCCGTTCGCGCCCATCCAAACCAGGAGGATTAAGCCGGGCACAATGATGAGCGCCGACAGCAAAAAGAAAAAGTATCGTTTACCAATGATATCAATCATCGCGCGCCTCTTAGATGCCAAACCATTTGGCGTAATCTTTAGATTTGAAGTTGCTTACCACCACTTCCATCAGGAGGCGGGTGACGACTAAGGCCGTGAATAGACTCACCGCTACCCCCAGGAACAGGGTAATGGAGAAGCCTTTTACAATCGTGGCGCCATAGGTGCTGCCAAACCAAAACAAGATGGCGCTGGTGATAATGGTTGCGGCGTTAGAATCGCGAATGGAAGACCATGCCCGGCGGAAACCCAGGTCAACAGCCTGGCGCAGTGGCTTACCGGCGCGCAGCTCTTCTTTGACGCGCTCAAAAATCAGGATGTTCGCATCCAGGGCGCTGCCAATGCTCAACATCAACCCGGCGATGCCAGGCAGGGTGAGCGTAACGGGCAGGAAGCGGAAGATGGCGAACAACACTACGCCGAACACCAACATTGCCAGGTCGGCGACTAAACCGGGTAAGCGATAGAAAAATAACATGAAGAGGATGATGATGGCGAAGCCAATTAAGCCTGCTATCATACTCCGCCGAAGGGAGTCCTGGCCCAGCGTGGGGCCTACAGTGCGGATTTCAACCACACTCAATGCGACTGGAAGTGAGCCGTAACGCAGTTGAATGGCTAGATTATTGGCTTCTTCATAATCAAAGTTGCCGGTAATCACGCCGCTGCCTTGGGTAATAGCTTGATTGATGGATGGCACGGAAATAACGCGCTTATCCACAACGATAGCCAGGATCTTTCCAACATTGGCGCTGGTGAAATCGGCGAATGTCTGCGCGCCTTTGCTGGTCAAGTTGAAGGATACTTCATATTGACCAGCCTGGTTGGTAACCGCCACCGATTTAACCTCTGCACCGGTCAATAACGTTGTAAAAGTGCGGGTGACCGGCGCGGTGTTGGTAATAACCGGCGCAGCACCCAGGTTTGTGTTGATGTAGGTATTAACCAGCGCTAGGGCTTCTTGAGCGGATAGTTCAGTGAAAGGCACTAATTCCAATAGGCCTTCTTGCTGAACCACAGCAAGCGCTTTTTCCGTATCGGTTTGGCCTGGCATTTCGACGACAATGCGGTTGTCGCCGGCTTTTTGAACCACGCCTTCGATAACGCCCAGGCCACCGCTGATACGATTGGATAACACACCGACCGCTGCGTCTATTGCGCCGGGTTCCAAGGTCGTGCCTGGAGCCAGGTTAGCCTCCAGAAGCATCTGGATGCCTCCTTGTAAATCCAGACCCAAAACGGTGGCAAACTGCTTTTCCAGGCCCATAAAATTAATGCCTGGGCTGTTCGGAAGGACAATGTAGATGGCCGCTAATAACACGACCACTACTACGATCAGGGGTTTTGTGATGCGTTGAGACATTCCAGTTGAGACCTCCGGTATCCAAAACAAATACCAGCCTATGGCTCGATGCCCTTTGGCTGGCAATCTACGCAAGGACGGATTATACCGCGAAAAAACGATTTATGATTGGCGTTTTTGAACCAATTGGAAAAGCTGTTTGAGAGTGGTTTGCAGAACTTCGTCAATCGTCAAACTATCGGTAGAGATAATCGTCGAAGCATGTTGGCGGGCGTGGCGCAAACGATGGATTTGTTCCTCGTATTCAGCGGGAGACCAATCCATGCGGCGGCGCTGTAAGGTGACGGGATAAGACACATCGAGATAAATCAGAATGTCCGGGTGAACCATGCGCTGCCACATATCGGGCACAAAGGAATGCTCTTGGGCAATATGGCGCGCCTCGCTGTAGCCGTAGGCTTTCAGACCGGTGATAAGGGTCGATTTCCCCGCCGCGCAGGGGCCTACGACGCCGATCACCGGCCCGGTACTGGGGAGGATCTCTTTCGGAGGCGTAGCGCCATCAGCTGGCATACCTGGTCAGGAACCCAAGGGAATGCGCACGGTCATCCGGCGAATATCATCATTAGAAGCCGCAAGAATGCTTACGACCGCGATACTGATGTCATCTACCGGCCGGTTTTGATCCAGCTTAAGGGCGTGTTCGAGAAGCGCGTCGGCCACCATTTGTGGCGGGATCTGCTGGTCGGTGAGCAGTGCGCTCACGCAAGTGGGAATATCCATATAATTGCTGGTACGGTCGCCGGCGTGCACCAGGCCGTCTGTAAATACCACGGCGGTCAGGCCCACCTCTAGCGGCAGCTCGGTGATCACCGGGCGTGTGCCCCGGTATAGCCCCACCGGCAAACTGGGTTCATCCAGCAGCTTGATGTCTTCGCCGATTGCCAACAGCGCCGGGGCGGGATTATTGCGGGTGATGACCATGGTACGCGTCTGTTTATCAATTGAAACGATATTGAGCGTGGCCGATACTTTTCCGTTGCGTTCTGAATACAAGTTATCGCTAGCGGCGCGCGCGGCTGCGCCATCGCGCACCCCCTCGGCCAATAAAGAAATAACCCTGCGCACCACCAGGTTAGAGATAAATTTCGCCCCGCGGCCTGAGCTTTGCCCATCCGCCATGACGACCGAGATGCCCCCTTGCGGGCGCTCCACCACTTCAACGGTATCGCCGCTTTCGGTGGTGGCATATTTTCCCACTTTGGCTACTGCAACTTGTACTTCCATGGGAGGAATTTTATCACCAATTTAGCATACAGCCTGATCGAAAGCATCACACCGGGTGGTCAAAAATATCGCTGTAACCACGATCCAATTCGTCATCTGAAAGATGGGCGTAACGCTGGGTTACGGCAATGTTTTTATGTCGCGCCAGCTCTTGGGCCAGCTTAAGATTGCCGCCGGAGCCACGCAGTGTTGTTGTTACAAAGTAATGCCTGAAGGAGTGAGGGGTAATTGGGCTGCCGGCTACACCCAAGGCTTCGGCCACGCGCTGATCGATGATGTTGCGCCCGGTAGTGGGCGTAATTGGTTTGACCTTTTTTCCGGCCGCTTTATCATGGCGGGCAAAGAGGGGTAGGGTAGATAAGGGGCGGCCCGACAATCCATCAAATTCGGCGCGAGCGCCCAGGTAATCGTTAATCGCCGCCAGGCTGCGGCGCGAAAAGCGCACCACGGCCTGGCGGTCGCCTTTGCCAATGATGAGAGCGCGGCCTTCGTTCCAGTCCATGTCGCTTCGCCGCAGGTTACAGGCTTCGTGGACGCGCAGACCGGTATCAGCAAGCGTAACGATAAACGCCCGATCGCGCAGCAAGATTAATCGCTGCGGCGGGCTTTCATAGGCGGCTGCGATTAAGCCTTGGGCGTATTCGATTACCTTTTCGATGTCTTCACGCGGGAACTGTGGCAAACGCTGGCCGGGTTTGCGGGCGCGCTGGCGGATGAGGAGCCGCAAGCGCGGCAAGTTTGGATCGCTCAGTCTCTCGGCGGCCAGATATTCGTAGAAGCCCATTACCGCCGTCAGATAGAGTTGTTCGGTAGCTGGGGCGTAAGGTTTGAGCGCCTGGGCGAACCAGGCGATGGCATCATCGCTCAAATCGGTTACCACGGCGGTTTGGCTCCAGGGAAGGCGTTTGGGGGCGTTCTTGGTGGGCGTCGAACCGGACGGGGTGGGGGAGGGCTGTGGCGCGGGCGCACCGAGGAGGCGTTCGTCGAGCATGGCGATGAAGGCTTTCATGCCGGTGCGGTAAGCCTTTTCAGTGCGCGGGCTGCGCGCCTGGCCTACGGTGTTGAGGAATTGCTCTACGATCACAAGCAGGGGAGTGGACATCTGGTCAGCTCCATGGTTATCATGTTGAAGTAATTATACCATGCTTTCGATAAGTATCATTATCGAAAGCTTAGAAATCAACCCCCTCACGGCTGTCCTTCTTATCCAATTGACCATCGCATCCAATCTCGTCGCTCTTCGTATCTCTTCATTATCTTCCATATCTTGACCACGCCGCGTTCATTGTACCCGATCAACTCTCCATCGCCTCCCCGCCGACCAAGTGTTATTTTCCTTCCCAGCCCAAATGGCGTTTCCTGCGGTTGTGCGCGCCGGCGGTTTTTAAGGGGCCACGGATCGGCGCTGGTGGCAGCGCCAGGCCTGGCAGCCGCCTCCCTGGAAAAAACTTTGGCATAGCCTATCAGCATTTTCCCTGGTTTAGTTTCAGATTTATTCGCACTACAATGTAATTACCTGCGATCTTATCCTGAAGCGCCGATAAGTTTGGGCCGGAGATAACCTTTTTTGCTTGACGAAACAGAATAAATGTTCTATGATCAACCTCGTCGTTGATTTTTGAGATTTCGCCGGCGCAGGTTTGGCCGGATTCGCCGTTCTTCTGGGGGGATGGGGTCGCCAATATGGATCAGCTCAATCTTCTCAAGTTATTATCGAGCGATATGGCGCTGGAGCCGGCTGAAGACACCGGTTGTCCTCAGGTCACCCCACGACAAGCCGCTGCGCTCAATATTAGCAGCGCCGCCATGCCAAATGGTAAACGCATCTCCTATCTAAAAACCTTACTTACCTCGGCTTGCGAGCGCAATTGCAACTACTGCCCCTTCCGAGCCGGGCGAGATTTTCGCCGCGCCACGCTCAAGCCCGACGATATGGCCCAAATGTTCTCAACTTTATATCGCGCCAGGCTGGTGGAAGGTATGTTTCTCTCGTCCGGCGTGGTGAACGGCGGGGTGCATTCTCAAGACGGCATATTGGACGTTGCCGAGATCTTGCGCAACCGCCAGGGTTTTACCGGCTACCTGCACCTAAAGCTGATGCCTGGCGCGCAAGCAGCGCAGATCGAACGCGCCATGCAGTTGGCCGACCGGGTGTCGATCAACCTGGAAGCGCCCACGGTCAAAACTTTAGAGAAATTAGCCCCACGCAAGGCGTTTATGGAAGAGCTGCTCGAACCCTTGCGAATCGTTGAGCATATCCGGCGCACCCAGCCCGACCACCATGGTTGGCATGGGCGTTGGCCGTCTGTCACCACCCAGTTTGTGGTCGGAGCCGTGGGCGAAACCGATCTTGAACTGATGCAGACCACGGCGTATTTAACCCGCCATCTCCACCTGGCCCGCGCCTACTTTTCATCTTTCCATCCTATGGTAGATACCCCATTCGAAAATCTGCCGGCCTCCTCCCCAACTCGTCAGCTGCGCTTATATCAAGCCTCGTTCCTTTTGCGCGATTATGGCTTCGATCTGGAAGACCTGCCCTTCACCGCCGACGGGCGGCTGCCCGAGCAAGCCGACCCGAAGTTAGTTTGGGCGCAAGCAAATTTGAGTGAGTCCCCGCTAGAAATCAATCGCGCCGACCTGCGCCAGCTGCTGCGCATCCCTGGTATCGGCGTAAAGGGGGCGCGGGCGATTATCGAAGCTCGCCGCAAGAACCCACTCAAAGCGCCCGAAGACTTGAGCCGCCTTGGCGTAGCCCCTGCTAGAGCGCTGCCATTTATTCTGATCGATGGTCGCCGCCCAGCGCGCCAACTGCCTTTACCAACCTTGTCGTAAGCGCGTGGAGCGCGATCTTCGCCCAGCCCCACCTCCCCCACCCCACGCGTGGCGGCATCTCGATTTGATATGTACTTCCCTATTTCTCGTTCTGAAGACGCGTCATCGCCCCCTGCCAGGGAGAGCCAAGCGTGTTGCGCTTTGGCAGCTCGATATCCTTTAGTTTTTCGGCCACCAACGCCGCGCTCATCGCCACAGCGGGCCAATCATCTGCCAGGAGCGCTTTGCGCATTTTTTGGCTTGAACGGCCGGCCCAGGCCCAATCCATGCGGAACCGGTCGGCTTTTACCCAGTAATCCCTTTTTTCCCAGGCTGCCACCGAAGTCTCAACTGTCTTATCAACCGCTTCCAGTGCTAACACAATATACGCGGCCAGGTCGCGTGTCTCGGTGGTGGTCTCGGTTTGGCGCATCAGCTCGCGCAGCGCCAACACCACACTGCGAATAAGCTGTGTGCGCTCCTTAGCGGAGCTTTCAGGATTAATGACGCGTCCCAATCTTTACCTCCTAAGCAAGTTTAAGCACGTGGGCCGAATTATAGCGTATTTATTGACGCCTGAGCGTCATTAGCTTATAATCCTTGCGCCTTGAATGGGTGAACGCGGGGAAGTGCTGGAACTGGCAGACAGGCATGACTTAGGATCATGTGCCGAGAGGCGTGAGGGTTCGAGCCCCTCCTTCCCCACTACCTGATTAAATCAGAACTAGTGACCTAGAGATAAGGAAGATTGCATTGAATATCGAAACAACCATCCAAGATGACCATCAAGCGAAGATCACCGTTGAGGTGGACCCCGAAAGACTGGACGCCGCCAAACAGCGCGCCGCCGTAAAAATCGCCCGCAAAGTGCGAGTGCCTGGTTTTCGCCCCGGTAAAGCCCCCTATCACATCATTGCGCGCCAGGTCGGCGAAGCTGCCATCTTGGAAGAAGCCATTGAAATTGTCGTAAACGACATTTATGCGGACGTGATTAAAGAAGCCGGTATTGAACCCTATACCATGGGGACGCTGAGCAACATTCCCCAACAAGACCCCCTAACGCTTGAGTTCCTGGTTCCGCTAGCGGGTACAGCCGAACTGGGAGATTACCAATCCATCCGCGTCCCTTATGAACCGCCGTCTGTCACCGAGGAAGAAATCCAGGAAGTGATTGAAGACTTGCGAGCGCGCCAGGCGGTTATCGAGCCGGTGGAACGCCCCGCCCAGGATGGCGATGAAGTGACCGTGAAAATGCGCGCCGAGCGTGTGAACGCTGCCGAAGATCAGAACCCAACCCTCATTCGCGAGCAATCCAACCCCGTGGTAATCAATGCCGGCGACGAGGATGATTGGCCTTTCCCTGGCTTTTCGAAGCAATTGATCGGCATGTCTGCCGGCGAAACAAAGGAAATCGAATACACCTGGCCGGAAGACGCCCCCGGCGAAGCGCTGCGCGGAACCCAAGCCATCTTTTATGTTGAAGTAGAAGCGGTCAAATCGCGCACCCTTCCTGAGGTAGACGATGATTTTCTGGCGGAATTAGGCGGCAAGTTCGATAGTATTGAATCGCTGCGCACTGAAATTCATAGCTTCCTGTTGAACCAGAAGCTAAACACCTACCACGAAGGGTACGATGAGCAAGTGCTTGATAAAGGCGTTGAAGGAGCCACTTTTAAGTACTCGCCGCAAATGCTGCACGACGAGACCCATGCTGTATTGGAAGAACTTGAACAGCGATTGAAGAAGCAAGGCCTCGATATGGAGATGTACAAAAAAATAACTGGCAGCGATGACGATGCCCTCCATGAGCAGTCTCGCCCCACCGCCGAAAAGCGCCTGCAGAATGCGCTGTTTATGGAAGAGCTAGGCCAGGTTGAGGCGCTCGTTGTCGATGAAAAAGAGCTGCGCCAAGAATCCATCAACATGATGAACTATCTGTTGAATAACACCGATCCGAAAGAACTTAAGAAGATCGATCAAGAGAATTTGTTTCGGCAGGTGGTCAGGGATGTCTATTCGCAACTGCGAAGTAGGCAAACTTTGGAACGCCTGCGACAAATTGCCAGCGACGGCGCCTTCACCCCCTCCGTCCCCAGCCCGGTCGATGAACTGGACGATTTAGATGAGACGGACGAACTTGAAGTCGAAAGCGACGCGCCGGAAATCTCCATTTCCCTCTCGGATGAAGATACACCTTCCGTAGAGGACGATGCTCCAGCAGCGTAAGCCAGCCGTTGCACCTTATCAGTAATATAATGGGTGGTGCTGCGGCGAACTGGTTCGCCGCAGCACCCTATCATTTGGCAGGTATTTTAAGGAGGAAACCTATGCTGTCCAAACAATTTGACCCCCGCGCCATCATGCCCTACGTGGTTGAAGAATCGGGCCGCGGTGAGCGGGTTTTTGACATTTATTCGCTGCTTCTTCGCAACCGCATTATCTTCCTGGGGACGCCGATCAACGACCAGGTGGCGAACCTGATCGTGGCCCAACTGCTTTATCTGAGCAGTGAAGACCCCGAATCGCCCATCCAGATGTACATAAACTCGCCGGGTGGGCAGGTCTACGCGGGATTGGCGATCTACGACACGATGCAGATGATCCCCAATAAAATCCGCACCTTTGCGGTGGGTATGACCGCTTCCTTTGGAACGGTGCTGCTCACCGCCGGGTCGCACGGCGAGCGTTACGTATTGCCCAACGCCACCATCCACATGCATCAGCCGCTGGGCGGAGCAGAGGGCCAGGCCTCCGATATCGAAATCCAGGCCCGCGAAATCTTACGCCTCAAGTCTCGATTGAACAACATCCTGGCGAAGCACTCGCACCGTCCAGTGGAAGACATCGAGCGCGATACCAACCGCGATTACTACCTGGACGCCAAAAGCGCGGTGGAGTATGGCCTGGTCGATCATTTGATGGATGCTTCTGAGAACAAGCAAGACATCTAGTATTTTTGAAAGGGCGGGGTGTGGAATTTGTTTCACACCCCGCATTATTTAATTTATGGATTCTATCAAAGCGCTTATTCTGGATATGGACGGCGTGTTATGGCGTGGCAGCCAACCCATCGGTGATTTGCCGACGATTTTTGCCGAAATTCGGCGCAAGGGGTTGGGTGTGGCGCTCGCCACCAACAACGCCACGCATTCCGTGGCCGATTACCTGGCAAAACTAGCCGGCTTTGGCGTGCAGCTTGGCGCCCAACAAATCGTCACCTCTGGTCTGGCGACGGCGCACTTCCTCAAAGATCGCTTTCCCCACGGCGGCGCGGTATTTGTCATCGGTGAAGCGGCCCTCAAGGCCGCCATCAAACAGGCTGGTTTCACGCTTTTAGACGCAGGCGACAACCCGGCGCACACAACCCCGGACGCGGTGGTGGTGGGCAAAGACGAGAGCTTCACCTACCACAGCCTGAACCAGGCCATGCAATTCATCCGCGCCGGGGCCTTGTTCGTAGCCACCAACCCGGATAAAACCTTTCCCATGCCCGCCGGACGCCAGCTTCCTGGCGCGGGGGCCATGGTGGCGGCGGTCGAAGCTGCCGCAGGCATCGCGCCGATGGTGATTGGTAAGCCGGCGGCGCATTTATACCGCGCCGCGCTCGACATATTGGGCGTTCCCGCCCGCAGCACCCTGGTGGTGGGTGATCGCATCGAGACCGATATTGTTGGCGGCCAGGCGCTGGGCTGCCCCACCGCCCTGGTGCTCAGCGGCGTGACTACCGCAGTTCAGGCGCACGAGCATACCCCGCCGCCGCACTGCATCGCCCAAGACCTGGCCCAGGTAGTGAGCGAACTTTAGCCCATGACCCCCCCTTCTGACGTTCTCCCCCTGGTGTACGATTATGACTTGCCTGCCCTACAAGCCCTGCTAAAAAGCTGGGGGCAGCCTGCCTACCGCGCTCGCCAGGTGTGGCAAGGATTGTACCGGCATTTGTGGAGCCGCCCAGAACAGTTTACCAACCTGCCCAAGGCGCTTCAGCAGCAAATCGGTGCTCGGCTGCGCTTTACCGCCCTGGAAGTCCGCCAGGTGCAGCTTTCTAGCGATGGCGAGACCCGCAAGACCCTGTTCGCCCTGGACGACGGGCAGGCGATTGAGGCGGTGTTGATGCGCTACAATCAACGCCGCACCTTGTGCATTTCAACCCAGGCCGGCTGCGCCATGGGCTGTGTCTTTTGCGCCACCGGGCAGATGGGCTTCCGCCGCAACCTCACCAGCGGCGAAATTGTGGAGCAAGTCTTGCATTACGCCCGCATGTTGGGTGTGCAAGACGAACACGTTACCAATATCGTCCTGATGGGCATGGGCGAACCGTTTCATAATTACGACAACACGCTGGCTGCTATTGATCGCTTGAACGATGAGCAAGGCTTAAACCTGGGAGCGCGCCGCTTTACCATCTCCACAGTGGGGCTTATCCCCGCCATCCGCCGCTTCACCGCGGAGAAACGCCAGGTTAACCTGGCAATCTCGCTGCACGCCGCCGACGACGCCTTGCGCGCTTCGATGCTGCCAATTAACCGCCGCTACCCCATCGCCGATTTGATGGACGCTTGCCACGAATACGTTCAAACCACTCGCCGCCGCCTGACGTTTGAATGGGCGCTAATTCGTGATGTCAACGACACCCCAGAGCAGGCGGCCCAGTTGGCCGACCTGCTGCAGATTTTTCGCCTGCCGGGTGAAAACCCCAGGCCGGGCAACCCACGAGAGCATCTCTCCGCCCTTTGTCATGTCAATGTCATCCCGCTTAACCCCACCGATAAATATTCCGGCCAGGCCACTACGCGCGAGCGCGCCGAAGCGTTTCAACGGGTGCTGGAGCAGCGCGGCATTCCATGCACCATTCGCATGCGCCGCGGCATCGACATCCAGGCCGGCTGCGGGCAGTTGGCTATCAACCACCAGGCATGAACCGTCAGTCTGCGCCTCTCCCGCCGCCTCCCGCGCCATATGCGGCGCAGCGCGCTCTGGAAAACCTGCTGCGCTTCGGTTACTATCTCCTCTATCAGCCCCTGGCGTGGAGCTAC
Source organism: uncultured Anaerolinea sp. (assembly GCA_964531975.1). GTDB lineage: Bacteria > Chloroflexota > Anaerolineae > Anaerolineales > UBA4823 > RBG-16-57-11. The sequence continues at coordinate 125,081 of CAZHFU010000001.1, read as the reverse complement.
GATGGTGTGGCGGCGTTGGTCTCGGCTGGACATTGGCGCGATTGGGTGCTTTCGGCTTTAGATGACCTGCCCGGGCCGCGTGTTTTGGAACTGGGGCACGGCCCCGGCCATTTGCTAGTCGCTCTACACAGCCGGGGCGTCTCTGCCGTAGGCCTCGATTTGAGCAAGCAAATGAGCCGGCAGGCGGCCGGGCGATTGCGCCGCCAGGCGCTGCCGCTTACGCTGGCGCGTGGGCGCGCCCAAAACCTGCCTTTTCCAGAGGCGACTTTCGATCAGGTCGTTTCCACCTTCCCCAGCGAATATGCTTTCGACCCCGCCACTTTGGCCGAAGTGCGCCGGGTTCTCGCACCCGGCGGGCGCTGGAATATCCTCCTTTCGGCCTGGACGCTCGACCGCGGCCTATGGGGCGTTGTGGCCCGCCGCTTACTGCGCCTGGATGGGCAGCTAGACCTGCCCCGCTTAGAAAACCGTCTCACTCCCCTGCGAGATCGTTTTATCGCCCAAGGCTACCAGGCTCAGGTTGAGGTGCGCCCGGTGGGCGGCAGCCAAACCTTATGGATATTGGCCTCGCCAGGTCCGGTGCTTCACCCCCAGGCGCATGCCTCCTGAGATGGGGCATCTTTCCTGCTTCCTGTCTTATCCAGCAGTTACTTTCGTCACTATATATTAATCGCATTAATTGCTATCATCAGCGTGAAAATGCGTACGGAGCAACCCGCTGTTGGTCTGTGCCAAGAGACGCGGCAGTACTTTTAGAAAGGCAAAGGGATGACCGAAAACGGAAATCATTTTACATCTGAAGACCCCCGCATCGTGGAACTGCGCGAAATGCGCGCCAAAACACGCCAGGGTGGTGGGGAGAAACGTATTCAAACCCAGCACGCCAAGGGCAAAAAGACCGCCCGTGAACGTCTGGATCTGCTGCTTGACGCCGGAACATTCAATGAACTTGAACCCTTTATCACCCATGTCAACGACGAAATGGGCATTGCCAGCGAAAAATTCCTTGGCGATGGCGTTGTAACCGGCTATGGGCAAATTAACGGACGCACTGTCTATGTCTACGCTCAAGATTTCACCGTCTACGGCGGCACACTGAGCGAAATGCAGTCGCACAAGATCTGCCGGGTGATGGATTTAGCCATCCGCAACGGCGCCCCGTGCATCGGCTTGATCGACTCCGGGGGAGCGCGCATTCAAGAAGGCGTGAAGAGCCTGGGCGGTTATGCTGAAATCTTCCGTCGCAACGCCCTTTATTCCGGCGTCATTCCGCAAATCAGCGTGATGCTTGGCCCATGCGCCGGCGGAGCGTCATACTCGCCCGCCCTCACCGACCTGATTGTGATGGTGGAGAAATCGTCTTATATGTTCCTCACCGGCCCGGATGTGATCAAGCGCATGACCGGTGAAGTGGTCAACGCTGAAACCCTGGGCGGGGCCGAAGTGCACATGAATATCACCGGCACATCCTCCATCAACTGCGCCTCCGAAGAACAGGCCCTCGAAACAGTCCGCCGGGTAATGGGCTACTTCCCTTCTAATAACGTTGAAAACCCACCTTATATTGTCCCGTGCGATAATCCTTTGCGCATGGACGAAGAACTCAACCACATCATCCCCCTATCGGCGCAAGACCCCTACAGTATGCATGAGGTCATCGACCATGTGGTAGACGAGCATTCGCTGATCGAGATTCAGGCCGGTTTTGCGCAAAACGCCATCACCGCCCTGGCGCGCATTGGTGGGCATGTGGTCGGGATTGTGGCCCAAGAACCCAGCGTGATGGCCGGGGTGATCGACATCAACGCCTCCGACAAGATGACCCGTTTTGTGCGCATGTGCGATTGCTTCAACATCCCTCTGATAACTTTTGTCGATTCGCCCGGCTTCTTACCTGGTGTAAACCAGGAGTACGGCGGCATCATTCGCCATGGGGCCAAGCTGCTATACGCCTATTCGGAGGCCACCGTCCCTAAAATTACTGTCATTACCCGCAAAGCCTATGGCGGAGCGTATGTGGTGATGAGCAGCAAGTTCCTCGGAACCGATGTGACCTATGCCTGGCCCTCGGCGGAAATCGCTGTGATGGGCGCTGAAGGCGCGGTTGATATCCTTTATCGCCGCCAGATCGAAGACGCCGCAGAACCGGAAGCTGAGCGCAGCCTTCTGGTGGATGATTACCGCAAGCGTTTCAATAATCCCTACTTCGCCGCTCAAGCCGGTTATGTAGACGATATTATTGAGCCGAAAGAAACTCGCCCCAAGATCATCACCTCCCTGGCGGCCTTGCGCGACAAGCAGACTGCCGCGCCGCCGCGAAAACACGGCAACATTCCGGTATAGGTGCGCCATGACAGAAACCCTATCCCAAGCACTCACGATTACCGCGGTCGGCATGACCCTGGTGTTTGCCTCCATCATCCTGCTGTGGTTTCTCATGGCGATGGTGGTGCGTTTCTCCGGTCAAGACCCGGATGAAGACGCCACAGAAGCGCCGGAAGCCGCCGCGCCTGCTAAAACCAAGCGCCTGCAGCGCCGAGCGGCTGCCGCGATGGCCGTAGCGATTGCCCTGGCCGATCAGGCCGGGTGCGATCAACCGCACGAATTCCCCCTGCCGCCAACTTCTATCGTCAGCGCCTGGCAAGCCATCATGCGTACGCGCATGTTGAATAAACGAGGGCCTACCCGATGAAATACACCCTGACTATCGATAATGAAACCTACAACGTAGAAATCGCCGACCTGCGCGCTCGCCCGATCCTGGTTAACGTAGACGGCGAACAATTCGAGGTGTGGCCTGAGAGCAGCTCTGCTTCACCCACTCCCCAACTGCCCACCCGGGCGGCAGTCACTGCCCCAGCCCCGCCGCCCGCCGCGGCCCCGGTAGTGTCTTCGTCATCGCTGGCTGGTAACGTCGTCAAGGCGCCCATCCCTGGTGTGGTCATCGCCGTCCTGGTCAAGCCCGGTCAAAACGTCAAGGTCGGCCAGGAATTGATCACCATCGAAGCGATGAAGATGAAAAACGCCATCCGCGCGACGCGCGATGGCGAAGTAGCCCTGGTGCACGTGGAAGTTGGGCAAACCGTGCCGCATAGTCAACCGCTAATTACGTTCGCCGAATAGGAGCAAGGCCAAACCTCATGGATTATTCCACCCTGCTCGAACTTGCTAAGGGCCTGCTCAATTTCACCTGGGGCAATCTGCTGATGATCCTGGTGGGAGTGGTGCTGATCGCTCTGGCGGTTATCAAAGAATACGAACCTGTGCTGCTATTACCCATCGGGTTCGGCTGCATTCTGGCGAATATTCCCCTGACGGGAATGAACGAAGGAACCGGCCTGTTCAACGTGCTCTACCAGGCCGGCATCACCACCGAGCTGTTTCCCCTGCTGATCTTTATCGGCGTAGGGGCGATGATCGACTTCAGCCCGCTGATGGCGCAGCCTCGCATGGCGCTGATGGGCGCAGCCGGGCAGTTCGGCATCTACGGCACGCTCATCCTGGCCGTGCTGCTGGGCTTTCCCCTTAACGAAGCCGCTTCGATTGGCGTCATCGGCGCGATTGATGGGCCTACCTCGATTTACGTCGCCACCAAGCTTGCGCCAGAGCTGTTAGCGCCTATCGCCGTGGCGGCGTACTCGTATATGAGCCTGGTTCCAATCATCCAGCCGCCGATTATGAAGCTGCTCACCACCAAAAAAGAGCGCATGATCCGCATGGAATACGCCCCACGCCCGGTATCGAAGCGCGCCCGCGTAATATTCCCAATCATTGTCACCCTGGCGGTCGGCTTGCTGGTTCCCGAAGCCACCCCCCTGATTTCGATGCTGATGCTGGGCAACCTGCTGCGCGAGAGCGGCGTCGTTGATCGCTTGAACAAGGCCTCGCAGAATGAAATCGCCAATATCGCCACCCTGTTCCTGGGCATCACTGTCGGATCGACCATGAGCGCCGCTGCCTTTCTCACCTCGGCCACGCTAAAAATCATGATTTTAGGGCTGCTGGCGTTTGCTTTGGACACCGTCGCCGGCCTGCTCTTCGGCAAGCTGATGTGCTTCGTGAGCGGCGGAAAAATCAACCCGCTTATCGGCGCGGCAGGTATCAGCGCCTTCCCCATGGCTGGACGCCTGGCCGCTAAGATGGCGCAAGATGAAGACTTTGATAACTTTATCTTGATGCACGCGATGGGAACCAACACCGCCGGCCAGCTTGGCTCGGTCATCGCCGGGGGCGTCTTACTGGCCCTGGTCAGCGGCATCATGCACATTTAGGGGTGCTGTCCGATTACAATAACTTCGCCGATGCCCAGGCTCAAATAGGGCGGTTTATCAAAGATGCTTACAACCAGAAACGGATTCACTCCGCCTGGGTTAATTTTCGCCGGCAGAGTATGAGTGAGCTTATAAACTCACTCATACTCTGCCGATACTGCAACCACCCCTATGATTCGCCCAAAATGTGTCCAACTTTTTGAGTCCACCACCCTGGGCCTACCCTCTCTTATCTGAACCCCCCGCCTCGGCGCTTAGAGAAACCTGGTTCATCGCATCCGGTGGACAGCGCGTTATTAGCCGCATTGCAATCTGCACCGGATGCAAAGCGGTACGCCCGGTTCCATCCCCAATTTGCTCGCGGCAAGAAACGCCTGCCGCAGCCACGAGCACGCCGCCTGCGGCAGCCCTCACTGCCGGAAACAGCGCTAATTCTCCCACCTTCATCGATAAATCGTAATGTTCCTGTTCGTAACCAAAGGCCCCGGCCATCCCGCAGCAGCCATCATCCACCACGCTCACCTGGCAGCCCAGAGCTTGCAACAAAAGCGCGCTGGCCTGCACCCCCACCGGCAGACCATCATCCGCCGCCGGGCGGGCCTTTTGATAACAATGCCCATGTAGAAGTACGGGTGTTGCAGCATCATCCGCTTCGCATTTACCATCTGTTGCAAGCCCAGCAAGATCACCCCCGGCGCCTTCCAACAAGGTTTGCCAGCGCGCCGCCCCATTCTCGCCGGGGCGCAGCAGGAACTCTTCCACCGTCCAGGCGCGCTTGCTTAACGCCAGGGCTTGCACATCGTCAGGGAAGAAATCCAGGTATTCATCCAGCAGAGCGTGAACCTCGGAAGGTTCCACCCCCACTACCGGCAGAATCCCCTCGGGGTCCAGCTTTGCCACAGCCCGCATTAGCCGGGCGGCGTGTGCTTTCGCCGCCGGAAGAAAACCCTTTGAGATCAGCGTTCGTCCGGCGCCAACGATGGGTAAGCGCGCCACCTGGCAGCCGGCTGCCCGCAGCAAACCCACCCCCGCCAACCCCACCGCCGGCTGCATATACTCGGTGAACGGGTCGCTCAGGTAGATGACTTTTTGAGTTTTAGCTGGTTGATTGATAGAAGTTTTAGAATTCACTATGGGGGTATTGACTACACGCATTAATTGATCCAGACCCCGACCCGAAAACTCTGGAAAGCGCCGCTGCGCCGATACGCCCAGCGCCGCCTCAAACAACCGCCGAAACCACCTCGTCTTCAGCAGCGGATTGATTAGCCCGGCCAGGCCGTGCGTCAGCCTGCCAATCACATGGATGTATCCAAACAGGTAATCGCGCAGCTTGCGAGTGTGGCGCTGGTAATAGGCATGCATGAACTCGTACTTCAGCTTCGCCACATCCACGCCTGAGGGGCACTCGGCTTTACAGCCCTTGCATGCCAGGCATAGATCGAGCGCCTCGAAAGCCGCCGCCTCGGCCTGATCCGCGCCGCCGGATATCAGCCATCGCAGCAAATTAGCGCGTCCTCGCGTGCTGTGCATCTCTTCGCGCGTCGCCTGGAAGGATGGGCACATCAGGCCCTCTGCTTTGCGGCACACCCCCGCCCCGTTGCATTGTTCAATCGCCGTCGCCAGGCCGCTTTCTCCGGCAAAGTGCATCACCGGCTGCCAGGCCGCCGCCCGATAATCCACCCCGAAGCGCAGGTTCTCATCCAGGCGTCCAATAGGGGTAGCCTCGCTGGCCGAGACCATCTTACCGGGGTTAAGCAGATCGTGCGGATCGGCGGCCCGCTTGAGCAAACGGAAGGCTTCCACAATCTCCGGGCCGAACATGGGCAGGTACCACTCCGAGCGCGCCAATCCGTCGCCGTGTTCGCCGCTCATCGAACCGCCCAGGCGGAAGGTCAACTCTGCCGCCGCGCTAGAAATTGCCCGCAGCCGCGCCACGCCCTCGCTGGTCTTCAAATTGAGGATCGGGCGAATATGCAGGCAGCCAGCAGAAGCATGACCATATATCTCACCCACCACCCCGTGCTGCGCCAGGAGGCGCTGCATCTCGCCCACAAACTCGGCCAGGCGCTCTACCGGAACGGCCATATCCTCGACGAATGAATACGGGCGCTGGTCAGACGGGCGTGACATAATTAGCCCCAGGCCCACCTTGCGAATCAGCCAAACCTGCTGCTGGGCGGCCCGATCCACCAATAAGGTGACGGTGGATACAGGCCGCGTCGCTTGCGCCTGCTCCGCCGCCATGCGCGCCTGGGCGTCTACCGCTGCGGCCTCATCGCCAGAGAATTCCAACACCAACAGCGCCGGCGGCTCAGCCCCTGCCGGCGCTAATTGACCCAATAAGGTGAGCTGCGCCGCGTAGGCCGGTACAGTCCGCGCCAGTTTGACTAACACACCGGGGATCAACTCCACCGCCGCCGGCTCCCAAGCTAACGCCTGGGGGGTGAAAGCCGAGGCCGAAACCATGTCGGGAAAAGCAATCACCACCAGTCGGGCTGTGGAAGGAACGGGAACCAGGCGCAGCTGCATCCGCTGCACCAGGGCCAATGTGCCTTCCGCCCCGCCCAACAGGTGCGCCAGGTTGATCCACCGCCCCACCCCACTCGTCTCTCCGGTAAAGTCATATGGATGCATGCGATCATCGTTGTGGCTATGCGCATTGTAGCGCCCCCAGTACGGCGGCGCATCCGGCGACCACGGCAGCAGGTAATTGAGCGCATATCCCGACGCCCTGCGCCAGGTGCACGGCCATCCGTCTCGGATGGCCTGGGCGTAATCCCGCCGGATATCCGCCACGGCGCGCAGCCACGCGCCTTCCGACGAATCGCCGCCCGCTTCTACCTGAGAGGTCAACCTCGTGGCGTCAATCGGCCCCAAGACGGCTCGCCCCCCATCCCATAGCACCACATCGGCAGACAAGATATGGTCGATGAACATGCCATAGCGGATGGAATGCGCCCCGGCGGCATTGTTGCCCAGGCTGCCGCCCAGGGTGGCGCGTTCAGCCGAAGCCGGATCTGGGCCAAACTGCAAGCCATGACTGCCCGCTTGCCGGTTGAGGGCGTTCAGCACCACCCCCGGCTCCACTGTGGCGGTGCGTTGGTTGGGGTCGAGCGCCAGAATGCGGTTCAGGCGCGAGCAATCCACCATCAGCCCAGGCCCAATCGCCTGGCCCCCCAGGCTGCTGCCGGCCCCCCGGGCGGTGACGGATACGCCAAGCCGAGCGCAGGCTTCCATAACCGCTTGCAGTTCGTCGGTGTGGCGCGGCGCGGCCACCGCCTGCGGCTGAACCTGGTAGATCGAGGCGTCGGTGCTGTACAGTACACGCGTGGGCAAGTCGGCGCGCACATCCACACCAGCGGACGCCAGGGCATGGATTAAATCGGGGATGGGTGAAGGATGAGCTATCATTGCAGGCGTTGGCCTCTCGGCGGCGCGGTTAATTCGATGCGATGGGATTTCTAGCACCGGCCGCCGCCGAGGTGATTATACCCCTTGCGAATTCGCCGCCCGGCGCATAATATCGCCCATTTTAATTCTTCGTCCACCCAAAACGCCCCCTTTAGGCCATCAATGAAGCAGCCCGAACAGGTCAAACCGGCGGTATAATTGCTGTATCGGAAGCCCTCGCCAGGCAATGTTCCTTTACCGCTCAGTCCTGGGGGCTTCAAACCCAAACTTGGAGAGCCAACCTATATGAGCCTAAGCAAATTAGCACGATCGATTGCTCCTTCGCCCACCTTCGCCCTAAACGAAGAGGCGCGGCGTATGCGCGAACGCGGCGAACCGGTAATCAACATGGGCATCGGCGAACCGAAGAACAAAACACCGCTTCCTGCGGTGTTGAGCGCCTCCGCCCTGCTCACCGCTGGGGATGTCAAGTACACCCCCCCCGATGGAACGCCATCTCTTAAGAAAGCCATCATTCGCTACACCGAAGAAAATTATGACCGCTGCGTGGAACCAGAGAACGTGATCGTGTCCTCCGGAGCCAAGCAATCCATCTTCAACATTCTCTTCTCAATCCTCAATCCGCAGGACGAGGTGATCGTCCTGGCTCCCTACTGGGTCTCGTACCCCGAAATGATTAAAATGTGCTACGGCGTGCCGGTGATCGTCGTCCCCGAGGATGGCACTTTCATTCCTCGCATGATAGAGATTGAAAACGCCGTTTCTTCGTCTACCAAGGCGATGATCGTCAATAGCCCAAACAACCCCTCCGGAGCAGTTTTTCCACCGGATTTGATCCGGCAAATTGTGGAGCTGTGCGAACGCAAGCACATCTACCTGATTATGGACGACATCTACCATAAGCTGGTGTTCGGCGGCAAACGCGCCACGCCCGGCTACACCTACACCGATAAATCGGTGGAAGACAGCATGGTGATTGTGGTCAATGGGGTTGCTAAGCTGTACGGCATGACCGGCTTCCGCATCGGTTGGGTCATCGCTCCTAAGCACCTATGCCAAATTATGACCAATGTGCAGAGCCAGATAACCTCGTGCACCTCCAGCGTGCTGCAAGCCGCCGCTGAAGGCGCCCTGACCGGCATGCAATCCATCGTCGAGAACCTCCGCCTGACCTTCGAGAACAATCGCCAGGTCATTCTGCAAGAGCTGCGCACCTTTACCGGCGTCAAAACTATTCCCCCCGACGGCACATTTTACGTCTTGCCAGACTTCCGCTATTACAACAAGAACTCGGTTGAATTAGCGAAGTTCCTCCTGCACAAAGCCTTAGTTGTCACCGTCCCCGGCAAAGAGTTTGGCCTGGAAGGCTACCTGCGCTTGAGCTTTGGCGGCAGCATCAAAGATACGACAACCGCCATCGAACGCATGAAGTGGGCGCTCGATCCCAATTCTCCCAACGAAATCTATATTGGCGACCGCAAGATGGTTAGGGATTGGCTATGAACAACATTTTAGACATCAAGACGCCCGCCGAAGGCCAGGCGGCAGCGCGTAAATCCGACTTTGGGCTGGAGAACCACGGCCTGACGGGGCTGAACAAGATTTACTGGAACCTGCCCACCGAAGCACTATACGAAGAAGCCGCCTTCCGCGGTGAAGGCAAGATCACCCTGGGCGGGGCCTTCACCGTCAACACCGGCAAGCATACCGCCCGCGCCGCCAACGATAAGTTTATGGTGCGCGAAGTTGACAGCGAAGGCCAAATATGGTGGGGGCAGTACAACCGTCCTTACTCGACCGAAAAATTCGACGAGCTGTTCAACCGTGTGCAGGGCTATCTGCAAAGCCGTGACGTGTTCGTGCAAGATTGTTATGCCGGAGCCGACCCCAACCACCGCTTGCCGGTGCGCATCATCACCGAGCTGGCCTGGCACAGCATGTTCGCCCGCAATATGTTTATCCTCCCCGCCGGCAACGAGGAGTATCGCCACCACACCCCCGATTTCACCGTCATTGCCGTACCCGGCTTCAAAGCCTTCCCACAAATCGACGGCACACCTTCCCAAACCGTCATCGTCATCAACTTCGCCCGCCGCCTATGCATCATCGGCAACAGCGGCTACGCCGGCGAAATCAAGAAGTCGGTCTTTACCATCATGAACTACCTGCTGCCGCTCGACGGTGTAATGACCATGCACTGCTCGGCCAATGTAGGCAAGCAAGGCGACGTGGCGCTGTTCTTCGGCCTTTCCGGCACAGGCAAGACCACCCTATCCGCCGACCCGCTGCGTGGTTTGATCGGCGACGACGAACACGGCTGGTCCGACGACGGCGTGTTCAACTTCGAGGGCGGCTGCTATGCCAAGGTCATCTCGCTTTCGGCCAGCGCCGAACCGCAGATTTACGCCACCACCCAACGCTTCGGCACTATTCTCGAAAACGTGGGCTTCGACCCAGTGACGCGCCTGATCGACCTGGACGACGACGAACGCACCGAGAACACGCGCGCCTCCTATCCCTTGGAGTTCATCGACAACGCCTTGCCCGATAAGCGCGCCGGGCATCCCAAGAACATCATCTTCCTCACCTGCGACGCCTCCGGTGTGATGCCGCCCATCTCGCGCCTCACCCCCGACCAGGCCCTGTACCACTTCATCAGCGGTTACACCTCCAAAGTGGCAGGCACTGAAATTGGACTGAGCGCCGAGCCGGAAATCACCTTCAGCACCTGCTTCGGCGGACCGTTCATGGTGCATCACCCGGCCTATTACGCCAACCTGCTGAAGCAGAAAATCGAGCGTTACGACGTGAAGTGTTGGCTGCTCAACACCGGTTGGGTGGGCGGCCCGTATGGCGTGGGCAAGCGCATCAGCATTAAATATACGCGCCGCATGCTCAACGCCGCCCTGGACGGCGAATTAGACAGCGTACCTTATACCCGAGACCCCGTGTTCGGCTTTGAATTCCCCAACGCCTGCCCCGGCATCCCCGAAGGCGTGATGGACCCCGCCTCATCTTGGAGCAGCCGGGAAGAATACATGAAACGCTACCGGGGTTTAGCCAGCCGCTTTATCGATAATTTCAAAAAATTTAGCGACCAGGCCCCCGAAGAAGTGCGCGCCGCCGGCCCTAAGTTGTAATCTCTTCACGTAGTGAGTTAAACGGGGCGGAGAACCTTCCGCCCCGTTTTTGTCGCTTCGCGCTCATCCCCGCCTTGCCTTTCCTTAAACAATCTCAGCGTGTTCGCCCACGTTATGATCACGTTATCCTCCGGGGCCAATACATGTCTCATCCCTCTCTTCCACCTTATAATGGGAACCGGCGCGGTTTGCCGAGCGTCTTTATTCAATGGATCGGATTCTGACAAGGAACTTTCGCATGAGCAAAATCAAAATCTTGCCGCTGCTCGCTCTGACTGCCGTTTTAATCGCGATGCTTACGCCCAGCGTGGCGCGCACCGCCATGGCCCAGGCCGGCGCAAACACCGCAATCACCCTTAAGGCCGAAGCAGCCTTTGAAGGGGCCTTCAAATATGGCGAATGGGTTCCGGTGTGGGTCAATCTCGAAAACGCCGGCCCCGACCTGCAGGCCGAAGTCCGCATTTCCGTAATCGGCGGCGGTGGAACGATGATTTTTATCAACCCGGTTGAGCTGCCCACCGGGGCGCGCAAACGCCTGGCGGTCTACGCTCTGCCAAACAACTTCTCGCGCCAATTGGTGGTTGAACTTTACAACGACGACAAGCTGTTGACCTCCCAAAAGGTCGCCATTCAGCCCAGCCCAGCGATTAACTACCTGGTGGGCATTGTCGCTCCCCAGCGCGGCGCGTTGGCCCTGTTAGAAACACTCCGCATCCCAGGACAGACCCGCCCGGTCAAACTCTACGATCTGAACCTTGCCGATTTCCCGGATAAATTCGAGGGCCTACGTTCCTTCGATCTGATCGTGATTAACGACACCGACACCTCCGTCCTTACCTCCGACCAGGCCAACGCGCTCGAAGGCTGGGTGCGCCAGGGTGGTCGCCTGGTGGTGGGGGGCGGAGCGAACGCCGCTCGCACCGCCGCCGGGCTGCCGCCCAGCCTGCTGCCGGTTGCGGAGGTCAAAACCGCTCCCGTCGAAACGCTCCCCGGCCTCGAACGCTTTGCTGGGCTAGAACGTCCAATTCGCGTGGCGGGGCCGTTTATTTTATCGCAGGGAAAACTCGCCGGCGGGCGCTCGCTTGCCGCCCAAGGAAGCAGCGATCTGCTGCACGAATGGGCGAGCGATTCCGGCGCGGTAGATTGGTCGGCCCTCGACCTGGCCGGCGCACCGTTCGACGCCTGGAATGGGGCGATCAATTTTTGGGAGAAAATTCTTCTGCCCGGAGCCATCTTCCCAGCCAACGCTCCGATAGATGTATCCGCCCGCCAGCAGTTCGCCTCCAATCTAAATTACCCACTCTCAAACCTGCCAATGCTCGATCTGCCATCGGTGGGTAGTTTGGCGCTCCTGCTGGGTTTGTATGTCATCTTAGTGGGGCCGTTCAACTACTTTTTCTTACGTCGCATTAAACGCATGCACCTGGCCTGGCTCACCATCCCGGCCATCACCCTGATCTTCGCCGCGGCGTCCTTTGGTTTGGGTTACGTTTTACGCGGTTCCAATGTTTTCGTCAATAAAATCGCCTTCGTTCAACCCCAGGCCGACGGTAAAGCCAAAGTAATCAGCTTCCTTGGCCTGTTCACTCCCGCCCAACAAAATTACCGGGTGGATGTGCGGGGCGGCGGCAACCTGGTTAGCCCGCTTGGCCCGTTTTACGATCCATGGATGTCGTCTTCACCGGGGCCGCTGACAGCCACCGGGCGCAGGATAGAATTGGTGCAAGGCGACCCAGCCACGATTCGAGGGGTAAGCATGGACGCGTGGTCGACGCAGAGCTTTATGGCTGAGGGCATAGTGAGCGACTTCGGGGTGATTAGCAGTGATTTGCGGATTGAGGACGGCCGCCTGCGAGGCCGGGTGACCAACAAAAGCGCCCCGGCGATGACGGACGTGATGGTGGTGCTCGGCATGCGGGTGGCGCGATTGGGCGATTTGAGCACCGGCGACGGGGCGGATGTGGATTTGCCGCTGAACGATTTCGAATCGGCCCCAACCGGCGGGTCGATTAGCTACGCGATCTTTAATGATGAACTTTCCAGCGCAAACGGGCGTCCGGCTCGCCAGGTGGAGGTGCGCCGGGCGATTATCGAAAATGTTTTTGACCGGGTTCCGCCTTACATCACCGCCCCTGGCAGCCAGGAGGCTGCTTCCCTCTATCAAGTTCCGGTGCTAATTGGCTGGCAAGACCAGGCCCCGCCGGAGGTGAGGATTGTGGGCGAAGAAGCCGCCCAGCAAACCACCGCGGTAGTAATCAGCCCCTTGACCTACCGTTTAGTCGGCTCCGGCGAGGTGGAAATCCCCGGCGGCTTGATCTGGGGGAGCCTGGAGGAAGCGCCGATCAATGGCGGGGCATGTGGCGCGACAGGGCTGGCCGGCGTTTACATGCCATCGGGGCAAGCGGTGTTCAAATTTGTGGCCCCAGAAAGCGCCGGGGGCCTGCACGATATCACGCTCAAGATTAACCTAACCAGCGACGCCAGCATGTCCGGCATGGCTGTCACCAGCCTGCCGGAATTAGCCCTGTGGGACTGGCAAAATGACCGCTGGCTGCGCCTGGAAGGGGCAACTTTCTCCGAAAACCAGGTTCCCCAGGCCGATGCGCTCGTCAACGCCCAGGGCGAGGTGCGGGTGCGCCTGGCTACCGAAAACGCCCAGAACTGTTTTTATGTAGAGCTAGGGATGAAAGGCCGGCGCTAATGGAATACGCCATCCAAACTCGCTCGCTTACGCGCTGCTTTGGCAAACTGGCCGCAGTTAACGACCTGGATTTACAGGTTCCGGTCGGGTCGATTTATGGTCTGATCGGCCCGAATGGGGCCGGTAAAACCACTACCCTGCGCATGTTAGCAGGTCTCTTAGATGCAACCTCCGGCGATATTCGCATCAACGGCCTCTCGACGCGCCAGTATTGGCGTGAAGTGCAGTGGCAAGTGGGGTACATGCCGGATTTCTTTGGCGTATACGACGATCTGCTGGTGTGGGAGTACCTGGATTTCTTTGGGCGCTGCTATAAAATCGAAGCCGACCGCCGCCGCCGCGCCATTGACGACCTGCTCGATCTGGTGGACCTGAGCGAAAAGAAAAACGCCGCCGTCAACACCCTCTCGCGGGGCATGAAGCAGCGCCTGTGCCTGGCCCACGCTCTGGTGCATGATCCGAAAGTGCTCCTGCTAGACGAACCCGCCTCCGGGCTGGATCCGCGCGCCAGGGTGGAGATGCGCGAACTTTTGCGCGAGCTGCGCGCCATGGGAAAGACGATCCTGCTGTCATCGCATATTTTGACCGAACTGGCCGAGCTGTGCGATTCGATTGCGATTATGGAGCGCGGACGGCTGGTGGTCAGCGGCTCGCTGGGTGAAATCCGCAGCCAGGCCGCCCAACGCCGCTTACGCATCGCCGTGCTCAGCGATGGGGACGCCGCCTTGCACCTGATCGAGAGTCAGCCGGGGGTGCAGCAAGCTGCTTTGCTTGCCGCGCCCGATGTCGGGCGGGAAACGGCGCTGGTAAGCGCGGCATCTCAAAATAGCAGCGGCGCTTTCAGCCAGGCCGGCGGCTTTGACGGGGCTACGATCATCGAAGTTGAATTCACCGGCGATTGGCAAAACGCCGCCGATCTGCTGGAGGCCCTGGTAGGCCAGGGTGTGCGCGTGGCCTCCTTTGCCGAAGTGGCTACCGATCTGGAACAAGCTTTCTTGCGCCTCACCAAAGGAGAAGTGGCATGACCTCTAAAAACTCCTCTTGGGAAATTAACCCCATTATCGTCAAGGAGCTGCGCTCGCGGATGCGCGGGCCGCGCGCCTTCATCACCATCACCGCCTCGCTGCTGTTTTTAGCCCTGGTTTGCTATGCCTTATATCGTGTCACCTCCGGGGCGATGCAAAATTCCACCCAACCCCTCAGTCCATTGGTGGGCCAGGTGCTGTTTTTCGGCCTGATCTTGCTCGAAGTGGTCATAGCGGCGGCGATTGCCCCTTCCGTGACCGCCTCAGCCATCAGCAGCGAGCGCGAGCGCGAAACTTACGAGATGCTCCTCGCCACACCCCTGCGCCCGGCGACTATTTTATGGGGCAAGCTGGTGGCTTCGATGGGTTACGTGTTCCTGATTCTCTTCGCCGCCATCCCCATGGCCGGCCTGGTCTTTCTGTTCGGGGGCGTAACCTTGCGCGATATGCTCAAAGCCTTTATGATGCTGTTTGTGGTGGCGATAATGTTTGGCATGATCGGCTTATTTCTCTCCACCGTTTTCGGGCGCAGCGGTCGCGCCACCGCCGTGGCCGCCATCACCACCCTGGGCATGTTGTTCGTGCCCACGTTGGCCGCGGTAGGCATCGGGCTGATGCGCCAAACCGATCCGCCGCGCTGGCTGTTAGCGTTTAGTCCGCTCAGCGCCGTGGCGACCGCTATGGCCCCCTCGGTGAACGCCAACACCCTGTCTGGCATGTTCTGGTCGATAAGCAGTCCGATATACTGGATCATGGGCGCGCCGCAGATGAGCATTGACACGATCCCCCGCCCGCTGTACCATTACAGTTTGCCGTTGTTCCTGGGCATAACGGTGATTCTGTACATGTTGGCGTCCCACTATGTTCGCCCCCACAGCCGGTGGCGCGTGGAATGGGCGGAATTACTGGTGGGAGGAATTGTTCTAATCGCTCTGCTTGGGGCCACCGGCCTGGGGTATGTATACACCGCCAACCGCTACGAGAATATCGTGGTGAATGCTGAAGAGGTCACGCCCGAGCCGGCCGCGCCTACGGTAGAGAGCACGGGGCCGGCGCACCCGGTGCTGGTTCCCGAAGTGGCTACGCCCACGCCCGGCGGATAAGGATAGCATGATGATGGGCAACGAGCTTCGCTCCACCCTGGTTGGGCTGCGCCGCCGCCTGCGTCAACGCAGCGCCTGGCGGTTGCTGCAGCGCGCCTTACCTGTGGCTGCCGGCGCAAGCCTGGTGATTGAATTGATCGGGCGGTTGTGGCCGGTTGAACGCCTGCACCTGTGGGCGCTGCTGCCGTTGATTTTGTGGCCGTTCATCGTTCTGCTCGCAGCCGGGCTGAGGCCGCTCTCGCTGCTTACCACCGCCCGCCGAGTGGATCATGAGCTAGGCTTACGCGAGCGCCTATCGACTGCGCTGGCCTTCGAAGACCCGGCCTTACACAGCGACGACGCCCTGCGCCCCTTACTGGCGCGCCAGCGGGCAGACGCCCTGCATGTGGCGGAGAGTCTATCGCCCGCCGACCTGCCTCTGGTGTGGCAGCCCCGCCCACTGATGATCGCCGCGGTGGTGATTGCCGCAGCCCTGGTCGCTGCGATGCTGCCGAACCGCATGGATGCGGTGCTGGCCGAGCGCCAGGCGGTGCGTCGGGAAGCCGCCCTGCAAGCCGAGAAGCTGCAGCAGCAGGCGGCTCAGTTGGAGCAAGACGAGACCCTCACCCCAGAGCAGCGCGACGAGTTGGCCCGCCGGCTGCGCCAATTGGCCGAGCAGCTCCAGCGCAACCCCGGCGACCTGGAGCAGGCGATGGCCGATCTCTCGAACCTTGAGAAAGACTTGCAAGCCCAACTCGATCAGCGCTCCGCCGCTCAAGCCGCCAACCTGGAGAGCCTGGCCGCCGCCCTGGCGCAGTTGGCCGCCCGACCCCGCGCCGCCCAAGAAAGCGACTCAGCCGCCGCCGCCCAAGCCCTGCAAGCCCTGGCCGAGCAAATGCCGCAAATGTCTGCCGAGCAGCGCCAGCAAACCGCCGCCGCGCTCGCCCAACAGGCCGCCCAGGCCGCCCAGTCCGGCGACGCTCAACTGGCCCAGGCGCTGGCCGGGCTGGCTGCCGCGCTGCAAAGCGGCGATGCCAGCGCCGCGCAGCAAGCCGCCCAATCCGCCCAGGCGGCCCTCAGCAACGCCGAACAACGCCAGGCCCAGCAGCAGGCTTTGCAGCAAACCCTCAACCAACTGAGCCAGGGGCGGCAGGCCATGGCCCAGGCGGGTCGGGCCGCTGGAGCGGGACAGGCGGCTCAAAACGCCCAGCCCGGCAACGGGCCGCCCGGCAACGGGCCGCCTGGCGGAGCGGGCAACCAACCCGGCGCAGGCCCAGCAGCGGGCGCCCCAGGCGGCAGCGCCCAAGGTACCACCGGCGGCGGCAGCACCGCCAGCAGTTTGCCCCCAGCCAGCGGCGGAGCATCCCATGTCGCTTCACCGCAGGGCAGCGCCGCCCAAACGCAAGCCAGCGACCTGGCTAACCAGGTCTACGCCCCCTGGCAAGCCTTGGGCGCCGGGCAAGACCAGGTATTCATCCCCGGCAGCGATACCGGCCAGGGTGAAACCACCACCACCGAAGGGCAGGGCAATCTCCCCGGCCAATATAACCCGGCGCTTATCCCTTATAACCAGGTGTTCGCCCAATATTCCAACGCCGCTTCACAAGCCCTGCAAACCTCTTATATCCCCCCAGCCTTGCAGGCTTATGTGCAAAGTTATTTCAACCAACTGGCCCCGCCCTAACCCGCCCATTCCAGCAATTGCCAGGTTGGCGTCATTGAATTGAGGTCTTATGATTGACACATCCATTACCCCCATGACCCCGGAACGCTTCATGGAAATTACCCACCAGGTGGAAACCCAGGTGGCCCAGGTGATCGTCGGCCAGCAGGAGCTGGTGCGGCAAACCGTGATTACCCTGCTGGCAGGCGGCAACGCCTTGCTGGAGGGAGTGCCCGGCCTGGGCAAAACCATGCTGGTGCGCACCCTGGCCCAGGCGATTGACTGCGCCTTTGCCCGCATCCAATTTACCCCCGATTTGATGCCCGCCGATATTGTTGGCACGAACCTGATCGTGGAAGATGAGAATGGGCGGCGGCAGTTCCAGTTTGAACCCGGGCCGATCTTCGCTAACCTGGTGCTGGCCGATGAAATCAACCGGGCCACCCCCAAAACGCAATCGGCGATGCTGGAGGCGATGCAGGAACACAGCGTGACGGTAGCGAAGACCACTCGCCGCTTGCCTGAACCATTTTTTGTATTGGCAACCCAAAACCCCCTCGAAATGGAAGGAACGTATCCGCTGCCCGAAGCGCAGCTAGACCGCTTCTTCTTCAAGATTAACGTGCCGTTTCCATCGGTGGAAGAACTGGTCGAGATTGCCAACCGCACTACCTCAGGCGAGCAGCCTCAGGCCCAGGCGGCCGCCAACGCCGCCGACATCCGCTCCATGCAGGCGCTGGCCCGCAGCGTGCCCATCGCCCCGCATGTGACCACCTACGCGGCGCGCCTGGTGAAGGCCACCCATCCCCAGGATGAGCTGTCTAGCCCGCAGGTGCGCGCCTTTGTGCGTTATGGAGCCAGCCCGCGCGGTATGCAAGCCCTGATATTGGCCGGCAAGATTATGGCGTTGGAAGATGGCCGCTTCAATGTGGCTTACGCCGATCTACAAAACGCCGCCCGACCGGCCCTGCGCCATCGCTTGATGCTCAACTTCGAGGCGCAAGCCGAGAACATCGACGCGGACGCCATCATCGCCGATTTGCTTGAACGGCTGCCCGTTAATGAAGCCTAGCCAGTTATGAGCCGCCTGTTTGATGAAGCTTTCCTGCGCCGCCTGGAGGCCCTGGCCTTGCTCTACCGGCGCGCCGCCATGAGCCAGATGCAAGGCGAACGCCGCAGCAGCCAGCGCGGCCAATCGGTGGAGTTTTCGGACTTCCGCCCCTATTCGCACGGCGATGACTTCCGCCGCATCGATTGGAATGCTTACGCTCGCCTGGAGCGGCTTTTCATCAAATTGTTTGTCGAAGAACAAGACACGACCCTGCATCTGCTGATCGACACCAGTCCTTCGATGAATTGGGGCGAACCGAACAAATTGGCGCTGGCGGCGCGCCTGGCCGGGGCGCTGGGCTATATCGCTATGTCTGGGCTAGACCGGGTGAATGTGCTGGCGCTAGGCAGCGGGCGGCGCCTGGCGAACTTGCGGGGCAAACGCTCGGCCCTGGGGCTGTTCACCTTCCTGGAGGCCGAAACCCAGGCCAGGAACGCCCCCCCACGCCTTGCTGCTGCCGCGCTCAACGCCTACGCCGCCCAGGCCCACCAACCCGGGCCGGTTATCTTGCTTTCCGATCTGATGGAAGATGGCTGGCAAAAAGGCTTGGGCCGCCTGGCCGGGAGCGGGAACGAGATTTCCATCATCCACATCCTTTCTCCCGACGAACTACGCCCAGAGATAGCCGGCGATTTCAAGCTGATCGATGCCGAAGACCGGCGCGAAGTGGAGATCAGCGCCGATTATGAGACTCTGACCCGCTACCATGAGATGCTGACCGCCTGGCAAGAAGACTGGCGCAAATTTTGCGCCGCCCGACAAATGCACTATGTGCGCGTCGAATCTGCCGCCGGCCTGGAAGACGCCTTGTTTGCTTTGCTGCCCGCCGGGGGCGTGCTGCGATGACCTTGCTCAACCTCCCGGCTTTGTGGCTGGCGGCGCTACTGCCGCTGATCGTAATCATGTATCTGCTCAAACTGCGGCGGGTCGAGCGCCAGGTTTCCAGCGTGTATTTATGGCGCAAGATGACCCGCGATGTGCAAGCTAACGCGCCCTGGCAGCGCCTGCGCCGCAATCTGCTGCTCATTTTGCAGTTGTTATTCCTGGCCGCCCTGATTTTAAGCCTGGCGCGACCCGCGGTTCCCGCCACCGGCAGCGTCACCGCCCAATCGGCGATCTTCATCATCGACACCTCGGCCAGCATGGCGGCCACCGATATGCCGCCCAACCGGCTCGAAACCGCCAAGGCCGAAGCGCGGCGCATGATCTCCGAGCTGCCGGCCGCTTCTCAGGTCACGATCATCGCCGCCGGACGGAGCGCACGGGCGCCGGCCTCGCAAACCACCGACCGCCGCCTGGCGCTGCAAGCGATTGAGAGTCTCCAAATCGAACCCGGCGAAGCCGATCTAAGCATGGCGCTCCAGCTCGCCGGGGCGATTGCCCGCCGCCAGGCGGATAATCAAACGGTGGTGCTTTCGGATGGCAACGCCGATCTACCCCTCCGCCTGAACCTGCCCGGGCAACTGATCTACACCCCCATCGGCCAGAAAAGCGAGAACCAGGCCATTGGCTTGCTCAATTTGCAATCGACCCCCGGCCGGCTTTCCGCGTTTGCGCAAGTGATCAATTACGGCCCCCAGCCCGCCCAGCGCCGCCTGGCCTTTTACGCCGATGGCTCGTTGGTAGACGCTTTCGATGTCAACATTCCGGCGTTTGGACAGCAAGCCGTACTGGCCGAGGGTCTGCTCACAACCACTCAGGTGGTGGAAGCGCGCTTGCTAGAATCTCCCGCCGCGCTGGACTACCTGGCGCTCGATGACCAGGCGCTGGCGGTGCAGCGGGCCAATGCGCCCATCTCAATCACGCTGCTCAGCCCCGGCAACCTGTTCCTAGAAACCGGGCTTTCTCTGCTGCCGGGGGTGCGGCTCACTCGCCTGGCCCCCGGTTCATCCGGCGGTTTACCCGAAGCCGCCCTCACCATCATAGATGGCACGCTACCGGTTAGCGTTACCCTGCCCCGCAGCGGCGCGCTGTGGTACATCGGCCCGCTGCAAACCACAGCCACGTTCTCGGTCACCGGCGCGCTCACTAACCCCACCGCCCGTCCGGCAGATCAAGATCAGCCCTTGCTGCAATATCTCAGCCTGGACGACGTTCACATCCTGGATGCGGCGCGCATTCCGCTGCCCGGATGGGGCCAGCCGGTGATCGTCACAGAAGATCCGCACAGCGCCGGGGAGAGCCTGCCGCTTTTATTTGTGGGTGAACCCGCCGGGCGGCGAACGGCGGTATTAGCGTTCGATCTGCGCCGCTCCGATCTGCCGCTCAATGTAGCTTTCCCACTGCTGCTCTCCAACCTGGTCGCCTGGTTGGCTCCGGGGCAAAGCCTGCCGACCCAACTGGCCCCCGGCGCACCGCTGATTGTGCCGGCTGAATTGGCGGGGCATGGTGAGACGGCGGTACGCATCACCCCGCCCTCTGGCCCCAGCGTCCGCTTAGACGGGCAAGGCCAACCGGTCGTCTTTAACGAAATCAATCAATTGGGGCTGTACCAGATCAATTATGGAACCGGCCAACCGCTGTACCTGGCGGTGAACTTGTTTATGCCAGGCGAATCGCGGATCGCCCCTGCCGATAACTTGCCGGTTACCGCTGGGATCAGCGCCGCGCCCAAGGCGCAAGAACCCGCCTGGCGAGAGCTGTGGCGTGGGTTAGCCTTAGCCGCCCTGGCGTTGTTAGTTATCGAGTGGCTCATCACACATCGCGCCACGCTGGCGATGATTTTCAAGTAGGAATATCATGGGTTTGGCATTCGTTTATCCGAATTATCTGTGGCTGCTGCTGTTGATCCCCCTGACGCTGGCGTTAGGCTGGATGGGCCGGCGTGGGGTGGGACGCGTGCGGTTGTGGGTGGGTCTGGCGCTGCGCGCCGCCCTGATGCTCGGCATTATCCTGGCGTTGGCCGGGGTGCAGCTGCGTTTAGGCTCGAATTTGCTCACCACCGTCTTTGTGATGGATGCCTCCGACAGCATTCTACCGGCCGGGCGAACCTACGCTGAACAGGTGGTGAACCAGGCCGCCCAAAGCATGGGAGCCGACGATCGGGCGGCGATTGTGGTATTTGGAGAAGACGCCCTGGTGGAACGGCTGGCCGGGCGCATCGAAGAGACGATCAAAATCGATTCTATCCCCATTTCCACCCGCACCGATATTGCCGCAGCTTTGCAGCTGGCGCAGGCGCTGCTGCCATCACAGGGCGCTCACCGGGTGGTGCTGCTCTCGGATGGACAAGAGAACGTGGGCAGCGCCATCGACCAGGCTCCGCTGCTAGCCGAGAATGGGGTGGAACTGCGCTACGTTCCCCTGGGCGATCCGCAAAACCAGGCGGAGGTGTTTGTCCAGGCGCTCGTGGCCCCACAAGAGGCGCGCCGGGGGCAAACCCTTAGCCTGACCGCCGAAGTGCAATCGTCTGCCCCTACCCCGGCCAGCTTACGCCTGTTTGCCGATGGACGGCTGATCCAGACCCTGGAAGTGCGCCTGCAAAGCGGGCTGAACCTCTTCCGCTTCGATGTCCCCGCCGGCCCGGACGGCAGCGGAGCCACCGCCTTCCGCCGCTTTCGCGTACAGGTCTTGCCCGAAGTGGACACGCGCTTACAGAATAACGAAGCCGCGGCTTTTACCGTGGTCTACGGACCGCCGGCTGTGCTGTTGGTGGAAGGCGCCCCCAGCGACGGTGAAAACCTGGCCCGCGCCCTGGCCGCCGCCAAAATGAACGTCACTCGCATCGCCCCCAGCCAAACGCCAACCACCCTGCCAGAACTGGCCGCTTACCAGGCGGTGATATTGGTCAACGTTAATGCCGCGGCTCTGCCGGGTGGGGCGATGGAAAGCTTGCCGGTATACGTGCGCGACCTGGGCATGGGCCTGGTGATGGTGGGCGGGCCGGAAGGCTTTGGAGCGGGCGGCTATTTGCGCACACCCATTGAAAAAGCCCTGCCGGTTGATATGGACGTGCGCGACAAGAATATCCAGTCCAACCTGGCGCTGGTGCTGGCGGTGGATAAATCGGGTAGTATGGGGCGCTGTCACTGCGATAACCCCGACCTTAACCAGAGTTATACGCCCAGCCTGTCGGGCCAGGCCAAGGTAGATATCGCCAAGGAAGCCATTATGCGGGCGGCGGCGGCCTTGGGCAACCAGGATTTCCTGGGGGTAGTGGCCTTCGACAGCGCCCCGCATTGGGTGCTGCCCTTAGCGCAGCTCAACGAGCCGGCCGATCTAGAAAACGCCATCGCTTCGTTTGCCGCCGATGGACAGACCAACGTGCAAGCCGGGTTAGCCGAGGCCTATAAGGCGCTGCAGGGCGTGCAAGCGCGCCGCAAGCACATTATTTTGCTAACAGATGGCTGGGTGCGGACAGGCGACCTGACCGCCCTGGCCCGCGATATGCAAGAGCAGGGCATCACCTTGAGCATCGTTGCCGCTGGCGAGGGTTCCGCCGAATATCTGTTAGCTCTGTCGCAGATAGGCGGCGGGGCCTACTACCCCGCCACGAATATCTTCAATGTACCGGAGATTTTCCTGAAAGAAACGGTCAAGTCGGTGGGTAAATATATCGTGGAAGAACCATTCTACCCGCTGCCGGGCAACCCCAGCCCCATCCTGAGCGGGATCGACGAGACCCGGCTGCCCGCCCTGTTGGGCTATAACGGAACCACCGCTAAGAACACCGCCCGCCTCGACCTGCTGACCCCCAAAGGCGACCCGCTGCTGGCGGCCTGGCAGTATGGCCTGGGGCGTTCGGTGGCCTGGACCAGTGATATGCGCGGCCAATGGGCGAAAGATTGGCTCGCCTGGAACGACTTTGCACGCTTTGCAGCCCAATTGGTGCAAAATGTGCTCCCCGCGCCCAAAACCGAGGGGCTGGAAGCCTCCGTGCAGATCGACGAGCAAAACTTGCGGGTGCATGTAAGCGCCCGCGACCCCCAGGGCCGCCCGCTCAACTTCCTGGAAGGCCAGGCCACCCTGATCGACCCCGATCTCCAATCGACCGCGGTGGCGCTGCAGCAGGTTGGGGCCGGCGAATACGAAGCGGTCACTCCCCTGGGGCGGCCCGGCTCCTACCTGGCGCGCGTGGGCGTCAACCAGGGCGATCAATCCCTTGGCTCGGTGACATTGGGCGTGGTGGCGCCCACCTCGCCGGAGTATCGCAGCAGCGGGATTAACCTGGGCTTCTTAGAGACCCTGGGGCAAAAAGCGGGCGGCGGCGAAACGCCAGTCGAAAGCTGGGCGTTAGCCGCCCCTGAAAAAGCCTTCGACCGTTCTGGTCTGACCTCCGCCGCGCAAGCCCGCGAAATCTGGATGCCATTGCTGCTCATCGCCGCCCTGCTTTTCCCCCTCGATGTGGGTGTGCGCCGCCTGGTGTTCAGCCGCAGTGAGCGGCAGCGTTTCGCGGCCTGGATAGACGACCGCCTGCTGGCCCCCGTGCGGCGGTGGGTGCGCCCCACCCACCAGGCCGGGGAGCGCCCGCAGGCCATCGACCGGCTGTTTGAGGCCCGCGACCGGGTGCGCACCCGCCGGCCCGATGCCGTCCCACCCGACGCATATCAAGGGGATCGGCCAACGCCGCCTGCTGCGCCATCTTCAGAAGCCGGCGAGTCCCAGCCGCCCCCGGAAAGCTCCCCCGTCGATGCGCTCGCCCGCTTGCGCGAGGCCAAGAAGCGCGCCGGCAAAAAATAACGCCGGCGGCCAGGCCCGGAGGTTAGATCACGTAGTCTTCTTCAAAGTCCTCCTCCTGCCACACCCCATGATCGGAGATTTGCAGCGGAGCGGCGTGATGGGTGACGGCGTGCCCGTCCAGGCGCTGCTCAAGCTCTTGGACATGTTCCGTCAGGCGGGAAAGCGCTTCGCCCAATGCATCGGGCAAGCGGCCATGTTCCAGGTCGGGCAGGCTGCTGGGAGAACGAGACTTGCTGCGCTGCACCACTTGCCCCGGCACGCCCACCACCACCGAGTTCGGGGGGGTAGACTTGACCACCACGGCGTTCGCGCCGATGCGGCTGTTGGCCCCAATGGTGATAGCGCCCAAAATCTTGGCTCCGGCTCCCACCACCACGTTATCTTCCAGGGTGGGGTGACGCTTGCCTTTATTCAGGCTGGTTCCCCCCAGCGTGACCCCGTGATACAAGGTCACGTTGCGCCCCACCTCGGCGGTTTCACCAATGACCACGCCCATGCCATGGTCGATAAACAAATTTGGGCCAACTGTGGCCCCAGGATGAATTTCGATGCCGGTGAAGCCGCGGAATAGCTGCGAGGTCATGCGTCCCAGCAAGCGGAAGCCATGCCGCCAAAACCAGCTCGATAGGCGATGCCCCCAAACGGCGTGCAGACCGGGGTAGCACAGCAGTATTTCCACCACATTGCGCGCCGCCGGATCGCGGTCAAAAACCGATTGGATATCGCTGTTCATAATTCTTATGGCCGCTCCAATCATGGCGATTCTCCTGTTTCCAAGTTCATTAACACACCCTTTCACTTACCTATCAGCCGGTTGGCTCGATGTAACCCGCGCGGCGGCATAGCGTCGCGCCGCGCGGGCTGCGCGCCGGCCCTTTAGCCGCCCAGATCGGCAAACAAGACGGTGCTTAAGTATCGCTCGCCAAACGATGGGATAATGACCACAATTAACTTGCCGGCGTTTTCTGGGCGGCGAGCCACCTGCAGGGCCGCCCAAACCGCGGCTCCAGACGAAATGCCCACCAACAAACCTTCTTCGCGGGCCATACGACGGGCCGTCTCGATGGCGTCGTCGCCGCTCACCTGCACCACCTCATCATAAATTTTGGTATTCAGCACTTCGGGCACAAAACCGGCCCCCAGGCCTTGAATAAGATGCGGCCCTTTGGAGCCGCCCGAAAGCACCGCCGAGGTGTCGGGTTCGACGGCAATGATCTTAACCGCCGGATTATGGCGCTTCAGCGTCTCGCCCACGCCGGTAATCGTCCCGCCCGTGCCGACTCCAGAAACAACGATATCCACCTGGCCGTCGGTATCGCGCCAAATTTCTTCGCCGGTGGTGCGGCGATGCACCTCCGGGTTGGCCGGGTTGGAGAACTGCCGGGGGACGAAAGTGTGATCGGGGTCAGCGGCGGCGTCTTCCTCCGCTCGGCGGATGGCTCCATTCATCCCTTCCGCGCCGGGGGTGAGCACCAGCTCAGCCCCATAGGCGCGCAGCAGCATGCGCCGCTCGCGGCTCATGGTTTCGGGCATATAAAGCTTGAGCTTATAGCCGCGCGCCGCGCACACAAAAGCCAGGCCAATGCCGGTGTTGCCGCTGGTGGCTTCGATAATCGTGACGCCCGGCTTGATCTTACCGGCCCGCTCCCCGGCGTCAATCATTGCCACCCCAATACGGTCTTTAACGCTGTGCGCCGGTGAATAAAACTCCAACTTCGCCGCCACCGTGGCGACGGCCCCCTGGGTGACACGGTTGAGTTTCACCAACGGGGTATTGCCGACCAACTCGGTTACATCTTGTGCGATTTTCATCTTAGCTCCATGATTTCCGCCGGACGCTCAACGAACCGGCTTGAATAAAAAATAACGCGCCTGAAGGTTAAAATAAAATAGCCAACCTGGCCGACGGCAATAAAAAGCAGCGGCCCACAGTCGTAAAGGTCTGCGGGGCGCTGCTCGTCGCCGGGGAGGTTGGCCGTGGGGATGGTGCGATTTAGAGCGCCATCAGAACCCGACCTTAGCGGCGGCGAATTGCAGCCCCCGCCCCAGACATGTGCAAGAGAATGACATCGTTTTCATATGGGACGATTGTAGATAATAGGACAATTTTTGTCAAGCTTTTCTAAGCAGTTTATCATTTTAGCCGCCCGGCTGCTATTCCGCCCGGCGCGAGGCCACCGCTCGGCCCGGCGAGACGCTCCCACCGCTCAAACCCTTAACAGATGCGGGGCAAAAGCTCCCCGGTCAGCCAGTCCACCACCCGGCGGCTGCCCAGGGCGGTTTTCATGAGCACCCGTCCGGCCGGGCCGGAATCCACCACGCCGATCTGCACGGCTGCTTCGCCGTATCGGGTGGCGCGCATGGCGGCCAACGCGTCGGCAGCCTCGGCTTGCGGCACAATGGCGATCAGCTTGCCTTCATTCGCCACGTAGAGCGGGTCGAAGCCCAACGCCTCACACGCCGCCGCCACCGCCGGGCGCACCGGTATGGAAGACTCTTGCAACGTAATACATACGTCGGATTGCCTGGCGATCTCGTTTAATGTAGTGGCTAAGCCGCCGCGGGTGGGGTCGCGCAGCACATGTACATGCGGCGCGGCGTCTAAAATAGCTTCCACCAGGTGGTTCAAAGGGGCGGCGTCGGATTCAACCGGCGTCTCAAAGCCTAACTCGCCGCGGGCGGCTAGCACCGCGATGCCGTGATCGCCCACGGAGCCGGAAAGCAGCACCACATCGCCCGGTTGGGCGAGTGCGCCGCCCACCTGGCAGCCGGCGCGAACCAGGCCCACGCCGGTGGTGCTAATGTAGAGGCCGTCGGCCTTGCCCCGCTGCACCACCTTGGTATCGCCAGCCACAATTTGCACCCCGGCTTCGGCGGCGGCGGCTTGCATAGAAGCGACAACCCGTTCCAGCAGGCTCACCTCGAGGCCCTCTTCCAAGATGAAGCTAACGGTGAGGTATAGGGGCCGGGCGGCTAACATCGCCACATCGTTGACCGTGCCGCAAATCGCCAGGCGGCCAATATCGCCGCCGGGGAAGAACAGGGGCCAGACGACATGCGCATCGGTGCTGATAGCCAGCCGTCCGGGCGGGATTTCCACCGCGCCGGCGTCGTCGCCCTGCCGCAAGGCCGGGCTGTCGAAGGGCGCGGCAAACACACGGGCGATCAGGTCGTGCGACATTTTGCCGCCGCTGCCATGCCCCATAACAATGCGTTGATCGTGGGGCAGAGGCCGTGGGCAGACCGCGCCGGAAGCGAACGAAGGGCCGGAAGGAGAGATATCCATACGCTAAATCCTATACTTGTAGTAGGCGGCGCATGCGCCTTCCGAAGAAACCATGGTGGCGCCCAAGGGGTTATCGGGGGTGCACAGCACCCCAAAAGCGGGGCATTCATCGGGTTTGCGCAGCCCTTGCAACACTAAGCCAGCCAGGCACTGAGCAGGTTCGGCGGTTTGAATGGCATCAAGGTCAAAGCGTTGTTCGGCGTCGAAGGCCGCCCATTCGGGGCGCAAACGCCAACCGCTGGCCGGAATAGGACCGATGCCGCGCCACTTGCGGTCGCACACTTCAAAAACCTGCTCGATGACACGCTGAGCAGCGCGGTTGCCGGCAGAATCGACCAGGCGGGGGTAGGCGTTTTCGACATCGACGCGCCCTTGTTCGAGCATCTGGACGGTTTTTAAGACGCCGCGGGCAATATCGAGCGGCTCGAAACCAGTCACAGTCATGGGAACACCGTAGCGGGCGGCGATGGCGGGGTATTCGGCGTAGCCGGTGACGGCGCATACATGCCCGGCCAGAAGAAAGCCCTGGACGCGGTTGTGGGGCGATGCCAGGATCGCATGGATGGCCGGGGGAACTAAAACATGAGAGACCAACACGCTGAAGTTTTCAAGCCCCAGCTGGCGAGCCTGGATCACGCTCATAGCATTGGCAGGGGCGGTCGTCTCGAAGCCGATGGCGAAGAACACCACCTGCCTGGTGGGGTTTTGCTGCGCCAGGCGCAGGGCATCCAGGGGCGAGTAGACCACGCGCACATCACCGCCGGCGGCGCGCACGGCGAACAAATCGCACTGTGATCCTGGAACGCGCAGCATGTCGCCATAGGAGGTGAAAATCACATCGGGGCGTGAAGCCAGGGCCACAGCTTTATCCACCAGCTCCAAAGAGGTGACGCACACCGGGCAGCCGGGGCCATGCACCAGTTCAAGATCGGGCGGCAATAGCTGATCTAAACCATGGCGCAGGATGGCATGGGTCTGCCCACCGCAAATTTCCATCAGCACCCAGGGTTGGGTGACGACGGCGGCGATCGCATCCATTACGCTGTGCACCAGGCGCGCGTCGCGGTATTCCTCAACGTACTTCATGCCGCGCTCTGAGCAGCGGGGCCAATTTCGTCTTCCAGCCCGCCGATTTCACGCAGCAAAGCCAGGGTTTCCTGGGCGTCTTCCTCATCCAGCACATTCAGGGCAAAGCCCACATGCACCACCACATATTGCCCCACCTGGGCCTCTGGGGTATAGGCGAGGCAGACTTCCCGGAACGCGCCGCCAAAATCAATCCGACCCATTTTTAGATCGTTTTTTTCGTAGACTTCAATTATCTTCCCTGGTACACCTAAACACATAACCGCTTCTCCACCTTACCGGTTTAACTTTTCCATCCGCGCTCAGGCAATGGAACTACTCGCCATGGCAATCGCCGCCTGGCCCAAGGCCAGGCCTCCATCGTTGGTGGGAACCTGGCGATGCACATATACGACCAATCCCTTTTCCTGCAATAATCCGACTGTTAAGGTCAACAAAAACATATTTTGCCACACTCCGCCGCTCAATACAACTGACGTTAATCCCGTTTGGCGGTGCAAGTCGTCACACGTTTCAGCCACCATGCGCGCCACACCGGCATGAAACCGGGTCGAGATCACCGGCACGCTCACCCCGGCGCGTAAATCGCTCACCAACGCCCGAAACATGGGGGCGGGGTCGAGCGCCTCGCCAAGGCGCTCATACGGGTAAAACCCCGGCTCACGCCCATATACCAGCGCTTCGAATTCGATGGCGGCCTGGGCTTCGTAGCTAACCGCCTGGCGCACACCCGCGCAGGCCGCGGCCGCGTCGAACAGCCGCCCCATGCTGGATGTGAGCGGGGTGTTCAAACCAAGGGCCAACTGGCGGTCGAGCAGCGCCAGCGATTGCGCCCCGCCCATCGGGCCGCCCATCGGGCCGCCCATCGCCTCCCCCTCCACCGCCGGCGTCGCCGCGGAACCTGGGCCGGAATCCGGCGGGCGGTTCCCCAAAGGCGGGGGGGCCCCCAAGAGCGGAGAGCCGCCTTGCAAGGCATACCGAACCGGCGGCAAATCGTCATCCCAGGCGATGCCGCTTTGCCGCAGCCAGGCCAACGCCATGCGCCACGGTTCACGCGTGGCGCGGTCGCCGCCGGGCAAAGGCGCATACGCCAAATGCACCGCGCGCTGGTAGGCGCGATAATCGGCCACAAGAAACTCGCCGCCCCAAACCGCGCCGTCCGGCCCATACCCCGTCCCGTCCAGCGCCACACCCAGCACCGGCGCGCTTCCATCCAGGCCGTTATCCACCATACAGGCGGCAATATGGGCGTGATGATGCTGCACCCCCACTGCCGGCAGGCCCTGACGCTGCGCCCGCGCCTGCGCATAGCGCGTCGCCAGGTAATCGGGGTGCAAATCATAGCCGATCACCTGGGGGCTGATATGGAACAGCTTTTCATAGTGCGTCACCGCAGCTTCGTATGCCTCGAGCGTTTCGTAATTCTCTAAATCACCGATATGATGGCTCAGAAAAGCATACCGCTCGCGCGTCAGGCAAAAGGTGTTCTTAAGCTCGGCTCCCGCGGCCAACACTTGCGGGCCGTCAATCGGCAGGGTAATTGAATCGGGGGCGTAGCCGCGCGCCCGGCGGATGGGGTACAGCCCGCTGGCGCGCTTAGCCAGCCGTTCGCGACGCAAAGCCGGAAAGGCGCGCACCACCGAGTCGTCTATGCGCATATAAATATCCCGGTCGTGCATTAAAAACACATCCGCCAATCCCGCCAGGCGCTGACGCGCCTCATCATTGTCGGTGCAGATCGGCTCTTCGCTCAGGTTGCCGCTGGTCATCACCAGGGGCGGCATATCTTTTAATAATAGATAATGCAGCGGTGTGTAAGGCAGCATCACGCCCAGGCTGTTTTGCCCAGGAGCGGCGATTTCCCCCACCTGGCTGCCTGGCAGTCGCCGGGCGATGACAATCGGACGCGGGCGCGAGGTGAGCAGTTCCACCTCTAGCGGACTAAAGCTGCAAATTTGCTCGGCGGCGGCCTGGTCATAGGCCATGATGGCGAATGGTTTTCCCACGCGCAGTTTGCGCCGGCGCAGCTCTGCCACGGCCGCCGCGTTCGTGGCGTCGCAAGCCAGGTGAAAACCGCCCAGCCCCCTAACTGCGGCGATCTGCCCGCGCCGCAGGCGCGCCTGCACTTCCGCAATCGCCTGGTCGCCTTGCGCCAACCGGGTTTCATCCCCCGGCAGCTCCAGCCAAACTTGCGGCCCACACACTGCGCAGGCCACCGGCTGCGCATGGAAGCGCCGGTTGAGGGGATCGACATATTCGGCGGCGCAATCCGCACACAGGGGGAAATCGGCCATAGTCGTCTCGGGCCGGTCGTAGGGAAGGCCTTTGATAATTGTAAAGCGAGGCCCGCAGTTGGTGCAGTTGATAAAAGGATAGCGATAGCGCCGGTCGTTTGCGTCAAACATCTCCGCCAGGCAATCGGCGCAGATGCTCACATCCGGCGATACCGGCGCGAACGCCTGCGGATCGGCCTCCGAATGCACAATCTCGAAGCCGCTGAAGCCATGAACAGGCGCAGATTCAAATGTCAGGGCATCGATGCGCGCCAGCGGCGGCGCCTCGCGGCCCAGCGCTTCCACAAAAGACGCCAGCGCCGCCTCTTCGCCGTCAATCTCGATATCCACCCCCGCCGAACTGTTGCGCACCCAACCGGTCAAATGGTATCGCTGCGCCAGGCCAAACACAAATGGACGAAATCCCACCCCTTGGACAATCCCCACAATATGCAGGCGCGCCCCGCCCTGGCTCATTTTCCCTCTTGATGGGCGCGAATAAGTTGGCTCAGCCATTCGATCCAGGCCGGCAAGCCCTCACCCGTTTTACAAGATAGGGGGAATGTCACCAGGCCCGGGCTGAGAATCTCTACTCCACGGCGGAAATAATCCATGTTAAAAGGGATATAGGGCAGCAGGTCGGTCTTATTAATCACCAGGGCGTTCACATCCCGATACATGCCGGGGTATTTATAGGGTTTATCGTCGCCTTCGGGAACCGAAGCCACCAACAGGTTTTTATGCGTCCCCAGGCGGAATCCCGCCGGGCAAACCAGGTTGCCCACGTTCTCTACAATCACCAGGTCAAGGTTAGGCAAATCTAGCTCTGCCATCGCCGAACGAATCATGAGAGCATCTAGATGACACTGACCGCCGGTGTTGATCTGCACCGCCGGAATGCCCAGGGCCGAAATTTTATCCGCGTCGATGGTCACCGGGGCTGTATCGCCTTCAATAACTGCCAGGCGGAAATCTTTCGCCAGGCTTTCCAGTGTGCGCAAAATCAGGCTAGTCTTCCCCGCCCCCGGCGAGGCCATCACATTTAGCGCCAGGGTATGCGATTGGTCGAAGCGCATCTGGTTTTCGGTTGCTAATTGATCATTGGCGCTAAGAATTTGTTCAACTACCGGTACGATCTTCGTCATGAGGGGGTTCCTCCACAGAAATTGATTCTAAGTAAAACTGGTCGCCGGAAATCACTTTCACCTGCGGGCTGCCGCACGAGGGGCACACCAGGGTTTCTCCATCGTAAGTGTATGTAAAATCGCAAGCCTGGCAGGCTAACTCGGCCGGCATACGCCGGAAGTGCAGCTGCGACCCCGCCGCCGGCGTGTCTTGGCTCACAAAATCCCAATAGAACTGCACTGAATCGTCCACCACTGATGATAGCTGACCCACCACCAGGTAGAGATCGGTGATACGCGCTGCGCCAGCCGCTTTGGCGTGGCGCAAGGCAATTTCAAGGATAGATTCCGTAATCGCAAGTTCATGCATAGCGTTTGATTATATCGTTAAATAGACCAGGGCCGCCGGTTGCAGCTGCGGCTCTTAACTCTTTCCCCCTCCGCCGCCCGCCCTCACGGGGTAACCGGAATACAGCATCAACCGGCGGTCAATTGTCAAAAAACCAATTCCGACTGCTGCGCCATAGAAGCTTCAGCCGATCATCTCCAGGCAAGCATCCAGCCAATCCAGCATAGCCTGCAGTTGTCCCACTCTAAAAAGATGCACGGAATAAGGAAAGGTCGCCAGGCCAGCTGCGGTCATTAATTCTTCTTCCTTTGCCAACCACGCTAAACACGCCTGGCGCTGGGCGTTGATTAATTGCTTTGCCGCGGCAGGGTTTTCACCCTGGGCGAAATAAAGCTTGGCCTGAAATTCCTGGCGTAATTGGCGCGGGCTTCCCACCGGAAGCGCGATCCATTTCAGATACGCCGCCACGCCCTTTGCGTTCAACGCATACATGCGTCGCGCCGGGCGGGTTTCTTGCGCCAGCAGCGAACTATCCAGGTAGCCGGCTTGCTCCAGCTTGCTAAGCAGCGCGTAGAGCTGCGCCTGCTTAACCCGCCACACCGCCCCCAAGCCTTGCGGATCTTGAAGCAGATCGTGAATCTGATACCCATGACGCGCACCATGGCGAAGATACCCAAGCAGCGCAAGTTCGATACTCAAGGGTCTTGAGACCATCGGACACATACCCACCTCGCTATTCAACAAATAAGTATACATTCAATGAACACTTACATATGACACTAATAACTATGACGATTGTAATATTACAATTGTCACACCTCACCGTTGATGCTACAATGAGATGAATTACGAATCGATTTTAAATTTGCCTTGGGGGTATCGCTTCTGTATTACAGTCTGTTCGGTCATTAATAATCCATCAAGCTTGCAAATGGAGGTTCTAATGCAAAAGAAATTTCTATCTATCAATGGGGTCATGCGCACAGTTATTGCAGACCCCGAAATGAGCCTGGCGGATGTTCTCCGCCGCCAGCTTTACCTCACCGGAACAAAAGTCTCTTGTAATGATGGGCACTGCGGCGCCTGCTCGGTCATCTTGAACGATAAGCTTACCCTGGCATGCGTCACTAAAATGAAGCGGGTTCCCGACATGGCTGAAATCATCACCGTGGAGGGCGTCGGCTCGCCGGAGAAAATGCACCCCATTCAGTTAGCCTTAGTGGCTCACGGCGCAGCCCAGTGTGGTTTCTGCACCCCCGGCATGGTGGTCTCGGCCAAGGCCTTGCTCGATAAGAACCCCAACCCCACCCGCGAAGAAACGCGCGCCTGGCTCACCCAGCATCATAACGCCTGCCGCTGCACCGGCTATAAGCCCATCGTAGATGGTATTATGGACGCCGCCAAGGTGCTGCGCGGCGAGATGGATCGCCAAGAGTTAGAGTTCCAGGTTCCCGCCGATGGCAAAATCTGGGGCAGCAAATATCCCCGCCCCACGGCTGTCGCAAAAGTTACCGGCACGCTCGACTTCGGTCAGGATCTTGGCCTAAAGATGCCTCCCAATACGCTTCAACTGGCTCTGGTTCAGGCAGAAGTTTCGCATGCCAATATCCTCAGCATTGACACCAGCGAAGCCGAAAAAATGCCCGGCGTCTTCAAAGTCATTACCCATAAAGATGTCCTCGGCAAGAACCGCATCACCGGGCTGATTACCTTCCCCACCAACAAAGGCGATGGTTGGGATCGGCCAATTTTGTGCGACACCAAGGTCTTCCAGCGCGGCGATGCAATTGCCATCGTTGCCGCCGATACTATCGAGCAAGCTAAAGCCGCCGCCAGGTTGGTCAAGGTGGAACTTGAAGAGCTGCCGGCCTACATGAGCGCCCCAGCCGCGATGGAAGATGACGCCATCGAAATTCACCCCGGTACGCCCAATGTGTACTTTGAACAGAAAGTCGTCAAGGGCGAAGACACCAGGCCGATTATGGAAACGGCCCCCTACGTGGTGAAAGACAGCTTCTACCTGCAGCGCCAACCCCATCTGACTATCGAAAGCGACATGGGCTTTGCCTATTACGACGATGATGATCGCCTGACCATTCACTCCAAGTCCATCGGTCTGTATCTGCATCTGTACATGATCGCCCCCGGCCTGGGCGTTGAGCCGGATAAGCTGCGCCTGGTGCAGAACCCGGCCGGCGGCACATTCGGCTACAAGTTCAGCCCCACCATGGAAGCCCTGCTTGGCGTGGCCTGCATCGCCACAAAGCGCCCGGTCTACCTGGAATATGACTACCAGCAGTACATGCACTATACCGGCAAGCGCTCGCCGTTCTTCCTCGACATCAAGATGGCCGCCGATAAAGACGGCAAGATTATCGCCATGGAACACGATTACATCGTGGATCACGGCCCTTACTCTGAATTTGGCGATCTGCTCACTTTGCGTGGCGCGCAGTACATCGGCGCAGGCTACAATATCCCCAACATTCGTGGACGGGGCCGCACCGTGGCCACCAACCACGTTTGGGGCGCCGCATTCCGCGCCTACGGTTCGCCGCAGTCCTTCCTCGCATCGGAAAGCCTGGTGGATGAACTGGCCGAAAAGATCGGCATGGACCCCCTGGAATTCCGCTATATCAACGTCTATCGCCCCGGCAGCACCACCCCCACCGGGCAGGATCCAGAAGTCTACAGCCTGCCGGAAATGCTCGATAAGCTGCGCCCCATTTACAAAGAGGCCAAAGAAAAAGCCGCCCGCGAATCAACGCCCGAGAACAAAAAGGGCGTCGGCGTCACCATCGGTATTTACGGCTGCGGCCTGGACGGCGTAGACGGCTCCGAGGCGGTGATCGAACTCACCAAAGACGGCGCCACGATCTACAACACCTGGCAGGATCACGGCCAGGGCGCCGATATGGGCACGCTGGGTACGGCGCATGAAGGCTTACGCCCCCTGGGCATCGCCCCAGATAAGATTAAGCTGGTGATGAACGACACCGGCCTGGCTCCTAACAGCGGGCCTTCGGGCGGCAGCCGCAGCCAGGTGATGACCGGCAACGCCATCAAGAACGGCTGCGATCAAATCCTTGCAGCGGCGAAGAAGCCTGATGGCACGTATCGCACTTACGACGAGATGGTGGCCGAAAACCTGCCGCTTAAGTACACCGGCAAATGGGCCTCGTCCATGAACTCGAACTGCGACGAAAACGGCCAGGGCAATCCCTTCGCGGTCTATATGTACGGCGCATTCCTTGCCGAAGTCAACGTCAACACCCGGACGGGCAAGACCACCGTCGAGGGCATGACCGTGATGGCCGACATCGGCAAAATCAACAACAAGTTGGTGGTTGATGGGCAGATCTACGGCGGCGTCGCCCAGGGCATTGGCCTGGCGCTCTCCGAAGATTTCGAAGACTACGACAAGCACAGCACCATGTTGGGGGCCGGCATTCCCTATGCCAAGGACATCCCCGACAAGTTTGATATCTACTACTTCGAAAACGCCCGCGAGAACGGCCCCTTCGGCGCTGCCGGTGTGGGCGAACTCCCTCTGACCTCGCCCCATGTGGCGATTGTCAACGCCATCTACCAGGCCACCGGTGTGCGCATTACGCACCTGCCGGCGCGACCCGAAAAAGTACTGGCCGGCCTCAAGAAACTGGAACAGGACCGGCAGCCGGCGTAACTGCGGCTTATTGCTAATCCCAGGCGGCCTGTGTTTTCGGACACGGGCCGCCCTATCCAATACGCCTGGCGCATCACGCCCCCAGTGCCGGATGCGCCAGGTTGGCTTTTATCGATGCCTGCTCTAGCCAAGCACTTACAAATATGCCAATTATCGATGATCTTCTAAGCTACGTTCATACGAATTGTTCCGATGCGCCCATTACTGATGTGCGCATCGGCTTGCATTGGACCGCCGTGGTGAGCCGACAGGTGGGCCTGGCCTGCACTCTGCCAGATAAAACATGCTGTTTTACAGAAGATATTAAAAACGGCGGCAGTCTGCACCACATGAGCGCCTTTTCCCTGGCCGATTTTCTGCATTCGCCCCGCCTGCTCGAAAGCAGCGTGGGCATGGCCGCGTTGAATTCGGTTTTACCTACCGCATCCCACCATCCCGTCCGGCAAAATGCCCGCGACCTGATCGTGGAAGAAGGGCGCGGCAAGAATGTTGCCCTGGTGGGGCATTTCGCCTTCACCGAACTGGTGCGAGAATCCGCCGCCCGGCTGTGGGTGCTGGAGTTAAACCCAACACCCGGCGATCTGCCCGCCGCCCTGGCCCCTGAGATCCTGCCGCGCGCCGATGTAATCGGCGTCACCGCCTCCACCATCATCAACCACACCTTTGACGAGCTGGCGCGCCTGTTCCCTCCGCAGGCGCTGGTCGTTATGATGGGGCCAACCACCCCGCTTTGCCCGGTGCTGTTCGATTATGGCATCCACATCCTGGCTGGCGCCAGGGTGGTCGATGCCGAACATATCCTTCACCTGGTTAGTCAAAGCTCACCCCTGCATAGACCTTTCGGCCTGGAGCGCCTTACATTGGCAAGCCAGGAGAAGTTTGGTAAGATAGCTTAACGTCATCAAATCGCCCAAGGGAGCGCCTTTTATGGATCAAAAACAAATGCGTGAGTTGGAAAACCATTGCATTCAGGAATACGCCCCCACCTGCACTGCGGCCTGCCCAATTCATATCGATGTACGCGCCATGTTAGCCGCCATCAAAACGGGCGATTTCACCACCGGCTTCAAGATTCTCAACCGCACCCTGCCTTTCCCCGGCATCATCAGCCACATTTGCGATCAGCCCTGCCAGGCTGCTTGCCGCCGCGTCGAGCTAGATGACGGGTTAAACATTGCCGCCCTGGAACGCGCCTGCGTGGCCTGGAGCGAACCACAAACCCCTATTAAGCCCCTGCCGCGCAAACCACGCCGTGTAGCAGTGATTGGCGGCGGCCTGAGCGGGATGACGGTTGCCTACGACCTGGCCCGCAAGGGGTATGAAGTCATGATCTACGAAGCCACCCAGCGCCTGGGCGGGCGCGCCTGGGAGGCCGCCCCCGACCGCTTGACCGCGCAGATCATTGAGAAAGACCTGGAAGTTTTTAACCACCTTGCGGTAGAAATATTTTACAACACCCCCATCGGGCTGGTGGGAACAAACGGACACCTGCCGCCGCTTTCTCGCTTATGCGATGAATTTGAGGCCGTGTACCTTGGCATCGGCTCCGATAGCCAGGGAACCTACGACCTGGCCCGCGACCAACACGGGCGCGTTCTTGTAGATCCGGCTACGCTGCAAAGCAGCAAGGGGGGCGTTTTTGCCGGCGGAGGCATGTTGACGACCCTCGCCCACCCAACCGCCGACCAGCAGCGCAGCCAGCCGGTCGCCCCCGCCCACCGTGGGGCGGGACAGGTGGTGGAGAGCGAATACTTACCGGCGCAACAGCCGGCGGCGCATTCGCCCATTCTCTCGATTTGCGATGGGCGCAAGGCGGCCATCTCTATCGACCGCTATTTACAGCGCGTCTCCCTGACTGCCGCCCGCGCCAACGAAGGCAGCTACACCACCCGCCTGTACACCAATCTAAACCGGCTGCCAACCCTGCCTGGCATCCATCCATCCGCACCGTCCCATGACTACACGCAAACCCAGGCCGTTCATGAGGCTCAACGCTGTATTGAATGCGAGTGCATGGAATGCGTCAAGAACTGCGCCTATCTCGCCCATTACGGCGGCTATCCCAAAAAGTATATTCGCGAAATCTACAACAACCTTTCTATTGTGATGGGGACGCGCCACTCCAATAAATTAATTAATTCGTGCAGCCTGTGCGGGTTATGCGCCGAACTTTGCCCAGAAGATTTGAACATGGGCGCGGTGTGCCAGGCAGCACGCCGGTTAATGGTGTCGCAAAAACGTATGCCCCCTTCCGCCCACGACTTCGCGCTGCGCGATATGGCATTCAGCAACAGCAGCCAGTTCACCCTGGCCCGTCCCGCCCCCGGGGCCACAACCGCCGCAGCCGTCTTCTTCCCTGGCTGCCAGCTGAGCGGCTCCTCGCCAGACTACGTGGAAAAGATTTACGACCACCTGCGCCCACTCTACACCACCCCCGCCGCGCCGCACAGCAGCGTGGGGCTGATGCTGCGCTGCTGCGGCGCCCCCGCCGATTGGGCCGGACGGCAAGACCTGTTCGCCCAATCGCAAGCCGATTTTATGGCCGAATATGAACGCCTGGGCCGCCCAAAGCTCATCCTGGCCTGCTCTAGCTGCTACCAAATGTTCAAGACGCATTACCCCACCGTTGAAATCGTATCTTTGTGGGAAGTTCTGGCCGCCCCCGGAGGCCTGCCCAAAAGCCAACCAGCCCACACCCCAGTCACCCGCCAGGCAGACGCCCCGCCCGCCCCTTCTATCACCCTGGCGCTTCACGACCCATGCTCCACTCGCTACGACGACGCGGTTCAAGACGCTGTGCGCACCCTCTTAGCCCAGCTTAACGTTCAGGTTGAAGAACTCCCGCTTAACCGCCACGAAACCGAATGCTGCAGCTTTGGCGGGGTGATGTGGCTGGCTAACCCCGAATTGGCCCGCGAAACCGTGCAGCGCCGCATCCAGGCCAGCCCTAGCGACTACATTACCTACTGCGCCATGTGCCGCGATTTCTTCGCCCGGCAGGGCAAACCGGGTTTACACATCTTAGATCTGCTCTACGCCGCCGACCCGGCCGCCAAGGCGCAAGAAAAAGGGCCTACCTTTTCGGAACGCCATGCCAACCGCGCTCATTTGAAACGCCGCTTGCTAAAAGATTTATGGAGTGATGAAATGGAAGAAACCCAACCCGCCGGGGCGATTAAACTACTGATCTCACCTGCGCTAAAAGATATTTTGGAAGAACGGCTTATTCTCGATGAAGACATCCGCCAGGTGGTGCAAACCGCCCAACAAACCGGCAACCGCTTATTGAATAAGCAAACCCACCACTTCCTGGCGTCCCAAAAGATTGGCAGCGTCACGTACTGGGTCGAATACAAACCCATGGGCGAAGCCTATGAGATTTACAACGCCTACTGCCATCGCATGGACATCGGCCAGGAGCCGCACAAATGAGCGAATATGTAAACCCAGCCGACCAGGCCGCCTGGGAATGTGGACAGTGCGGCGTCCCCTTGCAGATTAGCAGCGTCACGGTGTCGTACCTGGGCAATGCTTTTCCGGTGGACTTGCTAACATGCCCAAGCTGCGGCCAGGTGTTTGTGCCTGAGGCGCTGGCGATGGGCAAGATGCTCGAAGTTGAGAAAATGTTGGAAGATAAATAATCGATGCTCACCCGCCGCGCTTCTGTTTCGCTGCCGAAGCCGCTCGTCGCAGATCGACGCGGGGCAGCGAGCACGGCGCACATTGACGGCGCAGCGCCGCCCGCCCCAGGAGCTTGCCTGCATCCTGGTGGGCGGGGCCTCACCCAACATCTCATCGAAGCGTGCCGGTTTCCCGCCCATGCCTGCGTACTCGATTTAGGCTGCGGCGCGGGCGACGGTGTAAAAATGCTCTCCCAAGCCTACGCCGTGCAAGCTTACGGGATCGACGAGCGACCCGAAGCCCTGTACGCCGGCGCGCACACCTGGCCGAACTGCCCGCCCTGCGGCGGCAGCCTGACCTGCGCCAGGCTGGAAGGCTTACCGATTGCCTCCCACACCTGCGACGGGCTGCTGGCGGAGTGCAGCTTATCGACTGTCGCGCATCTCGACCTGGCCTTGCGCGAATGCCGCCGTGTGCTGAAGGCCGGCGGACGCCTGGCGATCACCGACCTGTACCTGCGCTCACCCCACCCAGGCGCGCCGCTGCCCGGCTTGCTCGATAGCGCCGGTTGGCGCGCCGCCCTGGCGAAGCACGGTTTTCACATCATCACCCAAGAAGATCACACCCCGGCCCTGCTCGCCTGGGTCGCCCAGGCTATGTTCGCCGGACAATCGCTTACTTCGCTGTGGGGCTGTCGCCCTCCAGCCTGGGCCAACGCCCTACCCCAGTCGGCTAAGTCCTTGGGTTACCTGATGCTAATTGCTCAAGCCGCCGGAGCATCACCTCTGGCCCGGATGTAATGTATTGAAGGAGGAATGGCTATGTTGAACGATTTCCAACGCCTGGGCCAATTGCAGCGGCAAGGTTTTTATTGCAGCCAAATCATTCTCATTGAAGGACTGGAAATGCTCGGCAAAGACAATCCCGACCTGCTGCGCGCCATGCACGGCCTGGCGGGCGGTCTGGGCTTTAGCGGCGAGCTGTGCGGCGCACTCACCGGAGGGGTGTGCCTGCTGGGACTGTACGCCGGTAAAGGGCTGCCAGAAGAGCCGCCAGACGCGCGTTTGAACCTGATGATTAACGAGCTGGTGGAATGGTTCAAGGGCGAATATGGGCTGCGCTATGGCGGGGTGCGCTGCGTAGAAATTTTACAAGACAACCCAGCCTTACAAGCCACCCGCTGCCCCGAAATGGTGCAAGCCGTGCTGCAAAAATCCAGGGAGTTGTTAGTAGAAAACGGTTTCGACCTGTCGGGCATCCAGCTATGAATGCCGCTATCTCACGCCTGGTTAGAGAAACCGAAAGTGTCTGCCCGGTATGCCTGGCGCGCATCCCAGCCCAATACCTGCAAATTGACCACGAAGTCTACCTGGAAAAGACCTGCCCACACCACGGCGCTTTCCGCGCCATCGCCTGGCGAGACGCGCCGGCAATGGAAACCTGGGTGCGCCCAAAAACGGCTGCCCACCCGCAGCACCCTTTTACAACCGTGCAGCAAGGCTGCCCCTACGACTGCGGCCTATGCGCCGAACACCGCCAGCAAACCTGCTGCGTGTTATTCGAAGTCACTTTGCGCTGCAATCTTACCTGCCCGGTGTGTTTTGCCGAGGCGGGCGGCTCGCCGCTCGATCCATCCCTGGAGCAAATCGAAGGCTGGTTCCAGCGCCTGCTCTCCGCCGGCGGGCCGTACAACATCCAGCTCTCGGGCGGCGAACCGTGCATGCGCGATGATTTGCCCCAAATCATCCGTCTTGGCAAGGCCATGGGCTTCAGCTTCTTCCAACTCAACACCAACGGCCTACGCCTGGCCCACGACCCCGCCTACTTACACGCCCTGGTGCAGGCCGGCCTATCAACCGTCTTTTTGCAATTCGACGGCGTAGATGATGCGGTCTACCGCCGCCTGCGTGGGCGGGCGATCCTGGCGGATAAAATGCGCGCCATCGAAAACTGCACCCAGGCGGGCGTGGGCGTGATGCTCGTCCCCACCTTAGTTCCAGGCGTCAACACCCAGCAAATCGGCGCAGTCATCCGGCTGGCATTGGCCCACACGCCGGTGGTGCGCGGGGTGCACTTTCAGCCCATCAGCTACTTTGGGCGCTATCCGCAGTTCTTACCGGCGTCATCCGCGCCGGGCGAGGCGCCAACGCCGTTTCCGCGCATCACCTTGCCTGAAATTATCACCCAAATCGAAAGCCAAACCAACGGCCTCATCCAGGCGCACAGCTTTCTGCCCCCTGGTGGAGAAAACGCTCTGTGTTCTTTCCATGGCAACTTCGTTCACATGCCCGATGGCAGCTTGCCCGCGTTAACCCGCCGCAGCAGCAGCGCCTGCTGCAGCGCCCCCGAAGACGGCGCGCTCGGGGCCACACGCTCTCGTGAGTTCGTGGCTCGCACCTGGGCCGCCCCGCAGATCGAGTTGAACCTGCCCGTGCTAAATGGGGCAAGCCTGGGGGCAAGCTTGGGGGGATGGGATACCTTTATCGAACGCGCCCGCACCCACACATTTTGCCTTTCAGGCATGGCCTTTCAAGACGCCTGGAACCTGGACCTGGAGCGTTTGAAAGATTGTTACATCCATGTGATGAGTCCCGATGGCCGCCTGGTTCCCTTCTGCGCTTATAACCTCACCAGTCAAGCCGGCCGGTCACTCTATCGCGGGCAAGCCGCAGGAGCCGCGCCCCTTTGACGCCCCCCTCCCTGGAAGCCTGGATTAGCCGCAAGATCGGGTGCGCGCCCTTCAACCGTCCGGCGCTCGAAGCGTACCAGTTAGCCCATATCAACGCCACCCTGGCGCGCCTGGTCGAGAAAAGCCTCTTCTACCGGCGCTTACTTGCCGACCGTCCTCACCGCCTGAGCAGCCTCGACCAGATCGCCATGCTGCCCTTCACCACCGCCGAGGACTTGCGCCAAAGCGGGCCGGGCATGCTGTGTGTTTCCCAATCTGAAATCGAACGTATCGTCACCCTGGATACATCAGGCACAACCGGGCAGCCTAAACGCTTA
This sequence comes from uncultured Anaerolinea sp., assembly GCA_964531975.1. Classification (GTDB taxonomy): domain Bacteria; phylum Chloroflexota; class Anaerolineae; order Anaerolineales; family UBA4823; genus RBG-16-57-11. Next base: position 82,565 of record CAZHFU010000001.1, on the reverse strand, counting down.
TATTTTACGCAGGCCGATCAGGAATTAACCATTGACTTCTTCCACCATGGCATGGCTACCTTCACCCAGCCGGGCGATAAAGTAGTTATTCTTCTGCCCTATCAGACCCCCGGCAGCGTAGGCGACCTGCTGATTACCGGGCTGCAGCGTCTCGGCGCGCAGAGCATCCCGATTGGGCCGCAGTTCGACCCCCAGCAGACGCTCAACATAATCGACGCCCAGCAAGCCACCGGGCTGGTGGGCAGCCCAATCCAGGCGCTGGCCCTGGCGCGCTGGTTCACCCACCGCCCAGGCCGCCAGCTGGCGCCGTCGGCGCAGGCCTGGCGGTTAAAGAATGTCTTGCTCTCCACCGATCATGCTTCCGCGGCCATTCAGAGCGCCTTACAAGACGCCTGGGGCTGCCAGGTATTCGATCATTACGGCATCACCGAAACCGGCCTGGGGTGCGGGCTGGCTTGCACCGCGCACACCGGCTACCATTTGCGTGAAGCCGATTTATACGTAGAAGTGATCGACCCACATACCGGGCAGCCCGCACCCACCGGTCAGCCGGGCGAGGTGGTCTTCACCACCCTCACCCGCACGGGCATGCCGCTGCTGCGCTACCGCACCGGCGACCTGAGCCGTTTCATCCCCCGCGCATGCCCCTGCGGCGCCGATCTAAAGACCCTGGCGCCCATCCAAGAGCGCCTCGCCGCCCGGGTGGAGATTATCCCTGGCGACCCGGCCTCTTCGCTCAACATGCCCGCCCTCGATGCGGTGCTGTTTACCTGGCCGCAAATCCTAAATTTCACCGCCACACTCACCGGCAGCTTTCAGCGCAGCCAATTAACCTTGCGCGCCGTCGCCTTGCCTGGCTCAGGCTTTGGCCCATCCGAACCGGCTGTGTTAGCCGCGCTGCAGGCCATTCCAGTGATTCAAGCCGCCGTTGCTGCCCACATTTTAGAAGTACAATTACAATTCCAGGAATTCTCTAGCATGGGCAGCCTGGCGAAACGCCAAGTCGTTGATCTACGGAGTTAATCGATGCGAGAAATCTGGCAAGATACCGAACAATGGCGCCAGGCGGGAGTGGATTGTGCTCTCGCCACGGTGATCTCCGGCAAGGGGTCGGCGCTTCGTCCACCCGGGTCGAAAATGGCGATCAGCGCCGCCGGGGCGATCAGCGGCTCGGTTACGGGCGGATGTGTGGAAGGCGCCGTTTTTGAGGAAGCCCAGGCGGTGCTAAAGGGCGAGCCGCCGCGCATCGCATCTTATGGCGTTTCCAATGCCCAGGCCTGGGAGGTGGGCCTAACCTGCGGCGGTTCTATCCAGGTCTTCATTGAATCCATGCACACACCAGCCTGGGATGCGGTCTTGCCCGCCCTGCGGGTATGCTTAAACAACAAACACGCCGCCACGCTGGCTTCGGTGGTTTCAGGCCCTGGATTGGGCAATAAGCTTTTGTTTCTTCAAAACGGCGATATGCTGGGCGACCTGGGCGGCTCCGAAATTAACCAGGCCTGCCGCGCCGGCTTAGGCCAGGATTGGCCGCAGCGCCTCGCTAATCCCAACCCCCACCTTCTCGACTTGAAGTCGCCTCAGGGAGAAGTGAGCGTGTTTATCGACCCCCTGCTGCCGCCGGCCCGGTTGGTAATTATCGGCGCGGCCCACATCGCCATCCCCCTGGTAACGCTTGCGCACACCCTTAACTTCTCCACCATTGTGCTCGACGCCCGCTCAGCCTTTGCCACCCCCGAACGGTTTCCTCACGTCGATCAGCTCATCGTCGATTGGCCCGCCAACGCTCTGCGCCAACTCCAGCCAGATGCCGCCACTTGCGTGGTCTGCCTTAGCCACGACGAGAAACTCGACAATCCAGCCCTGCAGGTTGCCCTGGATAGCCCGGCCGCCTATATTGGGGCGCTCGGTTCACGAGTGACCCACGCCAGGCGTATAGAAGCACTGCGCGAGGCTGGGGTGAGCGAAGCCCAGCTCAGCCGCATCCACGCCCCCATCGGCTTAGACCTGGGGGCGCGCCAACCGGAGGAAATCGCCCTCTCGATTATGGCGGAAATTGTGGCTGTGCAGCACGGAAAAATGTGAGCGAAGAATCCATTAAAGCATGAAGGAGCGCTTCACATATACGAAGCGCTCCTTCATACGTTTAGAGCGGACCCGACGAGATTTGAACTCGCGATCTCGGCCTTGACAGGGCCGCATGTTAGGCCACTACACCACGGGTCCTCTAGCCGCAAAAGTTTATCATACGGGTATAAATGTGTCAAGGCGTTTTAGCGATTTTACCTTGCCACACCTTGCCCCTCAACAGGTTTTTGAATAATAAACTGTTTTTGCACGTAACCTTTCCCATCGCTTATAATCTAAACTTCTGAAAGGGAAAATATCTATGTCCAAGAAATCCGCCTCTGCACGAAAAGCCGCTTCATCTCGCAAGACCGCACCGGTCAAAAAGAAGGATAACTCCAAGCTATGGTATGGGCTATCCATCCTCGCCCTGGTCGTTATCGCCCTCGGCGCGGTTTGGGCATTGCGCCCAACCAGCAGCGTCAGCGCCGGCGGGCCGTCCTCGCCAGGCTCAGCAGCTGCTTCCATCGAAATACCCGTTAGCGAAGCTTTGCAGCGATACAATGAAGGCTCCTTTATCTTAGATGTCCGTGAACCTTCGGAATTCGAAGAAGGCCACATTCCTCTTGCCACCTTAATCCCCCTGGGTGAACTGGCCGACCGGCTGAACGAACTCCCGAAAGATCGCGATATCGTGGTGGTTTGCCGTTCGGGGAACCGCTCGGATAAAGGGCGTGATATTCTCATTGAAGCCGGCTTCCCTTCCGTTGCCAACATGTCCGGCGGGATGAACGCATGGAAAGCCGCCAACTACCCCATTGAGACCGGCCCCTAACCAGGCGTGGGTTTACCAGCCTTATCCCTGGATATCCTGCTTGGCTTTTTGATCGGCCTCTCCCTGGGGCTATTAGGCGGCGGCGGGTCGATCCTTACCGTGCCCGCGCTGGTCTACCTGGTGGGGCAAGACGCCCACGCCGCCATGACCACCTCGCTCGCCATTGTCGGGGCTAACAGCGCCTTCGGAGCCTGGATGTATCGCTGCCAGGGCGATTTCAACCTGCGTGTGGCCCTATTATTTGGCGGGTCGGGCATGGTTGCAGCCTTCATCGCCTCCCGCCTGGCCCGCGACCTGCCTCAAACAATCTTGATGGCCTCCTTCAGCCTTCTGATGATTGCCGTGGGTGGGCTAATGCTTTTCCAGCGGCCAGTCAAGCGGGCGCAAGATCCCCCGCCCGCCCCGCGCTTGAGCAGCATCTTGCTGGCCGGCGGCGGCGTGGGCCTGCTGACCGGTTTTCTTGGGGTGGGCGGCGGCTTTCTGATTGTGCCCGCCCTGGTGATGGTGCTGGGTTTACCCATCACCCAGGCGGTCAGCACCTCCCTGCTCGTCATCACCCTCAACAGCCTGGCCGGGTTGGTTGGACGATTAGGCGCAGGCGATTTCGACCTGGGCCTGGCGGCCATCTTTGTGTCCGCCGGCCTGGGCGGCGATTGGTTGGGCAGCAAGCTCGCCCATCGCATTCCGGCTGCCGCGCTGCGCCGCTTGTTTGGCGCGTTCGTTATTATCCTGGGTTTCGCCCTGCTGATCCCATACTTCTAAACCAGGCGCGGAAATCAACTATAATACTCGCATGAGTCGTTACCCCATTCCCGCGCAGGCGGCGGAAGCCGAGATCACCGTGGTAAACTCGCGCTTTATCGCCAACCTGGCCCCGGTATTTAGCGTGGAAACCGCCCGGGAATTTATCAGCGATATACGCCGCAGTCACCCCACCGCCGCCCACCACGTGCCCGCCTATATCATCGGCGGGGGAGCCGCCGTAACAACCCACTGCTCCGACGACGGCGAACCTTCCGGCACAGCTGGCCGCCCGGCCCTGGCGGTTCTCAGCGGCAGCGGCTTGGGAGATGTGGCCGTGGTGGTAACCCGTTATTTTGGCGGCGTAAAATTAGGCACAGGCGGCCTGGTGCGCGCCTATTCCGATGCCGTGCGCGCCGTTCTATCGATCACCCCGCACGCCGAAAAAGTCCCTTCCCACACAGTGATGATCGTAGCGCCCTACGCCTGGTTCGAGCGTCTCACCCTTCTAATCGCCGCGCACCACGGGCAGCTTCTCGATCAAGATTTCGCCGCCGAGGTAACCCTCACCGCTCGCTTTGCCATCGAAGCATTCCCAGCTTTCGTGGAGGCGCTCAACCAGGCCTCCCACGCCCGGCTCACAGCAGAGATCATCGAAACCGGCATCGCAATCCAACCTGTTCCACAGCTTTAGGAGTTGACATGAAAACCGTTCGTTGGGGCCTTGTTTCCACCGCTAACATCAACCGCCGCCTGATGCCCGCCATTCGCATGAGCCAACACGGCCAATTAACCGCCGTCGCCAGCCGAGAATTAAGCGCCGCTCAGCAGTATGCCAACACCTGGGATATTCCCCACGTGTTTGGCTCTTACCAGGCTATGCTCGATTCAGGCCAGGTGGACGCCGTTTATATCAGCCTGCCGAACCATCTTCACGCCGAGTGGACCATCCGCGCCCTGCAAGCCGGGGTGCATGTGCTGTGCGAAAAGCCCTTTGCCCCCACGCTGGCCGAAGTGGACGCGATGATCCTAACCGCCCAACAGACCGGGCGCGTGTTAGCCGAAGCCTTTATGTATCGCCACCATCCTCAAACCAGGTTGGTGGGAGAATGGGCGAGCCGCGGCAAGCTAGGCGAGGTGGTGTTGCTGCAAGGGGTGTTTAATTTCCAGGTCAATCGCCGCGATGATATCCGCCTGGTTCCGGCGTATGGCGGCGGCAGCTTGTGGGATGTGGGCATCTACCCCCTTAGCATGGCCCAATACATTTTTGGCTCTGCGCCCCTTTCGGTCAGCGCGATGCAGTGGATAGGCGATACCGGCGTAGATGAGACCTTCACCGGTCTGCTGCGCTACCCTGGCGGCGGTTTAGCGCAAATCGCCGCCTCCTTCCGCACGCCATTCTATACCAAAGTGGAAATCATCGGCACAGCCGGACGATTGCACCTGGCGCGGCCCTTTACCGGCCTCGATACGCCTGAAGCGAGCGTCACCTTTACCCCCGCCGATGACGAAGAAGCTCCGCAAACTCTTTCATATGCGCAAGAATCGCTCTACCTGGGCGAAGTGGAAGATATGCACGCCGCCATTTTAGAAGGCCGCCCCAATTACCTGCGCCTCCAGGAAACCCGCGACCATGTGCGCACAGCCCTGGCGCTATACGAAGCCGCCCGCACCGGCAAAGAAATCATCCTGGATTAGGCTAACGGCGCTGCCGGTCGCAGGGCCACCGCGCCAAACGGGCAGGCGGGGATGCACACGCGGCAATCCAGACAGCGGGCGGCGTCCAGGTAAGGCGGCTCGTCCAGGTCGATGCGCCGCATTGCCCGCACATTACACGCCGCTAAAGCCAGGCAGCGCCGGCAAGTTTGACAGCGCCGCGGATCAATAAACAGCCGGATCGGACGGGTCATGTTCAACCGGCTCCCGGCCAACTGGGGGTAAATGGTCATTCAGTCGCGCTTCCCAAACCTCTTCGTAGAAAGCGCGATAGCGCGCCTGGGTGGAAGGATTGGGTGTATAAGCAGCCGCCACGCCAGGGAGGGGGCGCGCTGCAAGCGGCAGGGTCTGCAGCGCCGCACCGAGCAGGGTCAAATCGGGCTGCGCCGCTGCCGCCACCGTGCAACCGCTAATGTCTGCCTTCAGCTGCATCCACGCTGCGATGGTGGTTGGGCCGCCCGCCGCCACCAGGTGATGGATCGGTATCTCCAGGTAATCTACCGCCCAGCGGCGGATACTCTCCATCTCAAAGCACACCCCTTCGAGCAGCGCCCGCAGCAGGTGAGGGCGGCCATGCTGATCGGTTAGCCCATAAAACCCCGCCCGCGCCTTGGGGTTGGTGTACGGCGCACCGCGCCCGCTAAGATAGGGATAGAAAGCGATCCCGGTAGGTTCCGCGGGTAGATCGGCTAGCATGGCGGTAACGTCGTTGAAAGACAGCGCAGGTTGAGACAATACTCCGCGCAGCCAATCCAATGCGCCGCCGGAGGTGGATAAGCCGCCCATCCACACCATCTGACCGGGCAATACGTGCCGGCCAAACGAGAAACCCGAAGCTTCATCGGCGGCGGTCAATGGGCGCATCGGGAAAGCGCCCAGCATAGACTCGGCCGTGCCCAGTGAATCTAACACCGCAACCCCGGCCAGGCTGGTCGAAGCCGTCTTGAGCGGGCTGGTCTTGGCTGCGACTGGTTCGGACGGCGCAGCGGATGGGGCCAAACCGGACATAAAGCGCGCCTCGGGCGTAAACCGCCCACCGTGTGCGCCGGCAGTAGAAGCCGCGCTCGTCGCGCCGGTTTGGGAAAGCCCGCCGGGCGCGCCGATTACATTTTGCCCGGTTGGCGCGTCGATTGCAAACGGCAGCCCAAGCGCCGCCAACCCGCAAACATGATCGTGCCCGGCCAGATAAACCGGCGCGCCTTGCGGGGTCAAGCCGCACACCTGCCCATTAGGAATGATGCCTGGGAACAAATCCACCGGCAGCCCCAAGCGCGCCAACCAGTCGGTATCCCACTCCCCGCCCGGCAGGTCAAAAGCATAAGTGCGCACCGCCAGCGAAGCATCGGTTGCGGCCTGCCCGGTCAAGCGCAGAACCATGTACCCTGGTGCAGACAGCCACACCGCCCCTTCCAGCAGCGCCGGGTGATGTTCCTTCAGCCACAAGCATTTAGCCGCCGCAAACTTGAAACTGATCCGCACACCCCGGCGAGAGAAGCGCCCCCCATCATCGGGCGAAGCCCGCAGCGCCGCCGCCTGGGGCGCAGCTATCGGGTCGTACCAGGCAAAGAGCGGGGTGCGGGGCTGGAGCGAGCGCCGATCAACCAGCAGCCCGGTCTCAGCCATGCCGGCCACACCCACCGGCGCAGCCAGACCGCGGCTGACCTCTGCTAATAGCTCGCTCGCGGTCTGCCACATCGCTTCAGGATCATAGGCATACATGCCCCACGGATGAAAAGCAGCCGGCAGCGGTCGCCTGGCTATGCGCAGAAGTCGCCCTTGCTCATCATACACCCCCGCCTTGCAGTGGGTTGTGCCGATATCCATCCCTATAATCACATCAACGCCCTCCGCCCCTCTCAGCCGCCTGGGGTAAATTCATCATGGTTTTCGAGCTTGCATGGTATCATATTTTCCTATGGACATCCTTATCATTGGCGGAACCGCCTTCTTAGGCCGCACCCTGGTTGAATCCGGCCTGGCCGCCGGCCACCACCTCACCATCCTCCATCGCGGCCGCACCAACCCCGGCAGCTTCCCGCAGGTGGAAGAAATCTTAGGCGACCGAGACCGCCGCCTGAACTTGCTAACAAACCGGCATTGGCATGCGGTCATCGACACCTGCGGCTACTTCCCGCGCCAGGCGCGCGCTGCAGCCGCCGCGCTGCAGCCTTTCGCCGACCAATATACCTTCATCTCCACCATCTCGGCCTACGAAAGCCTGGCCCAGAAGGGCGTCGATGAGAACGCGCCGCTGGCACGCCTGCCCGCCGGTTTATCACCAGACAGCCTGACCGAAGTGGGCGAATTCTATGGCCCGCTCAAGGCGCTGTGCGAGGCCGAAGTGCGCCGCGCTTTCCCCGCCAACCATCTCATCATCCGCCCTGGGCTGATCGTCGGCCCGCACGATCTCAGCGACCGCTTTACCTATTGGCCGTGGCGCATCGCCCAAGGCGGCGAAACCCTGGCCCCGGCTTCGCCAGCGCGCGCCGTGCAGTTTATCGATGTGCGCGACCTGGCAAGCTGGATCATCCACCTGCTTGAAACGGAGCACCGCGGCGCGTTCAACGCCACTTCCCAACCCGAATCGATCCCCTTAGGATCGCTTTTCGACACCTGCCGGCGGGTCTCCGGCTCAGACGCGCGCTTCACCTGGGCCGATGATGAATTTTTACTATCGCACGATGTCGGCCCTTGGATTGAGCTGCCCTTATGGCTGCCCGCCTCCGACCCTGAAACCCATGGGCTGTACGCGGTATCGGTTGAGAAGGCGCTCAAGGCCGGCCTGACCTTTCGCCCGCTAGCCCAAACCGTGCGCGACGCCTTAACCTTCGCCCAGGCTCGCCCCGCCGGCTACACCTGGCGCGCCGGCCTGGCCCCCGAGAAAGAAGCCGCCCTCCTCAAGCTGCTTCACACCCGATAAACAACAGGTCGGGAGCCTTTAGCCCCGCTAAGCAGCTAAAAATCTCCCAACCTGAGGTTTCACCGGTCTTCTGGCGCGCCGCACAGCCAGAGAAACTCCCCAGGGCTGGCGCAGCGCGCTAACGCCCACGCTTCACGCTGCGGCGTTACCGCCAGGGCGGATATTTCACGCCCATCAACTTACCCTTTATGCAGCTTCTGGGCCGCAACAAAAGCTAATCCACATTCGGTTAGCGCTCGGGCCGTGGCATTGACCGCATCAAACTTATCTAAGAAGTTTCCTTGCATCGCTTCCCAATCGCCGGACGCCACGATCTCGCTCTTATCGCGGAAGTAATCCAGGATATCCGAAGGGTGGTCCCGCGTTTGGTCGATTTCAGGGTCGCCGCCTTCGTGCTTGGCCGAGATATTCTTCACATGGTCCGCAACCTCCATCAGCTCGGCGCGGCGATTATACGGCTGGCGCACGATTGACTTATACGTTTCGGTGATATGGTGCTCAAAGCGCACCACATCCTCGAACCCCAACGCTTTGCGGAATTGAGCGGTTAGTTCCATCGTCTCATTGTTAATCGAATTGGACCAGTTGAAGCCAATCAGCGGCGAAGTCCCATCATCACGCGCGAACAACTTGGCCCCAATCAAGGTCCACAAGGCGGCGTAGGGACTGTCGTTGCCCATGAAGACCGAAATCTTGAACTCAATATCAACCCCCAGGCGATAGAGGATATAACCCACCAGCACTGTGCCGGGGTTGACATTCAGCACCTGGCGCACACCGAACTTCGTATAATAATATAGAAATTCGTCCAGCCATTTGAGCGGATAGTGATTAGGCTGCCCCACCCCGCCGAAATAGCCGGTGATGGTGGCCGGGCCATTCAGGTGAATGTTCGAGCCATCGGTGCCTTTGGTGTCCAGCGTTTCCACATAACTGGCCCCGATGATCTGCATCGCCGCCGCAATCGCCGGCAGGTCGCCATCGGCTTCTTGCTCTTTCATCTTGCGCACTTTGATAAAACGGCCGGGCATCAGGCTGCGCTCGGCCAGCGCCTTTTTGGCTGCGGCCATCACCCACGGGAAATACTGCGCCGCGCTGATCTCCAGCGTCACCGCGAATTCGTCGGCGAAAGTCATCTCACCGGCCCGCTCACCCAGCACGCCGCGGCGGTATTCCGGCACACTAACAAAGGCCCCCGCATCGCGCTGCGCGGCCAGCCATTCCAGGTCTTTCAAAAATTCGGGCTGGGTGGCTTCAACCTGCTTCAGCAAATTGGGCAGCCGCCCCGCCACACGCGCCCGTTCATTAATCTCTTCAGGCGTCCCATACTTTTCCACTACCGCCAGGACGCGGTTGATCACTTCGGTGTTGGGGTCGAGCAGCACCGCGTTCAGGTCATCCAGGCGAGTATAAGGTATTTTTAGCAATTGGCGAATTTTATCGTCCATCAAATATTCTCCCGAAGTTATCCCGGCTAATCAAAAACCTGCCGCAAACCATCATACGGTTAGCAGCAGGCAGGTTGAGTTTATCCAAGCAGGTCCAGCAATTCTTCGTATTCTTCATCTTTCATGCCAAACCAGTTTTCCGGCTGCGGGAAGCTTTCATCGTTCACCTCCGCCACATACTGCTTCAACCCGTTCAAGATCACTTCGCCGGCATTACCAAAGACTTTTGCCATTCGCGGCTTAAACCGCGGGTAAAGCCCAAACATATCGTGATAAATCAGCAGCTGACCATGCGCCTTGGGGCCAGACCCCAAGCTCATAATAATGCAGTTCTCGGCGCGTTGGGTAATCAACTCGCACACCCGGTCCGGAACCATTTCAAGCAAAATGGCAAATGCGCCCGCATTCTCAAGCGCCTTAGCGTTATCGATGATCTTCTTGGCTTGCGCTGCGCCCTTACCCTGCACCCGGAAGCCGCCCAAGGCGCTTACGCTCTGCGGCGTTAGCCCCAGGTGGCCGATGGCCGGAATACCTGCCGCGACGATGCCCTCAATGCGTCCGCACATCTCCGCGCCGCCCTCCAGTTTGATCGAATCGCACATCGCTTCGGCCATAAAGCGACCGGCGTTGCGAATGGCCGATTCGGTTGAAGGTTGATAGCTCATATAAGGCATATCGCCTACCAAATGAACATGCGGCGCGCCGCGCCGCACCGCCTGCGAGTGCCGGATCATATCTTCCATTGTCACCGGCAGAGTGGATTCATAGCCCAGCATAGTCATCCCCAGGCTATCGCCCACCAGGATCATATCCATCCCGGCCTGGTCTTGCAAATAGGCAGTTGGATAATCATAGCAAGTGAGCCAGCTTATCGGCTCGCCATTCTGAACCTTCTTGAATAAATCAGGAATGGACACTTTTTTTCGATCGGTCATATGAGGCCTCCAAAATGGTCTAGAACTGATGATGGGGGAAATTTTGCGCTTATGTTATTGTATGCTCTTTCTGCGGAAAATCAACAAGCAATCTGGCGTCCAATAAATTAAAAAATTAACCTTGCCTGAAAAAAACCTTCATGATAGAATACAGCCCGCTTATGGTGGGCGTAGCTCAATGGCAGAGCATCGCACTGTGGATGCGAGGGTTGTGGGTTCGAGCCCCATCGCCTACCCTAACAAAAACACTCCGGTAAACGGAGCGTTTTTGTTTTAAGGGATCGGATTCAAGCCGCCAGGCGAGCCTGGCTGGCGCTGCTAAACCATTCAAGAGAACACATCCAAATTCGCCTCAATTTGATATGTGGCCCACCGCCGCAGTGCTTCGCCGCGCCGCTTAAAAGCCAGGGATGCGCGCTTTGCGTTCCAGGAACTTAAGCCCTTCATTTAGCACGAAGGCCATCGCCAGGTAGGCCACTGCTACCGCCAGGTACGTGCCGATTGGGTTGTAGGTGCGGGCGGCGATAGATTTGGCGCGCGTCATCAGGTCGGGCACGGCAATCAAGAATGCGATTGCTGTGCTTTTAAGCAGCGAAATCGGCTCGTTCGACCAGGCCGGGATCACCAATCGCAGCGCCTGCGGCATAATGATGTGAACAATCGTGCGCCAGCGGCTCATGCCAATCGCCCGCCCGGCCATCATCTGCCCGTCGCCAATCGACTGAATCGCCCCGCGTATATACTCCGCCTGGTAAGCGCCGCTGTTAAAGCCCAACGCCAGGAAGGCCGCGCCCATGCGGGAGAAGGTAATGCCCAGGCTTGGCAAGCCGTAATACACCAGGAACAGCTGCGCCAGCAGCGGCGTCCCCCGGAATAGCTCAATGTAGGCAATCGAGATGGCTCTGACGACCTTGCCGCCATACACCCGCCCCAGCGCCGCCAGCATGCCTAAAACCAGGCCAACAACCAGGCCCACGGCGGTAAGCTCCAATGTAATCAGCGCGCCGGCCCAAAAATCCGGCAGAGAACGAATGAGTAATTCCAGCCATTCTTTCATGCGGTTTCACCACTCCCCGGCAGCGCGTCTTCGGTAGAAGGCGGCGTTTCCTCTTGTTTACCACCATACAACTCGGTGATCTTCCATAAAAATTCGCGTGTACGGGGGAATTTAGGCCGGTAGAAGAGATCGTCGGGAGAGCCTTCTTCTACAATGCTGCCCTTTTCCATGAATACGATGCGGTTGGCTACCTCGCGGGCAAAACCCATCTCGTGCGTAACCACCACCATCGTCATATGCGCCAGGGCCAGGTCGCGCATCACCGTCAGCACCTCGCCAATCAGCTCCGGGTCCAGGGCCGAAGTTGGCTCATCAAACAGCATCACCCGTGGATCCATGGCCAAGGCCCGTGCAATCGCCACGCGCTGCTGCTGTCCACCCGAAAGCTGACCGGGGTAATGGTCGGCCCGGTCGCCCAGGCCCACCCGTTCTAATTCATACATCGCTTTTTCGCGGGCCGCAGCTTTGTGCATCTTCTTAACCCGGCTCAGACCCACTTGAACATTATCGAGCGCCGTCATATGGTTGAAGAGCAAAAAGTTCTGAAAAACCATCCCCATGTGTTGGCGCACCTTATCCGCATTACAATGTGGGGCGGTGATCTCTTCTTCATCGAGCCAGATTTGGCCGCCATCTGGCCGGGTGAGCAGGTTAAAGCAGCGCAGCAGTGTGCTTTTGCCCGTACCGCTGGGGCCAATAATAACCACCGTATCACCCTCGTTAATCGAGATGGAAATGTCTTTGAAAATGACATTTTCGCCGTAAATTTTGGTCAAGTTTTTAGCGCGTAGAATAGGGGCCACGAGGTCGCTCCTCAAGCATAATTAGTAGGAATGCGGGTCTTACGATCCACCCAGTCGAGCAGGCGATTGGTGGAAAAGACCAGCACGAAATAGATCAACGTGGCCGTTCCATAAGCCAGGAAAGGCTGCTGCGTCGATGCGCTTAGCAGTTGGGCGCGACGTAAAATCTCCGGCACACCCAAGGCGTAAACCAGTGAAGAATCTTTTAACACAATCGAAGCTTCATTCGACCACGGCGGAATTGCCAGGCGCAGCGCCTGGGGCAAAATCACATGGCGGATAGCTGTCAAACGGCTCATCCCCAAAGCGCGGGCCGCCATCATTTGACCGCCGCTCACCGACTGCAGCGCCCCGCGGAAGATTTCCAGTTGATAGGCGCTGCTCACCACCCCCAGCGCCAACGACCCCGCCCAGAAAGGCGACAGGTTGATCGAACCTGAGATCACAAAATACAAAATGAATAACAAGACCAGGGGGGGCACACCGCGCATCACCGTGCTGTAAACTGTCACCAGGCCCGATATCCAGCGCCTGGAATAGACGTGCACCAGCGCCAAGATCATCCCGATCACAACCCCCATCGGCAGCGCCGTGAGGGTAACCGCCAGGGTAGTGGCTGTGCCTTGACCGATATAAAACAGGAAATTTTGAAGCATATAAAGCTTTCTTGTTTAACCTTCAATCAGTTGATGCCAGCTTAAGCCCTATATAATGAATGGTCGGCCAAAGCCGACCATTCATTATAACCAGGGAAATTTACTCTCCTGCGATGTATTTGACGGCTAGCGCATCGACCCAGCCTTCAGTTTGGAGCGCCTTGATGATATCGTTGAACGCCTGGGCGAGAGCGGTATCGTCATTGGGAACAACAATGTTCATGGGGCCGCTGGAAAGCACCCCGGTGTAGACGATCTTCAAACCACTCTGCTGCTTCACCAGCACTTCAGCCACCACCGAGTCGGCCATTAGCACCTGAATGCGGCCATTTTGGAGATCCAACACAGCCTGGTCAACCCGGTCGTAGCGGAACAAATTGCCCTCGGGCAATGTGCCGGGGGTCACGAGGTTGTCGGTCAGCCAACCATCCTGCGTGGTGCCGGTCTGCGCGCCCACCTGGTACTGGGCCACATCTTCGGGCTTATCGATCTTACCAGTGAAGCCATCGGCCACGATAAAAGAGTCTTCGGAAGTGAAATAGGCGTCGGTAAAATCAATCGTCTTATCGCGCTCTTCCGTATAATTGAAAGCCGAAATCGCGGCGTCGATCTTGCCTTCTTGCACAGCAGCGATCAGGCTGTCGAAGGGCATATCCACCCATTCAACCTGCACGCCCATGCGCTTAGCGATTTCTTCCATCAGCTCAATATCGAAACCGATCTTCTTACCCGTGTCGTCCACATATTCAAACGGAGGGTAGTCGGCCGATGTGCCAACTTTAATCGTTCCGGCGGATTTGATCTTGTCCAAATGGGTTGGGGCGGCGGGCTGCGCCGGGGCTTCGGAAGCGGCGGGCTGCGCCGGGGTAGCTGGGCTGGCGCATGCACCTAGCAAAAACGCGCCAATCAACAGCAGCGAGAAAATAGTTCGTTTCATTCTTATCCTCCTGAATTAGGTTTGCTCTAAACAACAGAAGGCGTGGCCTGTGCGGCATTGTGGGCCAACGCCCATATCAATTGTATTCTATCGCACTTTTTAGGGATTTTCTTCCGGTAGGTTGTGACTTTCGTCACTAAAAATTCATGTCATCGGCCCTTTCGCCAATCCTTCTCCTTAAAGAGCATGTTTTTCACCAGGAATATGATCATCTCATGAAGTTGGACGCCATTCCCGCCAATTTTGGTATATGATTACATTGTCAAACTATCCCAGGAGGCCCAATGCGCTGGATCGATAAACTCATCGCCCGATTTCGACGCCGCGCGCCCGCAGGCGCGCCACTTCCCCCGCCGCGCCCGGAGCCATCGCCAACCACAGGCATGGACGAAAAAACCGCCCGGCGCGCCCGCCTGGCAATCGACAGCCTGCTAGACAACGAAAGCCTCACCTCCGACCTGGAGGACGATCCGGCGCGCATGCTCGTTGATATGGGCGCGGACTGGATGCGCCGGCTGGCCCAGTCCACCGCCGCCCTGGATGACCAGGAGGCGGAGCAGCGATTATCCGGCAGCTTCGACGCCGCCCGCCAAACCCTGCGCTCCATTTCGGAATGGGCGGTCTCATCTTCTTCCGATTCTTCCCTATCCCAAACCATCCTCGATCAAACCCTGCGGCTCTTGCCCGGCGTAACAATTTCACCCCAGCAGCGCCAAATGCTGCTCGATCAGCTTAACCAGGCCGCCACGCCGGTAGAAAAAATCGCCGCTTTGCGCAACCTATTAAAAGAGAAATTCGGATAGGCTGCATGAGCCGCCCTCCCGAAGATCAGTTTATTTAAATTTCAAAGGATCATCCATATGGCGAAATCTCCTAAAGATTCCACCCACCCTTCTGTAACGCCTGCAACTGTCATCGTTCTGACCGCGGTGCTAGCCATTTTTGGCCTGATCTTCATCATCAATGGCCGCGACCTGCTGGGCGTCTTCTCACCCTCGCCCACCCTCCAGCCGCTGCCAACCGCCGCCATCACCCCCTGGCCCAGCGCAGATGCAAGCCAGGTTGGGGCCTCCGCCTGGCTCCAGGTGTACTTCACCAGCCCAGCTCCACCACCCAAAACCAGCTTTTTAGAAGGAATTGAAAACGCCTTCACACCCCTCATCACAACCCTCGGCTTCACTAACCGGGCTGCCGCCCCGCCGCTGGAAACCACCCCCGGCATCGACGCGGTGGTGATTGGCGCCCTGGCGCAGGCCAAAACTTCCATCGACCTGGCCTCCTTCGACTTCAACCTGCCCAGCATCACCACCGCCCTCACCCTCGCCGCCCGCCGCGGGGTGCAGGTACGCGCCGTATTGGATCAGCTTAACGGATCCACCCAACTTAAAAACGGCGCCGATAATGGACAGGCCGATTTTGACGCCCTCAAGGCGCTGCAAGCTGCCAATATTGCCGTGGTAGACGGCGGACGCTCGAATGGGTTAATGCACGACAAGCTGTTTATTATCGACGGCCAAACACTTTTCATCGGTTCATGGAACGCCTCGTATAATGATACATACCGCAACGAAAATAACCTGCTGCGCATCACCGCCCCGGAAGTAATCGCCAACTACCAGGCCAAGTTTAACGAGATGTTCATCGCCGGTCAATTCGGCGCGCGCGCCGAAGTGGGCGCGCTGCGTTCAGCCCTGATCTTAAACGGGGTGCAGGTGGAAAATTACTTCTCACCGCCCGATCGAGTCATGGATAAACTCATCCACCATGTGGTCAACGCCAAGCGCTCGATCCATTTCATGGCCTTCACCTATACCGACGCCGACCTGGCGGCCGCCATGATTGCACGCTCCCAGGCCGGCGTGGAGGTGCAAGGCGTGATCGAGAACCGAGGCGCATCGCAGGGGGTGCTGCCGACCTTATTCTGCGCCGGGCTGCCGGTGCGCCAAGACGGCAATCGTTATACCATGCACCACAAAGTCATCATCATCGATCAACAAATAGTTATCACCGGTTCCTATAACTTTACCAAAGCCGCCGAACAGATCAACGATGACAACGTGCTGATTATTCATGACGCTGCCATCGCCGCCTTATACGAGCAAGAATTTCAAAAGGTTTATGCGGCCGGCAAACAGCCAGGCGCAGACGATTTAATCTGTAAATAACGCGACTTTCGCGATGCTCGCAACGTTATAATAGAGACTATGTGCGCCTTTCCTCCATCCGGATATACCCCCGCTCCCTCGGCTATCGAGGGCGTCACCGTTTTCGTCCCTGCGCCAACGCCAGCCGGAGACGAAAGGCCGGTGGTTGAGTTCAAGTGCCCGCAGTGCGGCGATACCACGGCTTATTCCGCCGCCAACGGAGAGCTAACCTGCCGCAGTTGTGGCTACACGCAGCTCCCCCAGCCCGCCGCCCCCTTGCCCGCCCAGCGCCTCGAATTTACCGTCGAGACCCTGCGCCAATCGGCTGAGAATCGCCCCCAACAGGGTTGGGGCGCCGCCCGTAAAGAGATGGCGTGCGAAGCCTGCGGCGCAGTCGCCACCGTCGAAGAGACCCGCCTGGCATACACCTGCCCGTTTTGCGGCTCCAACAAGGTGCTCCAGCGTCAGGCCGCCCAGGATGTTCTGCGCCCCCGCATGCTCATTCCTTTCACCATTCCAGCCGACGCTTGCGAAGCCATCGCCAAAACCTGGCTTGGCAATAGTTGGCTAACCCCCTCCGATCTGAAATCTCGCGCCGCCTTAGGGGGCTTCACCGCCCTCTACCTGCCCTATTGGTGCTTCGATTCGCAAGCCGCCGCAGATTGGAAAGCCGAAGTGGGGCACACCAAAACCGAGCGATACTATTCCGGAGGCGAATGGAAGACCCGCACCGTCACGCACTGGCGCTGGGAGTCGGGGCGTGTGGAAATCCCCCACCGCGATGTACTGATCCCCGGCGCGTCTCACTTGAGCCAACGCTTATTGAATGAGTGCGCCGCCTTCGATTTACATGCCCTCAAGGATTATTCTCCCGATTACCTGGCCGGTTATGGGGCGCAGGCCTATGACTTGCCCCTCGAGAGCGCCTGGCAAACTGCCCGCAGCCGCATGCGCGAAACCACGCGCCTGGCATGCATTCAACGCGCCAGCTCTTCGCTGGTGCGCAACTTTAGTATGCAGCTCGATTTTGCCGATGAAACCTGGCGTTATCTGCTCTTGCCGGTGTATATCCTGGCTTACCAATACGGCGGGCAGCCCTACCAGGCTATGATTAACGGTCAAAACGGCCACATCGCCGGTCAACGACCGGTGGACTGGAATAAAGTTTGGCTCGCAATCATCGCCTTGCTTGCTCCGGGAGGCTTGTTTGGTTTATTGGGCCTGATCACCCTCCCGTTAGCCGGAGCTGGCCTATTCATTGGCCTGTTCGGCCTGGTTTTGCTGGTGATTGGCGTTATCCTGGCAATCATGCTTTACAAAAAAGCCGACCAAATGGATGATATTTAGGACATACCATGGACGCCCAAACCGCTGCCGCTGCCTGGGGGTTTACCCCCCAAACCTACCTGTGCCAACACTGCGACGCCCGCTTTATTCGCCCGCAAGAAGACGCTCCGCCGGTAGACTGCCCGCGCTGCCACGCCCCCGCCCTCCAACCGGCGGAAATCGAAAGCATCCCCCTCCTGGCTGCCCCCGAGTTAGTGCAGCCTTTCCAGGTGGCCCCCGGCGTGGCGGCAAGCCAGGTTCAAGCATTTACCAATGGGCTGCCCTATCCCCCGGCCGATCTCAACCCCCACACCCTCCAGGCCCGGCTGCAGGCGCTTTACCTGCCGGTGTGGCTGGTGGATGTCTGGGCGACCGCCGAATGGAAAGCTGAAGCCGGTTTTTACTATCAAGTGGTGAGCCACCAGGAACGCTTTGACGGCGGCGGTTGGCGCACCCGCCAGGTGGAAGAACAGCGCACCCGCTGGGAACCGCGCTTGGGCAATCTTTCCCGCAGCTACCCCAACCGGCCCGCCCCCGCGCTCGAAGACCACGCTCGCCTGGCCCCTCTGCTCGGCCCGCCGGCCCCCAGCCAGGCGCAGCCCTACCATCCGCGCCAGCCCCTCCAGGCGATGGTGCGTCTGCCCGACCGCCCTTCCGCCGACGCCTGGCCCGATGTCCAGCCGTCTTTGCAGCAAACCGCCGCCGATGAATGCCGCCTGGCCTGCCAGGCCGATCAAATCCGCGCTTTTGCATGGTCGCCGGCTTTCTCCAACCTTAACTGGACGCTGCTCTTGCAGCCCGTCTATACCAGCTATTACATCGATGACGACCAGCGCCGTCAACCAGTGTGGATCGATGGGAAAAGTGGCCGCATCACTGGCGTACGCCGGGCGTCGATGCAGGCGGCTCAGCGCTCGGCGCTCATCATCCTGGCGGTGGGAGTGCTGCTGTTTGTGTTGGGCGGCGGCCTGGCGCTGGCGAGCGTGGTGGCCCCACCCACTGCCATCTTGGGCGGCTTATCTATGGCGGCGGGGGTCATTGTGGCCCTGGCAGCCGTCATCCCGTTAATTCGTGTATGGAGATTCAATCAATCCACCTCCTAAATATTGACGAACGCCCATAATTCAACTAGCATACAGCCATGTGGTTGCACAGGTTAGCGCAAGGACGCGCCCGTTACCTGGCGTCTGTTATATTTTTCCTTCTCCTGTTGGCAGGCTTAGCCTGGTTTATCGATTGGCGTCAGGTGTGGCAACTGCTGCGCCGCGCCAATTGGCTCACCCTGGGCGTATCCGCCGCCTTACTAATCGCCGGCTATATTGGCCTGGCCTGGCGCTGGCGCATCTTGCTGCAAGGCCAGGCCGATATGCTCCCCGCCTTTCACACCAATAACATCGGCAATATGGTCAACACCCTGCTGCCGCTGCGCCCCGGCGACCCCCTGCGCGCCTTTATCCTGCGCGGCCACAATGGGTTATCTGGCATGCAAATCGCCTCCAGCCTGGTAGTGGAGCGTTGGTACGAGCAAGTCATGCGTGTAACTGCCTTCGTGGCGGGGGTCTTATTTGGATCGGGGCTGCCGGTATCGCATCTTTCCATGGGCGTGATTGTGGCTGCGTTGGCCGGGGCTTATCTTTTTATGATATGGGCAAACCATAACCAAACCTGGCTTTTGAAGAAGCTGCCCCCCCTGTTAGCGCGCCTGCCCCGCCTGACACAAGTGCGCGCCCGCATTGGCCTGGCCCATCTGATTGAAGGCTTTGCCGCCCTCTCCAGCCCCTGGCGCATGGCCGAAGGCTTGTTTAGCTCGGTGCTGTGCTGGGCGTGCTTCTGGGGTTTTCATTACCTGGCCTTATTAGCGATTATGCCAGGCCTGGCCCGTTCCGATATTCTAGCCATCTCGCTCGGCTCACTGGCCCTGGCCCCCCCCTCAGCCTCCAGCCTCCCCGGCATGTACCAGATTTCGGTGGCGCTCCCATTAACCTTGCTTGGTTACGACCGTAACTTGCTGACTTCCTACAGCCTGGTAATGAATGTGATCGAAATGGTGTTTGTAAACCTGTTCGGCATCTGGGGGACGATGAAAATGGGAATTGGGCTAAAGGAACTATTTCCAAAGAAAAACTAACCCGGTCAAAATCGATTCAGAAACGCCATTCCTCCGGCCAAATTTTCCAAACGCAAATGGCCTTGACACCCGAATCATTCCTGTGGTAACATTATTGGGTTGCCTTCCGCAGCAGCAATCTTTAGAGAGGAGAACGGCGCAATGACCAAATTATTCACCAGCCACATCGCATATGCCCCTGTTATCGTCGATAGCGGGAACGCTGTGCTGCCTTATCGTATTGCGCCTGTTGCCCGGTAGACTCACCCCTATCGTCTTTCCAAACCACGGGCTGCATTACAAGCCCGTGGTTTTTTGTTTTATTGGCCCTTTCCTAAC
Source organism: uncultured Anaerolinea sp. (assembly GCA_964531975.1). GTDB lineage: Bacteria > Chloroflexota > Anaerolineae > Anaerolineales > UBA4823 > RBG-16-57-11. The sequence goes on along the minus strand of CAZHFU010000001.1, from coordinate 62,534 downwards.
CTGTTCACTATTTGAGTACGGAGCTTTTTATGGATCAGCATGCAAATTTCGATCTAAAGTCGATTGTGTCCAACAACCGCCTCCAAGGTATGTGGCGAATGACCGCCGGTTACCGAGGCGCTTACCTGGCGGCCAACGGCGGCCAGGCCATGGCGGCCCTGCTTAAAACGCTCACCTTTCTGCTGCTGCGTTACTTCATCGATAATGTATTGGGCAAGCCGGCCTCCAACAACCTTTTACCGTTGGTTGCCCTGGGCTTTATGGGTTTCGCCGCCGCCGAAGGCGCCTTCACCTTCCTGGCCGGGCGCATGGCGGCTTTCACTGCCGAAGGCGTCACCCGCCGCTTGCGCAATTACTTGTTCGATCATATTCAGCGCCTCAGCTTCGCCTACCATTCAAAAGCGAAAACGGGCGAGATGATCGAACGCGTCACCTCCGATGTCGACGCGCTGCGCCGCTTCTACGCCGAACAGGCCATTGGCATCGGCCGCATCTTGCTACTGTTCATTATCAACTTTGTCGCCCTGCTCAGCCTGAACGTGCGCCTGGGGTTAATTTCGGTAATTGCCGTGCCGTTCATCTTCGTCACATCCATCTTCTTCTTCCGCAAGCTCACCAAGGTGTACGAAGCCTACCAGGAACAAGAAGCCGTCCTTTCCACCACCCTGCAAGAGAACCTGGCCGGGGTGCGCGTGGTCAAAGCCTTTGCTCGCCAGGAATATGAGCGCGATAAGTTCGAGAAAGAAAACTTCGAGAAGCTGGGGCGGGGGCGCAAATTGATGCTCATGCATGCGCTGTTTTGGCCGGCCTCCGACATCATTTGCGGGGCGCAGCTGCTCGGCGGATACATCACCGGCGCGCTCATGGCTATCGATGGCATCATCACCCCAGGAACCTACCTGGCCTATATTGGCCTGGTGGTGTGGCTGATCTGGCCGTTGCGCAACCTGGGCCGTCTCATCGTGCAAACTTCCACCGGCATGGTGTCTTTCGGGCGGGTGGTCGCTATCATTCGTGAAGACCGCGAACCTCTCGACGACGGCGATTACCTGCCGGAAGGCGCTCCCCAAGGCGCAATCACCTTTGAAGATATGAGCTTTGTTTACACCGACGATGAATGTGCGGTTTTGCACGACATCTCGTTCACCTGCGCCCCCGGACAGGCCATCGCTCTGCTCGGCTCTACCGGATCCGGCAAGACCAGCCTGGTGAATCTGCTGCCGCGCTTTCACGAATACACCTCCGGGCGCATCACCCTGGATGGCGTCGAGCTAAAGCGATACCCGCGCCGCTATCTGCGCCGCCACATGGGCATTGTGGAACAAGAACCGTTTCTGTTCTCGCGCTCCATTCGTGAAAACATTACCTACGGCGTTGGCCGCCAGGTTTCAGACGAAGAAGTGGAAACCGCCGCTAAAGCAGCCGCCATTCACGATGTCATCGCCGGCTTCCCCGAAGGCTACCGCACCATGGTGGGCGAAAAAGGCGTCACCCTCTCAGGCGGGCAAAAGCAGCGCGTGGCAATCGCCCGCACCCTGCTTAAGAACCCTCGCATTCTCATCCTCGACGATTCCACCTCGTCGGTAGACACGGAGACCGAGGCCGAGATTCGCTCGGCGCTGCAAAACCTGATGCAAGATCGCACCACCTTCATCATCGCCCATCGCATCCAAAGCGTCATGAACGCCGATCTGATCCTGGTGTTAGATCAAGGCCAGGTGGTACAGATGGGCCGGCACGAAGACTTACTGGCCGACCAAACCGGCATCTACCGCCGCATCTACGATATCCAGATGCGCATCGAAACCGAGCTGGAACAAGAACTTGGGGGAGCCGCACCCACCGCAGCATCCCTCGCCGGCGCTTTAGAAAACGTGGCGCTGGAAGATTAAGAGGCGTTTATGACTGACAACTACTTTGAAGAAGAAGAATTTACAACCCAGTTCAGCGGCAAGACCGTGCGGCGGATCATCGCCCAAACCGCTCCTTACTGGAAGCAGGTTGCCGCCTTCCTGGTCACCATCGCCATTGTCTCATTTCTCGATGGCTATTTCACCTTCCTAAGCAAGCGCATGATTGACGAAGGCATCATCGCGCGCGATAAGTCTGCTTTGGTGCACATCGCCACCATCTACGGGGCAATGCTGCTCCTTCAAGCTGTGCTGGTGTTCGGTTTTATCTACCTCGTAGCAGTGTTGGGCGAAAGGCTGCGTTACGATCTGCGCAAAAAGCTATTCAACAACCTGCAAGACCTATCGCTGTCTTATTACAGCCGCACCCCGGTCGGGTGGATCATGTCGCGCGTCACCTCGGATACGGAGCGCGTCTCCGACCTGGTGACCTGGGGGCTGCTAGATGTAAGCTGGGCGGTAACCAACATCCTCACCTCAGCCTACTTCATGATTCGCATCAACTGGAAGCTTGGCCTGGCGGTAATGGTTATCATCCCCATCATCCTGCGCGTGGCGGTGGAGTTTCGCAAACGCATCCTGAGCGAGTTCCGGCAGGTGCGCAAAGTCAACTCAAAAATCACCGGCGCGTATAACGAGAACATCACCGGTGTGCGGGTGATTAAAGCCCTGGGGCGTGAAGATAAGAACCTGGAGGAATTTGGAAACCTGAGCCACGAAATGTACCGCGCCTCCTATCGCGCCGCCTGGCTATCGGCGCTGTTCTTGCCGGCGGTGCAAATCATCAGTTCGCTGGCTTTAGGCGCGGTGGTGTGGTTCGGGGGCTTACAAGCCAACCTGGGATTTATCACCATCGGCGGCATCCAGGCGTTCATATCATATATTACCTTCATGATGTGGCCGATTCAGGATGTGGCCCGGGTTTACGCCGAAATGCAGCAGTCCATCGCCTCCGCCGAGCGCATGTTCTCACTCATCGACGCCGTTCCCGAAGTGCGCGACGCCCCCGATGCCATTGACCCCGGCACGTTGGCGGGCGATATCGAATTCGATCACGTCACCTTCTATTATGAAGAAGGCAAACCGGTGTTGGAAGACTTCAACCTGACCGTGCGCCAGGGCGAGACCATCGCCCTGGTCGGCCCCACCGGTGGCGGAAAATCCACCATCGTAAACCTGCTGTGTCGTTTCTATGAACCTAAACACGGCCAGGTGCGCATTGGTGGGAAAGACTACACCCATTTCACCCAACACGCCATCCAATCGCGGGTGGGCATCGTGCTGCAAACCCCGCACCTGTTCTCCGGCAACATCCGCCAGAACATTCGCTACGGACGGTTGAACGCCACCGACGCAGAAGTGGAGCAGGCCGCGCAACTTGCCGGGGCGCACACCTTCATCAGCGAACTCGATAAGGGGTACGACGCCGAAGTGGGCGAAGGCGGCAATTTGCTCAGCACCGGGCAAAAGCAGCTCATCAGCCTGGCGCGCGCCGTGCTGGCCCAACCCGAAATCTTCATCATGGATGAGGCCACCAGCTCGGTCGATACGCTCACCGAAGCGCTCATCCAAAAAGGGATGGAACACCTGATGCAGGGGCGCACCAGCTTTGTCATCGCCCACCGCCTCAGCACCATCCGCCGCGCCGACCGCATCGTCGTGATCGAGAACGGGCGCATCGCCGAAATGGGCACACATGCCGAACTGCTGCGGCTGCGCGGCCACTACTACAATCTATACACCCAGCAGTTCCGCCGCCAACGCGGTGAAGAATACCTGCTGGATAAGCTCACCGGCGCCGCCGCCGCGTAGCGCCAGGCCCCATCCTTTCCCGCCCCACCTCCGACGATTGCTCGCTGGAGGTGGGGCGCTTTACGCGGTTAGCGCCCTACCACCCTGGCGCGCCTCTCTCCAATTTCGCCGCATTTTCCCGCCTCACCGCCTGCCAAGCCAAAGGTTTTAGGCTGGTATAATAAGCGGTTGCGATTCGTTATCTAACCGCATCAATCCACCGCAGCAGAGTGAACTTATGTCTCTCCGCAATCGAGCGTCACAAATCTTCGCTATTTATCCGCGCCAATTCTGGCTCATGTTTGCCGGCATGCTCATCAGCACCATCGGCTCCAGCATGATTTGGCCGTTCCTGATGATCTATATCAGCAAAAAGCTCAACACGCCCCTCACTGTCACCGCCAGCTTACTCACCATCAGCGCCGTGTCGTCGCTGGTGGCTTCTTTGTTGGGCGGCCCGGTCATCGACCGGGTTGGTCGCAAGGGGATTATGGTCTTCAGCCTGGTGATTAATGGAATCGCCTACGCCGTTATGGGCCATGCCGGCGCCTGGTGGCAGTTCGCTTTATTGCAAACCATCACCGGGGCTGTCAACCCGCTCTACCGCACCGCCGCCGACACCATGGTGGCCGATATGATCCCACCCAAAAATCGCGTCCAGGGCTATTCTATGATGCGCCTGAGCAATAACCTGGGCATCAGCCTCGGCCCGGTGATTGGCGGAACCATGGCGGCCACATCCTATACGTTAGCCTTTTACGGCGCAGCCATCGGATTGGCGGCGTACGGCGTATTGATGGCGATATTCGCCCTGGAAACGATGCCGGCGCACCCCGCGCCCACATCTCAATCCAATCGGGCCGCGCCTCCAGAGCGATTTGGCGGCTACCTGGAAATCTTGCGCGATTGGCAATTTATGCGCTTTGTGTTCAACTTCGCCGCCATCACCGTCACCGCCATCCTGATTTGGACGGTTATGCCGGTGCATGCCAACCGCATTTACGGGGTAGCCGAAAGGCAGTACGCCTATATACCTATGACAAATGCCATCATGGTGGTGCTGTTTCAAACCGGCATCACCTGGTTCTTCCGTCGCTACCACCCCCTGGCCGCCATGACGATTGGCGCCTTGTTCTACACCGCCGCCATGGCCCTGGTGGCCCGCGCGGTAGGTTTTAGTGGTTTTTGGATCGCCATGGTGGTGATGACGGTGGGAGAACTCATCTTAGCGCCCATCTCCAGCACCTACGCCGCCAACCTGGCCCCCATCGATAAGCGTGGCCGCTATATCGGCCTGTTTGGGCTGTCATGGCCGCTCGCCAGTGGGCTGGGGCCGCTGTTTGGCGGCATTCTGAGCGATCAATTCGGCCCCCTGGCAACCTGGCAAGGCGGTTTTATCGTCGGTTCGGTGAGCAGCCTGTTATTTTTAGCTTTTTATCTCCAGTCGCGGCGGCGTTTAGCGTCGGAGGCCGCCGTGGAGGCGCTGCCGCCGGCCGAGCCGGACGGAGCCTCATCATGAAAATCGCCTTGATCACCGATGTCCACGCCAACCTGTTCGCCTTTCAGGCCGTCCTCGAGCACATGCAGGCCTGGCGACCCGATCATGTGATCATCGGGGGCGACCTGGTAAATCGCGGCACGCGCCCGCGCCAATGCCTGGAACTTGCCCTGGAGGGCCAGGCGGCCTACGGCTGGCGCATTTTGCGCGGCAACCATGAAGATTACGTCGTCTCCCACGACCTGCCCGGCGCGGCCCACAGCGGCCCGGCGCTTGAAGCGCACCGCGCCTCTTACTGGACATATGAGCAACTAGGCGACATCGCCCCTCTTAAAGACCTGCCCGAAAGGGTAACCCTAACCGATAGCGACGGTCGGCTGCTGCGCTTCTACCATGGGTCGGTTTTAGGGCTGCGAAAAGGCATCTACCCTAAAACCCAACCATCCGAACTGCACCAGCTGATCGGTTTACATGGCAACCCCCCGCATCGCCTGGCGGTGTTTGGGGCAGGCCACACCCATCGCCCCCTCATCCTCCGGCACGAAGGCGTGCTGGTAGTCAACGCCGGCTCGGCCGGTATGCCGTTCGACCTTGACACCCGCCCATCTTATGCCCAAATTTGGCAAGAAGACGGCCGCTGGCAGGCGCAGATCGCGCGCGTAGACTACGATCTACAAGCCGCCGCCCACGACTTTGAAACATCCGGTTTTATGGGCCAAGGCGGCCCGCTAGCCAGGCTGATCTTGATCGAGCTGCTGGAAGCCCACTCGATGCTCTACCAGTGGGCGGTGCGCTATCAAAGCGCCGTGATAGCCGGGGAAATAAGTATGGAGGAGAGCGTCAACCAGATGTTGGGCAAGAGCGCCGGCTAACCCTCACTTTCCGGCCATTCATCCTCCTGCGCATCTTATGCCGGTTGCGAACCCCGCACCGCCGGGGAACTATTTGCCTTTCTAGCCAGTCTAGGGTAAAGTATAGATGAATTGGAGGTTTATTATGCAATTCCATCGAATTTTCCTGGTGTTGGCAGTTTTACTTTTAGGGGCATGCAATCTACCGGCCGCAGCTACCAGCCCCACCCCCGATTTAGAAATAATGGTTGAGCAAACCCAGGCGGCAATCGTCACCTCGGTTGCAGCCGCCGGGCAGGCCACCGGCACGGCCATTGCCTCCACTGCGGGGGCGGCCCCCACCTCCGGCAGCCCCGCGGCCACACAGCTGGCCCAGGCAACCCCCGCCGCGCCGCCCGCCGCCCCCGTGCAGCAGCCCGCCAACTGCACCAACCTGGCAAAGTTTGTGGGAGAAACCGTTCCGGATGGCAGCGCCTTCCCCCCTAACACCCCATTCATGAAGACCTGGACAATCCAAAACGCCGGCACATGCACCTGGACGCCCGAATACGCCCTGGTATTCAGCCGCGGCGAACAAATGGGCGGAACCAGCCCGCAGCCGATTGGGCAGACCACGCCCCCCGGCGGCAGCCTTCAAATTTACCTGCCCCAAACCAGCCCGGCGGCTGCCGGCGAACACCAAGGCTTTTGGATGCTGCGCAGCCCGGCCGGGGGCGACTTCGCCCTGGGCCAAAACGCCTCCGTGGCCTTTTGGGTGAAAATCAGAGTCAGCCCAGGCGCGCCAGCCCCCACCGCAGCCAATCCGCCCGCCTCCATCCCCACACCAGTTTCCGCCTCCACCCTGGGGCCGCCCAGCCAAACCTGGAGCTTCAACAATAACAAAGCTCCCTTCTATCTAGGAGACGACAGCAGCGTTTCCTATAAAGTCAACAACAACATGCTCATCATGACCGCCTTCACCACCGGCGATATGTGGCGCGTGGCCGAAGGATCGTATATCGCCAACTTCGCTCTCGAAGCACGCTTCGTTACCGGAGCGCAGTGCGCCGGGCGCGACAGCTACGGCTTGCTGGCGCGCGCCCCTTCGCAGCCCGATAACATCATCGATAGCGGCTATATATTCACCTTCAATTGCGATGGACAATTCCGTATCTATCGCATGGATAATGGCAATTACACCGGCCTATATAACTGGACCAACGCGCCCTCTATCCGAGCCGGGGCCAATCAAGAAAATGTGATGCAGGTCGCCGGCCAGGGAGCAATGCTCAGCCTGTCGGCCAATGGTCAACTGCTGGCGCAGTTTAATGACCCCACCTACTCGGGCGGTCTGTTTGGGCTGATAATCGGTTCCGGCGGCACACCCAATCTGCAAGTGGGGCTGCGGCAGCTTAGCCTATGGACGCTGCCCTGACAGATCAACCGGGCGAGGCGGCTTCGCCCCACGCCTCGCCATTTATCCTGCGGCCAGCCACACCCGCCGACCAGGCGGCCATCCGCGCCCTCATCCGGCAGGTGCATATTAACCCCCTGGGGCTGCACTGGCCGCGTTTCTGGCTGGCGGTTGATGGCAATGGACAAATCTTAGCTTGTGGTCAAGTCAAACGCCATGGCGATGGAACCCAAGAACTGGCTTCCATCGCCACGGTGGAGAAGGCCCGTGGTCAAGGCGCAGCCTCGGCCATTATTGCGCGCCTGGTTGAAACTCACCCCGGCCCGCTTTACCTCACCTGCCGCCCATCCATGGGCAGCTTCTACCTCCGCTTTGGTTTCCGGCGCGTAACGCCGCCCACCCTACCTCCGGCGTTCCAACGCTTGTGGCGTGTGGCCGCTATCCTTTACCGGCTGCGGGTGTTTAATGAAATGATGTGGATCATGCTGCGTGAATAAGCCGTTCTCATGGTATCATCAAGTGGTCAGACATCTTCACCAGATCGCACATCACAACACTAAAATGCTCTCATTGAAGCGGAGAACAGTCTTCCAACGACAATTCTCTGTTATAATACGGCCCGTTTGTGAAATTTGGAGCTAAGCGGCTTACCGGTGCACCATGACTATCTCTCATTCTAATCCATTCCCCCCCAGTCGGCCCTTCACCTGGCTGCAAGTTGACGCCCAAGGGGCGCGCCCCAACCTCGGCCAGGTTATTGTCGAACAACCGGTTTCTCTCTCTGTCAACGGCGCCACCTGGCTGACCTTAATGTGTACCCCGGTTGATCTTGAAGCGCTGGCGCTCGGCTTTCTGTTCAACGAAGGCGTGATCCAACGTTACGATGAAACCGCCTCGGTGCGCGTGTGCGACGCCGGCGATAATATCGATGTGTGGCTCAACAAAACCGTCGCCCAACCCCCCGATTGGCGCCGCACCAGCGGCTGTACCGGCGGCGCCACCAGCGTACACTCTCAGGAAGATTCGCCCGCATCCGCCCCCTTAGCTATTCCGGCGGAAGAAGTCGGTCGCTATTCAACCCAACAAATCACCGATCTGGTAGATTCTCTCTTCGAATCCCAAAGCTTATATCGATTGGCGGGCGGTATCCACACCTCCGTTTTAAGCGACGGCCAACGCGTTCTGTTTAGCGCCGATGATATTGGGCGCCACAACACACTCGATAAGCTCGCCGGCCGTCTGCTCATGCAGCCGCCGCCGCAGCCGGCCCAGGTTGTGCTAACCACCGGGCGCATTTCCTCTGAAATGCTTCAGAAAGCGCACCGCATTGGCGCGCACCTGCTCATTTCGCGCACCGCCCCCTCTACCCTATCGCTAAATCTGGCGCAGCAATACGGCATAACTTTAATTGGCTATGCCGCCAAACAACGCTTCATTGTCTATACAATACCCGAAAGGATCGATTTTAAGTAAGCGAAATAGTCTATGAAAATCAAAGATGTTATCGAAATCGTTCGCGGAACATGCTTTACCACTCAAGTTTCTCTTGAACAGGAGGTGGCCGGGGGCTGCGGAGCGGATTTAATGAGCGATGTGCTGGCCTCCATTCAACCCGAAGCTGTCTTGCTCACCGGACTATGCAATCCGCAGGTAGTACGCACCGCGCAAATGGCCGATGTGCGCGCCATTGTGTTTGTGCGCGGCAAACAGCCCCCCAAAGAAACCATCGAGCTAGCCGAGGCCGAAGGCATTCCTCTCATCACCACCCCCTATGGCATGTTCGAGGTCTGTGGCCGCCTCTATCGCGCCGGGCTGCCTAGTTTCGAGAACAATCTGCCCGAATGCCTGGGAGAATAACATGGCTGCCTTATCCCCCTCCGGTAAGCGAATTGTTACGGATGAAGACGCCAACCTCATCAGTCGTGTTGAAGAGTTAGCTTACGACCTCAAAGTGCGCGAGGTCATGTCTACCGACCTCAGCACTGCGTCGCCAACCGATACGATGAACGACGTCCTCGAAACGCTGCGACAGCGCCGCATTTCAGGCCTACCGGTGGTATGCAAAGGAAAGCTGTGTGGCGTGGTTAGCCTGGAAGATCTGATTCGCGCCATGCAGGCGAATGATCTTAATGCCCCTATCTCGCAATATATGAGTTCCGAACTGATCACCATTCAGGAATTTGACGCCGCCGTGGAAGCGATGGAGACCTTCGGACGGCGCAAAGTGGGCCGCCTGCCAGTAATTAACCACGAAGGCGCCCTGGTGGGCATGATTACCAAGGGCGACATAACCCGCGGCCTGCTGAACGCCTTGCAAACCGACTATCAAACCGAAGAAGTGCGCCGTTACCGCGCCAGCCACCTGTTCGAAGACATACGATCCGACCGCACCAGCCTGATCTTACGCTACCGCATCAAAAACGGCGACTTTTTGCATGGCGGCGATGCCTCTAGCAACATTAAGCGCGCGCTGCTGCGCCTGGGCGCGAACCCGCAAATTGCACGCCGCTGCGGCATTGCCATCTATGAAGCCGAAATGAACCTCATCATTCACACCACCTCCGGCGGCATCATCCGAGTCGAAATTGAACCCCACCGAATCCTAATGCAAACCATCGATGAAGGCCCCGGCATTAGCGATGTTCCCCTTGCCATGCAAGCGGGCTATTCCACCGCCGGGGAGCAAATCCGCGAATTAGGCTTTGGGGCCGGCATGGGCCTGCTCAACATTAAACGCTGCGTCGATAAAATGAGCCTTCAATCCACCGCAGGCAAAGGCACAAAGTTAGAAATGAAAATCTATCTGCAACCGGATGAAAGTTTTCGCGAAAGTTCTCATTTCAGTGGAGAAGACGACTAATGATTACTCTGCAAAATATAATCGAAGCTTTAGACCTCAAAGTTCTCACCAATCAGCAAGATTTCAACCAATCCTTCCCCACCTCGGGCTACGCCTCCGATCTGCTTAGCTGCGTTATGGCGGGCGCTAAAAACGGCGGGGTGTGGGTCACGCTGCAATCTCACATCAATGTGGTGGCGGTCGCGGCGCTGCTCGAACAAAGCGCCGTGATCATTACCGAAAACGGCGTGCCCGAAGCCGACGTGTTAGCCAAGGCCGCCGATCAAGAAGTGACCTTGCTGTCTACCCCCCTGACATTATATGAAGTGGTGGGTCGGCTTTACGAGATGGGCCTTCCAGCCGGTTAGAAGGCCATGATCACAGCGCGGATCGAGCTGCACGTTCATACGGTGTTATCCCCGTGCGCCGGGGTGGAAATGATTCCCCCCGTGATCGTTACGCGCGCTTTAGAGACTGGTTTAGATTGCATCTTTATTACCGACCACAACGCGACCGGCAACTGCGCCGCGGTGATGGAAGCCGCCCAAGGCACACCCCTGTTGGTGCTCCCCGGCATGGAGCTACAAACCCGCGAGGATGTGCATTTACTATGCTTGTTCGATACAATCGGCCAGTTGGCCGCCTGGCAAGCCATCGTAGACGCCCAATTGCCCCACCTGGAAAACGACCCCGAAAAGATTGGCGAGCAATACCTGGTCGATTACACCGGCGATCTGCTGGGCGAAGAAAAACGCCTCCTGATCGTATCTTGCCACATGACGCTCGAACAAGCCGTAAGTGGGGTGCGCGCCCTGGGTGGGCTGCCCATCCCCGCCCATGTAGACCGCCAGGCGTTTGGATTACTGCCCACCTTGGGGTTTGTCCCCCCTGGGTTGGAGGTCGAAGTGCTGGAGGTTTCGCGCCGCTGCCCTCCGCTCGAAGCGCGCCGGCGCTTCCCGCAAATTCAGCGTTACCCGCTTGTGTTAGGCGGAGATGTCCATTACGCCGCGGATTTTCAATCTGTAAACCTTTACCAAGTGGAAGCGCTCACCGTGCAAGATATCGAATGGGCGGTGATGGGCGTCAAAGGACGCTCATTGCGCGCCACTGAATAATAGGAAAAACAATCCGTCATCCTTCGCCGGAAACGACGTAATCGTGTTACCTGCCGTGTCGGTTACATAGACAACTATCACACGTAAAGATGACATTCTGCCATTACAAATATTAGACTATTCAGGTAAACTTATTGTGCGTTTTTTCACATTTGGAGAGATGAATGAAACTTCAACTAGATAACATTCCCGTAAACGACCCGATTAGCATGCCCGAGCAGCGCGCCATCATCGACCAGGTACTCGCGGAAAACGAGCATTTACCCGGTGCAGTTATGGTGGTACTCAATGATCTACAAAATCGCATCGGCCACATTTCCGAACCGATGCAAGCTTACGTGGCCCAGAAGCTGCACGTCCCCGTCAGCTCTGTGCATGGGGTGGTGACTTTCTATTCCTTCTTCACCACGCAGCCGCGCGGCAAGCACGTCATCAAGTTCTGCATGGGAACCGCCTGCTATGTCGGCGGCACACCGCAGCTAATCGAAAAAGCCAAGCAAGCCCTGGGCATCGACATAGGACAGACCACCGCCGATGGGCTAATTACCCTCGAAGTCTGCCGCTGCGTGGGAGCATGCAGCCAGGCCCCGGTTGTGGTAGTGGATGACGAAGCTCAAGGGCGCGTCAAACCAAACAAATTCCCCCAAATTCTGCGTAAAGTTCAGGAACCAAAATAAGCGCATGAAAGAATTGTCCCTGCACCTCCTGGATATTGCCGAGAACAGCGTTGCGGCGCGCGCCACCCAAATCACAATCTTCATCGAAGAGGATTTGTTGGCCGACCGACTAACGCTGCGCGTCCAGGATAATGGGCGGGGGATGAGCGAAGAAACGGCCCGCGCCGCCCTCGACCCATTTGTCACCAGCCGCACCACTCGTAAGGTGGGCCTGGGTCTGCCGCTTCTAAAAGCCGCCGCCGAAATGTGCCGCGGTCAAATGTCGATCAACTCGCGCCTGGGCAAGGGCGCCACCGTGGCCGTAGATTTCCAGCATACCCACATTGATCGCATGCCCTTGGGCGATGTGGCCGGGCTAATGCTCACCCTGGTGGTGGGCCACCCTGAAATTCACTGGCGGCTGGAATACCAGGCCCGCACCGCCGCCGGCCAGGCCCTGGAGCCTTTCATCTTTGACGACGCTGAAATTAAACTGGCTTTGGGCGACCCCGATCTGCTAACTAATCCCGACGTGCTAGCCTTCCTGCGCACCACCCTTCAAGAAGGTGTAAGTCGAATTCGCACGAACCTCAACCCCCATCTGACCCGCGCCAATCGCATTGGCTCAGGCCAGTCTGGCAGCTAATAATAAACAGGAGATTACAAATGCCTACCATTAAATCAATCGAAGACCTGAAGCGTATTCGCGAAGAGGCTTTGCAAAAACGCGATATCAAAAACGAGCCTGGGCACGTGCAAATTGTGGTTGGTATGGGCACACCTGGCATCGCCGCGGGCGCGCGCGACACCATGAAGGCCATCCTGGAAATCATCGAAACCGAAAATCTCAGCCAGATTATGGTGCGCCAAACCGGCAACATCGGCATCGATTCGTTTGAACCGATCATCCAGGTTATCGTGGGCGATCAGCCGGCTGTTTCCTACGGCAAAGTTACCCCCGAAGTGGCTCGTGAGATTATGCGCCGGCACGTCATTGGCGGCCAAATCGTCAAAGAATTCGTCATTTAGTTTGACGGCGCGCTTCATAGCATAGAATACAAAGAAGGATCATTATGCCATTTTATCGTTCACATGTACTCGTATCGGTAGACCCAGAATGTTTGGAGCGAGGCGCGTACGAGATCATCGACGCGCTGCACGACGAGTTGGTGGCGCAGGGTCTGATTGCCGAGGTCCAGGTGTTGGAAACCTCTCGCCTGGGCGAACCCACTCAATTCGGGCCAGACCTGGTCGTCTACCCGGAGAACGTGCATTACATCAATCTCTCTGCAGATGACATCCCCTACCTGGTGGAAGAACATTTCCTCAAAGGGCGGGTGGTGAGTAAATTCCTGTTAAAAGCCGCCGCCGCCGCCGATGAAGAGCTTGGCCCGCCTAAGCCAAAAGAAGTGCGTATCGTGCTGCGCAACTGCGGCAAAATCGATCCCACCAATATCGAAGAATATATCGCCGAAGACGGCTACATGGCGTTGGCGAAGGCGCTCAACGAGATGACCCCCGAAACCGTGATCGAGACCGTCAGCAGTTCCGGCTTGCGCGGGCGCGGCGGAGCCGGGTTCCCGACGGGGAGAAAATGGTCGCTGTGCCGCCAAAACCCCGGCGATCAGAAGTTCGTCATCTGCAACGCCGATGAAGGCGACCCCGGCGCGTTCATGAACCGGCGCGTCCTTGAAAGCGATCCGCATTCGGTCATCGAAGGCATGACCATCGCCGCCTACGCCATCGGAGCCAGCCAGGGATTCGTCTACTGTCGAGCCGAATATCCCATCGCCGTTGAACGCCTGAGGATCGGCATTCGCCAGGCGCGCGAGCTGGGCTTGCTGGGCGAAAACATCATGGGCAGCAATTTCTCATTCGACCTGGAAGTGCGCATGGGCGCAGGCGCCTTTGTGTGCGGCGAAGAAACCGCCCTCATCGCCTCGATCGAAGGCCGCCGCGGCGAACCCCGTCCGCGCCCGCCCTTCCCCGCCCAGGCCGGGTTGTGGAAAAAGCCGTCGAACGTTAACAACGTCGAAACCTACGCCAACGTCCCGCAAATCATTTTACGCGGCCCCGAATGGTTTGCATCGATGGGAACCGAACGCTCGAAAGGCACAAAGACCTTCGCCATCGCCGGCGACGTGCGCAACACCGGCCTGATCGAAGTTCCCATGGGCATCACCTTGCGCGAAGTCGTGTACGATGTGGGCGGCGGCATTGTGGATGATAAAGGCTTCAAAGCCGCCCAAATCGGCGGCCCAATGGGCGGCTGTCTGCCAGAGCAATACCTCGATTACCAAATTGATTATGAATCGCTCATCTCTGCAGGCGCCATGATGGGTTCCGGCGGCCTGGTGATCTTGGATAACGAAACCTGCATGGTGGATATCGCCCGCTACTTCATGGAATTCACCCAAGATGAAAGCTGCGGCAAGTGCACCCCTTGCCGCATCGGCACACGCCGTATTCTCGATCTGCTCGAAAAGATTTGCAACGGCGATGGCGAACATGGCGACATCGAAAAGCTCGAAACATTGTGCCACGAAGTGAGCAAGAACAGTTTGTGCGGCCTGGGCCAGGGTGCGCCTGCCCCGGTTGTCAGCACCCTTAAACATTTCCGCCACGAGTACGAAGCGCATATCTACGGCAAATACTGCCCGGCCAAGGTTTGCAAGCCCCTCATTCGCTATGATATCTCCGAGGAAGCCTGCACCGGCTGCACCGTATGCGCCCGCAACTGCCCGGTGGAAGCCATTTCCGGCGAACGCCGCCATACGCACGTAATTGATATCAATACCTGTATCCGCTGTGGCATTTGTTTGCAGGTCTGCAACTTTAACGCGGTTAAAGTTGTCTCGGAACCTCTCACTGTGGCTCTTTAGGAGGATGCACATGACCGATATGTTGACCAAAGATGGATTCACTGCGATTGTAGAAGCCGCCATCGAAAAGAATGGCCGCCACCACGATTCGATCATTCCGATCTTGCTAGAGATCAACAACACTTACGGGTACATTCCTGGTGAAGCGCTGGTCGAAATGCGCCGTCAACTGCTTTCGAGCAAAGACGGGATGCACGTGCAAACCAGCCTGCTCTACGGCCTGGCAAGCTTCTATCATATGCTCTCCACCAAGCCTCGCGGGCGGCATGTGGTACTGTTTTGCGAAAGCGCCCCATGCCACGTCATGGGCGGCCGCCAGGTTTGGCAAGCCCTGCAAGACGCCCTCGCCCTGAAAGCCGGCGAAACCACACCGGATAACCGCTTCTCCCTGGTAACGACCAGCTGCCTGGGGGTGTGCGGCATTGGCCCGGTGGTAGTGATTGACGAAGATATGTATGGCAATGTCACGCCAGATCAGCTGCCTGAAATCTTGAGCAAATACGTCTAGCGGTGTAGAACGGGTAAAGGAGTGAGCATGAAAATCAAACGCGCAATGGTGTTAGTCTCAAACGATCCGCGCAGTCAGCTGCGTGGCTCAGAAGAGGTATTCCGCCGCTTAGAGTCTGAAATCGACCGCCTGGGCCTGAGCGACGAAATCGCCCTTTCCACCATCGTAGACGTAGGACGCAGCGACGCCACCCCCATGGTGATTATTTATCCCGAAGCGGTGGTATATGGCCCCATCAAACCGGAAGATGTGACCCGCATCGTCGAAGAACATCTCTATAAGGGTCGTGTGGCCGAGGAACTGCTGGCCCCGAAGCGAGAACTCACCGGGCGAATTGCCTGGCTAAACGCTCGCAAAGGTTCAATGCCCGCCGAACAACGGATCATCCTCGAACGCGCCGGTAAAATTGACCCCGAAAACATAGACGATTACATCGCCAACAGTGGCTACGAGGCCCTGGCAAAGGCGCTGACTCAAATGACCCCCAAGGAAGTCATTGATGAACTCAATGCTTCTGGCCTACAAGGCCGCGGCGGAGCAGGCTTCCCCGTGGGACGCAAGTGGTCGTTTGTGGCCGGCACGCCAGGCAGCAAGAAATATGTCATCTGCAACGCCGACGAATCCGAACCCGGCACTTTCAAAGACCGCGTTCTTTTGGAAAGCGACCCCCACGCCGTGCTAGAGGCGATCATCATCGCCGGCTACAGTGTTGGGGCCGATGAAGGCTATATCTACATTCGCGGCGAATATCTCTTGGCGCAGCAGCGTTTTGCTCACGCCATTCAACAGGCAGAGGCCTACGGCCTGCTCGGCGAAAACATCTTCGATTCAGGGTTCAACTTCCATGTGCATGTCCATTCAGGGGCCGGCGCATACGTCTGCGGCGAAGAAACCGCCCTCATCGAATCGATTGAAGGCAAGCGCGGCGAACCGCGTTCTCGCCCGCCTTACCCCACCACCCATGGTTTATGGGGTAAACCCACCCTGGTAAACAATGTCGAAACCCTCGCCAACGTACCGCCCATCCTTCGTCATGGAGGAGCCTGGTATCGCCAGTTTGGAACCCCTTCCAGCCCAGGTACAAAGGTATACACGATCTTCGGCAATGTCAACAACACCGGCGTGATCGAAGTCCCCATGGGCATTACCTTGCGCGAAGTCATCAACATCTACGCCAAAGGCATGAAAGGCGACTCGCCCTTTAAACTGGCGCAGACCGGCGGCTCAAGCGGCTCGCTTATTCCCGCCGCCTTACAAGATACCCCCATGGACTTCGAATCGTACCGCAAAGCCGGCGTTTCGCTTGGTTCGGGGGCGCTGCTCATCTGCAATGACGAGACCTGCGTGGTAGACCTGGTGAAAACTTTGCTGCAATTCTTCCGCTTTGAAAGCTGCGGTAAATGCACCCCGTGCCGCATCGGCACGCAGCGCAATTTCGATATTGTTAAGGCCATCACCGAAGGCCAGGCCACGCTGGAAGACTTGGGCAGCCTGAACCCCATTATTGAGCAGATGGAACGGCTTTCCAACTGCGGCCTGGGCCAAACCGCCTCCACCCCGATTAAAGATATGCTCAAGCATTTTCGCACCGAAGTGGAAGCGCACATTCGCCTGGGCGTTTGCCCCACGGGTGTATGCGCCATGACGCCCGAAGAGGCCGTGCCTCAACACGCTTAAATAAAACAAATTAATCAAAGTGTTTATCACGTCGAAGGAGTGCATCATATGGTTCAAATAACCATTAACGGTAAAGTAATTGAAGCCACTGAAGGAACCACCGTTCTTCAAGCTGCCCGCCAGGCCGGCATCGAAATTCCCACCCTGTGCGACCACCCCGCAGTGAAGCCTTTTGGCGGCTGCCGCTTGTGCATCGTAGAGATTGCAGGCTGGCGCGCTCCCACCGCCTCATGCACACTTCCGGTAGCAAATGGCATGGTAGTTGAGACCGACACCGTAAACCTGCGCACTTCGCGCAAGTTCATCCTGGATATGCTGTTTAGCGAACGCAATCACTTCTGCCCCTTCTGCCAGGTCTCTGGCGGCGATTGCGAATTGCAAAATGCCGCCTACCATGAAGGCATGACCTCCTGGGACTTCCCGCCCCAGTGGAAGAAGTTCGAACTAGACGCCAGCCACGCCGACCTGGTGCTGGATCACAACCGCTGCATCCTTTGCCGCCGCTGCATCCGCGCCTGTTCCGACCTGGTGGGCAACTTCACCTTAACCGCCAGCGAACGCGGAACCGACACGCTCATCACCGCAGATTTCGGTCTGCCTTTAGGGCAATCGTCGTGCATTTCGTGCGGCATGTGCGCCCAGGTGTGCCCCACCGGCGCCATCATCGACCGCGCCAGCGCCTACAAAGGCCATCGCAGAAATTGGGAAGCCGAAAGCTCCACCTGCGTCGGTTGCTCGGTGGGCTGCGGGGTCACCCTATGGACGCGCGACAACCAGCTCACCCGCATCGAAGGCGATTGGGACGCAGCCCTCAACCAGGGGTTAATATGCGAAAAAGGTCGCTTTGACCCCATGAAAGACATGCGCAAGCGCATTACCACCCCCATGGTGCGTAAGGATGGGGCGCTGCAGCCCGCCACGTGGGATGAAGCCATGAGCCTGGTAGCCGCCAGGCTGGCCCCCCTGGCCGGGCGGAATGGCGATGGCGTGGCGGCCATCGCCTCCACTCGCCTACCCGCAGAAGCCCTCTTCGCCTTCCGCAATCTGTTCGCCGAAGGATTGGGCAGCGCCATGGTCACCAGCATAGAAGAAGGCTACCCCACCGCCGGGGCGTCTCGCATGGCTGAAGCCCTGGGCTGCCCCTACGAAAGCCGCCTCGATAGTTTGAAAGATACCGATATGGCGGTCGTCATTGGCGCCGACTTAACCTCCAGCCACCAGGTGGCCGGCTTCTTCATCAAGCGATTGCTGCCCAACAATGTACCCCTGGCCGTGATTGACCCCGGCAAGAACAGCATGAAGGCAGTCGCCCGCATGGTGTTAGAACCCGAAGCCGGGCAAGATTCAGCCGTCATCGAAAGCGTACGCCAATACATCAAAAATCTATCCGCCGGTTGTGCGGCAGAAGCCCAAACCACCGCCGAGAAACTGGGCGCGGCTATCTTCGCCGCCCAACGCCCGGTGGTCATCTACGGCAAGGGCCTCACCGCTCAAACCGATATGAACGCGCTGCGCTCGGTGTTTGGCCTGGTTGAAGATCTGCGCGCCCTGGGCAAAACTTGCGCCCTCTTGAGCATGAAGGGCGAAGCCAACAGCCTGGCTGCTGCACAATATGGCCTGGATAAAGTCTTTTCAATTAACGGACAGCAGGCCGTGTTCCTGGCCCTGGCCGACGACTACGCTACCTCCCGCTTGCTGGGCCGCATCGAAAAAGCGCCCTTCAAAGTGGTTCAGGCTGTTTATGCCTCGCCTGCCACGGAAATGGCCGATGTGGTGCTGCCTACCGTCGCCTGGAATGAACAAACCGGCCATTACCTCAACCTCGATGGACGTTTGCAAGCTGCCAGGGCCGTTATTCAAGCTCCCGACGATGCGCCCACCACCGCCCAAACGCTCGCCAACCTGAGCATGATGCTTAATATTCCTACCCGCGACGACTGGAAGAACGCTTTGCTGCGCCGTGTGTCGCCGGTAGCGCTGCAAATCAATTAACGGTAAACAGGAAGGATACCGAAATCATGGCAAAACCTAAAATTGCAAGCGACTGGATGGCCGGATGCGCCGGCTGCCATATGTCGCTGCTTGATATGGATGAACGTCTGCTGTTAGTGGCTGCATTGGCCGATATACGCGCTACCCCCATCACCGATTTGAAAGAGCCGGACGAAGACGGGGTGGACGTGGGCATTCTCGAAGGCGGGATCAACAATTCCGCCAACGAAGAAGTGGCCCGCAAAATGCGCGCCCGCTCCAAGATCCTGGTCGCCTTAGGTGACTGCGCCGTGTTTGGCGGTGTGCCTGCGCTGCGCAATTTCTGTGGCATGCAAGAAGCGCTCAACCGCGCTTACCTGGAGACAGAAAGCACCGACGGCGTGGGGCAAATCCCTTCCGATCCTGAATTAGCCGAAATGACCCCGGTGCGCGCCATTCACGAAGTCGTTCCGGTAGACATTAGTGTGCCGGGCTGCCCGCCCGAAGCCGATGTTATCTTCTATGTGTTAAGCGAACTGGCCCAAGGTCGCAAGCCCGAACTCAAGGGCGAGCTGCTCCACTGGCACTAAACCTGACTGGTATTGAGAGAAGGTGGAAATTATGACGATGCAAAAAATTACCATTGAACCCGTGACCCGTATCGAAGGGCACGCCAAGGTCACCATTCGCATGAATGACGCCGGCCAGGTTGATCATGCTTACTTGCATATTAACGAATTCCGCGGCTTCGAAAAGTTTTGCGAAGGCCGCCTGGTCATCGAAATGCCCTCCATCACCCCTCGCATCTGCGGCATCTGCCCGGTGAGCCATCACCTAGCGGCGGCCAAGGCTGCCGATGAGGTGTACGGCTGCCCACCCCCGCGCCCGGCCAACTTGCTGCGCGAGCTGATGCACATGGGCCAGATTGTGCAGTCCAACGGCATGCACTTCTTCGAGCTGGCCGGCCCCGATCTGCTGCTGGGCTTCGACGCCGACCCGGCCGTGCGCAATGTGATTGGCCTGGCCTCCATTAACCCCGAGCTTGCCAAAAAGGCCATCGGCCTGCGCAAATTCGGCCAAAACGTCATCCGCGTTTTGGGCGGGCGGCGCATTCACCCCAACTTCGCCATCACCGGGGGGGTCAACAAGGCCCTCAGCCAGGCCGACCGCGACCTTCTCCTGGCCGACGTGGCGGAAAACATTGCCACTGCCCAAATCGGCGTCCAGATTATCAAAGACTGGGCGGAAAAGAACGCCGAAGATATCAATAAGTTCGCCGTCTTCTCTACCGGCTATATGGGCCTGGTAACCCCCCACAACAGCCTGGAGCTTTACCAGGGCGATGTGCGCCTGGTTGATCAAAATGGTGTTCAGCTAGAGAAATTCAACGCCGATAACTACCTGGATTACATTGCAGAACGGGTGCAAGATTGGTCGTACCTCAAGTTCCCCTACTACAAGAAGATGGGCTTCCCGCAAGGCGTCTACCGGGTTGGGCCGCTGGGCCGCCTGAACGCCTGCGACAGCATCGACACACCCCTGGCGAACGCCGAGCTGCAAAAATTCAAGGCGCTCAATCCAGGCCGCCCGGTGGAAAATACGCTCTACTACCACTATGCCCGCCTGATCGAAGTGATCTTCGCCCTCGAACGCATCGAGGCGATCTTGAACGATCCCGATACGCTCAGCACCGATATTCTCAACACGGTGCAAAATTACCAGGGCGTGGGCGTAGGGGTGTTGGAAGCGCCGCGCGGAACCCTGTTCCATCACTACTGGGCTAACGACCAAGGCCAGCTCGAACGAGTTAACCTGATTGTAGCCACCGGCCATAACAACTGGGCCATGTGCGAAGCCGTAGATAGCGTCGCCAAAACCTACATCACCGGCCCCAAGATCCACGAAGGCATGCTCAACCGGGTTGAGGCGGCGGTGCGCGCCTACGACCCCTGCCTGTCTTGCTCCACCCATGCCGCTGGTCAAATGCCGATCCAAATCGAAATGCTCGATCCCACCGGGCGCGTGATCGACGAACTGGCGCGATAACTTCATAAAACCTTCCCGCGGGGCTGTTCAATTTCCAGATATTGAACAGCCCCCACTCGTTTTGTCTCGCCAATCACTCCGGCAAACCGATGGAAATGAGCGGAAGTGGTTCAGGCAACCGATAGGCCTGCGCCGCTTTCCACATCTGGATAAATACGCTGCGATGAAACTGATTATTGGTTTTGGCAACCCCGACCGCGAAGACGACGGATTGGCCTGGTATGCTCTTCTGCAAATCGCCGAGCGTTTAGGCCGCCCCAGCTCTACCGTTGAAGAGGGCTTTTCCCCCATTGGCTTAGACCCCGACTTATGGTTTGTTCTCCAATTAACCCCTGAAATGAGCGAAGACATAGCCGCGTATGATGAAGTGATTTTTGTAGACGCCCACACCGGCGCTTACGCGGAAGACGTACGCGTGGTTGAGGTGCAGCCGGCCTTACAAACCAGCCCTCTCACCCACCACCTCACCCCCGAAATGCTGCTTTCCATCACTCAGCAGGTCTTCCAATCCCGCCCCGCCGGACGCCTGGTGTCCATTAAGGGCGAAAACTTCGGTTTCAAACGCGGCCTTAGTCCCACCGCGCAAGCTCGCCTGGATCAAGCCTTAGAATTGATCCTAATATGATATTTGTTCTCTATTATTAGGAGCTTTACCACTAACCCCGGCTTCCCAGGTCACATACAATATAATTCACTCATCCGGTGTTTTAGGAGGTCCCATGGATAAACTTGTTACATTGACGATTGACGGTAAGACAATCCAAGTAGAACCAAAGTCCACGGTGCTAAGCGCCGCCAGAGCGGCGGGCATTACCATACCGACTTTGTGCGATCACCCCGATCTGACGCCCTACGGCGGCTGCCGCCTGTGTGTGGTCGATGTTAAAGGTTGGCGCACGCCGATGGCCTCCTGCGCCCTGGAGGTTCAGGAGGGCATGCAAGTCACGACCGAAAATGAAGACCTGGCAGATTCGCGCCGGGTCATCCTAAAAATGCTGCTTTCCAATTATTACGACGCGGGCTACGATGATTGCCAGGGCGAAACCGAACTAATGCACTGGGTGCATTATTATGGCCTCGATCCAAAAGACTATATGCTCGATCACCCTATCCATGTGGTGGATAGCGACCCCAACCCATTTTTATGGGTAGATCTAAACAAATGTATTGTATGTACACGTTGTATTCGCGCCTGCGCCGAAGTGCAAGGCCGCTTTGTGTGGACCTTGGCGGGGCGCGGTTTCGGCACACATGTGGCCGCAGGAGCCGGGCAAACCTTACTAGACGCCCGCTGCGAATCGTGCGGGGCGTGCGTAGCCTACTGCCCCACCGGCGCGCTCAACAATAAAATGTCAATGTCTGCCGGCCAGGCCGACCGCAAAGTTACCACCACTTGCACCTACTGCGGCGTGGGCTGCCAGCTAGACCTGAACATGAAAGACGATGTGCCCGGCGGGCGCGTCATTCGGGTCACCAGTCATCCTGGCGAAACCGTAAATGGCAATCACTTATGCGTCAAGGGCCGCTACGGCTACGATTTTATCCACCACCACGAACGCCTCACCCAGCCGATGGCGCGCCGCTACCTGCTCGAAGGCACACCCCGCCCCCATGGACGCGGCGATTGGGTGGCGATTGATTGGGATACCGCTCTCAACCTGATGGCCGACAAACTGGGCGGCGCCAGGGATCAACATGGCCCCGATAGCATCGGAGTGCTCTGCTCTGCCAAATGTCTGAACGAAGAAAATTACCTGATGAACAAACTGGCGCGGCAAGTCATCGGTACGAACAATATCGATCACTGCGCTCGTCTCTGACACTCTAGCACGGTGGCCGGTCTGGCCGCCTCCTTTGGTTCGGGCGCAATGACTAACACGATGGAAGACATCGCTAAGCATGCCGCCTCCATGTTCATCATTGGCTCAAATACCACCGAACAACACCCCGTGTTCGGCGCAATGATCCGCCAGGCGGTGCTTCGCCGCGGCGTCAAACTGGTAGTAGCCGACCCCCGCCGCATCGATATTACTGAATTTGCAACCCTGCATTTGCGGCATCGCCCCGGCACAGATATCCCTCTAATCAACGGCCTCATGCATATCATTTTAAAGAAAGGCTGGCAAGACCAGGCCTTCATCGATGCCCGCACCGAGGGATTTGAGGAATTTCAAGCGGTGCTGGAAGAATACACCCCTGAAAACGTAAGCGCCATTACGCGTGTGCCGGTGGAAAAACTTTACGAAGCCGCCGAAATCCTGGCCTTAAACAGCCCCATGGCGGTAATGTGGGCGATGGGCATTACCCAGCACATTGTGGGGGTGCGCAATGTAATGGACCTGGCGAACTTGCAAATGCTGCTTGGCAACCTGGGCATTCCCGGCGGCGGCGTGAACCCCTTGCGTGGACAAAACAACGTGCAAGGCGCCTGCGACATGGGCGGCTTGCCGAACGTTTATGCCGGTTATCAACCCGTCACCGCAGAGGCGTCTCGTCAGAAATTTGAGGCCGCTTGGGGCGTCTCCCTGCCGGATAAAGTGGGCCTGACTATGACCGAAATGATCCCCGGCATCGAGACCGGAAAGATCAAAGCCCTCTATATCTTGGGCGAAGACCCGGTGATGAGCGACCCCAACAGCCAGCACATTCGCCAATGTCTGGAAGAATGCGAGTTTATCGCCCTGCAAGAAATCTTCCCCTCCGAAACCTCCGCCTATGCCGATTTGCTGCTGCCCGGGGCCAGTTTCGCCGAGAAGTATGGCACGTTCACTAATACCGAGCGGCGCATCCAGCTAGTTCGCCCCGCCGTGGCTCCTCCCGGCCAGGCGCTGCCCGATTGGCAGATCATCGCCTCCATCGCCCAGCGCATCCTGGCAAAAAGCGCCACCCGCACGGTAGACCCATCGGCCCCCTTTGCTGGTTGGGTCTACCCGGCCCCAGACGCCATGCTGAACGAGATCGCCGCGCTCACCCCCTCCTACGCCGGCGTCACCTATCCGCGCCTGGAAAATGGCGACCGCCTGCATTGGCCGGTGAAAGATGTCACCCACCCGGGCACACCCATTCTGCATGTAGGCCAATTTACACGCGGCAAAGGCAAGTTTGCCCCCATCGAACATATTCCTCCGCAAGAGATGCCCGACGACGCCTACCCCATGCTGCTATCCACCGGGCGCGTTTTGTACCATTGGCACGGCGGCGAAATGACCCGCCGCGCTGCGGGCCTGATGGAAGTCTATGGAGAAGCGTTAATAGAAGTTAACCCCAGCGACGCCGCCCATCTGCGCCTGGATAATGGACAACCTGTGCGTGTGGAATCGCGCCGGGGTAAAATCGAAGCGCAGGCCTGGGTCACAGAGCGGGTTCCGCCCGGAATGGTCTTCGCCAATTTCCACTTCCCCGAAGCTTGCGCCAACGAACTCACCCTGGCAGCCCTTGACCCCACCGCCAAGATACCCGAGTTCAAGATTTGCGCCGTAAAAGTGAGCGCAGGGTAATCCTCGCCTCATAAAATGTGTAGAGAGGGGGCAAGCGCCAACCGGCCTTGCCCCCTCTCTTGCTAATTGCTGCTCTACCGCTGTTTATGGCACACGCTGCCTGCTGCAAAGATGGGTGTATAATATCAGCAGTACGCAAACCATTATTGAAACCCCTTATTCGTTGACCCGAGGAGCCTGCCATGCAACCGATGCGCTTTCTGTTACTAGTAACTTTGGCGGGGCTGGCTTTAGCCGCATGCAGTGGAGAGAAGACAGCCCCACCGTCTATTCCAGGCCTGGAAGCCACCCTGGCAGTACAAACCCTCACCGCCCAACATGGCATCGGGCGGCCCTTCCAACCCTCACCCACCACTGCGCCGGCGGCGAGCAGGGTGGAACCCACCGCCGCTCAGCCGGCGTCTCTCCCTTTGCCTCCGCCAGAGTCCGCCTCCCCAGCGCAGCCCACGCCTTTAAAGATCAACGATCAAATCCGCCAGGATAATCTTGATTGCGAAAATGCGGCTGAATTCGTAGACGATGTCAATATCCCCGATAACACACGTCTAAAAAGCAAATCGAGCTTTATCAAAACCTGGCGTTTCAAAAACATCGGCTCTTGTACCTGGACAAAAGATTATCAATTAGTGTATGTTGGTGGGGACCCCTTGGGCCTGGTTGAAATGATGCTGCTGGGGCAAGAAGTGCCGCCCGGAAAAACAGTGGACATCTCTATTCCCTTCGCCTGCCCCGAAGCCGATGGCTCCTATAAAAGCAATTGGATGTTCCGCGATCCTTCAGGAACCTATTTCGGAACCGGCAAGGAGGGACAGAACGCCTTTTGGGTTTCGATAGAAGTGGCCGGCGGGCAGTATCCCAATGGCGGCTTCTGCGGCGGCGGCGGCTGACAACGCTAAAGCATGCCGGCGCGTGACGCCGGTGCGTTGACCAAAATTTACTCGAGGTGCGGGAATGGTTAAACGATTGTTTTGGCTGCTCGTGGCGCTCGGTTCGTTGGCGGCCTGTTCTTCCGCCGCGCTCACAGACCCAACTGCTCAGCCGGGGGGATGGACAAGCGCCGCCATGCAGCAGCCCGGCGGCCTGTTTAATCACCCCTCGCCCGCCGATGACCCCAAACCGCCTGCCCCCTCTCCCCAAGATGCTTTTACCACCGCCAACGCCTCAACCACCGGCGGAATGTGTAAGGTTGGCAACCTCCTGACGCCCTGCGCAGACGAGACGAGGTTCGCCCCCCCGGCTGCGCGGCTCACTCCAACCGCGCCCCGGCCCACCGCTGCCGGGCAGGCCGCTCTCGCACCGCCCACCTCCAACCATCCCACGGCCGCCGCGCCGGTCGCCCCGGCCTTCACCCCCTCCCCCATCGGGCCAGGTTCAAACCCGCAATCAACTTGCTCAAATCGCGCCGAGTTTGTACGGCATCTCTCTATCTCCGATCACACCGCCCTCATGCCCCTCACGGCCTTTGGCAAAGTGTGGCGCATCCGCAACGTTGGCGATTGCACCTGGAACACATCTTACAGCCTGGTGTGGCAGTCCGGGGAGGACTGGCGCAATCCACAGCAGCAGTACTTTACAGGTGAAACCGGGCCAGGGCAAACTTTAGACATTCATCTCAGCCTGGCGGCCCCGCTTACCCCCGGCGATTACCTTGGCCAATGGCTGCTGCAAGATGCCGCCGGCAGGCTGTTTGGGGTTGGCCCAACCTTCGATCAACCCCTTACCCTTAGCCTGGTGGTGCGCGACCCCGACGGGCCAAAACCATTCAATTACAACTGCGGCTGATAACGCTCGCCCCGCGGCGCGTTGCGCCGCTTCGCCTCAACACAACAGATACCAAACATCGGCCAGGCCGTTCAACCCTTAAACCGCTTGAAACAAAACGGCTAAAGTGTGGTTTAATGGGCTTGTTTTTCCATAAATGATGGAGGTTGAACTTGAAACGCATTGCTTTACTGATAGTTAGCTTACTGGTTTTACTGGCCGCATGTGCGCCGGCGGCGACTGTGCCCGCAAACGATGGCGGCGATGTTCCTACCGACGAGGCAGTGCGTATGCTGAACCTGGACACCGTGCTAACCGGCATGCCCCCCACCGCCATACCGCCCACCTTTACCCCAGCCCCCACCCCCACCCCTTTTCCTACCTTCACCCCCCGACCCACCGCCTCGGCCCCTTCCAGCGATAGCGCCTCCCCCACCCCCAGCTGCACCAACATCGCCGAATTTATCAAACACCTGTCGGTTAGCGATAACACCCTGCTTAGCGCAAACCAGACCTTCGCCAAAATTTGGCAGATCAAGAACATTGGAACCTGCACCTGGACAACCGCCTATCAGCTGGTGTTTATCACCGGGCAGGCTTTCAATGGGCCGGCCACGATGGCGCTTTCCGCCGAAACACCGCCCGGCGCCACCATCGACCTGCGCCTGAACCTGACCACCCCGGCGGAAACCGGCGCATTTGTGGGCAGCTGGATGCTGCAAGCCCCCGATGGAAGCCTGTTTGGCGTGGGGAGCGATGGCTCCCAGCCTATTTCCGTCTCCATCGTCACCAAACCGCCCACCCCGGCGCCCCCATCCTGACCGCACTGCAAAAAATACGATTCGTGAAATCGTCCCCCATTGATTGTGCAAAATCCCTGGTCTACCATCTGGCGGCCAGGGATTTTTTACGCTTTTACCCCTTGTCATCAACGGCTTTATTGCCTATACTAAGGATGTATTCATATAACTTTAAGGAGGCGCGATGTTTACAAACGGCACGGCTAAACCCTGGCGACGCCTGGTGTTCTTGGCGCTAAGCTTCTTCACCGTCCTGGCCTGCACCCTTACCACCGCGGTCAACCCCGTGGCCGATATACCCGGTTGGCCGTCCACCGCCGCGGCCCGAACCTGGTCTGCTATGGAAACCATGGCCTTCCTCTCCGCCACCCCCACCTTTACGGTCGCACCCCCAACCAACACGCCCATGCCCACTCCAACACTGTGGAGCGAGGGCGTCACCCCCTCGCCAACAAATACAGAAGTGCCCATGATAACGCCTCTCCCAACCGAGACGCCCACCATCACCCCTAGCATCACGCCTTTCCCCACCCCAACCGGTCGGATCGTAGGCGGAGGGGGATCATCATCCGGCGGATCGAGCAGCGGTGGCGGCAGCGGGGGCGGCAGCGGGGGCACAGGAAATTCCGTGCCCTGTTACCGGGCGGCGCTTTCACGCAACCTCACCATCCCCGATGGGGAAATTCTTCGCCCCGGAACCGTCTTCACCAAAATTTGGCGCGTTAAAAATACCGGTAGCTGCACATGGCCCATTACCACCCGCATGGTGGCGGCAAAATCTACCAAAAACTCCCTGTGGGATGGAATCTCCGCCCCTGTTGGCACGGAAGTTGAGCCAGGCAAAGAGGCCGATTTCGCCATTACCTTAGTGGCCCCGATTACACCAGGCAAATATTTTGAAGGCTTCATTATTCGCATTGATAAAGCCAACTTCATCACCCCCGCCGATGAGGCTTACTTTTCGGTCAACTTCATTTCTGCAAATACCACCGGAGAAATTTGGGATTTTTCAAACAAGAAACGCCTGTGCGATGCTTCCTGGAAGGTTGGGAGCAAAAACCTGAAATGCCCTGGTCCATTCCTGAGCAACAGCGGCTTCCTGGCCTCGCTCCCCGCAAAAATCGGCAAGAAGAACTTCCCGGCCACCATGGAAGACGGCGTAACTTATCCAAGAGTGTTATGGACCAGCCCTCCCACCAGCGGGAATCGCGAAATTAGCGGCACTTTCACTGCTCTTCTCATCCAAAACGGAGATCGCATCCGGGCTTCAGTGGGATGCCTGTCCGGGTACGAAAAATGCAATGTCACCTTCCAAATTCTCTACCAATTCCTGGGGGGAGCCAAGACGCCCCTCACCCCAGAGTTTAATGAAGTGTATGACGGCGTGATCCACACCCTGATCGATCAATCGATTAGCGGCGGAGCGTTTGACTTCACGAACCAATATGTCATGTTTACCTTCCGGGTGCGCGGCTACTCCGAAAAAGGACAAGACGCCGCCGGTTGGATCAATATGTTGATCTATCGCTAAAGCGATGATTGTCAACCCACACCTTCAAGGCGGCCCGTTCGACTTACCGGGCGGGTCGCCAGGAATTTTGCTTATTCATGGCTTCACCGCCACCACCGCCGAAGTGCGCCCCCTGGCCGAACGCCTGAACCAGGCCGGCTACAGCATTTCCGCCCCCCTGCTTCCGGGCCATTACACTCATCCGTCCGACCTCAACCGTGTCCGCTGGCAAGATTGGGTCGAAACGGTGGAGGACGCCTACCAGGCGCTGCGCTCCCGTACCGGGCAAATCATCGTCGGCGGCGAATCCACCGGCGGGCTGCTCTCGCTCTACCTGGCGCAGCGCCACCCCGAAATCGCCGCCCTGCTGCTCTACGCTGTGGCGCTCAAACTCAACATGCGCCCCGTGGATGAGCTGCGTCTGCGCCTGGCCGCGCCTTTCGTTCCCTGGCTTCCCAAGCCCAACATGGATGCGCATACGCCATGGCAAGGCTACCCGGTTAACCCGCTCAAAGGCGTGAAACAGCTGCTGGCTCTGCAAAAAGAAGTTAAGCCGGGGCTGCATCTGGTCACGCAGCCGGCCCTCATTCTGCAAGGTCGGCTGGATCGCACGGTAGACCCCCACGTGCCGCAGCAAATTGCATCGGCCATTCGATCCGAGGTGATCGAAACCCACTGGTTAGATCAATCGGCTCACTGCATTATCCTCGATAGGGAATGGGAACAAACCGTAACCCTCACCCTGGCATTTCTCCATCGGCTGCACCTAAACCCATCATCACAGACTGGAAACCACCATGCTAACTAGCCGCCCTCTGCGTGGGTTCGATACCATCATCATCAACATTTATTATACCGGCCTGTCCACCCTCTCCCAAACGATGACGCCCCTGGTGGTTCCGCTGCTGGTGCAGCAGTTCGTGGGCGAGCAGCGCCAGGCTAGCGCCTACGGGGCCATCCGTTTATGGACGTTGATGACCGCCCTGCTTATGCAAGCCATGATGGGCATGCTCTCAGATCGCAGCCGCCTGCCCTGGGGCCGCCGCCGTCCCTTCATCATGGCCGGAACACTGGCGACGGTGGTGGTGGTGATCGCAATTGGCCTGACCTCTAACCTGCAAGGCGACGTGGGTTACTGGACCTTATTCAGCCTGCTCATTTTAATGATGGTTACCTCCAACACCGCCCATGGGGCGCAGCAGGGCCTGATTCCAGACCTGGTTCCCGAAAACAAGCGCGGGCTGTTCTCGTCTATCAAGGCCGTCTTAGAAGTGCCCATTCCATTCATATTCACATCGCTCACTATCGGTAAACTAATCGCCGGTGGACATTTCTGGCCGGCGATTGGGGTGCTCAT
Organism: uncultured Anaerolinea sp.; assembly: GCA_964531975.1. Lineage (GTDB taxonomy): Bacteria > Chloroflexota > Anaerolineae > Anaerolineales > UBA4823 > RBG-16-57-11. The sequence goes on along the minus strand of CAZHFU010000001.1, from coordinate 32,472 downwards.
CGCCGTGCTGCTGACCACCATGCTGATTACAATGTTTGCGCCCGAAAAGCAGCTCGAAGACAAACCCGCCCCGCTGGACTTTGCTCCCCTGGCCCGCCTGGCGCTGATGACCGCCGCCTTCACCCTCATTATCCTCGGCCTGGGAGAAGCGGTGCGCCGGCTGAGCAGCCTGTTCCCCGCCGGAGCCGGCTCTAGCCTGGCGCTGTGGGGCATGGGACTGGCCGGCCTGGCGGCGATGGCGGCGGCCGTAATTCTGGGGGTCTTAGCCGGGGCCGGGTTGGCGTTAGGCGAAGAAGCGCGCCGCAATTCATCTTTCGTCTGGTGGGTGATAAACCGGCTGGCCTTTTTGGTCGGAGCCACCAATATCCCCAGTTTTGCGATCTACTTCTTACAAGGCCGCCTGGGGTTAAGCAAAACTTCAGCGGCGGGGGCAGTGGCGAACTTGTTTATCGTTATCGGCGGGCTAATTCTCATCACCGCACCGCTGTCTGGACGGCTGTGCGACCGCATCGGACGTAAGCCGGTGGCTGCCATCAGTGGGCTGGTAGCCGCCATCGGTGGCGTGCTATTGGCTTTGTCAACCAACCTCACCATGGTATACGTGGCCGGCGCGTTCGTGGGCGTTGCCACCGGGGCCTTTTACACCGCCAACTGGGCTTTAGGCACAGAATTAGTTAAACCAGGGCAAGCCGGGCGTTACCTGGGCATCGCCAATCTGGCCGGCGCAGGCGCCGGCGCAGGCGGCGCTTACCTGGGCGGCCCCATCGCCGATCACTTCACTCGCGTCGCTCCGCAGCTGCCCGGCCTCGGCTACGCCCTGATCTTCGGCATCTACGCAGCCTTATTCTTGCTTTCCACCCTGGCGCTCACCCAGGTAAAGAAACCGCAGGCGGTTCTCGTCAATTGAAAAGCCTGGTGGAATAAGAATATTCGTATTTCGCCTTGCCGCGGGCTGTGAACGCCGATAAAAGCGTATAATTGGCCCAATGTCAATCTCAACCCGGCCCGCATCATCTCGGATGGGGCAAACCTTTGCAGCGCTGCGCCACCCCAATTACCGGCTGTGGTTTATCGGTCAGGTGGTCTCATTGTTCGGAACCTGGATGCAGAACACCGCCCAAGGCTTTCTGATCTACGAATTAACCAAATCGCCCGCCTACCTGGGCTATGTCAGCTTTGTGGCCGGTGTGCCCAGCATTCTCATGTTGTATGGTGGGGTCGTTGCCGATCGTGTGCCGCGGCGCAAGCTGATGTTGGTCACCCAGGTGGCTATGCTGGTGTTGGCTTTCATATTAGCCGGGCTGGTGTTTACCAACCTGGTACAGCCCTGGCACATCTTAGTGCTTTCGGCAGTGCTGGGCGTGGTGAATGCCTTCGATGCGCCCGCCCGCCTGTCTCTTGCGCCAGAACTCGTCTCGCCCGAAGACCTTACCAACGCCATCGCCCTCAATTCCGCTATGTTTAACCTGGCCACTATCATTGGCCCAACCATCGCTGGCTTATTGTATGCCTGGGTTGGCCCCGCCTGGTGTTTTGTGGTCAATGGGGTGTCTTTTCTGGCCGTCATCCTGGCGCTGGCGCTGATGAAGCTCCCCGCTCGCACCACACCAGGACGCCTGTCGCAAGGCCGTTCGGCGCTCAAAGATATTCGCCAGGGCATCGATTATGTCATCCACAGCAATCATACCGTCCTGTTGCTGCTCATCATCATGGCTTGCATGAGCATCTTTGGCTATTCCTTTCAATCGCTGCTGCCGGCCTGGGCGGTGGATGTGCTAAAAGGGGATGTGACCACAAACGGACTGCTGCGCTCCGGCCAGGGCGTGGGGGCGCTGGTGGGAGCGCTGGCGATTGCATCTATGGGGCGCAGCAGCAGCCGGGGGAAAATTCTCACCCTGGGAACCCTATCATTCCCACTGCTGCTGCTGGCCTTCTCCTTTGCACGGCGTTTACCCCTTTCCCTCATATTCTTGGCCGGTATCGGTGTGGCTATCGTGATGATTAATAATTTGTCTAATTCGCTGATCCAAACCAGCGTAGTAGAAGAATTGCGCGGGCGCGTCTCCAGCCTGTACAGCTTGACCTTTTTTAGTTTTATGCCGCTGGGTTCGCTCCTGATCGGTTGGTTGGCGGAATACATTAACGAACCCGCCGCCCTGCAAGTCGGCGGGACGGTGCTGGTGTTCTTCGCCTTAGGATTGCTGCTCAAAGCCCCGAAGCTGCGCACCCTTGTGTAACCCCGGCGCGGTTGGGCAGCTCTGGCGGCGGGTCTTTCCGGCCCATCCGAGCCTGCCGGGAGATGGTTGCAGCGCGCTTGCACAGCCATATCCCCCCTACCTGGGCCAGAACGTAACTGCCAGGGTGAAGCCCGAAGCCAATAAAATGACCACGGTGCAAATCACCGCAAAATACCTCTGAAAGCGGTTGTTGGCATACCCGCCCATTAATTCCTTGTCACTGGTGAGCTTAATCAAATAATAAAACACAAATGGCAGCATCATCGCATTCAGGGTTTGCGTTGCCACGGCTAACTTAAATAGGGTGACGCCCGGAAACAAACTAATCGCCGTGGCAATCACCAGTTGGATAATAAACAGCAAGTAGAAGGTTTTACTCTCGCCAAAGGTGGCGTTAAGACTGCCCGAAAGTCCGAAGAACTCGGCAAAGGCGTATGCTCCGGTGAGCGAAACCACCACCAACCCCATGAAACCGGCGTTAAGAATACCCAGGGCGAACAACTCGCCCGCCAGCCGCCCCGCGAACGGTTGGATGGCTAACGCCGCCTGCTCCCCTGAAACCAGCAGGATGGAATGCACAAAGAGCGTGGATGCAGTCGCGATAATCATAAAGAATGAGAAGAAGTCGGTCAGAAACGCCCCCCAATACGTCTCCATCTGCGCGAAGAAAATCTTGCTCTTGTCAATATTCTTGTCGTAAGCAAAGCTGCTCACAAAAAACTGCCCCCATGGCGTAATAGTAGTGCCCAGCACTCCCATCCCGATCAAAAGATATTGGAGCATATATTGTTGGTCAAATACCACGCCGTGGGGATAAAAAATATTGCCCAGCGCCATCCCCCAATCGGGCCGCGCCTTGACCGCCGAGATGATATACGAGATGTAGAAGATGCTCGAAAGCAGCATAATATTCTGGGTAAGCTTATAGCTGCCGCGGGTGATGAACAAAAAGGAAATCAGCACAATCGCCAACACTGCCGGCACAGCCGGGATGTTAAGCAGAGCACTGGTGGTCTTTACCGCCGAAAGCTCCGTAACCAGCGTGCCCATATTCGCCAGCAGCAAGCAGCCAAAAATAAACACCGACACGCGCAGCCCAAAACGCTCGCGAATCAGATCGGCCAGGCCGCGCCGCGTGACCACCGTCAAGCGCATGCCCATCTCTTGGGTGATCGCCAGGAGAATGGTTATCGGTAGGAGCAGGAATAATATTGGGTAGCCCAGCGCCGCCCCGGCGATCGAATAAGTCGCCACCCCGCCCGCGTCGTTATCGGCCATGGCGGTAATTGTCGCCGGGCCAAACACGGTTAAGAACAGCGCCAGCTTGCGCAGGATATTAGAGTATGCGGAGCGCGGTCGGCGCGGCGAGCGCCCAGGATAAGACGAAACGGGCTGCATAAGTTGTCGCCTCCTGCAATAAGCTAACGATAAAAGCGCGGCAGGCGCTTCTTCCATGCCGTGGGGATGATTTTATCCAGGGCGTCTTCAGAGGTGACAATGCCATGTAAGCGGTGGTGATTATCCACCACTGGAACCGCCAGGAGATTGTACTTAGAGATAAGCTGCGCCACCTCATCCTGTCTGGCGTCTAACTCCACCGAAACCACATTGGTTTTCATAATTTCCGCCACCGGTGTATCGGGGGCAGCCAGCACCAGGTTGGATAGAGAACACACCCCGACCAAATGCTCCAGCACGTCGATCACATAAACATAAAAGATCGTCTCGGCTTCGTCGGCGTGTTCGCGCAGATGCTGTATGGCCTCGGCAGTAGTAAGACCCGGTGGAATTGCGGCGAACTCGGTGGTCATTAACCCACCGGCCGTGTCCTCATCGTACGAAAGCAGCTTGCGCACGTCTTCCGCCTCGTCCGCCTCCATCAGCTCCAGCAAATCCTGCGAGCGCTCCGGGTCCAGCTCGGCCAGCAGATCGGCGGCGTCGTCGGGGTCCATCTCTTCCAACATATCGGCCACGCGCTCATCATCCATGTTCTCAATCAGGTTGGCCTGGAATTCAGGCTCCACCTCTTCCAGGGCGTCGGCCAACTGCTTCACATCGAAAGACTCCAGCAGCTTCATGCCCTGCATACGGTTCAAGTCTGAAATAATCTCAGCCACATCCGCCGGGTGCAGGTCGCGAATTTTCTTGGCCGGTACGCGCAGCTGCAGAGCGCTGTCTTGTGGCAGCAGCTCCATATCATCCCACGAGATATAACTCACCGCGCTTTCAAAGCGCCGACCGAAAATGTTTGCCAGGCGACCCATGCCCAGGCGCCGCAAAATGCCGGTCATCCCCACATCCACATTGCTAATGAGCACCGATCCATTCACGCGCAGCAATTCCAGATCGTTCACCCGTACCACGCGCGCCCCATCAGTATCGATAATCTGTTTATCTAATACATCCCTTACCAGGAATATATCCCCATCCACTGGTTGGTAAGCTTCCAGCCCGTCGATTGGCGACTTCAAAGGCACCGCTTTAGAAAGCAGCGCCGCCACCTGGCTGTAGGGCACAGTTAACCGCTGATGGTCGCCGTCAATCACAATCGCCTGCACCACCGGGTGCGGCATCGTCTCCAGAGAGCGCGCCGCCACATCCTGCAGCTTGCCAACCATCCTGCCATCGCTATCCGTAACCGGACGCCCCAGAAGCTCGCTTAGAAACGCCATCGCTGCACCTCCATCCATCGATCTTGCCGCCCGAGATAAAAACAAAAAAGCCGCCAGGTTAAACCTATAACCGGCAGCGAACTGGCGTGAGGGTAACGCAGTCAGGCGTCATAAAACCCCTGTATGGCGCTGTGCGCCCTTAAGGACGGGAAGGCAGATTTAACCCCGCAAACGCCGCTCCTGGGGAGAAGGGGACATGATGCACGCCGCACCCCATGGGTTGTGCGCCAAACCTTCAGAACCAGTTCGCTTAATTTTGTGCGTCTCTTTCCGACGCCTTAAGCCGGCATCCATGCCACCACCACCTTCTCATTCTATATCGTCACGCAGGCTTACTTTAACACCATCGAGGACATTGGTCAAGATGAAAAATTTAAGCTCGATTTATCGCATTTCCGGTTTGTTTGGAGGTATAATCGTTGATCGGTTTGTTTACCTATCCATTCTTTCACCCCCATGATAAGGAACCCATATGAAGTGAACACACGCCTAACGCACTACCTCTCTCCCAAGCTGGAGACGCGCCTCGGCCCTGAAGGTGATGGCGTTTACGCCCGCGCATTTGTCAAGGCCGGTGAACTGCTCACTTGTTGGGGCGGCGATGTCATGACGCACGAAACGTTCATGCAGCAGCCCGATAAAATGCGCAGTTTGAGTGTACAGGTCGAAGAAGGCCTGTACCTGGTTCCCCGGGAAGTTGGTCCGGCGGATTGTTTTAACCACTCCTGTGACCCCAATGCTGGGATCGTCGGTCAAATTTGCCTCAACGCCTTGCGCGATATTCAGCCGGGCGAACAGGTCTGCTTTGATTATGCCATGACGGATGGCACCGATTACGACGAGTTCGAGTGTGAATGCGGCTCACCCAAGTGTCGCATTCGGATCACTGGTGATGATTGGAAACGACCCGAGCTATGGGAGCGTTACAAAGGTCATTTCACTCCATATCTTCAGCGGCGCATCGACAAGTTAATCCAAGAACGCAAAGCCGCAGCCCGCGCCATGCAAACCGAAAATGACGCCAAACGCCGCGGCATTGGACGGAATGTCAATCGCTATGGGCTTAAAGAACGCGCCAAGAGTCAATCTATCGGCGATTAAGGTGTTGTTTTTACCAGGGTGTTTAGATGGGCGACCGTCTAAGCACCCTGGTGCATTTTGGCCCCAACCAGGCATCTCAACAGGAATTAATCCATGGTCAAAAGCTCGTGGCTGCTCAAACCGTTAGGGCGCATGGTCGCCAGGGCGCGCCTGCCCAAGCTTTCCGGGCAAATTACCCTGGCAGGCTTACACCAACCCGTGGAAGTGCGCCGCGATGCCTGGGGCGTTCCGCATATTAGCGCCGAAAACCTGCCCGATCTCTTTTTCGCCCAGGGTTTCGTGCATGCCCAAGATCGCCTGTTTCAAATGGACTTTAACCGCCGCCTGGCCGCGGGCCGCCTGTCGGAGATTTTGGGGCCGGCTTCTCTTCAGCTTGATCGCTGGATGCGCACCCTCACCATCCGACGCGTGGCCGAAGCCGAAGTTGCTCTGCTTAACCAAGAAGGCCATGCTTTTTTCCAGGCCTACGCCAACGGCGTCAACGCCTTCATGGCTGCCGGGCGAATGCCGGTAGAATGCGCCTTGCTGCGCTATCGCCCACAGCCCTGGGTCATCGCCGATTCACTGGCCTGGGTTAAGATGATGGCCTGGAGCCTGTCGGTGAACTGGGAAGCCGAGCTGCTGCGGCAGCAGCTGCTCGAAAATCTTGGCCCCGAAGCCGCCGCCGAGCTAGAGAACCAAGACCTGCCGCGCTGGCCCTTTGTGGTTCCGCCTGGCAGCGATTACGGCGTAGATGGGCCTGCCGCGCTGCAGCGCGCCCAACGGGCGCGCCCCTTCACCGGACCATCGCCCTATGAAGGCCTGGGAAGCAATAACTGGGTAATTAGCGGCGAACGCAGCGTCACCGGCAAACCCCTGCTTGCCAACGATATGCACCTTGGCCTCAGCGCCCCGGCCATATGGTACGAGAATCATTTAAGCGCCGCCGAGATCGACGTCACCGGCGTCATCTTTCCCGGCTTGCCCGGCGTCATCGCCGGTCATAACCAGTATGTAGCCTGGGGTTTCACCAACGGCTTTCCCGATGTTCAAGACCTCTACATCGAACACTTGCGCCGCACCCCCACCGGCGGCGTCGAAATGGAAGTTAACGGTCGCTGGCTGCCGGGCATCACGCTCAAGGAAGTCATCCACGTCAAAGGCCGCCCCGATGCGGTTGAGGAAGTGGTGATCACCCGTCATGGCCCCATCATCAACAACCTGGCCCCAGATGCAGCCGGCGAACAACCCCTGGCGCTGCGCTGGACCGCCCTCGAGCCAGACACCATGGCGCAGGGCGTGTTTGCCTTGCTGCGCGCCCGCAGCGTGAGCGAATTCCATCAAGCCCTAGAGACCTGGACCTGCCCCACCCAGAACGTGGTCTATGCCGATGTGCAAGGCCACATTGCCTACACCTTTCCCGGCAAACTGCCGCTGCGCGCCGGCGGCCACGGCCGCTTGCCCGCGCCGGGGTGGACAGAAGAATATGAATGGCTGGGCTACTTCCTTTACGACAGCCTGCCCCATCAGATCGACCCCCCACAGGGCTACATCGCCAGCGCCAACAACCGCGCCTTCGCCGACGATTACCCCTTACCGATTGAGCTTGAACCCATCAGCGGCGACCGCGCCCAGCGCATCTCCGAAATGATCCTCGACCCCAGCCTGCGCAATGGCAGCGAAAAAATCGACCTGGCTTTTATGCAGCGCATGCAGTTCGACCTGCTTTCCCCGTCTGCGCGCGTAATGGCGCGCCTGGTGGGGCAGCTGCCGCTGGATTACAAAGTGCAAAACCCCGAAACGGAAATCCACGCAGCGGTGCGGATGCTCAAAGAGTGGGACGGCCAGTTAAACGCCGACAGCGCCGCCGCCGCCCTTTACCAGGCCTTTATTCGCCGGTTGGCCTGGCGCATGATGGGCCAGCATTTGGGGGATGACAACCGCCTGGTTCGCCGCTCAAAAGATCAGCCTGGCCCGCGCTCACCCACCTTATTAGAACGCCTGATGGGCGCCGGCCCAACCCCGGTGCTGGCCGAGAAAAGCTGGTATGGGGAAATCTGGCTGCCATGGGTCTTAAATCACTTACCCAATCACCCTCAGCGCGACGATCTCATCCGTTCGGCGCTGAGAGACGCCCTGGCCGTTTTAACCAAACGCTTGGGCAAAGACAGGCGCCAGTGGGCCTGGGGGCGACTGCACCGCCTGGTGTTTCGCCATGCCTTAGCCAGCAGCCCGCTCATGGCGGCCATCTTTAACCGCGGCCCATTCCCCCTGGGCGGCGATCACACCACCGTGTGGGCCACGGGCGGCAGTTACTACAAACTTTCCGATGACCAGGTGGTTGGCCCTCCCTACCGCATGTTGATTGACCTGAGCGACTGGGACGCCTCCCTGAGCTTGCTCGCCCCAGGGCAATCCGGCAACCCGGCCAGTCATCATTATGACGATCAGGTTTCAGCCTGGTTTAAAGCCGGCTATCACCCCATGCTGTTCTCCCGCCAATCTGTGCACAAGCATACCAGGCATCTGCTGACGCTTAAACCGCGCCCGTAACCTGCCGGTCAACAAATCTAAAGAAAGTCTTGGGTCAAATTTAGATAAACGCCGTTATAATCCTAAAACGATGTCAGTTCATTTCACATAAGAAGAGGTCAAATGCCTTACCGACCACTGCGTATCTTTTCCGGCTCGGCTCACCCTGCGCTGGCAGCAGAAATTGCCGGCATCCTCAACCTTCCGGTGGGCAAAGCCACTACCAAACACCTGCCCGATAGCGAAGTGTACGTAATGATCGACGAAGTGATCCGCGATCAGGATATTTACTTTATCCAACCCTGCTCTATCCCGGTTAATGACAACCTGCTCGAACTGCTGCTCTTTTTAGACGCATTCCGCCGCGCCAGCGCGCACAGCGTCAGCGTCGTCATCCCCTATTTCCCCTATGCCCGGCAAGATCGCATGGCGCGCGGGCGCGAGGCCATCAGCGCCCGCGTGGTGGCCGACCTGATCGAATCGCAAGGGGCGGCGCGGGTGATCTACGTAGACATTCACAACCGCGCCACGCAGGCCTTCTTCAAAATTCCGGTAGACCCACTCACCGCCATTCCGCTGTTGGCCGATTATTTCCGCAAACCGGAGTTCGCCAATTCGGTGGTAGTCAGCCCCGACGTGGGGCGAGCAGGTATGGCCGGGCGCTGGGCCGAACGTTTGAATCTGCCCCTGGTGATTATGCAAAAACGCCGCACAGGTTTCTCTCACACCGAGACCACCCATGTGGTGGGTGATATTACCGGCATGCGCCCCATCATCATCGACGACCTGATGGCCGGCGGCTCGGTGCTAAAACAGATCGATGCGCTGTATGATCGCGGCGCGGTGGGTCGAACCTACTTTGCCATCACCCATCCCGTTCTGCTGCCCAGCGCCCTGGAAATCCTCGACCGCGACGACCGCATAGCCAAACTGGTAACCACCAACACCATTCCCATTCCACCGGAGAAGATGCACCCCAAAATCGAAGTCCTTTCGGTCGCCCCAATGTTAGCCGAGATCATCAATCGCGTCCACAGCGGCGTGAGCATCTCCGAAAAACTGATCCTGGCCTGACGGTTCAATGGGGGTTTACTTTCGATCCCAAAGTCACCGGCTGTCTCCCCTCCGCCGGCTGGATTGCGACGATCAGCATCCCCAGTCAGTCGGCGGCGAAGGCTATCACGGACCCAACCGGCGGCCAGTGGCTATGCGCAGCACCCCGCCGTCCGCAGGCATTTCGCCCCCCGCTCTCCGGCTCTTCCCCTCGAAGCACGTCTTTCTTACTCATATCTCTCTCTAGCCTGCTGCCGTTATGTCAAATCAAACCTCCCCTTCATCCACCCATTCCCGCAGCCCCTATGCCGTGCTGATTGCCGTTGGCATTGGCACTTTTATGTCGGCCCTCGACGGTTCCGTCGTCAATACCACCCTCCCCATCATCACCAGGAACCTGAACAGCAGCCTGGCTTCCTCTGAATGGGTCGTCACCGTTTACCTGTTGGTTCTTAGCGGACTGCTGCTCTCGTTTGGCCGCCTGGGCGACCTGCAGGGCCACAAACGCACCTACATGGCCGGATTCGCCGTGTTTTTGGTTGCATCCACCTTATGCGGGATGGCGCAAAACGTGCCCATGCTGGTGGCCTTCCGCGCCTTGCAAGCTATCGGTGCAGCCATGCTCTCGGCCAATTCACCCGCCATCATCACCAAGAGTTTTCCCGCCCGCCGGCGCGGCCAGGCCCTGGGCCTACAAGCCACCATGACCTATATGGGCCTCACCATTGGCCCATCCCTGGGCGGCTGGTTGGCCGAAGCGTTCTCCTGGCGCGCAGTCTTCTACATCAATATTCCCGTTGGGCTGATAGCCTTCTTGCTTAGCCTGCGCTTCATCGCCTCCGACCGCCCCGACCACTCGACCGAGCGATTCGATTGGCAAGGAGCGGTGGCTTTCATGGCCGGGCTGTCTTTGCTGCTTTTCGGCCTCAACCAGGGTCATGCTTTAGGCTGGCTGTCGCCAGTCATCCTCAGTTCCCTGCTGGTTTCGGCTCTGATCCTGATCGGCTTCGTGTACTTAGAAGGGCGCCTGCCCTCGCCCATGCTAGACTTAAGTCTGTTTAGCAACGCCACCTTCTCTGGTTCGGCGCTGAGCGCAGTTCTCAATTACGTTTGCCTGTATACCATCACCTTCCTGATGCCGTTTTATCTGCTGCAAGGACGCGGTTTTCGCCCCTCCGAAGCCGGTTTGCTGCTCACCGCCATGCCCATCGTCATGGCGGTGGCCGCCCCCATCAGCGGCATCCTATCCGACCGCATTGGAACGCGCCTGCCCGGCCTGGTGGGGCTGTTTATGATGGCTTTGGGTTTATGGTCGCTGTCCACCCTGGGGGCGGAAACCACCCGGCTCGGCATCGCCTGGCGATTAGGACTGGTGGGCCTGGGCACAGGCATATTCATTTCCCCCAACACCAGCGCCCTGATGGGGGCGGCCCCCCTTCCCCGCCAGGGCATTGCCGCCGGCATTCAAGCCACCTCCCGCAACCTGGGCATGGTGCTGGGTGTGGGCCTGGCCGGGGCAATCTTCACCAGCCTTTCTGGGGCAATGGCCCCCCCCAACCCAACCGCCATCATATACGCCGCTCGGATGGCCTTTTTGGCGGCCACCGGGGTTGCCTTGCTGGCCTTAGTACCCACCCTACTAAAACCCGGCGCTGGTCCTACAGCTTAGCGGCTGGTTTTATGGTATATAGAACCTGGCGTCTCACTCCGCAGGGGGCGGTATGGAAGCGGTCTGGGCCATACCCTGAGTGAATGACAAAATTGACTACTCCACTCGCGCGGCGAGCCCCTCCAGAGTAACTGGCACACCGGGGACCCCCCCGCCTCGTCATCGCGCAGTTTAAGAATTGAAGGATGGTATGACCACTAGATCATTTATTACATTTCCAGAAGGTTTTGTTTGGGGCAGCGCCACCTCCGCCTACCAGATTGAAGGCTCTTTCAACACCGACGAAAGAAGCCTTTCGATTTGGGATACTTTCAGCCACACTCCCGGCAAAACTCGCAATGGCGATACCGGTGACGTGGCCTGCGACCACTACTGCCGAATGAGCGACGACATTCAGCTTATCTCAGACCTGAATCATAACGCCTATCGTTTTTCGGTCGCCTGGCCGCGCATTCAACCGGCGGGCATGGGCGCGGCCAACCCGGCCGGGCTAGATTTTTACGACCGCCTGGTGGATGGGCTGCTGGCGAAGGATATTGACCCTTATCTTACCCTGTATCATTGGGATTTGCCCCAAGTGCTGCAAGACGCCGGCGGCTGGACGGTGCGCGATACCGCCCTGCGCTTCGCCGACTTTGCCGAGATGGTCGCCCGCCGCCTGGGCGACCGGGTTAACTATTGGACAACCCTAAACGAGCCGTTTGTGGCCGCCATGGCCGGCTATTTTACCGGCGAACATGCTCCCGGCATTCAAGATGTGACCGCCGCGGTCAAGGCGGTGCATCATCTGCTGTTGGCGCATGGCTACGCCGTGCCGCGCATTCGCACTGCCGCCGCCCGCCCGGTCGAGGTGGGCATTACCCTCAACCTCACCAGCGTCCATTCCGCCAGCGGCGCAGAAGCCGACCGCCAGGCCGCCCGCCGCTTCGATGGTATCCAAAACCGCATGTTTTTAGACGCCCTCTTCTGCGCTGAATATCCGAATGATATGGTGGAACTATTCGGCCCCATCCTGCCGCCCATCGGCGCAGACGATATGAGCGTTATTAGCGCCGAACTAGATTTCTTAGGCGTCAATTACTATAACCGCACCGTCATGCGCTACAACCCCGAAATGTTCCTGGTCAACTTTAGCGATGTTCACCCTGAAGGACATGAATATACCTTGCTGTGGGAAATCTACCCGCAAGGTCTATACGAGACGCTAATGCGGGTATGGAACGATTACCATCTGCCCAAACTCTTCGTCACCGAAAACGGAGCCGCCATGCCCGACGGCGTGGACGCCGACCAACGCATCCGCGATGTGCGCCGCACACGCTTCCTGCGCGACCACCTGATCCAATGCCACCGCGCCATTCAAGATGGAGCGCCTTTAAAGGGTTACTTCGCCTGGAGCCTGATGGACAACTTTGAGTGGGCCTATGGTTACGAAATGCGTTTTGGCCTGGTGTATGTCGATTTCGCCACCCAACGGCGCATGATAAAAGACAGCGGATACTGGTACCGCCAGGTGATTCAGGAAAACGGCTTCGACCCCATGGCCGGCAAGCCTTTCTTCCCGCGCTAGCCCTGCGCCGCCCGCTGGCTGCCGTCATAAGCCTGCCGCGCGTGGTGGACGACCGGTTCTCCTTCGCGGGTGTCCGTCCAGGCCGAGGGCGCAGGCGCGTTATAAACCCACTTCCGACTTTTGTTGGTTGTGGGTTTATAATTTAACCTATGACCCCTCCAACACCTCCCCAAAAAGAATCCACCGGCTGCGCCGGCATGCTAAACTGGCTTGGACTGCTGTTCACCCTGGTCTTCATCGCCATAGTTACCTTCATTCGGCTGGGAGCCTTGCAATCCGATCAATCCACCAGCCTGAAATGGTTCACCAGCTCAGGAGCCATCAGCCAGCTGATTCAAATCTTACTGATTGGCGCCCCCCTGGTGCTGGCCGGGCGTTTTCTCCCCGACGCGCGCTTCCGGACTATTTCACGCGCCTGGGCCTGGGCGGCCATTGCCTGGCCCTTGGTCACCCTACCGGCGCAGTGGTGGTGGATCAGCGGAGCGCAGGGGCGCTACCTGCTTCAAATCGTTGGAGTGGGAGGGTTGATATGGCTCTTGGCGCGCCGCCTTCGCGCAGCTGCGCCCACCGCCTCCGTGGGCCTCACCCCGGCGGTGGAAGCGGGAGATGCGTCTCTCCCACCCGCCAACGCCGCCCAGGCGTTGTTCGATATGGCCTCCCGCCATGGCCGTCTGCTTTCATCTACGCTCCCACCCAAGCAATCTGCCCCCCTGCTGATGATGCTCACCGCTCTGGTGGTTGGCTGCGCCGCCATCATCCCCTTCATCAGCCGCGGGGCGTTAGGTTCGCCGCTCGATACGCTGCTGGCAGTGGGCCTGGCCTTTGCCTTAGGGCTGTCGGCGGCGCTGCTGTTGGAATATCATCTATTCACCCCCCTTCGCAGCCTGGCGGCAAACCGCCGCGAAGCCTATTTTCTATCCCTGCTCGGAGCCGCCGGCCTGCTCATCTTAATGGCTTCGGCCCTGGCATTCCCTTTCGGAGGGCTGCAGCTGCTTCTGTTCATTATCCTCCCAGCCCTGGCCCTGCTGTTGGCGGGGTTGAACGCCCTCTTCCCTGGGCCGGAAAGCTATCCCAATCTGCGTCACGCTGCCCCGCGCCTGTGGGTGTGGGCGGCCCTGCTCAGCCTGGCGGCCCTCGGCCCGCTGACCTGGATCGACCCCGATGAACTGAACATCAACCTGGCCGACAGTCTATCGGAAATCTGGGCCATGGCTTTGGGCATGTCATTTTACAGCGCCGGAGTAGCGATTGTCGCCGGATTATTCAGCGGGGGACTGTTAATATGGGCCGCTCGCCGCCCGCACCTGTTGGGCGCACGCCGCGCCCAGCTGGGCTGCATTTCAATCCTCCTGATCGCCCTGGCTTTGGCAGTGGTGTGCAACCAAACGCCTTTGCTGTCTACACGCCAATCGACCTGGAACGGTGAGCGCCTGTTCGTCATCCTGAAAGATCAAGCCGATCTTAGCGCGGCCGCAGAGTTTACCAACCCAACTGAGCGCCGGGCGTGGGTGTACCGCACCCTTAGTGACCACGCCCAAACAACCCAGGCCCCCCTGCTCGCCCAATTAAATCAACTCGGCATCGCCTATACTTCCTATTACCTGGTGAACGCAGTTGAAATTCAAGCCGACCCACCCCTACGCGCCTGGTTGGCGCTGCAACCGCAAGTGGACCGGGTGCTCGATAGCCCGCGCCTGCGCCCTTTGCCGCCCACAACTTCCAATGCCAGCCGCTTTACGCCTCCCGCCGCTGCCCCCAGAGAACCCACCTGGAACATTCGCGCCATCCGGGCCGAGGCGGTATGGGAAGACTTTGATGTGCGCGGCCAGGGCATCCTCATCGGCCAATCCGACAGCGGGGTAGAGGTCAGCCATCCGGCGCTGCGCGCAAAATATCGCGGCGCTGTTGAGCCTCAATCACCCAATTGGCTAGACGCCTGGTACGGTAAAGCGCAGCCATACGATTTGGGTGGACATGGAACCCACACCACCGGCACGATTTTAGGCGATCAGGTGGGCGTGGCCCCCCAGGCGCAGTTCATCGCTTGTTCCAACCTGGCCCGCAACCTGGCTAACCCGGCATTGTATCTCGACTGCTGGCAGTTTATGCTGGCCCCCTACCCTCAGGGCGGCGATGCCCTCACTCAAGGGCTTCCCGAACAGGGAGCACAGGTGCTAAACAATTCGTGGGGCTGCCCACCCTTGGAGGGCTGCGATAATGATGTGTTCCTGTCGGCGGCCAGGGCGCTTAAAGCCGCCGGGATATTTGTTGTGGTCTCTGGCGGCAACGACGGCCCGGCTTGCGGCTCTTTAACCACCCCGCCAGCCATCTACGACGAAGTGTTTAGCGTTGGCGCAATCGATCAGAGCGGAGAGTTAGCATCTTTCAGCAGCATCGGCCCCACCCCCGATGGAAGAGTCAAGCCAGACATCCTGGCCCCGGGTGTCTATATCCTCTCCACTATCCCTGGCGGCTCTTATGCCCGGTTTTCCGGAACATCCATGGGCGGGCCGCACGTGGTCGGCGTGGTGGCGTTAATGTGGTCGGCGAACCCCAACCTGGTCGGCCAGGTGGACGCCACCGCCGCCATTCTGCGCCGCACAGCCCGCCCCTACACGGGAGCGCTGCCCGGTTGCCTGCAAGCCGAATCATACCCGTCCACTGCCGCCGGATACGGCGTAGTAGACGCCTATGCCGCCGTCCAGGCCGCCCTGGCATATCCGTAACAAAGCCGATTTTACAGGACACTTTTATGGTTCAGCAGCCAGGCCGCGCCCTTTAATGGTATACTCATAAATCGTGATAAAAAATGTAGAAAGTTAGGAATTATTCGTGACCACATTTGATACCTCCAATATTAAAGCTTTTTTAGCTTTTCCCGCCAGGGATAAGGCCTCTGTTAACCATCTGTTAGTTGGGATTGGCCTGATGACGTTGGCTTTTATCATCCCCATCATCCCTTTGCTGCTTGTATTTGGTTATTACCAGCGCCTCATGCGGCGCATTATCCAAGGACAGGCATTGGAAATGCCCCCGTGGGAGGATTGGGGGAATTTATTTGTTGACGGAATAAAATTCCTCCTGATTAACCTGGTCTATACCCTGCCGGCGATGCTGATCTATTTTGTAAGCATTTCCTTTTACATATTTGGTGTCTTCGCGATAAGTTTTCAGCGCAATGGTGATCCCGCCATAGGCTTTCTTTTCTTCATAGCCATGATTGTGTTATTTGTCGGTATGCTTCTCACTTTCTTTTTTACCCTCCTGGGCGCCATCCCCCTGCCCATGGCAATGAACCATGCCATCGCCGGGGAGCGCTGGGCGGGAGCGTTTGACTTCCGCACGATTACTCGCCTGGTGCGTCGTAAGGCCGGTGATCTCTTTATCGCCTGGTTGATTATGTTGGGGCTGTTAACGGTGACGTATTTTGTTTATATTTTCCTATATATGTCGGTAATCTTATGTTTCCTAACCCCACTGGTCTTAGGGGCGCTTTCCTTTTATATTAGCCTGGTAGCCTGGGCGATATTCGCGGCGATCTACCGCCAAGGAGCGCTCGAACTTGAGATCGCCCTGCCCACCCCCGGTTCACCTTCCGTTTCGCATACCGCTCCTTCGCCCCAGGATGACCTGGTGGGCCGCGCCATAGCGCAGCCGGTTACCGGCGGCGAACCCGCGGTAGATGTAGACAAACAGGTCATGCCGCCTGGCGCAGCTGTTGGAGCCGTCCCCCAGGCCCATTCGCCGGTCGAAATGGCAAACGAAGGTTTTGCCGCTTCATTCCCGGCTGAAGTGTTCGATGCCCCCACCGCCAACGACCCCAACGCCACCCGCCGCCTGCCCGAAGACCCGGCCGCCCCCACCGCCGACGACCCCTCCGCCACCCGCCGCCTGCCCGAAGACCCGGCCGCCCCCACCGCCGACGACCCCTCCGCCACCCGCCGCCTGCCCGAAGACCCGGCCGCCCCCACCGCCGACGACCCCTTCGCCACCCGCCGCCTGCTAGAAGACCCGGCCCCACCGCCAACGACCCCAACGCCACCCGCCGCCTGCCGGATCAAGATTCCACCGACGCCTGATTTATTTCGCGCTCTGCGCGTATAAAAATCTATTTTAAAAAAGAGGGCATTATTCCATGGTTCATATTATCACCGACAGCACGGCTTGCCTGACCAGGCAAGACATCGAGCGCTATCATATCCCCGTCGTTCCGCAAATGATTACCTTTGGCGATGATTCCTTCCTCGAAGGCATCGACATCGACACGGAACAATTTTTGACCCGGCTGAAAGCGTCTTCCGAATTACCCAAGACCGCCGCGCCGCCGATCGAAACATTTGTGAAAGAATTTGAGCGCCTGGTTCCCACCGGCGAGCCGATTTTGTGCCTTCACCCATCCAGCGAGATCAGCGGCACGGTGCGCTCAGCCACCGTGGCCGCCGCCGACTACCCCGAGGCGGATATCCGCATCCTGGATACACGCCTCATCGCCAGCCCGCTGCGCACGCTGGTTCTGTTGGCCGCCCAGTGGGCCGAGGAAGGCGCAGACGCCGACAGCATCGTAAAGCGGGTGATGGATATGTCGGCCCGCTGTAAGTTATATTTCTTGGTCGATACGCTGGAGTACCTGGCGAAGGGCGGGCGCATCGGCGGGGCCGCCGCCCTGGTGGGCACTGTGCTGCAAATCAAGCCCATCTTGCGCCTGCATAATGGCAAAATCGATCAGTTCGAAAAAGAGCGCACCTCTAAGCGCGCCGTCGAACGCCTCAAAGAGGTGATCTGCGATCATGCCCCCCATGACGGAACCGCATACGTGAGCGTGCTTTACGCCGGCAACCAGGTCGAAGGCGCTCGGCTTGCTCAAGACCTGGGACGCATGTTAGGTCAGGAAGACGTTCCTGTAATACCGATGCCTCCGGCGATTATTACGCACGCCGGGCCGGGCATCTTAGGGGTAGGCTATTTTACCAATTAGAAGCGCGCCGTTTATGCACATCCAGGAAATCTCATATCACGGTTGGAAGCGCGCCCTACGCCTATCCAACGCCGCCATCGAGATGGTGGTCACGCTCGAAGTGGGGCCGCGGGTCATTCGCTTTGCCCTGGGCGATGGCGAAAATCAGTTTCTCGAATTCCCGAACGAGGTGGGCCAAAGCGGCGGCGACGCCTGGCGCGCCTACGGCGGCCACCGCCTGTGGCATGCCCCCGAAGCTGCGCCCCGCTCCTACTGCCCCGATAACGCTCCGCTGCGCTGGGAACGCACCCCGGAGGGCGGCGTGGCTTTCTATCAAGAAGTCGAAGCCGCCACGGGCATTGCTAAAGAAATCCACATCACCATGCCCGATGACCAGCAGCGCGCCATCGTCACCCACCGCCTGACCAACCACTCGGCCTGGCCGGTGGAGCTGGCCCCATGGGCTATCACCCAGATGGCCCTGGGCGGCGAGGCCATCTTACCCCTGCCGGATCGCCGCTCGCACACCGCCGACCTGCTGCCCGCCACGAGCCTGGCCGTGTGGGCTTACACCGATCTAAGCGATGCGCGCCTGTCCATGGGTCGCGAGGCCATCCGTGTCCGCCATGCCGGCGGCGAAGCCCCGCCGCTCAAAATCGGGCTGTATAACCCGCACGGCTGGGTGGCCTATCAGCGCCGGGGGCTGCGCTTCACCAAGCGATTCACCCCTCAAGCCGGCCGCCCCCACCCCGATTTGGGTTGCAACAGCGAGGTTTTCACCCGCTTTGATATGATCGAGCTTGAAACTCTTGGCCCACTGGAAAGGCTGGCGGTAGACGGTTCGTGCGCGCACACCGAGACTTGGGAGCTGACCTGGCTTTAGAGCTTGCTCCGCATCGGTCAGATTAAAACAA
Organism: uncultured Anaerolinea sp.; assembly: GCA_964531975.1. Lineage (GTDB taxonomy): Bacteria > Chloroflexota > Anaerolineae > Anaerolineales > UBA4823 > RBG-16-57-11. Next base: position 13,791 of record CAZHFU010000001.1, on the reverse strand, counting down.
ACGGGATGGTTCACGCCGCCTGGCGCGAAATCATCCCGTTTGTCTTACAACCTCCATCCGGGCGGTCTTCACCTGGCCGATTGAGCAGGCCCAGGCGACGGCCCCCTATGTGTAAGTGTAAAAACCCTGTCCGCTTTTGCGCCCCAAGCGCCCCGCCTGCACCATTTTGCGCAGCAAATAGGCTGGGCGGTATTTATCATCCCCAAAATCACGCTGCAGCACTTCCATCACAAACAGCACCACATCCAAACCCACCAGGTCGGCCAGGGCCAGCGGCCCCATCGGATGATTCATCCCCAACTTCATCACCGTATCTATCGCCTCTGGAGTACCCACTTCCTCTTGCAGCGCAAAGATGGCTTCGTTAATCATCGGGCATAGAATGCGGTTGGAAATAAACCCCGGCGAATCCATCGCTTCAACCGGCTCTTTGCCCATCTGGCGGCACACCGCTAGCACAGTTTGCATCGCCTCGTCGCCTGTAGCTAAGCCGCGAATCACCTCCACCAGGCGCATCAGCGGAACCGGATTCATGAAATGCATGCCGATCACATCTTGCGGACGGTGCGTAGCCGCAGCGATCTGCGTAATGCTGATCGACGAAGTGTTGCTGGCAAGCACCGCTCCAGGACGAGCAGCCTGGTCGATCTGGCGGAAGAGACCGAGCTTGATTTCGGGATTCTCAACCGCCGCTTCGATCACCAGGTCTGCCTCTGCCAGCGCGTCCATGTTAACCACGCACGGCAAATTCACTGCGGCGTCGTACTGCGCCTGGGTAAGGTGGCCCTTTTCCAGCAGCCGCCCTGCCGATCTGGCAATCCCCTGGCGGGCGCGTTCCAACTGTTCGGGGGCAATATCCATCATCGTCACATCGTATCCGCTAATGGCGGCGGTTTGAGCAATCCCACTGCCCATCGTTCCCGCCCCCACGACAAAAATTTTGTTGATTTGCATTTACGCCTCCGGATACATTTCTACAGCTATCGCCACCGATTCAGCTCCCCCCAGGCACAGCGCCGCAATCCCCCGTCGAAGCCCCAGGCGGCGCAAGCCGAACAGCAGCGTGGTAAGGATGCGTGCGCCGCTGGCCCCAATGGGGTGGCCTAAGGCAATCGCCCCACCTTGCCGGTTCACCTTATCCCAATTCCAACCCAATTGAGTCAGCGCCTTACCGTTCGCCAAAACTTGAGCGGCAAAGGCTTCGTTCAGTTCAATCAGATCCACATCATCCAGGCTCCAACCCACCCGCTCAAGCAGCTTTGGCAGGGCCACAGCCGGGGCATTAAACAGATATTTGGGAGCAACCGCCGCCTGGGCATAGCCCACGATGCGCGCCATAGGGGCGGCCCCCTGGCGCTGCGCTTCAGCTTCAGAAGCCACCACCAGCGCCGCGGCTCCGTCGTTTAGCCCTGGGGCGTTGCCGGCCGTCACGCGACCGTCTTTCTGGAAGGCCGGGCGCAGCGCCGCCAAAGCTTCCAGGCTGGTATCCGCGCGCGGGCCTTCATCCTGGGCAAACACCGTCGCCGCCCCTTTCTTGCCAGCCAGCTCCACCGGAACAATTTCATCCTTAAACCAACCCTGTTCAATCGCCTGCAAGGCGCGCTGGTGGCTCTGATAGGCGAAATGATCCATTTCCTGGCGGCTGATGTCGAACTCTTGGGCGATAAACTCGGCCGCGTCGCCCATGCTCCAGTCCTCGAACGGGTCCCACAGACCATCGCGCAGCAAAGCGTCGGTAAGCTGCGCGTTGCCGTATCGCAGCCCCCCGGTGCGCGCGTCCACCAGAAAAGGCGCCCGGCTCATGTTCTCTTGCCCGCCGGCCACAAACAAGGCCCCATCGCCGGCGCGAATCGCCTGGGCGGCCAACATCACCGCTTTCAACCCCGACCCACATACCTTGTTGATGGTGAGCGCCCCCACCTCGGCGGGCAGCCCGGCAAAAATGGCCGCCTGGCGCGCCGGAGCCTGGCCCAGGCCTGCGGTAACTACGTTGCCCATGATGACTTCATCAATTTTGTCTAACTCGGAAATGCCCGCCCGCGCTACCGCGGCTTTAATCGCCATCGCCCCCAAGCGCGGCGCGGGAATGCTGCTCAAACTGCCCTGGAAGCGCCCAATCGCCGTGCGAGCGGCGCTCAAGATGACCGGCTGATGTGCTGCCTCACCCATCCATGCCCTCCTTCATCGATTAATTTACTGCTTCCTCCAAAAGCCCCCAGCGGGCGGGCCGCTATTCCAACCGCTCCCAGCCCACTCGAACCTTGCTCAGGGTCACGTCTAATGCTTCGGGGACAACGCGCACATCTCCAACGCTAGACATGAAATTTGTATCGCCGCTCCAGCGCGGCACCACATGCAAATGCAAATGCTCTTTAATGCCCGCCCCTGCGGCTGTGCCCTCATTGATGCCCACGTTAAAGCCGTGGGGCAAGTAGATCTTTCGCAGCACGTTCACCGCCCGCGAGGCCATCTCCATCATTTCCGAGCGCGTGGGCGCGTCTAGCTCATCTAACTGACCCACATGACTCTTCGGCACAACCATCAAATGGCCGCTGGTATAAGGGTAGCGGTTTAAGATCACCATATTATATTCCCCCTGCACCACAACCAGGTGTTCGGGGTCTTCATAATGATCGCGGGCTAAACAAAACACACAGTGGGGGTATTTTTTACTCAAAATGTATGCCATCCGCCAGGGGGTAAATAAAACGCCGCTCATGGAAGTATTATAAACCAAGAAATCCATTTGACAGGTCTTTCAAATGCGAGTATGCTTACCGACTAAATGAACCAACCACGCTTATTCTCAGACCCAATGTGGACTGTTAGCCGTCTCACCCGCCGCGTCCGCGACCTGCTCGAAAACGACCCCGACCTGCAAAACCTGTGGGTGGAAGGCGAGATCTCCAACTTAACGCGCCACACTTCAGGCCACATTTATTTCACCCTTAAGGATTCCAACTGTTCTTTGAAAAGCGTGATGTGGCGCACCCATGCCGCGCGCCAATCCTATATTCCTGAAAACGGACAGCAGGTCGAGATCCACGGCAGTCTCAATGTCTACGAAGCAGGCGGGCAGTACCAGCTGTATGCCGATTTATTCCGCCCCGTGGGCGAGGGCGCCTTGGCGGCCAAATTTCAACGCCTGAAAGCGCGCCTGGAGAGCGAGGGGCTGTTCGATGGGGCACGCAAACGCCCCTTGCCGGCTCGCCCGGTGTGCATTGGCATCGTCACCTCGCCCACTGGCGCCGCCTTGCGCGACATGCTCAACACCTTACGACGGCGCTATCCACTGGCGCATGTGGTCTTAGCCGCCACCGCCGTCCAAGGCAGCGAAGCCGCCCCTGGCATTATCTCGGCCTTAGAAAGGCTTAACCGACTGGCCCAACCCGATGTGATCTTGCTGGCCCGGGGCGGTGGGTCGATGGAAGACTTGTGGGCCTTCAACGATGAGGGGGTAGCGCGCGCCATCGCCGCCTCCACCGCGCCGGTTATTACCGGTGTTGGGCACGAGACCGATTTCACCATCGCCGATTTTGTAGCCGATCTGCGCGCCCCCACCCCCACCGCCGCCGCCGAACAATGCGCCCCTCACCTGGCCGATCTACAAGCCGCCTCGAATGATATGCGCGCCAGCCTGCTGCGTTCCTTTGCTGTTTGTCTTCAGGCCCGCCGCCAACGATGCGAACGTCTGCGGCATCGCTTGCAGATGCGCTCGCCCGTCAACCAGGTGCGCAGCAACCGCCAGCGCCTGGATGAGCTGACCCGCCGCGCCGAGCAGGCCCTGGCCCACTCCCTTGCCATGCAGCGCGCCCATCTAACCGGGCTGCAAGGGCAGCTAACCGCTCTTAGCCCCCAAGCCATCCTGGGGCGCGGCTTCGCCATCCTGATCGACCAGGAAAACCGGCAAGTGGTGCGCAGTGTGGGGCAGACATACCCCCACCAGGCCCTAACCGCTCGCCTGCACGACGGCGAAGTTGCGGTGCAAGTGCAGCCGCCGGAGTGGCCGCATGAATAAGCCGCTCCGGGGTTGCTTCAAGGCCCAAACCACGGCAGGTCAGCCGATGGCGCGCTTCGCTCCGGCGGTGTTCAGGCGCGCCGCCCAGTCGGCAAGCGGGCCGCCGGCTCTGCGCCCGCAAACGCCGCCCCACGGCGGCCCTTCATCGAACTTTGGTCGGCGCTCGGGGGGGCCGATGACGGCTGTCTACGCGCCCCCCGGTGCAGCTCTACGCCAATCCGTTTAGCGGTGGGCGTTCTTGCCCTCCGCCGCGCCGCCCAACCCGGAAATCTAACGCTTCAAACCTTTCAGCCGGCGGGAGCCTGCCTCTCGCCTGGCTGAAAGGCCCCTGCTTACTAAATTGCAGCCCTGATGATTTATCGCTGCATACCATTGTTATGAGGTGAGGAAAAAATGAACGATCCCAACCCTACCCCGATTAAAGACCTGTCTTACGAGGCGGCATTTGCGGAACTCGAATCTATCGTTGACCTGCTAGAGCAAGACTCCGGCGACCTGCAAGAAGCACTGCGCCTGTTCGAGCGCGGCCAGGCTCTCTCGCAGCATTGTTCTAGCCTGCTAGACCACGCCGAGCTGAAGATCAAGCTGCTTACGGGCGAAAGCCTGGACGAATTTGAGGCGGAAGACTAGACCATGGAATCTTTTGCCTTCTTTGCCAATAAACCCCTGATGGCCGCCCTGATTGCCTGGTCGCTGGCGCAGTTGGTTAAACCCCCGCTGCTTTTTTTGCGCACCCGCAAATGGGATTGGGTGCTGCTCTTACAGGCGGGCGGCATGCCCAGCTCGCACTCGGCCCTGGTGGCGGGTTTAGCCCAGGCCATCGGCCTGTTTGAAGGCTTTAACACGGCTGTCTTCGGGGTGGCCTTTGCCATGGCGATGGTAGTGATCTACGACGCCACTGGCATCCGCCGCCAGGCCGGGCGGCACGCCCACATCATCAACCAAATGATTCAAGACCTGGCCGCCGGTCATCCGCTTAAACAAGAGCAGCTGCGCGAAGTGCTGGGCCACTCGCCGCAAGAAGCCGTGATGGGAACCTTGTTGGGCATTGTCACGGCGCAAATCCTATATTGGATATGGTAAATTGAAGAAAATCGTCTTGCCTTCCGCCGGCGAGTCCGTGCGCCTGCTTTCCTATCTCAGGCCGTACCGGAAAGCCATGGCGTTCTCGATTGTTTCCCTGCTGTTCGGCTCGGCCCTGGGGTTAGTTTTCCCCTGGATTATGCAGAACCTGGTCAATACGGTGTTTGCCACGGGCAGCATGGCCGAGCGCATCAACGAGCTGAACCGCATTACCGGCATCCTCATCGGCGTTTTCTTTGTGCGCGGAATCTTCTATTACCTGCAAATCTATTGGCTATCGTTTATCGGCGAGCGCATCGTGGTGGATTTGCGCACCCAGGTGTACGCCCGTCTACACCAGTTCAGCCTGCGTTTCTTTGCCGACCGGCGCGTGGGTGAGCTGATCTCGCGCCTTTCATCCGATGTAACCCTGGTGCGAGCGGCGCTCACTAACAACGTCGCCACCGTGTTAAGCCAGGGCGTCACCTTCATCGGCTCGGTGGCGCTGATGCTGGTGCTGAATTGGCGTCTCTCTCTGTTCATCCTGGTATTAGCGCCGGCGGTGGTGGGCATAGCCGGCCTGCTTGGCATGCGTCTCCGGCGCATGTCTACCGAGGTGCAAGATCAACTCGCCAACAGCACCGCCCTGGCGGAAGAAGCCCTCAGCAATGTGCGCATCGTCAAAGCCTTCACTCGTGAGCGCTACGAAGTTGACCGCTACGCCGGGCAGGCGGAGGTGACCTTCAATGCCACCATGCGCCTGACGGTGTTCCGGGCCGCCTTTGGGCCGTTAATGTCCTTCATGTCGTTCACCGCCCTGGCGGCAATCTTATGGTTTGGCGGGCGTGAAGTGCTGGCCGAGCGCCTCACCGCCGGCGCGCTGATCGCCTTTCTGGTATATGGAGCCAACATCGCCGGCGCGGTGGGGTCTTTCGCCAGCTTATACACCCAGCTGCAAGAAGCCGCCGGGGCAGCGCGGCGCATCTTCGAAATTCTAGACGACCAGCCCGAAATCGCCGACGCTCCAGGCGCGATGGTCTTGCCCACCATCCTGGGCAGTGTGTCGCTGGATGACGTATCCTTCGCCTATCCCCACACCGAGAGCGAGCGCGCCAACGAGCATGTTCTCCACCATATCGACCTCGAGGTGAAACCTGGGGAAATTACCGCCCTGGTGGGGCCATCGGGAGCGGGGAAATCCACCATTTTCAACTTGCTGCTGCGCTTTTACGATCCCAGCCAGGGGCGCGTCAGCATAGATGGGCACGACCTGCGCAGCATCACTATCGAATCGCTGCGCTCGCAAATCGGCCTGGTTCCGCAAGAAACCCAGCTATTTTCCGGCACGGTGGGAGACAACATTCGCTATGGCAACCCACAAGCCACGCAGGCCGAACTGGAAGCCGCCGCCGCGGACGCCAACGCCGACGAGTTTATCCGCCGCCTGCCGCAAGGCTACGACACCCTGGTTGGTGAGCGCGGCGTCAAGCTCTCGGGTGGGCAGCGCCAGCGCATCGCCATTGCCAGGGCTATCCTGAAAAACCCCCGCCTGCTGCTGCTAGACGAAGCCACCTCCAGCCTCGATTCTGAATCCGAAGGATTGGTGCAAGAAGCCCTGGAACGCCTGATGCAAAGGCGCACCACCTTAGTCATCGCCCACCGGCTTTCAACCGTGCAAAACGCCCATCGCATCGCCGTCATCGAAGCTGGGCGTTTGGTGGAGGTGGGCAGCCACGCCCAGCTGATCGAAAAAGACGGCTTGTATGCGCGCCTATACCGTTTGCAGTTTGCCTGGCCTCCGCCCGCGCCCGATCCAATTGCTGGGCTTTAGCCGGCGGAAGACCCGACCCGCCGGGTTACTTTAGCACCGGCGCGCCTTCGGTGTTAATCGCCTGGACGTAATCGGCGGCCACCCAGGCGCGTTGGCTTTCCTGTCCGGCAAAAGCAATCGCCCACCACTTACCATCGGCGCTCACCCCCACAATCTGTGCGCTCATGCCTTGTTCGAGCTGCCCCACCACCTGGTATTCACGCCCAGGGCCGGCGCGCAGGTTCACCGTCCAGGCCGCCGTGAGCGACGCCTTCCCCGCCTGTGGGGATGGGATGAGCGTACCCAGGGCCGCCGGAGCCACCGTCATCACCGGAATATTCTCAACATTGCGCACGGTCACATAATCTTTCGCTACCCAACCGGTGCGCCCATCGGGAAGTTTTAGAGCGTACCAATCGCCATCCTCGCTGACGCCCACCGCCGGGGCGGTTTCGCCCGTCTTGAGCACGCTCAGGCGCACCGAATTGAGATCCGGGTTACGGCGCACATTCAAATTAGTTACCGCTTCCACCAACGGCATCTGCTCGGTGGGCAGCACCCCACCCGGCCCTTGCACCAACACCGGGGCCTGGGCGGCGTTTTGAATCTCCACATCGGCGGCGGCCACCCAGCCCACGCCGCTCTTGATATAGGGCGCCTGGATGGCCCAATATTTACCGTTGGCGCTCACCCCCATCACCCGCGCCGTTTGATCGACTTGCAGCAGCGCCACAGACGCCGCGTCTTGCGACGGTTCGCCCAGGATGGCGGTGTTATTCTGGGCGCGCAGCCACGCCACCGCCGGCGAATAGGTGGCGGTGGCGGTGCGAGTAACTTCAAGCGCAGCCGGCAGCGCCTGGGCCGCCGCGGGGGTAGGCGGTTGGCCTGCAAACAACGCCTGCAATCCCTCAAGGGTGAAATCAAAGCCGCTGCGCCGCGCCAGCACCAAGAAGGCCAGAATGACCACCAAATAGGCCGCCAGCGCCAGCGAAATCTTGGCCTGCCGGGGCAGCAAGCGCCAACCGTTCATAGCCCGCCTCCGGAGGATGGCTTTCCCCCTGGCAGTCGCCGCCACAAACCACGCCCCACGCTAACCGCCAGTTTGGTTTCCTCCATGCGCAGCGCAAAAGCCGCAAGCACAAACACCACCCCCCCTAAAACCACCCCCACCAGCGCTTGCAGCCACAGCGGCTGCGCCGCGCCCGCCGCCAACCATGCCCACAACGCCGCGCCCATCGCCGCCGTCGCCAGGCCCGCCTGGGCCAGCCCCCGCCACACCACGCCGCCTTCGATGCCGTTTAACCGCCGCCGCATCAAATACACCAAAACGCCGGCTTCCAGGGCCGTGGCTGCCGAATTTGCCAGGGCCAGCCCACCGTGCGGCATCAACCCCAGCCTCGCAAATAAGGCTGAGAACAGGTAGCTAAACACGATGTTCAGACTCATGGCCCCTACCCCCACCAACACCGGGGTACGGGTGTCATGCCAGGCATAGAACGCTCGCGCTAAAATCTCCACTGCGGCATGCCCCAATAAACCGGCCGCATACCACAGCAGCGCCCACGATACCAGCCCGGTGGCGCGGGCGTCGAATGCCCCGCGCTGGTAGAGCAGCGCCACAATGGGTGTGCGCAGCATCATCAGCCCCAGCGCCGCCGGCAAGGTGAGCGCCAGGGTGCTGCGCAAGCTCAGCGCCAGGGCGTGACGCATCCCCTCTCTCTGGTTCAACGCCGCTTGCGCCGAAAAGGTGGGCATGGCCGCCACCGCTATGGCCTGGGCGATGATCGAAAGCGGGGTGAGCATCAGGCTGAAGGCCAATACCACCCCGGTGACACTGCCTTCTACAAAGCGCGACGCCAGGCGGGTATTGATCCAGAAGTTAATTTGCACCACCGCCACGCCCAGCAGGCGCGGCCCCATCAGGCGCGCCACTTCGCGCACATCCGCCGAAAGCGCCAGCCCCCCAAAATAAACACCTCCCAGCCGGGCCAGCCAGGGAAGCTGCAATAACAGATGCGCCAACGCCCCCAACAATACTCCAACCGCCAGGCCATAGATGCCCAGCCACGGGCTGAGCGCCGCCACCCCAAAAATCATCCCCAGCTGGTATAAGCCGGGGGCCAGGGCGGGCGCCAGAAATATCTGGTTCGAGTTCAAGACCCCCATCACCAACCCGCTCAGGCCAAAAATGACTGCCGAAGGCAGCATCAGGCGCAGCAGGTCAATCGTAAGACGTTCCTTATAAGGATCGGCGGCGAAGCCGGGGGCCAGGATATTGCGCACCACCCACGGGGCGAACATCGCCGCCAGCGCCGAAAGCCCGATTAATATCACCAGGCTGAAGTTGGCAATCGCGGAAGCCAACTTCCAGGCGCGCTGCCGCTCTTCTTTCGCCAACAAGGCGGTGAATGTGGGAATAAACGCCGACCCTAACGCCCCTCCCGCCACCAGGTTAAACAGCGTTTCAGAAACCCGATTGGCGGCATTAAACGCCTCCATATCCGCCGAAGCGCCAAATGCATTACTCACCACGATCTGGCGCGCCAGCCCCACCGCATTGCTAAACAAAAACGCGCCCATTACCGTTCCGGCGGCGCGGGCAATTTGACGTGCGGCAGTGTTAGATTCCGTCATGGCGCAGTGATTCTACCTCAAAAAGGTTTTCTACGTGCCGCTGGAGCCAGATTGGCGCGCCCGGAAACGCCTGGCTTCCCCCGGCTACCTGATTACCCCCTGGGGGATGACTTAAAATCACCTTGACAGATAAGAATATTTGTTCGATAATCCCCCTGCGGAAATCGCTTTTTCTGCTTAGGAGGCCTGCTATGTCCCCGTTTACTTCTCCGCCCGATCCCCAGGGCTTTAAGCTGCAAGCCTGGTCGCTGGTCAAGCAAATCCCCCCCGGCCAGGTCGCCACCTATGGACAGATTGCCGCCCTCATTGGCCCACCGCCCGGAATAGAAGCCGACGCCTATCGCGCCATGGGAGCGCGCTGGGTGGGCGCAGCCATGGCGGGCTGCCCGCCCGATGTGCCCTGGCAGCGCGTCCTCAACGCCCAGGGCAAGAGCAGCCTCAAACCACCCGCCGACGAGCAGCAGCGGGCGTTATTACACCAAGAAGGGGTTCCTTTCGATGACCGGGGACGGCTGGATTTAAAAATCTATGCCTGGAAAGGTCCAGGTCAAACCCGCCCATGAACGCAATTACTCCCCCCATCCGCTGCGCTTGGGTTCCTGCCAACGATCCCCTCTACCAGGCTTACCACGACCAGGAATGGGGCGTACCCATTCACGATGACCGCCTGTTGTTCGAATTTCTGCTGCTTGAAGGCTTCCAGGCCGGGCTGAGCTGGCGCACCATCTTGATGAAGCGCGATAATTTCCGCCGCGCCTTCGATGGCTTCGACCCGCACCGCATCGCCGCCTATGATGAAGAAAAAATCGCCGCCTTGTTAAACGACGCCGGCGTCATTCGGAACCGCCTGAAGGTGCGCGCCGCTGTGACCAACGCCCAGGCTTTTCTGCGCACCCAGGCCGAATTTGGCAGCTTCGACGCTTACATGTGGGCTTTCGTGGATGGCCGGCCAATCGTCAATGCCTGGCGCAGCCTATCGGAGGTTCCCGCTCGCAGCCCGGTCTCCGACCGCATCAGCAAAGACCTGGTGCAGCGTGGCTTCAAATTCGTTGGTTCAACCATCATCTACGCCCATCTGCAAGCCACCGGCTTGGTTAACGACCATACCATCGACTGCTTCCGCTATGCGGCTTGTTGCTCTGGGGAATAACCAAAGGCAACTCTCCCCTTAGAATCAACGAGAGCCGGGTACGCCGCCCCCGGCTCTCTCTAAGGAGGAGAAGAAGAGAAATTGCCCTTCAGCCTTATATTACCAAAAGGGTCTTTTTGCTGCTTGACGATTACCCTACGCCTGGTGTACGATTGGCCTTCGTATGCCTTGCATTTTTGAAAAGATAGGATTTCTTACGATGAATTTTGCCATTCAGACCACCGCCTTAGGGCGCATTTACAAAATCCGTGGCGGCAAGAAGAGCGAACCCAAGCAGCTCGTTGCCCTGGAAGATATCAACCTGGAAGTTCACCCTGGCGAACTGTTTGGTTTGCTTGGCCCGAACGGAGCCGGGAAGACCACCCTTATCAAGATCCTCACCACGCTGCTGGCCCCCACCTCCGGACAGGCCCATGTGGCCGGTTTCGACGTGCTCAAAGACCCCCCTCAGGTGCGCCGGCGCATCAATATGGTGTCGGGCGGCGAATCTTCTGGCTATGGCTTGCTCACCGTGCGCGAAAACCTGTGGATGTTCTCGCAGTTCTATGGCATCCCATCCAACCTCGCCCGGCAGCGCATCGATGAGCTGCTAAAAATCGTGGGGCTGAGTGACCGCGCCAACACGAAATCATCCGATCTGTCTACCGGCCTGCGCCAAAAGATGAACATTGTGCGCGGCTTTATGACCGACCCCGACGTGCTGTTTCTCGATGAACCCACCCTCGGCCTGGACGTGGGCGCATCGCGAGAAGTGCGTCACTTCGTCCGCCAATGGGTCACCGAAGACCCGCGCCGTACGCTCTTGCTCACCACCCACTACATGGTGGAAGCCGACGAATTATGCGACCGGGTGGCGATCATCAACAAGGGCAAGGTTCTGGCGGTGGATACACCCGCTAACCTCAAACGCTCTCTTCAGCAAGACGCCATCTTCCGCCTCGAAGTCAGCATCCTCGACGCCGCCACACAAACCGACCTGGAGAATATCGCCGGGGTGCGAAAATTGATCCATAAACCACAAGACGGCTATTCGGTGCTGGAACTGATCCTATCCGGCGACGACGCCCTGGGCGCAGTGGTGACCGGCCTCAACTCCGCCAATCGCCAATTGCTGCGCTTGCACAAGCGCGAACCCACCCTGGAAGACGTGTTCGTTCACCAGGTGGGCGAAAGCATGGAGCAAATTGAATCCGGGGCCAACCAATGAATTTTACAAACCAGCCCCGATTACCCAAGCGCACCGGTTGGCGCTTCTTCATTCAAACCGTCATTGCCCGCGCTTACCCCCGCCTCATCGGCCAACAGCGCGAGAAATCGTGGATGTTTTTCGATATTCTCCTCCCCATCCTCTCAGTATCGGCTTATGTTTTCATCTACCGGGCTATCAAAGCCCCAGAAGAATACATCGGTTTCGTGGTGATGGGCGGGGCCATGACTGCTTTCTGGCTTAACATCCTGTGGAGCATGTCTAGCCAGCTATATTGGGAGAAGGAACAGGGCAACCTGGCGCTCTACATCTTCTCGCCCGCCTCTATGATGGCGATTTTGCTGGGCATGGCCCTGGGCGGCCTGCTGGCCTCGCTGGTGCGCGCGCTAGTCATCACCCTGCTTGGCAGCCTGATCTTCGGCGTCAGCTACCAGGTGACCAGCTACTTTCAACTCTTTGCCGTTTTCAGCCTGGCGATGGTCGCGCTTTACGGCATGGGCATGATGTCGGCCAGCATGTTCTTGCTGCTCAGCCGCGAAGCCTGGCACTTAGCCAACCTGGCGACCGAGCCGATTTACCTCGTGTCCGGCTTCTACTTTCCGGTGAAGAACCTGGGCTTCTGGATCGCCCTGGGCGCTTCGATTGTGCCGCTCACCCTGGGCATGGATGCCATGCGCCAGATCGTCTTTCCATCCGGTGCGCTGTTGGGCTTCCTGAGCGTGCGGGTCGAAATTACCATCTTAACGGCGCTGTGCTTCATATTCCTGATAGGCGCTTACTTGCTGCTGCGCTACATGGAGCGTTTAGCCATTCGCGAAGGCCGCCTCACCGAGAGTAGAAGGTAGATCATGGATATCCGTTCTCAACTGCGCACTTTCCTTGTCTCGGCTCGCCTGGGCTGGGCGATTGAATCAAACTGGACCGATCCGTTCCTTTTCGCCATCTACGCCCTGATTAAACCCCTGGCAAGCGTTATGATTTTGGTGGTGATGTATGGCGTGATTACCCAGGGTAATTTCAACACACCCTTGTTCTCCTACATGTACATCGGCAACGCCTTTTATATCTTCGTCGGGCGCATCATGAACGGGTTGGGCTGGGCGGTCATCGACGACCGCGAGCACTATAAAACCCTCAAATACATCTACACCGCTCCGGTTCGCTATACCACCTATCTGATGGGGCGCGGCGTCGCCAGCCTGCTGAGCGGCGGCATTGCCGTGATCGTGACCCTGATCGTAGGCGTGGCCTTCCTGGACGTGCAGATCAACCTATCCGCCGTCGATTGGCCCTTGTTCATCGCCTCGCTGCTGGTGGGGGTGGTCATGCTCTCGTTCATGGCCCTCATCCTGGCCGGGCTGATGCTCACCCTGGCGCATCACCTGTTCGGCGTGGGCGAGGCCATCGCCGCCTCCCTCTACCTGTTCACTGGGGCGGTCTTCCCGCTTGAAGTTCTTCCGGCCTGGCTGCGCTGGGTGGGTTATGTGCTGCCCATCACCTATTGGTTGGAACTGATCCGGCGCTCCCTGGTGGGCCAGGTGGCCGGGGCCTTTCCCACCCTGGCAAGTCTATCGAATATGGAAATCCTCGCCATTCTGCTGGGATTGACGGTAGTATTTGGCGTCTTAAGTTTCAAATCCTTTGGCTGGTTTGAACAGCAGGCCCGCGAGCGCGGCCAACTCGATATGGTCACAAATTATTAGCGGGTTAGATTACTCCGGTTAACCCGCTCGAATCAGAACAAGCCCATTTCACCAACCGGTCAGCTTTCACGCGCCCCATATCTCGCCCACCCTTGCAGCCTTCCAGTGTAATGTTTCCGGTTTTGGGGCATAAGAACCTCTCTCATCCCCCGGCCCCTTCTCTCCCCGAAACGGGGAGAGAAGGGGAGATTCCCCCTTCCCGCGTCG